>NZ_JAWLSC010000002.1:0-548532 GCF_033142465.1 Rhodococcus sp. IEGM 1318
GCCCCGAGCGGATTACCGACACACGTTTCTGCTGGTGTCGACCTTATCTAAAGTCCACCACGCCATGGGACTCACCCCATCGAAACCGTACTGGCAGCATCAAAACAACACAGTTAGACTGTCTAAATGAACGTAGTTAGGGGTCGCAGCAAGGCTCGAGACGAGATCGACGTACTTTGGGACGATCTGGGTGCCTTCGTCCGGCGCCTGCGCACCAAACGCAACGACCACAAGCTCACGCCGAGCCAGATCCAGGCCCTCGGCCACCTCGATCGACAAGGTCCGTTGACCGCCAAAGAGTTGGCAAAATTCGAGCGCGTCACGCCGCAATCAATCGCAAAAACCGTGGCCGCGCTCGAAGAACAGGGCATGGTGACGCGAAGGGCGGATCCATCGGACGGCCGCGCGGCCTTGGTCACGATGACCGAACTCGGCACCTCGACCCTTCACGAAGACCGAACGAAACGCACAGAGTGGCTGGCCGAGGTCATCGACGCCGAGTGCACCGAGGCCGAGCGCGATCTGCTGCTGATCGCCGGCCGCATCCTGCGCAGACTAGGCCAGGGCGCTTCCCCGGTATCAGCATCGACACCGACTTCAGAGGAGTCACTGATGAACCCGTGACCGCAGTCGTCGAAACGCCGACGCCCCAAACCTCCGTTCCACTGAAGCTGAGCCTTGCTCTCGGTTCGGGGACGGTTCTTCAGGCACTGAACTCGTCGATGATTGCGGTGGCAATCGTCCCGATCGCAACATACTTCGGTTCGAGTTCCGGTACGGCCTGGGTAATCTCGGCCCTCTACATCGCGACCGCGGTCACGGCCCCTGCGGCCGGGCGACTCGGATCGATCCTCGGCGCCAAACGCGTCTACCTCGCCGGGTTGGGACTGATCGCTGCCGGATCGATCCTCGGCTCGCTCGCTCCGTCGCTGGGTTGGCTGATCGCCGCACGAATCCTGCTCGGAATCGGCACGGCGACACAGTATCCGAACGCAATGACCGTCATCCGCGAATACGCGGACCGCCACCGGACTCAAACCCGTTCAGCTATAGCAACACTCACCATTTGCGCTCAATCGGTCGTCGCGCTGGGGCCCACTCTCGGCGGGTTGCTGGTCGGCACACTCGGGTGGCAGTCGATCATGTGGGTGAACCTCCCACTTGTCGTCGTCACTGCGATATGGGTCCTCTTCGCCGCTCCGAGCGACTCCGCCCTACCCGACCGGGCCGGTGCCGCTGCGTTGTTCAAGTCTCTCGACCCACTCGGCATCGCCCTGTTTCTGGCACTGACGACGTCGACGATGCTTTTTCTCCTGTCTCTCGCCGAGCACGCGAAGTGGTACCTCGTCCCATCGACGGCCCTCTTCGCGTTCCTGTTCGTCTGGTGGGAACGTCGAACCGCCTCGGCGTTCATCGACGTCCGTGCCGTCGCGCGAAACCGCGCACTGAGCATGACTCTCGGCCGGACCCTGCTGACCTACACAGCGTTCTACTGCATCTTCTTCGGACTCCCCCAGTGGTTACAGGTAGCCCGCGGAATGTCACCGATCAGTGCCGGGCTCTTCATGCTCCCCGTCGCAGCGGTCGGGATCTTCGCGACCATGTCCGCGTCCAGGGTGTACGGAAAATTCGGCCCACGGATCACCCTGCTGATCGGCACCGCCGCCTTGGCGGTTGGCGGGGTTCTGATCGCCTATGTCGAATCGACCTCGACTCCCCTCGTGGCACTCCTGTTGATTGCGGCGATCCTGGGCATTCCCAACGGCTTCAACAACATGGGAAACCAGAACCTGATCAACTCGGTGACCACCTCCGCCGACGTCGGGACCGCGATCGGCCTGTACCGAACAATCCAGTACATCGGCGCCAACCTTGCTGCCGTCGTCATCGAGTTGACCATGCGCGGAACCATCGACGACGCGGGTCTGCATCGCACTGGCGGGACCATCGCCGTCATCGGAATTGCCCTTCTGGTGGGGGTGGTGTTTTCACGGACTCTGCGGTCCCGTTAGACTCTGCGCCGCGCCCCTATAGCTCAGTTGGTAGAGCTACGGACTTTTAATCCGCAGGTCGTAGGTTCGAGTCCTACTGGGGGCACAGATGAAGTCCCAGGTCGAGACGGTTACCACCGCTCACCTGGGGCTTTTATTCGTTTTGCGGGATGCAAAAGAGCGTGAAATTAGCGTGAAGCGCGGGCGGCGATCCGACTTGTCGGTTCGGTACGGCATGATAGTGGGCATGCCGCCATCTGCTCGTCAACCAGCAGGATCTAGTCGTTGAGCCCAACCGACACTTCTTCGTCTTGGTGGCCAGCTTGGCACAAAGGAATCCTCGCCTTACTACTCGCTCTGCTCGTTGCGGCGTGCATAGCCGCTTACGCGTTTCCCGACACCACGTCTGGCGGCCTATGTCAGGTTTTAGGAATCCCGTTGCTGGGAATAAGCCTCGGCTGGTGGTTTTGTGACCTATACCAGCGCAAGGGGTACTCCGATTCGCTAAAACGCGATGTGAAGAAATCGGTGCGTCCAGTTCTCGAAGTTCGACACGCCTGCGACTTGATAGACCAAGACCTCACGGCCGCAGAAAATGCACTCCAAGAGCTCAGCGATGGTCACATTGAGATGTCTAGGAGCGCGGTCATCCGATCCCGCACACACGCCGTTCATGGCATCAACTCTGCAAACCAGGCGATACATCACTGGAGAGATCTTGCGAACGCCGAAGTGACCGCGGAAATCACGAAGTTCAACGAGGACCTATCTAACAACGGTCAACGACAACAAATCCGAGATGGAAGCAAGGAAGCAAACCGTGGATAGTGACATCAAGGGCAAGATCGCCGAAGTTGTAAACCTCTACACAGTCCTGATCAATCGCGGCACCTACGAAGGCGTCTTACGCGGATCCATCTTTGCGGTCATGGATCCGAATCCGATTCCTGTGATCGACCCAGACACGAAGGATCAGATCGGCGAGAGATTCAAGGAAAAAATTCGTGTCAAGGTAGTAAGCGTCGACGACCACTTTTGTACAGCAGAGACTTACCGCAGGGTGACAACGGGCGGTGAAGGCTTCATGAGCGGTATTACACTTCCAGAGTCAATGCAGCCGCGGCGAGTCACCCGAGAGACGATCTCCTCAAATGCACCTGGTTTCACCAAGCAGCAGAAAGAAGTCACAGTCAACGTCGGCGATGTAGTTCAACTCGTGGATTCAGCCTTCGAGGGAGACTAGTCGGCTGCGATCCGAGCGAACTAAACACCAGTCTGCCTGCGAAAGAAATCGGGGGGGGGCAGTCCTTTCGCGACGATCGCCTAAAGTTCTCTCATGAGACGAACTTTGCTGGCGGTTTGCGCTGCCCTTATCTTTCCACTGGCCGCTTGCGGGAGCGAGGAATCTACAAACTCTCTCCCCGACGCCACGACCACTGCGGTTTCCCCTTCTTCATCGGCCGCCGCACCGACAACTACGGTAAGCCCAGAACAGGCGTTGTACAACGAGTATGCAGCCGCACTGACCGCTGCGGGGATCCCGTTTAGGCCAGGTTCGGGCCTTGGCTCTGGAGCTTTCAGCAGTGACCAAAGCATCTGTAAGGCCATGAGAGGTGGAACCCTCGATGCCTACCAACTCGCACGTGTCGAGCTAGGAACCGCAGGAGAGGACAACAAGCGTCGGGTCACGACGATGGTACCGATCCTTTGCCCCGATCAGCAGCCATTACTCGCGGAAGCACTCTCCGGAAATGCTGTGATGACACGTTTTATCGACGGCAAGTACATTGTTAGCCAGGGCGGCTCTGCCCAAAGATCAGTAATGCCCGGCACTTACAGCACCGGGCCTGTATCTGATTGCTACTGGGAGCGCGCAGACTCACAAGGAAATATCATCGACAACAACATGGTGAGCATTTCTCAATCGATCACCGTCACTATCGCGGAATCTGATGGTGCATTCACCAGCAAGAAATGCGGCCCTTGGACGCTAGTTCGCTAGCCGACCGACCTCCGACCAAACAGCTGAACTACGTTAGACGGTTGCGGCTGAGCCTGGGCAACTTCAGGTTCGGCCGCAACCCCACCGGGGCGCAGCAACGGGGCCTTCTTCCCACCCTCGTCTTCCGCGATGTAGTCCGCGTAGACGTTGAGTGTGGTGACGAACGACGCGTGTCCTAGCCACTTCGATACGGCCATGTAGTGCTCCCCGGCGCTCAAGCTCAGAACGGCGAAGGTGTGTCGGAGGTCGTGCCAGCGGCTATGGGGTAGTCCAAGCGCCTTCAACGCCGGGTCGAAATAGTGGTCTGCGACGTTGGCCGGATTGATCGGCGCGGTCCACTTGTACCCATCGGGTGGAGCGACCCGCAGACATGTCGCGGTCGGGTCCGCGACGGTATTGCGGCGGTCGAGCTGGCCGTCTTTCCTCCGAACCTCCGCGCTGAACGTCGTCGCCCGCTCCGAGCCGATCGCTTCTCGCGTCAACCCGTCCAGCAACGCCTCCCCTTTCGCGTACCGACCAGGGAACAAAGGGGCTTCCGGATCAAAGTCCGACGATTCGGGGTCGCCGTGCGGGTGAACGCCGAGCAGATATCGCCGAATGTCGTCGGTCAACCACCCATCCATCGGCACGGTTCGGCGCGACCGTTTCGATTTGGGCGTGCCCGTCTCCCAACCTCCGCGAATGGGGCGACGAGTTCGCACCACCCTCACCGCGCCTCCCCTCCCCTCCACCTCCGGGAGCAAAATGTCTCCGACGTTGAGGCCGGCCAATTCGCCCGCGCGGACGCCGGTAAAGGTGCTGAATGTGACGGCCAGCGCGTAGATCGGGTAGCCCTGGACTCGGGCAATATGGTCCGCGACGGAAGATATCTGCTCAGAAGTGAGCGGTTGAGGCGTGAACTCTGGCTTGTCCGATTCGGCGCTGGTCTTCCGTGGAAGGCGAACCGAGTGGCATGGGTTAGCGGGGATCGCCCCGTCCACAACGGCAACGTCAAGAATCCGCCGTAGGACGTCGTACGCGTGCTTCACCGTCGAGCGCGCCAACGTCACCATCACGGGCTGCTCGTCGGGGCGATACCTCCGCTTCGGTCGCGGACTGAGCAAGCTCGCGCGGAACCGACGAACGTCCGCCGCAGTGATCGAGGCGACGGCTTTCGGGCCGAATGGTTCCGCGAGGTATCGGTGGTACACGGCCTTGGTTTCTTTGAGCGTGCGCGGTTTAACCGTCCCGAGCATCCCATCGAAGAATGCCGAAGCGAAGTATCCGAGCGGCTGATCCCCTAGCTTCCGCAACTCCGAGGGCGTGTGTGGCGCTGCTCTGTGTCGGGCCGCGTTGAGCTCGTCACAACGCTCCTGCGCCAGTTCCTTGGACAGGAACGTCTCTCGGCGATGGACTTGCTTCTTTTGTCCGCCTGGTCGAGATGGGTCGAGCGGGATCGGTAGGCCCATCTCATCACGCACATTCTCCATCCACCGCACGCGATAGCTGGGCTGCGGCTTTCCGTCCTTCGTGCGCTTGGTTGCTGCCTTCTCCACGAATGCCATTGCGCCTACTTCTTTCCGTTGTTGCCGAAGATCGAGCCGAGTACGCCTGTGCCGACGAAGCTGAGAATGATGAGCACCCAGATCCAGAAGTCGCTCATCACGCCACGCCCTCTCGTGCGAGTACGCGCCGAATGGTCGAGTCCGACCACCCACGACCACCACCAGGCGGTCGAATGTCCGTGTCATCGAGCGCTTCCGCAATTGCCTTGGCACTCAGCCCTTCCTGCTTCCGCATCTCCACGATTCCTTCCACGACAACGGGGTCAATCCGCGTGGGTCGCCCGATGTGCTTGCCTTGAGCTTTTGCGCGCCGCATACCCTCTCGGGTGCGCTCGCTGATCTTGCGCTTCTCCTCTGCGGCCATTGCGATCCTGATATCCGCGAGGAGACGCTGGCTCGGGTCGCCGGAATCGGCCCTGTCGCAATCTAAGAGCCTCCACCCGTTCTTGTTGGCGCGCTTGAATATTGATGCCGCGTCGAGCTGGTCCCGCGTAGCGCGATCGAGAGCGCGCACCAAGAGAGCGTCAGCAAGGCCAGACTCGATAGCTGCGATTGCTGTCGCACGTCCGTGCATCTTCTCCACGCTTCCGCCACTCACCATGTCGTAAGTGATCGTGAGGAGCTGCAAACCGTTCGCAGCGCAGTACTGCCTCATCACGTCCTGCTGAGCAGTGAGGCCATAACCCTTCTCTCCCTGCGCTTGTGTTGAGACTCGGGCGTATCCAACAACCCGCAAACCGCTGAGAGACTGGGTATTTGAAGTCATTGCAACTGCCTTTCAGTTCGTTTGAACCGTTCGGTGGGGACGACGAACGGGAGTCGAAAGCGTCTAAAGGGGTCGGTAACGACGCTTTCGACTCCCCGAAAGCTACGCCAGCCGCCACCGAATGGCGACAAGAGATTTTGCGGATTGCATTGCCACACAGCGCATTTTGTTTCTAAGGATCTGAAAGTCTCGTACCCTCCGATCCCTAGCCGAGGGCGATCGAGCTGGCGAGGCTGTGGATCAGGTGGGTGCAATTTGTGTCGTCAGCTATCGAGCGGGACGAGGCGCGGACGATAGGCGCTCCGCGACGGCGAAAGCGACCTGTCGGGCGGTCAGGATCTCTTGGCCTGGAGGACAAGCCCCATCGGGAAGTTCCGCGAGGAGAGAGCTGAGCGGAGAGACGAGGCAGAAAATCGCCTAGGCCGATGAGTATACAATCCCTACCTGCAAAGTAGGAAACCCTCTAGAACGCCTGAGGTCCAGGGTCCACCCCATCCCACGGCACTAGCGCTCCGAAATTCTCATCGGTCAGCTTGTTCTTCACAACCACCACCTCGGCAAGCGCATCGACTTCCGCCCACTTCGCTGCCTCAGCCTTCTCCCACTTCAACCGCTCTGTCTCCACCCGTCGGCCTGCCCTCCAGGCGGCACGCTTCGGCGTTTCGTAGCGCTCCACGTTCACTCGCTCCAATGCTCAATTTCGCCCGATTTCCCGAGCATTTCCGTTACCTACGACCGACCCGACTTCCCCGACACTCTGACCTGCGAATACCCGTACGTACCCGACCAAGCTTTCCCCAAAAACCCACCCTGACCACCTCTTACCCGATTACCCTCTCTTTTCTTCTTTAAAGTAGTAAGAAGAAGTAGTAATAAAGGGATCTATATAGGGGCTCCTATAAAAGCTCCTATAAGACTTTCCGGAGGGTCGGTAACCTCGGTACCGGGGTAACCGCTGGTCAGGGTGAGTTTTCGGACCTATTTCGCCTCGGTATTCGCGAGGGTAATCCGCTCGACGTTCCGACCACAGGGCGAAACCATTGCGCAGGTCGATCGGTTTCGCCCTGCGAGGTTAACAACCAAAGTTTTTTGCGGAGAGTCGATCTGCCCATTCGAGCGTGAGATAGATGCTCTTTCCCTGCGTGTTCGCGGCCGTATGCGTCTTCTTCAAATCCCTTTTGCGCTTGCGCGATTGGGGTTTTCCGAACGCATCCCGCATCCGTTTGGTGAATTGGGTTCGGTCTAGCCTGTTGTCGTGGGTGAGTCCCGATTCCCTTTGCTCCCTGTCGAAATGGGTCCATGCGTCACCCGGAGTCACTGCCCACCCTTGCCGCGGAGACTCCGTGACCTTCCTCAGCGCCGAAGATTGCCACGACTGGAAGAACGACAGGTCCGAGTGACCTTCTTCGGTGGCTGTGCGTATGTCGGGATGGAGATTACTGAGATCAATTCCGTTCTGTAGATAGTCCAACCGACCCTCGACTAACAGCCGTAGGAAGTGTTGGCGGTCAGCGGTAGTGATCGTGTGGTCTGACTGCTCCGAGTCGCGGAGCTGCTTATTGAAGGGCAAGACCAGAAGGCGACGCTTCAGAGCCTCGTCCGCATCGACAATTGTCGGCATCTCATTCGTCGCGATGATCGGCGTGAACCACGGCTGCACCTTGTGGACGACGCTTTGGTACATGCCCCGCGCGGCAACCTCGTCTCCCGCGCCGGTGATCATTTTGACGTGATCGGCGTGCATCTTCGCCCGCGTCGACAGCTCGGAGGAGAACGTCACGAACAAGAAGACTGCGCTGAGGATTTCGGGGGCAGGTCCGTCGGCCTTACTGCGGAACACCGACAGATTGACTGTGCCACCGAGGTCCCCAATTGCCTCGCGGAACAACCGCAACAACGTCGACTTGCCGCTTCCGGTGTCGCCCTTGATGAATAGGGCGATCCGCGCCGGGTTTCCGCGTTGGAGCGTGTAGCCCAGGAACCGGAACACCTCACGTCGATACCCCTCATCCGGCAAGAACTTTTCCAAATAGTCCTCCACCCAATCGCTTTGAGCGTTCGGGTCGAACTCGGTGGGCGTGTGATAGAGCACCATATCCTCGCGGGTGGCCGACCTGAGCGCGGAATCCCATCTGCCACCAGCAAGAATCCGAGCGAAGTCGAGCACCTTGCCGCCTCCAACCCCAAGCAATTTCTCGTTGCCGTCGAAGTCGGTCCTAGCAACCGCCGCGTTGGTGTGTGCGATCTTGAGGTACTTCTCCATCGCGGCCAGCTGTCCGGTCGCGTTCGCCCGAACCTCCAAGTTCTTCGCGCGGGCGTTCGCAGCCTTCGCGTCATCCTCCTTGCCGGTGCTTCGCGCTAGGTTTCGTTCTGCTTCAGCGGCTTTCCGCAGTCGCCGCTCCACAGCAGGAGCACAGAAATCGTTGTAAAGCGATTGGTCTGCGATGCGCTGCGAGTATCGACCTTGGCGAGAGTCCCATGCCACCCACGAGCTGGTTCCCCGTAGCCCGCGAAGGTTGTCGCCGTGGTAGTCGGTGAACATATTCGCATTGCCCAGATCGTTGGGGTTGTAGTGGTTCGGATCGACTATCTCGCGGTATCCATCACGCACCGATTGAATCTGTTCTGCCACCGAATCTCTATTCGATGCCTGCAAGGTGAAGGTCCACAGCGTCAGGTCTCCGCATGGTCGCGAAGTTGCACGGTAGGGGCGCTCTGGGGTGAGGGTGATGCTCATGCGGATTGTCCGTTCTCTGTCACGTGCCGAAAGTCGATGCGCCCCTCAGCATCTCGCTGAGGTTCTGCGGCTTTTCCGCGAGTCCGCGCGATACCCGCAGAACCGCGCACGGCGCGATGAAAGTCCTGCAAAGCCGCACTCTCCGAACGCGCTTCGCCGGGAGCTTTCCCGTCTCTGCGCATCCGCATCACTTCCAAATACGCCTCACGGATCACCAGTAGTGCCAGCTTCAAACCCGCTCTGCCTTCGGTGGAAAGCAGGACAACATACTGGACCTTCCGGAGCATCAACGAGTGCGCGGAAGCATCCTCATCCGACCCATCTGCAAACAGACGCACAGTGCTTTCGTAGTCGAGTTCACCCAGCATCGAACGGTATCGCCCGAGCTTGAGCATCTCCTTGAAATCGGCATCTGCGCCGGGCTGACTGGCAATCCACGCATCGGCCTCTGCCATATTCGTCGGTACCCGCTCTGCGATGGTGCCGACAGCTCCACCCAATGGCTGAGCATCGCGCATATCAAGCAAACGGACCAGACGGTCACGGCGAACCGCTTCCGAGCGCGGAAAGATGTGGGTTACCACCGGCACAGGATCGCTCTTCCAGTTCGCCGAACCAGGGCACCGAAGAATCCGACTCAGGTCATAGACGTTGTCGATCTTCGCGTCGGGACGGACCTCGCGCGCAACCTGCTGCACCAGGCCACCCCAACGCGCATAGACCTCACGCCAAACCTGGCGAGACCATCGCGCGCCATCCTCCGTCTGCTCATCCGCGATTCGTGTGGATGAACTGCGGGGAGAGGCCAGCCGCCAATACGGCTGGAGACCATGACCGGACTCCACGACGACGGTCGGAGGAACGCCCACAGCCCGAGCCAGTCGGTCCACCACCTCGCGGCATTCGTCGAGCGTTTGCAGACTGTCGTGCTTGATGTCGAGGTCCGCAAATAGGACCCGTACGCGGGTGATATCGGAGTCCGTACCACGACCCGAACTGACAGCCCTGGAGACGGGGTTCACCCCGAAATACACATCACGATCGTGTGGAGCTTCCCAATGCTCAAGGTCTCCAACTGACAGCAGTCGCGGATATACGCGACCATCGGGTGTCTTGTGGTTCAGACTGACGCGTTCAGTGGGACGGTAGCTGAGAGCCGTATATACCGCGTACAGATTAGGTTGCGGCAGAGGAGGGTTGAAGCTTGATACTCGCGGACCCGACCGCGATCGACTAGGATAGGACACAGGATTCCTCACTGAGGCAAAGTGATTGGGATTCATGAAGCAAGTCAGGTGCCGCGGTCCGTAGCCGGGGCACCTGCTATTTTCCGGAACTAACTGAGGGGTGATCGATCCAGAACAGATCGACATGGACCCGCTCCGCGCTGTCAATCAGTTTCCTTTGGCATCGCAAACACACTGGATCCACCAGAATCCAAAATGAGTGTCCACGCAGCAGGAATTTGATTTCAGCTAGCTTGATGCGCTTCGAGAAGCAGATTCCACACCAACTCGCCTTGCGGAGAATCGGTGCAAAATGCTCCTGCACAGCCGCATTCACTTCATCGATGTTGGTGACTGGAATGTGCAATGTGCCCATCAGGTCACTGCCCACCAACGCGGGACGCTTGTCGAAGGGATCGACCTGTTGAGAAATATCACCGCGTTCGAGCAGCCCAGGCTTGCGGTGACCAGCGATTGCATGCGCAAACAGTTCCGCGAGAGAGCTATGTGGATCATGGGGATTTCGGAGCCGCTGATGCCCTGCTGAGAACGATTCTGCGAAGCGTCGGTGCATATCCCACTCATCCACAATGGGATTGCCGTCGTGGATGTCACGAGGGGTACCGCTCGAAAGTCCTAGCCTGTCCAGCATTTCAGCCACATCGAGCGGATGAGCCTCACCATACGGATCAGACCGAAACCGACCTGAGCTCTCATACTCCGCAACAGGTTCAGGTAGAGATTCGCGACGACGACCAATGGAGTCCCTGGCGTACGGATCGAAACTACTCATGATGCACGCCCAGCGCGTCGGTCGATGAAATCTGCATCTGCCGTCGATGCGATCCAATCTCTAATATCGTTCTCACTCAGTCGAACTCGATTTGATATCAAGTGACGGCGCATCGACTTGCTATATATGGCACTACTGATCGTGCGGCGCGTGATGAGATCCAAGCCCAGCCGGTGACACAGCGCAACGGCGTCATCTACTGTCAGATTGGGGATTGTCGGATCTCGCTCGATGATCTTGCCCATAACTTCTCTCCTGGTTGCGGCAGCCCAGGGTGAGTCCAAATACAGCGGAAAGCGGCATTGGGACACGACCCTAGAAAGGGATGGTTGGGCCACAGGCCCGAACTGTGTGGCTCAGCCACGTCGTGTCCACCGCCGGCCAGGTGCACTGATGCACGATGGGACGCCTCCAACGAGACGCCCTCTGTCCCTCACACCCCTGGGGCCGCGCGGCGATGGAATCATCCATGTCTCCGCCAGCCGAGTCCAGATGGAGCAGTGGGTACTTCGGTTCTAGCAACGGATTCGATCGAATCCGATACTCCTAGCGTAGCCGACTCGTAACCGACGCGCTAGTCGCGCCCTCGCCAAAGCTGTTGCGCGAGTGTCGATTTACCCTACCGACAATCAGTCGCAAGAACATCCGGAGCTTGTTCAAATTGTACAGAAAACGGATCACCCCGACCACCGGAGGTTCAATGCCGAAGGTCGGGGCGATCCGTTCCCCTACCGCGCCGCGCCGACATGTCAGGCGATACAGCCGAAGGGTCAGTCCACGCCTCGACACGTCTAAAGGTCCGTGGTCTGCAATTCGAGGTTCGGGTTAGGGGTGCCCGTCTCGAAGGTCTCTATCGAGTTGTCGATTCAGTCCCGATTTAACGAACGCGATTGCCCACAGCTCGGCGTGCCGGAGCGGGCTTGCGAGATGAGGATCGGGCCGACGTACCCTTTCCGGCTTTCGACCCTGCAGAATTGGTCAGAGTGGGTGGCGTGGCCTTCGGTTTGAAGAGTGAGTTCCCTGCTGCGGCCCCTGCTCTGGAGCCGAGCGTATGGCCGAGAGCACCGCCGATCGCAGCGCCGGTGGCGGAGCGAGTGACTGCAAGGCCGGCAATGACACCGACCTGCGCGCCGCTCACCCCGCCAAGGCCCACAAGCGCGGACCTTGCAGCGGTTCCTGCGATCTTTGCGACGTTCGACTTTCCTCGCGGGCTACCCTTCCCTGCCCAACGCCCGCCCTTGTCGCGAGGTTGGCCGAGATAGGCGGTCTTGGATCGGAACTGCCGCCTACTCATCGCTCATCTCTCCTGCTGGCACTCGCGATACTGCGCACGGCGTCCGCAGACAACCCCTCGCTCAACGTTTCACTGGCTGCGCGACCTCGATACCGCTGAACGCCCAGGGGGTCCAATCCGCGACCGTGACTGAACTCGGACGGTCCAGGGTCTTGGTCACGCTTCATTGCCACGGCGACCTACTTCGGGAAGGTCGGCTTGGCATACGCCGCATTGGTCGTGACCTGAAGAACGGCTGCGCCTCCGCGATGTCGAACGCCTGTGCCGTACCCCAATGCGTAGTAACTGGAGATGAGGGGGTAACGCTGGTCTGCTCCAGGAATCAAGCGAAGCCCTTGGTATTCCGGTACTGCGTGGACCCGGAAGCCGACGGGGTTGCCCTCCGCACCAGGGCCAGCAGACGCGACTACTGCCACGTATCCCTTGGGGATGAACGCGCTTTGGATCACATATGCGTCGCCATAGCTACCGAGAATCGGGAGGCCGTTCCACTCAGAGGGTGCCTGATCACCAATGATCTGCTCGGTGACCAGTCGAGGAGGTGCCGCGCTACTGGGAATGAAATCCATGGCTGCCTCAACGCCGTCCGCACCCGGCTCGCCAGCGCGGAATGTCGCGATCATCTTCGCTTCGATTGGGTTGGCGAGGATGAGCAGCTTACGGCCGCTCTCCGCACCGAATCCCTTGCTGCTGACCTTGGTGAGGAGAGTCTCGACATCAGACGGGTCGAGAACGGCCGACCCTGTCGTGAGGTAGTGGGTATCAGTGTCAGGATCGAACTCGGTGCCGAGGTATGGCGGAATGAACATGCCGTCGCCGCTGTAAAGCCCGTAAATGGTATTGCCTTCGGGCGACTGGCTCTGAGTCGGATCAAACAACCGCTCCAGCACCGCCGTCGTCGTCGCCCGATTCGCACCCTCAAGAACCGAATTGTGGACAGCCCGGACCTGCCGCGAATCCGCGTCGCGCAGATACTTCCACGTGAACCGGCTGGCACGGTCGTAATCCTCATAGCCATAAGCAAGCCTAAGAACGTCTTTGGGAACACGATGCCCCTGCGGCACGCCAAACTCCGACGCAATCTCAAACTGAGCGCCTGCTACTGCCTGCGGGACAGCGTCGATCTGCCGCGTGGTCTGGTAACTGATCAATGCGGCAAGCGCGGTTCGTTGCTGGTTGTGCAACTCGAGAGTGGTCGCGAACTCCGCCCATACCTCATTGAGATCGACTCCATCCGAAGTCTGATTGACGAGGACATCGCCGAGAGTGTTTGTGCCGCTTTCAGCACCCCAGAACGAATAGAACGGCTCACGCATATGCGCGGGCATCGGAAAACTTGCAGACATAAGAATGCTCCATCGGATATGTGGATTGAGGGTCGCGCTCCGCGCGGGGTCTGTAGGCCACAGGCCAATGAAGCATCGTGTTTGTCGGGTCGCTAACTAGCGGGATTCCGACGTACGAATCGAGCCTACTCGAGACGAGCGCCCGAGTAAACGAGCGTGAAATTAGCGTGACGTGCGGCGTAGTTCGATCGTTCTAGCGACGTACTCACCGCGTACTCGAACGCCCTAGAACGTATGTCTACCTGCGGCAATGCTCTTCGCTCGCGGAAATCTCCGCTGGTCGCCGAAACCCAGAAATCACACCCATCACCTACTTTTAATCCGCAGGTCGTAGGTTCGAGTCCTACTGGGGGCACAAATGCAGACCCGGCGCCTCATTCGGAGGCGCCGGGTCTTGTGCATTCATGCCACATCAATTCGTGCCACATGAATACTGAACAGGTCATCGAAGCAGGAACTCGAGGGTCACGCGCTCGAATGCCTCCTTGGCTTCGATCATCACCCAGTGACCGCAGTTCGGGAATACATGCAGTTCGGCGTTCGGAATCAGTCGCATCGGAATCATCGGCATGTCCGGTGGACATTGCCGATCATCGAGCCCCCACGTCAGCAAGGTCGGGCATTGCACCTTGTGCATCATCGACCAGTAGGGCGGGGTATCCGAGTTGGCCATCATCTGCTGCTGAGCGGCAAGGGCTTTGGATCCGTACATCGCCGACAATGCCTGGTGCGAAGCCGGGTCGTTGGCCGTTTCCCACCGCTCCTCGATCCGCTCCTCGGTGATCACGGATTTGTCGTAAACCATGCACTCGAGCCAGCGAACCAACTTCTCGCGACTGGGAGCGTCGGCGAAATCCTGGAGGAGACGCGTACCTTCGCTCGGGTTCTGACTGAAGATGTTCGGGCCGACGCCACCGACGGTGACCAACTTGCGGACGCGATCGGGAAACCTCATTGCGATGTTGACGCCGACTACCCCACCCATCGAATTGCCGATCATCGCAGCTGATTCGATTCCCAGCGCGTCCATAAATCGGATCACCGACGACGCTGCCGTGAGCACCGGGTGGCCGTCGACTGGATCACTCACGCCGAAACCCGGGAACTCGAGGATGTAGCAGTGGAAATGCTTCGCGAATACCTCGAGGTTCCCCCGATAGTTCCGCCAACCACTCACACCGATCCCTGAGCCGTGCAACAGGATCAACGGCGGACCATCGCCCGCCTCGTGATAGCGCAAAGTCCCTTTGTCGGTAGCGACTTCGCGTTTGGTCCCCTCATAAGTCACGTCCATCACGCAAGATTAGAACGTGTTACAGATTTGCGACGGTTGATTGCGGAACTTCGCAATCACTGTCAGAAGCATCCCCCGCTACCTCGACGCCCACTGCGATTCGTGGACTTCTGCTCGCTCGTTTTCGGCTTTCCCTGCCCGGCCTTCACGCATCGGTTGGGGCGCCGCACTTGCTCGAAATGCCCAGCGCTCACGACATTGCCGGCCACGCTCACCCTGACCGGCGTGTCCGCGCGGGCGGTTCCGACTTGCGCCGACCCCAACGTCAGGGCGAATGCAGCCACAACGACCAGCGCCGTCATCTTCGAAATCTTCATGCGTGCTGCCACTTCGACACAGTCCACTCCCGATGCTGAACAGGTGCGCGCACCGAAGGAACACGCTGGGTGTCGACGATATTCAGTCCGGGTGGCCGGCCGCGATCCTTTTGCTCACCAGCATCTGAACAGTCGACAACAAAAGTTTTGGCGGCACGTCAACATCCCGAGGGCGTCAACGAGCCGACGCCCAACGTACGCACCGTTACTGAGAAATCCGTAAATCCAGGCAACCGCCTCACTCGAGGGTCGAGCTGCACCCCTACCCGGTCCCGAGAGAACGGCGCGTTTCCTCCACAGTCCGAAGCATCCGGTGTGCGGAAACTCTTAACCCACCAAGCCGCGGAAACCGAGGCATGAATGACACACACGAACGTCACCGGACGGGAAGGGCCGCCACCTGTCCTCTTCGTCATCATGACCGTCACCGCATTGACGATCGTGGTCCGCGTATTTCGATGACGGTTCCACAAAAGCGCCAGTTCCTCCGAGAGGTCCTCGCCCCGGAGGTCGAGCGAGGCGTCATGACTGGTGATTCGCGGACGCCGCGGGTCTCGCCGATACGCGGAACAGAAAGCGACCGAATCGAATTCGCGTGATCCGAGACAAACGAATCCGAAGCTGCGTTTCTCGCCTCAGAGAGCGAGGAACGCAGCGTTTGCCACCAACGCCTGTGTGAACAGCGTCCAGTCGTTGATGATGTGCGCACCCGAGGAGACCCACAGGTTCTTCGTGCGAATGTAGGCGAGGGTCAATACAAGTCGAGCGCCACCGATGACGATGAACGCTTGCGCGAAGTTCCAGTCATATGTCGGAAGATGCGCAGCGGCAAACCACAGGGAACTGATCAGCCAAGCCAGAAGAATCGCGTTCTTACGTGAGAGCTTTGCCTTGGCGAACAGGAAGTACATCAGGGCGAGAAACGGGATGATCGTGAAGACTTCCTCGCCGACGAGTTGGAACAGTGTCCCCACGTAGAAGGCAACGGTGTCCAACGCACCCGCTTCGCCGACATCCTCGATTACGTCGTTCGCCGATACCCCGAAGACCGACTTGACGATGAGGGCCAGTACAACCGTCAGGATGAGGTTGAGAACGGCAAAACCGATCATCACCAACACATCGTGGCCACTGACCTTACGAAACAGTGCACGCCAGTGATCTTTTGTCACCATGGCCAGCACAACCAGCGGAATCGTCACGAACAGGATCCGGGGAATCAACCCCACGAAGTTGTTGGGCTGCGGGATGAGTACCAACGCAGCGAACCCGACTATGACGGAAGCCCACAGGATGATCCACTGCTTCACGGAAAGCGCAGCCGGAACATCGTTGTAGAACGGGAAATCTGCGTCGTCACGACGCTCTACCAAGTGACCGAAACGATCACCAGGGGTATCGCTTCCACCCGCAGGCAGCTCGTGCGTTCCGGAACGACCACTCATCGAAGTGCCCCTTTTAGGTAGTTTGGTGCGTTGATAATCTCACCTCCCACCCGTCAGCACAGCATTGAACACGGCCGGAAATCCATGTCACTGCATGGCGATCAACCGCTGAACCGCCCCGACCGCAGCCTCGCGACGCTGAGCGACGGGACGGGACGACTTGAGCGCGAGCATCCGCGCGATGTCGGTAATCAACAGAATCAACTCCGCGGGATTCCACTCGGGGTCGATGTGTCCCTCGAGTTGGCCTTTGCGAATCTCGGCCACTTTCGGCCTGAACGTCTTGCTTCGTATGTCGTCCTCGCTCATGACGTCCGGCGCTTCGAGATCCGCCCACTGCTGTAATCGAGCGTTCTCGGGATGCGCTACGTAATTGTCGAAAAGTCGACCTGCATAGCCCGGCAGATCATCACCTCGTAGCGCTGTCTCCGCTGTGGTTTCGGACGTCCATTGCTCAGTGACGGCAGAAAACAACTCTTCCTTGCTCGCGAAGTACGCATATAGACGGTCCTTGCTGGCACGCGCTTGCGCGGCGATCCGATTGATCCGCGCGCCGGCCAGGCCGTACGTCGCAAATTCGTCCTTTGCGGCCGCCAGAATGCGGTCTCTCGTGGCTTCCCCTGCTGAGCGCATGTTCACAGCCTAGAACGAATCGACCGTTGCCGAACCATCCGGTTCGGCGTAGCGTGCAGAGTTGACGAACAATTTGGTTCGCGAACTTCGGCCAACTCACCCGCCGCCGCAAGGAGAGACATGAATCTCGATGACGCTCGAACCGCATTCACCCGGCTCCGTGGATCGGAAAGTGGTGTTTCACCAGCAGAACTCGACGAAGTGTGGGCCGCGTTGGAGACCGTCGCCGCCGAAGAAATCCTCGGCGAATGGAAGGGTGACGACTTCGCCACCGGTCATCGTCTGCACGAAAAGCTGTTCGCGAGCCGTTGGTACGGCAAGACTTTCAATTCCGTCGAGGATGCCAAGCCGTTGATCTGTCGCGACAAGGACGGAAACCTCTATTCCGACGTCAAGGGCGGCAACGGCGAAGCAAGCCTGTGGAACATCGAGTTTCGTGGCGAAGTCACGGCGACGATGGTCTACGACGGCGCGCCGATCTTCGACCACTTCAAGAAAGTCGACGATTCGACGCTCATGGGCATCATGAACGGAAAATCGGCGTTGGTTCTCGACGGCGGGCAGCACTACTACTTCCTGCTCGAGCGAGCGTGATTCGCGCCGAACAGAATTCGACGTCCTCCATGCAGATGACAGCGGCGCTCTCACACGGCCCGCACTCCCCCTTCACGCTCGATACCGTCGAGATCGACGAACCCCGCACAGACGAGATCCTGGTTCGCATCGTCGCGACTGGCCTGTGTCACACAGATTTGTTCACGAAGTCGGTGCTACCGGAAAGGCTCGGCCCCTGTGTGTTCGGACACGAAGGAGCGGGGGTGGTCGAGGCCGTCGGCGCGTCAATCGACAGCATTGCACCCGGTGATCACGTGTTGCTGAGCTACCGCAGTTGCGGTGTGTGCAGGCAATGTCTCAGCGGCCATCGGGCGTACTGCGAAAGCTCACACGGGCTCAACAGCTCTGGCGCACGCATCGACGGCTCGACGCCGGTCCGGCGAAACGGGACTCCGATACGGTCCGCATTCTTCGGCCAGTCCAGCTTCGCGGAATATGTCATCGCCTCTGCCGACAACACCGTCGTCGTCGATCCTGCAGTGGACCTGACCGTCGCGGCTCCCCTCGGCTGCGGATTTCAAACCGGCGCGGGTGCCGTGCTGAATCTGCTTCGCCCCGAGCCCGACTCTACGTTTGTCGTTTTCGGAGCCGGCAGCGTCGGACTCGCAGCGCTGCTGGCGGCGAGGGCTGCCGGCGTTTCAACCCTGGTCGCCGTGGACCCCGTTGCGCAGCGGCGCGAACTCGCCGAGGAATTCGGCGCCGTCACTGTCGATTCCTCGACTGAAGATGTGATCGACGCGGTCCACTCCGCCACCGACGGAGGTTCGACACATTCCCTCGACACCACCGGAGTCGGCTCCGTGATCAATCAAGCCGTCGCATCACTCCGAGCACGGGGAACGCTGGCAGTGGTCGGACTCGGAGCATCAACGGTCGAGGTGAACATGGCCGACATCATGCTGAGCGGAAAGACGATTCGAGGATGCATCGAAGGTGAATCGGAAGTCTCGACGTTCATCCCCGAACTCGTCGAACTCTTCACCGAGGGTCGATTTCCGATCGACCGCTTGGTGACGCGCTACGCCTTCTCCGACATCGACAAAGCCGTCGAAGATCAAGCGTCGGGGCGCGTCATCAAACCGGTGCTCGTGTGGTGACTCGGCCGCCTCAGATTTCGGGAGCTGGTGCCTCGCCCTTGCTCTGCGGCTCGTGCTGCTTGAGTTCACCGCGCATCTTGTCGAGATCCTTGCCACGCTTTTTGTACAGGTAGCCGAGCGCAACGAGACCCAGGAACAACGCGACGCCGAGGACTGCACCAACAACGGAGGCTCCACGGAATCCGGGACCGTCGACGTCGAGGATCCGCTCGCCCGCGTGTGCTGCATTGTTGTTGCCGAGAACGACTGTCAAAGAAAGCAGATTCGGCAGCGCGAAGATCACACCCAACGCGAGAGCCGTGATCTGCATGATTCGAGCGTGCTTGCGCTTGCGCACCTGCCACACAGCCCGGAAGAAGAGCAGCGGGACCAGTGTGCAGACGAGACCGAACAGCAGTCCCCACGCGATACCGGCGCTGAAGCTGCCGTTCGCGAGCGACGCGATGCGCTGTGCCCACCAACGTGGAAGGAAGGCGGCAAGGATGAAGTAGGCGATGACCAGGACCACCGCCATCACTGCGATCCCGATGGCCTTCTTCGCCCACGGCGGCATGCCCGGTTTTGCGGTGGTCGGTGAAGTTTCCGGTGTCGTCATGACAATTCCTCGTCTAGTCGGCGTTTGTACTGACGAATCTATCCGTTACGGGCGTTCCTCATCCGCATCGAGAACGATCCGGGCAAGCCGCTTCGGCGCAACGAGGGTGAACGAGGTGTAGATCCATTCCTCGAGCTGTGACCATTTCTCCTCGGAAACGTCGGTACCGATGTCGAGTGAAACCCACCCGTGGCGACCGAGCCCGTAGCCGGCAGCGCTTGCGCCTGGTTCGGTGGCCACCACCGCCTCGGCTTCTTCCTTGCTCAACTTGACGGTCAAGGAGGTGGCTTCGAGGTTGCAGAACACGAAGTTCTTGCCGCGCACCCGAAACGTCGGGTGACCATCCCACGCTTCGATGTCGACACGCTCTGCCTCCGGCAGTGACAGCGAGATCTCTTCGAGTCGACGCATGTTGTCAGGCATGGAGATGATTGTGCACGCTTCGCTACTGGGCTTCACACTCGCGACACAGCTAGGCTCGGCGACGACCGCGTTACCGAACTCCAATCATGGGGAGAGTGGCATGCGCACATTAGTTCATCTGGTTATGTTGATTTGTGGGATCGCCGTAGCCGTCGGCTCGTTCATGTACGTTCTGGCCGGCGTCAAACCGGGCAACGTTCGTCTCGAGGACCTGCGGGACGGCTTTCCGGCGGGTTGGGCCATCGAGCAGATCAGTGATCAGTCGGTGACCTTCTACCGTTCGATGGCGGTACTTCTGCTCGCCGCCGCCGTTTCGATTCTGATTGCCGCATTGTTCGGTTCTCGCATTGCAGCGTGGATCGGAATCATCGTGGGATTGGGAACTCTGGGCACGTTCTACTACCGAGTGAACGACCAATTCGACAACGTCATCAGGGAAAACTACTCCACGATCCTGACAAATCAGACAGGATTCATCTTGACGGCCGGCGGACTGATTCTCGCTCTCCTAGCGTGTCTGGTTCCCCGCGAGAAGACCCGAGCCTGACCGCTCGGCAACCGGAGGGTTACCGTCGACGCCGACATTCACTAGTGTCTGCAACAGCCGGGTACTGACGAGTAGTACCCCAGAAGAGGTAGGGCATCAATGGCATCGCTTGACGACCTTCTATCCCAGATCCCCATCGACCAGATCGCGCAGCAACTCGGTGTGGACCAGGCAACTGCCGAATCGGCGGTCAAGACTGCACTTCCGACCCTCGTCGGTGGCCTGGGCGCCAACGCGCAGGATCCCGCCGGCGCAGCATCGCTGGAAAGCGCGTTGCAGTCGCACGCCGACACCAGCCTTCTCGACGACGGCGTCGACATCAGCAAAGTCGACACCGCTGACGGTCAGAAGATCGTCTCGAACATCTTCGGCGGCAACACCGATCAGGTCGCCAGCGCACTCGGCGGTGTCGGTGGCGACGGTGGAAACGATCTGGTGAAGCAGTTGCTGCCAATCCTCGCTCCCATCGTCCTGGCTTACCTCGCCAAGCAGTTCACCGGTGGCGGAGCTGGCGCGCAGACCCAGGCCTCCGGTGGTGGCGGACTCGGGGATCTCCTCGGCGGAATTCTCGGCGGTGGTGGCAATTCCGGCGGCGGCATCGGCGGAGCACTCGGCGGCATCTTGGGCGGATCCGGTGGCGGCGGCCTCGGAGACCTGCTCGGCGGCCTCCTCGGCGGCGGCAAGAAGTAAGTCGCTCGACAGATTCGCACTGTGGCGATCCCGTTCGGGGTCGCCTCAGTGCACTGTCAGTCGACCATCGAAGTTCGAAACATCTTCAGCGACAATGCAAACGCAACCAACAGCAGCGCGCCGACAAAGGCGCTGACCCCACCCCAACCGCCGCCCGCGTACGCGAGACCCGCGAGGGCACCCGCCACGGACGAACCCGCGTAGTAGGCAAACAGATACAACGCCGACGCCTCGGCCCGGTGGTCGGTCGCGATCAACCCCACCCACCCGCTGGCCACCGAATGTGCCGCGAAGAATCCTCCGGTGAAGAGGAGCATTCCCACGAGTGTCAACGCCAGGTTGTCCGGAACGGTCAGTGCCAGCCCGATACCGATGACGACAACCGAGCCGAGCAGAACACTGCGCCTACCCAGCCGGTCCGAGGCCGCGCCGGCTACCGCTGATGTGAAAGTACCGGCAAGGTAGAAAAGAAACACCAGCCCGACAAGTGCTTCAGGAAGGCCGAAAGGTGCTGCCGTGAGCCGAAATCCGAGGAAGTTGTAGATCGAGACGAAGCCGCCCATCAGGATGAAACCCAAGGCGAACAGCGTGCGCAGCGACGGGTTCGCAAGGTGGCGTCGTAGATTCGATGCTGTCGTGCGTAGCGATACAGGTTGCGGGCGAAAGAACTTCGACGCGGGCAACTTTCGGATCATGTCGAACGCGAACAACGCTGACAGCAGAGCCGCAGTCAGCAGTGCCCAACGCCAGGTACTGAAATCGACCACGGCCGACGGAACAAGCCGTCCGATCAATCCACCGATCGTCGTACCGGCGACGTACCTTCCCATCGCCGCACCGAGGTCCTTCCGATCGACCTCCTCGGCCAGATAGGCCATCGCCACCGCCGGGACACCAGCCAGAGCCAATCCTTGTGCTGCGCGTCCGACCAGCAGAACCTCGATCGTCGGACTCAGCGGCAGAAGCAAACCGATCACACAGGACGCCGACGCCGACGCGATCATCACCCGTGTGCGACCGAAACGCTCGGAGAGCGCACTGGCGGGAATGATCGCCAACGCCAGCATGCCCGTCGTCGCCGAGACGGAAAGCGCAGACACCGCCGGCGAGATGTCGAAGCCTTCCGCGAACGCGGGGAGCAATGCCTGTGCCGCGTACATCGAGATGAACGTCGACAGTCCGGCCGCGAACAACGCAACGGTCACCGTGCGATACCCGGCGGATCCCCGGCGAAGCGGCGCCACCTCGGATTCGATCACATTCTCGACAGTCACCACGTACCTCCAGGCATCACTTACCTCCGGTAAGAATCTTCCCGCCGAGCTTCGACAAAAGAAAATGCATATACTTGGAGTTCTATATGCGCAGAACGCATATAGATTTGGTTCGTGATGCTGACCGAAGACCTCGACTGGTTTGTCGTTCTCGCCGAAACCCAACAGGTGACCGCTACCGCGGATCTGACTCACCTGTCGCAGCCGACCCTTTCGCGCAAACTCGCACGCCTCGAACGGCAGATCGGCGTGACGCTCTTCGACCGTCAGGGACGCCGACTCGAACTGAACCGGTACGGCGAGATCCTCTACGAACACGCTCGGACCGCGCTCCGCGCCCTCGACGCGGCGCAAACCGAAATCCAGTCGCTGGCGAGCCCCGAGAGCGGCACGGTCCGGCTCGACTTCCTCCACTCGTTCGGCACCTGGTTGGTGCCGCACATGCTGCGGGGATATCGCGTCGAGCATCCCGGGGTGCGATTCGAATTGCATCAGGACAGTGCACAGTTCCTGGTCGACAGAATTTCCGCCGGCACGTCCGACCTGGCCGTCGTCTCGCCGCAGCCGCGTGATCCGCAGGTGGCGTGGATGCAAATCGCTCAGCAGTCACTGGCATTGGCCGTTCCGGCTGATCATCGCTTTGCAAAGTTGCATTCGGTCGAGCTTGCGGACGCGGCCGACGAACCGTTCATCGGTATGCATCCGAACTTCGGGATGCGAAGAATTCTCGATGAACTGTGCGCGGCCGCAGGATTCACTCCGAATTTCGTCTTCGAGAGCAGTGAGCTGGCAACGGTCGGCGGACTGGTCTCCGCGTCCTTCGGCGTCTCGGTCATGCCGGTTCAGGATCCACCGATCTGGGCCGAAGGAGTCGTCTACGTACCGATCGAAGGAGCACAGCGAAAAATAGGCCTGATCTGGTCGAAGAGCCGCGAGCTGTCCGACCCCGCCCGGACGTTCCGCGACTACGTCCAAAGAACGACTTGGTCGTGAAAGTGCCCCCGGATAACTACGGATCGGTAACATCCCTCGAGGGGAGCAATTTTCATGCCATTCTTTTCAAACCTACGGTGCCGTAGGCTGGGGCGAAGTCGCGCATTCACTCAACATGGAGGCAAGAAATGACGAGGATTCTGACGCAGCTGGAGCTGCTACAAGAGCTGCAGCCGGTTGCCGAGGAGAACGTCAACCGCCACATCTCCATGGCCAAGGAATGGCATCCACACGACTACGTTCCGTGGGACGAGGGTCGTAACTTCGCAGCCATGGGCGGCGAGGACTGGAGTCTCGAGCAGTCACAACTCGGCGAGGTAGCTCGCGCCGCGATGATCACCAATCTGCTCACCGAGGACAACCTGCCGTCGTACCACCGCGAGATCGCCGAGAACTTTTCGCAGGACGGTGCCTGGGGAACGTGGGTCGGCCGGTGGACCGCCGAGGAGAACCGTCACGGCATCGTGATGCGTGACTACCTCGTCGTCACGCGCGCGGTCGACCCCGTCGAGCTCGAGCGCTTCCGCATGGAACACATGACAAACGGTTACAGCGCGCCCATCGACGAGGGTGACGCCGGCCTGCTGCACTCGGTCGCCTACGTGACCTTCCAGGAACTCGCGACGCGCGTCAGCCACCGCAACACCGGCAAGGCCTGCGACGAGCCGATTGCCGACAAGATGCTTCAGCGCATCGCGGCCGACGAGAACCTGCACATGATCTTCTACCGCAACATCTGCGCCGCCGCGCTCGATCTTGCTCCCGACCAGGCTCTCAAAGCTGTGGCGAACATCGTCCAGAACTTCCAGATGCCCGGCGCCGGCATGCCGAACTTCCGTCGTAACGGCGCTCTCATGGCCAAGCACGGCATCTACGACCTTCGCCAGCACCTCGACGAGGTCGTCTGGCCTGTCCTGCGCAAGTGGAACATCTTCGAGCGCAACGATTTCAGCGCCGAAGGCGAGAACACGCGCGAAGAGTTGGCGGCCTTCCTCGAGAGCCTCGCCGCCAACGCGACGAAGTTCGAGGAACAGCGCGATCGCATGCTCGCACGCGAAGCCGCCAAGCGCGAACAGCAGGCTTCTTAGTTTCACCGGCTATTCTGTGCCCGGTACCGGATTCGGTACCGGGCACTTCCAATTGTCACAAGTATTTGTTCAGAGGTAGACATGTCATCCCTTCGTATCGGTTCACTCGAGCTGCACAGCCCCGTGGTCCTCGCACCCATGGCGGGCGTCACCAACGTCGCCTTTCGCACGCTGTGTCGTGAACTCGAACTCGAACGTGCAGGCAGCACGTCCGGGCTCTACGTCTGTGAGATGGTCACCGCACGCGCGCTCGTCGAACGCCAGCCCGCCACGATGCACATGACCACGTTCGGCCCGACCGAAACGCCCAGGTCGCTGCAGCTGTACACCGTCGACCCGGATACGACGTACGCCGCAGCCAAGATGATCGTCGACGAGAACATGGCCGATCACATCGACATGAACTTCGGCTGCCCGGTACCGAAGGTGACCCGCAAGGGCGGCGGATCCGCGCTGCCGTACAAGCGTCGACTGTTCGGACAGATCGTCGCGGCAGCCGTGCGCGCCACCGAAGGCACCGACATCCCGGTCACCGTCAAGATGCGCGTCGGTATCGACCCGGAACATCACACACACCTCGACGCCGGCCGGATCGCCGCAGCTGAAGGCGCCGCTGCCGTCGCGCTTCACGCACGAACCGCGTCGCAGCGCTACTCCGGCACCGCCGACTGGAACGAGATCACGCGCCTCAAGGAACACGTCACCGACGTTCCGATCCTCGGCAACGGCGACATCTTCGACGCCTCGGATGCTGCCCGCATGATGAACGAGACCGGCTGCGACGGCGTCGTCGTCGGCCGCGGCTGCCTCGGACGGCCATGGCTGTTCGCGGAACTCAGCGCAGCTCTCAACGGACAACAGATCGCCACGCCGCCGACGCTCGGCGAAGTCACCAAGATCATCGCCCGTCACGCCCAACTGCTCGCCGCGCATCACGGTGAAATGAAGGGCTTGCGCGAACTTCGCAAGCACGTCTCCTGGTATATGCGTGGGTTCCCGGTCGGATCGGATCTACGGGTCTCGATGGCTTTGGTCAGCACGTTGTCCGAACTGGACGACCTGCTCGGACAGCTCGATCACGACGTCCCGTTCCCCAAGGACGCCGAAGGCCCGCGCGGACGCCAAGGCTCACCCGGTCAGGTAGCACTCCCGGAAGGTTGGCTCGACGATCCCGAGGACGACCTTGTGCCGGTGGGAGCTGACATGATGCACTCTGGCGGCTAGCGACAACACGCCGTCGGATTACTCACATCACTTTCTGAGTGGAGCACTCAGGATTCACCAGTAATATGGCTCCAGCTTCGTCGACAACCGGTTGACGCCGGCATCTGAATGACGAGTTACTGACAGTCGACGACGGGACAGGTTGCATCGGTGGGTGATGATCACGATTCGGGCCCACCTCCGCCCGAGAGCCGCGCCCCCTGGGAACGTCCGCTCGCAGACAAGCGCTTCCGCAGCGCCCGACCGGACCAACCGGCAACGCCCCAGCGCCCGGCAACACCACGCCCTTCAACATCACAGCGACCAGCACCGCAACCGCCCAGTCCCCCGGAGCGTCGCAGCAGTGGACGTACCGGCCGACGGGATTCGCCTCCGACCGACGACTCCGTGTCGGTCGCCGAGTTGGTCCGTCGGGTAGGCGACAAAAAGCCGCCACCTGCCCCGGCGGCGCCGCCCAAGTCCGCACCACCCAAGACTCCATCTCGAGCTGCATCGGCACCACCCCCGGCGGCATCAGCACCGCCCCCGGCCCGGCCGATTCCCGCGCGTCCGACCGTCCCGCCTGCCGCTGCGGACTGGATAACCGAAGAACATCCCGTCACCTCCGCAGTGCCGCGCATAGTCGGTGACACCGGCGCCACCCGCCTGGCGCAAAGCAAGATTCGCCGCCGCCATCGCGCAAAAGTGATCGGCCGATCAGCAGTAGCGTTCCTGGCCGTCATGTCGCTCGCATTGACCGGCGTCGTCTGGGGTTATCTGCGATCGGTCGAAGGCGGCTTCGATCAGATTGCAGCACTCGACACCGAATCCGACGACATCATCGACGCCGGCGGCCAGCTCGGTGACGAGACATACCTGATCATCGGCACCGATACCCGCGCCGGTGCGAGTGGTGAGATCGGCGCCGGAACCGTCGAGGACGCCGAAGGTGCCCGAGCCGACACGGTCATGCTCGTGAACATTCCCGCCGACCGAAGCCGTGTCGTCGCAGTCTCCTTCCCCCGTGACCTCGACGTCGAACGTCCGATCTGCCAGGGCTGGGACAACGACGCCGGCAAGTACACCAGCGAAACCTTCCCAGCGGCCAGTGGCGACAAGCTCAATGCGACGTACGCACTCGGTGGCCCCAAGTGCCTGGTCAAGGTCATCCAGAAGATGTCCGGCCTGAAGATCGGACACTTCGTCGGAATGGACTTCGCCGGTTTCGAGCGCATGGTCGACACCGTCGGCGGCGTGAACGTCTGCTCCCCCGGACCGATCGAAGACGGCATTCTCGGAACCGTTCTCGCGTCCGGCGGCACGCAGATGCTCGACGGCCGTACCGCACTCAATTACGTGCGCGCCCGCCACGTCGAAGCCGAGGGCAACGGCGACTACGGACGCATCACTCGCCAGCAGAAGTTCCTGTCGGCGCTGCTCCGCTCGGCCCTGTCCAACCAGGTCCTCCTCAATCCGAGCAAGCTCAACGGATTCATCAACGCCTTCACCAGCGACACGTTCGTCGAGAACATCGACACGAAATCACTGGTCACCCTCGGCCGTTCGCTACAGAACGTCGATGCAGGCGCGGTCACGTTCTTGACGGTCCCCACCGACGGCACCAACGACTGGGGCAACGAGATTCCTCGCACCGACGAGATCAAGTCCCTCTTCCAGGCGATCATCGACGACGATCCGCTTCCGGGTGAAGAGCGCGAGGACACCACACCGTCGTCGACCAGTTCCACGACGACCGCTCCTACGTCCAGCACGCCGCCCGCCGCCACTTCAGTCGAAGCGATGAGCGCCTACAACATCTCGGTCGACGTCTCCAACGCGTCGGGAATTGCCGGGCAGGCCGCGACAATCGCCGACAGCCTCGCTGCTTACGGTTTCCAGATCTCCACGGTCGGTAACTTCAGCGCAGCCACCGGCCTGGCGAATGCTCAAGCGTCGACCACCGTCGTGCGTTACGCCGCAGGCTACGAGGCTGAAGCGGTGACTGTCGCATCGTCGATTCCCGGCGCGGTTCTCGTCCTCGCTCCGAGCATGGGAGACATGATCGAGGTCGTCGTCGGAAGCAATTTCTCCGGCACCGTCGTCGCCCCCGCCGACCCGGGGACCATGCTGGCGGCAAATCCGACGTCGGTCGACACCAGCACCTCGACGGCTCTGCCCGCCGACATCGCCAGCGTCAACGCCGGCGACACCACCTGCGACTGACACGCGTTCATTCACCTTGCGTTCACCTGGTGCTTGTGACTTGGTCTTTCACGGCACGTAGGCTCTGACCTCATGCGCGTGGCTTACAACGAACAGATGACCGAGCTTGCAGACACGCTCGGCGAGATGGCAGGACTGGCAGGTGCCGCTATGGAGCGCGCCACCCAGTCCCTGCTCCAGGCAGACCTGTCCCTGGCAGAACAAGTAATCGGCGAACACGACAAGATCACCGAACTCAGCACCATCTGCGAGGAGCGCGCGTTTGCGTTGCTCGCCTTGCAGGCTCCCGTTGCCGGAGATCTGCGCTCGGTGGTCAGTGGAATCCAGATCGTCGCCGACATCGACCGCATGGGTGCACTCGCCCTGCACGTCGCCAAGATCGCGCGTCGCCGACATCCCAACCACGTGCTTCCTGAAGAGGTCAACGGCTACTTCGCCGAGATGGGACGCATTGCTGTCTCCATCGGTGCGGCCGCCAAGGTCGTCCTCGAGACCCGCGACCCCGAGCGCGCTGCCCGTCTGCGCGAAGAAGACGAAGCGATGGACGACCTCCACCGCCACCTCTTCACCGTCCTCATGGACCGCGAGTGGAAGCACGGCGTTGCCGCAGCTGTCGACGTCACGCTGCTCGGCCGCTTCTACGAGCGATTCGCCGACCACGCCGTCGAGGTCGGCCGACGTGTCATCTTCCTGGTGACCGGCAAGCTGCCGGAAGAGCCGGAAACCACCGAGAAGGTCGACAACCTCACCTCGTACCCGGATCTCTGAACCCAACCGTCCACGTGAGTAAAAGGCGGCCGCGCACCTGCGCGGCCGCCTTTCCTATTCAGTTCTCGTGCAACCAGGTTTCCAACGTGGGTCCTGCAGTTGTCGATCCAGGCCCGGGTAGCAACGCCCCACCCTTCATCGCCTTACCCGCTCCCGGCATCGAGATCGGGATCAGCCACTTACGTCGGCCACGGTATTTCAAGATCTCGCGCGTCATGGCCGGGATCTCGAGGACCTCGGGCCCGGCCAGGTCTGGAGCCCTCCCGGTCGGACCGTTCTGAGCACAGGTCACGAGCGCCTCGGCAACGGTCTTCGCTGCTATCGGTTGTGACCGCATCCGCGGAACCATCGCGACCGGCCCGAGTCCGAAGAGGGCGATGGTCTTCTCACCGAACTCGAACCACTGGGTGGATCGCAGAATCGTGAACGGAATGCCCGACGCTTCCACCGCGCGTTCCTGCGCAGCTTTTCCCTGGTAGTACCCGAACGACTTCAATTGCGGATCGTCGCAGTTCACGATCGAAAGCAGCACGTGGTGCTTCACGCCGGCTCTGGTTTCGGCCGCGGCGATATTCCTCGCTGCGGTCTCGAAGAAATCGATCGCCTTCTTGGCACTGTTGGTGACGTGATCGCTCGCGTCGACGACCACGTCGGCGCCGGCAAACGCTTCGTCCAACCCGGCACCGCTGAAGATGTCGACTCCCGTCGATCGAGCGGCAGCGACCACCTCATGGCCCCCTGCCTTTGCCAGCTCTACGACCAGTTTTCCCATCTGGCCGGTTCCGCCCAGAACAACAATTCGCATGATGCCTCCGTCAAACCTGTGCGCCCGGCTCTCTTCGGCCTGGTCACATAGTGGACGATGCAGCCGCCCGGAATGTGACGGTCGGGCAGATCAGTCGCTGTACTTCTCCGCGACCCGTGCCCGCCACTGCGACCAGATCTCGTCCAGAGCCGCGCTCGCCTCGTGTGCGTGATCGGCCACAGCCCGGGCCAGCATCCCCGGTCCCGCCAGAGGCGTCACGTGCCCCTCGACGTCGTCGGAAGTCTTCATCCCCAGCAGCATGGTTGTACCGAGCACGCGATGACCACCAAGAATTCCCGGCAGCGAACGGCCCGGCACGCTACGCAGATCGAGTGTTTCCACGAGAAGCGCGTCACCGTCGACGGTGATTCGCTGATCCGAGCGAAGCGCACCGCCGGTTTCGCCGGTCCGGCCGAACACGATCATCTCGTCGAGCAGCGCCACCGCGTCGGATTCCAGCGAAATATCCACGCGCCTGGTCACATCCGCGCCGCCGGCGACGACAAACGGTGCCGCACGCCAGATCAGCGCCGCACCGGTACCGACTCTGGCCGAAGCCGACCACGACGCCCGGCCACCGCGCGCGTTGTACGCGACGGTCCCTGAAGGCTCGATCACCTCGAGACACGTACCCGGCGCGACCACGAATTCGATACGCAGGTCGTCACCGGCCAGCAGCGTTGCGCTATGCCCTACCAAGGCAATTCGCACGGTGAGCCCGCGAGCGTCGACGAATCGCGGGGCCAGGAAGTCGCCCGAGATCAGCTCTCGTGCAACAGCGGTGTCACCCACTCTCTCGACGACGACCCGCGTAGCTCCGGCACTCATCAGTGAGCGTGAGAGTGACTGTGCCCGTGACCGTGTCCGTGTCCGTGGTCGTGGTCTTCCTCATCGGCATGGAAGTGCGGTGCCATCGGTCCCGGATCCTGCGGGGTGTGGCTACCCGCGCGATGAGCTGCGATGACCTGGCGAAGCCACGCGCTGAGCTGGTCGAGCGTGGCGTGATCCTTCTGGCTGAGCGCGAGAACGGGAAGTCCGTCACGTGCGGCCGTGGCATCGGCAACCATCTGGACCGCGTCGACGTCGACGTAGGGGGCCAGGTCGATCTTGTTGACCACCAACAGATCTGCCCGCTCAATTCCGGGACCACCCTTGCGTGCGACGTCTCCGCCGCCGGCGACGTCGATGCAGAAGATCTGGGCGTCGACCAAGGCCGGACTGAACGTGGCGGTCAGGTTGTCACCACCGCTTTCCACGATCACCATGTCGAGGGGATGGAACTGACGCTCGAGGTCTTCGACCGCAATGAGGTTCGGTGTGACGTCGTCACGAATAGCCGTGTGCGGGCACGCGCCCGTCTCGACTGCGACGATGCGCTCAATCGGCAGAACGTTGGCCGCGCGCAACAGTCGCGCGTCCTCGTCGGTGTAGATGTCGTTGGTGACAACCGCAATCTCGTACTCCGACGCGAGCTCGCGGCAGATGGTGGCGATGAGGGTACTTTTGCCGGTGCCAACCGGTCCGGCGACGCCGAGCCTCAAACCTCTTGCAGCAGTGGCGGTGTTGTTCAGGTTGTCAAGCACGGAAAATCCTCCTGGATCGAGCGTGGTGTTCGAGTGACCATTGTTCGACCAACGGTCCTGTTGTAGCGGGTATATCTGTGACGCCGTCGACTGCTACGGCAGCCGCTGCGACGGTTTCGATGGTCGAGGCAGCTCGGAGCAGCCATTCGACCGGTTCTGCCGGATCCACCGGCAGTAGCTTCAATGCCGCCGACGCCACCGTTTGAGCGTCGTCGTACAGACAGGATCTAGCTGCCTGTAGGTCGTCCATCCCGGAGATCGCCGTGAAGACTCCCAACGCGAGCGGACGCATCGGATGCCCGGGCAGGGCCATGAGGATCTGCACCGCGGGGTGTTGCGGCCACAATCGCGACGCCAGCCTTGCCAGCCCACGCCCGAGCTGAATCGACGCCTCACGCAGCGGTGCGCTGGGAGTCCGAGCGAGCAACTCCCTCGAGATGTCCTCGAGTTCGCCTGCACCACCCTCACTTACGGCCCAGCGTCGCGTGACCACGGTTGCAGCGGCCTCGACCAGTCCGACTGTTTCGAGTCGACCCCGGATGAAATCCGGGACCTGACTCTGCAGGAGTCCGCCCACCAGTGCCGGTTCCAACCCCGACGAGTGCGCGTGACCGCCCGTAGGCAGACGCCCGTCTGACAAGAGCATCGACGCTATCTCGGCAGACGCCATCTCGATGGACATGGTTTCAGAACAGCATGTAGCGCTGAGCCATCGGCACTACGTCAACGGGGTTGGGCGCTATCAGGTCGCCGTTGACCTTGATGGCAAACGTCTCCGGATCGACGTCGATGGACGGCAGCGCCGTGTTGTTCGGCATGTCCGCCTTGGTGAGGTGCCTCGTCGGGCGAACACCGGTAAGGGTGCGGGTGAGACCGAGACGATCGGCCAGACCGTCCTCGATGGCCATCGGAGAGACGAACGTCGTGGACAGGTGCGGGGCCGATCCCGGAGTCGCCGCGATGGCCGGGCGAACGAACACCGGCTGCGGGGTCGGGATAGCAGCATTCGGATCACCCAGCGGCGCAGCAACTATCGCCCCGCCCTTGATCACGGCAGAAGGACGGACTCCGAAGAACGCGGGATCCCACAGCACCAGGTCCGCCATCTTCCCGGCCTCGACCGAGCCGATCTCGTGATCGATACCGTGCGCCACCGCGGGGCAGATCGTGTACTTGGCGACGTAACGCCGCGCACGCTCGTTGTCGGCGGGCATGCTGGTGCCCAGCTTGCCGTACTGGGCCTTCATGACGTGGGCAACCTGCCATGTCCGCAGGGTCACCTCACCGATACGGCCCATCGCCTGGGCGTCGGACGAGGTGATGGAGATGGCTCCGATGTCGTGCAGAAAGTCTTCTGCTGCAATCGTTGTCGGCCGGATCCGGGACTCGGCAAAAGCAAGATCCTCCGGAACCCGGGGATTGAGCGCATGACACACGATGAGCATGTCGAGGTGCTCGGCGACCGTGTTGACGGTATGCGGCAACGTCGGATTGGTCGATGCCGGAAGAACGTTCGACTCACCTGCCGTCACGATGATGTCCGGTGCGTGCCCGCCGCCGGCGCCTTCCGCATGGAACACGTGGATCCCGCGTCCGGCGATCGCATCCAAAGTGTGCTGTACGTAACCGGTTTCGTTGAGACTGTCGGCGTGCAGCGCTACCTGGAGGCCGAACTCGTCGGCTGCGCGTAGAGCTGCGTCGATGGCGGCCGGAGTGGATCCCCAGTCCTCGTGGACCTTGAATCCGCCTGCGCCGGCGAGAGCTTCCTGACGCATGGCCTCATGGCTGACGGTGCTGCCCTTGCCGAGGAGAAGAACGTTGAGCGGGATGTGGTCGAGGGCGCGGTGCATCATCGTCAAGGACCAGGCGCCGGGCGTGACGGTGGTTGCCTTGCTTCCTTCGGTTGGGCCCGTTCCGCCGCCCGCAACCGTCGTCGTACCGGTCGAGAGCGCCTCCATCATCTCGATTTCACTGAGGAAGTGCACGTGAGTGTCGATCGCACCCGCGGTGAGGATCTTCCCCTCGCCGGCGATCACGTCGGTGCTCGGCCCGATGAGCAACTTGGGGTGCACGCCATCCATGATGTCGGGGTTGCCGGACTTGCCGATCGCAACGATGCGTCCGTCGCGAATTCCGACGTCTGCCCGGACGATTCCCCAGTGATCGAGAATCACCGTGTTGGTGATGACGACGTCGAGAGCGCCCTGATCGCGAGTGGTCAGGCCCTGGCCCATCGACTCGCGGATGCTCTTGCCGCCGCCGAAGACCATCTCGTCGCCGGTCGCTGTGTAGTCGTGCTCGATCTCGATCCACAGATCTGTGTCGGCCAAACGGATCTGGTCGCCTGCGGTCGGGCCGTACAGGGAGGCGTAACCGCGTCGATCGATCCTGCTCATTCGGCTGTCCTCTCAACTGTCGTCGCGGCGTCATCCGGTGAATCCGCCTCGACTGGAACATCACTCACGCGAACGTTCACCGAGGACGCTCGCAAAGGCTCTTCGACCTCCACGCCGGGTGTGCCGAACGGCATGACGGTCTTGGGCTCACGCGCATGCGTCGGCAGGTCTTCGTCCGGCACGATCTGCAGGCCCGGAACCCTTTTGAGTCCTCCAAGCGCGATCAGTGTCACCGTCCTGCTGACCCCCGGTTCGAACCGAACCGACGTTCCCGAGGGGATGTCGAGCCGGAAGCCTTCTGCCGCTTCGCGATCGAAGGTCAACGCCGGGTTGGCCGCGGGAAGGTGGAGATGCGAACCGATCTGAATGGGGCGATCGCCGTCGTTGACGACGACCATCGTGATCTTCTCCGCGTCCGTGCCGAACTCGAGCGGTTCGGTGGACACACGTACCTCACCGGGAATCATCGAATGGGCTCCGTCACGGTTACCAGCTTGCGACCGTCCGGGAAAGTGGCCTCCACCTGGACGTTTGCAATCATCTCGGGTACCCCTTCCATCACGTCGTCGCGGGTGAGCACTTGCCGACCGGCGTTCATCAGTTCCGCAACCGTCATTCCGTCACGCGCGCGCTCGAGAATCCAACACGAGATCAGGGCCATCGCTTCGGGGTAATTCAGCAGTACCCCGCGCTCGCGGCGGTCGCGGGCGACCATGCCCGCAACGCTCAGGAGCAGCTTTTCGGTATCTGAAGGGGTGAGGTGCACTGACAAGCCCTTCCGGTTGTGAAACGACATCGATCGACAGCGTGCTGTCGGGCCGAGATTAGCATTGCCCGAAGCGTCGTCAGTATCCACGAGATTCACATCGTCGGCTACTTCAGCACCCGCTCGGCGCACTTGCGCTGCTCATCGAATTATTCGGGCGCCCAACGACGCTCAGCTGTGCGCACCGGAGTGGGAACTATCACCACAACCAAAAATTTTCACCCCCGTCTCCTGTTGGAAACGGGGGTGAAACATGGTCGTGCGGTGTGCAATCCCAGGACTTATCCGAAGCGGCCGGAGATGTAGTCCTCGGTGGCCTTCTGTGTCGGGTTCGAGAAGATCTTCTCGGTGTCGTCGATCTCGACGAGCTGACCGGGCTTACCGGTTGCCTCGAGGTTGAAGAAAGCCGTCTGGTCACTCACACGCGCAGCCTGCTGCATGTTGTGCGTGACGATGACGATGGTGAAGTCCTTCTTCAGCTCGGTGATCAGGTCCTCGATCGCCAGAGTCGAGATGGGGTCGAGAGCGGAGCAAGGCTCGTCCATGAGCAGGACGTCGGGCGAGACGGCAATGGCACGCGCGATGCACAGACGCTGCTGCTGACCGCCTGAGAGGCCACCACCGGGCTTGTCGAGGCGATCCTTGACCTCGTTCCACAGGTTGGCGCCGCGCAGCGAACGCTCGGCCACCTCGTCGAGCTTCTTCTTGCTGCGCTCGCCCTGCAACTTCAAGCCCGCGACGACGTTGTCCCGGATGGACATGGTCGGGAACGGGTTGGGCCGCTGGAAGACCATGCCGATGGTCTTGCGAACACCGACGGGATCGACGTTCGAGCCGTAGATGTCTTCTCCGTCGAGCAAGACCGAACCCTCGACGCGCGCACCGGGAATCACTTCGTGCATGCGGTTGAGTGAACGAAGAACGGTGGACTTGCCGCAGCCGGACGGGCCGATGAAGGCGGTGACACTCCGGGGCGGGACGGACAGGCCCACATCGGCGACGGCGTGGAACTTGCCGTAGTAGATGTTGACGTCCTTGAGATCCAGACGCTTGGCCATTACCGGCTCCCTACTGAGTTGTTGACGCTGTTGAGTACGAACATGTTCCGAGGCCGCATCACTTGCTTCTGACCTGTGAGAAGTGACCGATCAGCTTCGCGACGATGTTGAGGATCGCGATCAGCAGGATCAGGGTCAGTGCTGCGCCCCAGATGCGGTTGGTGCCGGCGTCGGTGGGGTTGTTCATCTCTGCGACCATGACGGAAGGCAGAGTACCCATTTCGCCGTTGAACAGATCGAAGTTGATGAACGGCGCGTAGCCGACGAGGATCAGCAGCGGTGCGGTCTCACCGAGCACGCGGGCCAGGGCCAACATGACGCCGGTGATGATGCCGGGAAGTGCCGTCGGCAGAACGATTTTCGAGATGGTCTTCCACTTCGGCACACCGAGCGCGTACGACGCCTCTCGCAGATCCATCGGGACGATGCGCAGCATTTCCTCGGTGGAGCGGATGACGACCGGGACCATCAGCAGGACCAGAGCCAGCGACACGGCGAACGCGGACTTGGGGAAGCCGAAGGTCGCGATCCACAAGGCGTAGATGAACAGCGCGGCCACGATCGACGGAACACCGCTGAGGATGTCGACCATGAACGTGGTGAGCTTGCCGAGCTTCGACTTCCGGTCGGCGTACTCCACCAGATAGATCGCGACGAAGATACCGAGCGGGATGGAGAAGACCGCGCACACGATGCCTTGCAGCAGGGTACCGATCAATGCGTGATAGATACCGCCGCCGTCGGCCGACGCCGTCAATCCGCTCAGTGAGTTGGTGAACCACGTCGGCGACGTCAGAGCGGGCAGGCCCTTGGCGATAACCGTGAAGAGCACCCAGACCAACGGGATGAGGGCGATGACAACTGCCAGGCTGACCAGGATGGTCGCGATGACGTCCTTGGCGCGACGACGGGCGCCGACGCCTTGGAAAGTGGGGGCCTTGACCGGCCGGTCCAGAGTGGAGGTCATGGGTCAGTCCTTCTTTCCGGCGATCACTGCGCGGGCAGCCGCGTTGACGACGAAGGTCAGAACGAACAGCACCAGTCCGGCCGCGATGTACGCGCCTGCCTGGATGTCGTTGTTGAACTCCGCGTAGCCGAGGGCGATCTTGGAGGCGATGGTCGAGCCGCCGTCGAACAGCGACCAGCCGAAGGCCTGAGAGGTGGTGCGCAGGATCAGGTACAGCGCCATCGTCTCGCCGAGTGCGCGTCCGAGACCGAGCATCGAGCCGCTGATGTAGCCGGACTTACCGAACGGGATGACCGTGGTGCGCACAACTTCCCAGCGAGTGGCGCCGAGTGCGAGTGCGGCTTCGATCTGTGAGCGCGGGGTCTGGATGAACACCTCGCGGGTCACTGCGGTGATGACCGGAAGGATCATCACTGCGAGGACGATGCCTGCGGTGAAGATGGTGCCGCCGCCAGTGATCGATCCGCTGCCGTCCGCGAAGAGCGGGAACCAGCCGAGAGTGTCGTTGAGCCACACCGCGACCGGGGTGATCGCCGGAGCGAACACGAGAAGTCCCCACAGGCCGTAGACGATGGACGGCACGGCCGCGAGGAGGTCGATCGTGTACGACAGTGGCCGCGTGAGCCACTTGGGTGAGTACGAAGTCAGGAAGATCGCGATGCCCAGTGCGATCGGCATCGCGAGCACCAGTGCGAACAGCGAGACCAACACCGTGACCTGGAAGAGATCGAGGACACCGAACGCCATCGCGTTGATGTTCTGCGTGACCCATTCACGGCTGGTCAGGAAGTTGACCTGGTTCCGGCTCAAAGCAGGAACGGCACGCCAGATCAGGAACGCACCGATCGCCGCGATGACAACCGTGATGAAGATTGCCGAACCGGATGCGAGCGATCTGAAGATGCGGTCACCCGGACGGGTCACCGTCTTGCTGTTGCCGCTGCCCGGACCGTCACCCTTCGGAGGATGCTCGGTTTCTGGAGCCTTGGTGGAAGTAATCGTGTCCTCCGTGGTGCCGTTCGGACCGCCCACCCCGGCCCCGCTGGTTGCGGGGCCGGGAGAACGAGATGTCGAGGTGATGGGCGCGTCACTCATGTGCGCTCACTTCCTTCACGTCTGAATGTAGATCCATGAGCTTGTCCGCACGAGTCTCTAGGTCAGCTGATTGCCGTGATGGACGCGTTGAGGCGATCCTGGACGTTGGCCGGCAGCGGGACGTAACCCTGCTCGGCAAGGTTGGCCTGACCCTCGTTGGCCGCGCTCGTCAGGAACGACTTCACTGCTGCGGAGGTGTCCGCGTCGTAGCCCTTGGAGCAGACGATCGAGTACGTGGCGAGAACCAGCGGGTATGCGCCGGCTTCGTTGGTCTTGAAGATCGACGCGAGGTCGAGCGTCAGGTCGCCGGTCGCGTCGGACTTGAACTTCGCGCCTGCGATCGACTTCGAGGCCGAATCGTTGGTCAGTGCGACTGCCTCGGAGCCGGTGTTGATTTCGGCAACCGAGAGCTTGTTCTGGTCCGCGAACGACTTCTCGACGTAGGTGATCGAACCCGGTGCAGTAGCGACTGCCTGCGCAACGCCCGCCGAACCCTTGGCGCCCTCACCGACGCCACCGGTGAAGTCGGACCCAGCGCCCGACGTCCAAGCACCGTTCGATGCTGCGTCGAGGTACTTCTGGAAGTTGTCGGTGGTGCCCGAGGAATCGGACCGGATCACGGTGGTGATCTTCTCGTCGGGAAGCGAAGCACCGGAGTTGAGCGCGGCGATGGCCGGATCGTTCCACTTGGTGATGCCACCGTTGAAGATCTTCGCGAGAACCTCTGCGTTGAGAACGAGCTTGTCGACGCCGTCGAGGTTGTATGCAACTGCGATCGGGCCGAAGACGAGGGGAAGGTTCCAGGCTTCGCCGCCGACGCAACGCTCCTTGGCCTTGTCGGCCTGCTCGTCCTTGATGGCCGAGTCGGAGCCGGCGAAGTCGATCTGGCCGGCGATGAACTGCGTACGTCCGTCACCCGAACCGCTGGGGTTGTAGGCGACGTTGACCGTCTTGCCCTTTTCCTGGCACACGGAGATGTAGGTGGAGACGAACTGGTCCATGGCGTTCTTCTGTGCCGAGGAACCAGCGGCAGAGAGGTTGCTCTTGCCTTCGCACGTTGCGTTCGATGAGGACGCGTCCACACCCGTCGACGACGAGTTGTTGTCGCTGCCACATGCGGCCAAGGTCATGGCGCCCACGGCCACTACACCGAGCAGGGCACCACTGCGCTTGAGATTCACCAAGATCCTCCGGAAATCGCTACCGCCACGCCCACGATCGGGCGGCGACATGAGATGCAGATGATTGAAATCTGCATCAGGCAACACGGCGCTGCCCACAGAGAAAAGTAGGCGGGCGCGGTGTCCGGTTGGACCACACATGGTTAACGGAGAATGAACAGACCAGACATTTCTGCGTGTTCGACTGTGACGTCAGCGCGCGCGGGCGTAAGCCATGTCCACATGGAACCGATCGAAGCCGAGACGCTCGTACGTGTGCAGGGCGGCAGTGTTGTCGCCTTCGACGTAGAGAAGGACGGTTCCGAGGCCGCGATCACGCAGGTAATGCATGCCCGCGAGAGTCAGCACTCGGCCGAGACCGCGTCCCTGCGCCGCAGGATCGATACCCACGACGTACACCTCACCCAGTTCGGGATCGTCACCTTCCGGTGCGTGCACCTTGGTCCAGTGAAAGCCGAGAAGAGTATCGGGATCGGTGTCCGCGAACGCCATGAACAGACCGGCGGGGTCGAACCACCCTTCGGCCGTTCTCTCGTCGATCTCCGACTGGGTCCAGCCGCCCTGCTCGGGATGCCAGGAGAACGCCGCGTTATTGACGCGAAGGATCTCGGAATCGTCTTCGGGTCCACGATACGTCCGCATCGTTATACCCTCGGGCACAACGATTTCCGGAAGCTGCGGAGCATCGAGAGGTCGACGCAACTGGAGGAGCTCACGAACACTGATCAGATCGAGACTCTTGGCGAATTCCACTGCAGCATCGATGTTTCCGTGCGCCCAGACGCGTGCGCCTGAACGACCCTCGTCGAATACCGCTGCGGCAAGCCCGGTTCCGATGCCGCGGCGCCGTGCCTGCGGGTCGACCACCAACTCCGCCATGTCGGGATGCTCGTCCGAACCGGCTTGCAGCTGTGCGTAACCGACGACGGCATCGCCGTCGAACTCGAGGAAGTGTCGTGCTGCACCGCGTCCGGCAACGGCATGGCGCCCCTGCTCCGACACCGGTGCCTTGCCGTCGAACTCGGTCGCGCGATCGAGCAGCGAGGAAACCTGCGCGGCGGATCCGGCCGGCAGCGAATCGGTCCAACCCACGTCAGACCACCGAACCGTCGGCCGCGTCGTAGTCGACGTCTTCGTCGTCCTCGAACTGAACGGGAGCTGCTGCGCCGCCCTTGGCCCTGGTCGGACGCACTGCCTTGTATCCGACATTCCGGACTGTACCGATCAAGGACTCGTATTCGGTGCCGAGTTTCGCCCGCAGACGACGCACGTGGACGTCGACCGTCCTGGTGCCGCCGAAGAAGTCGTAACCCCACACTTCCTGTAGCAGCTGTGCACGGGTGAATACACGCCCGGCGTGCTGCGCGAGGTACTTGAGCAGCTCGAATTCCTTGTAAGTCAAATCAAGGGGCCGTCCACGCAGTCGTGCCGTGTACGTCCCCTCGTCGATAACCAGTTCGCCCAGCGTGATCTTTCCCGACGCTTCCGGACTGGCCACACCGCCGCTGCGAGCGACCAACAACCGCAATCGGGCGTCCACCTCCGCCGGACCGGTACCGGGAAGCAGGATGTCGTCCAGCCCCCAGTCGGCGTTGACTGCGACGAGTCCGCCTTCGGTGAGTACGGCGACCACAGGTACTGCTGATCCCGTGCTTCCGAGCAGTCGACACAAACCGCGCGCGGCAGCAAGATCGGTGCGCGCATCCACCAACGCCACGTCCGCGGAACTCGCTTCGAGAAGCGAGGAAACCTCTGTGGGGGCAGGCCGAACCGAGTGCGCCAGCAACGCCAACGCCGGTAGTACAGCTTCCGGGTTGGGGTCGGAGGTGAGGAGGAGCAGTTCCACACGGCCTCCTATCTAGTAGCCCGCGCAACCCGCGAGGGCAACGCTCGAGTAGTTCGACGCTTTTGGTCGGTCACTACATTAGCGTGCCTGGTACCGGGGCCGTCGCATCGAACCCCGACCGGAGTCCGTCACAATGGTGCGGTGCGCAAACTGATCATCGGCATCGTCTTCCTCCTCGGCCTCGGACTGGTGGCCGATTTCGGCGCTGCCGCGTACGCCGAGTACCGGGTTTCCCGCGAGCTCCGAACCGGCGCGTCACTCGAGGCGGACCCCGAGGTCACCTTCAACGGGTTCCCCTTCCTCACCCAGGCACTCAGTGGGAAGTACAAGGACGTCTACGTCAGAGCCACCGGCGTCCAGAGCGACGTGGTCGGCGAAGTGACCGTCGAGGCCAACCTGCGCGGGGTCACCGTGCCCTTCTCCGACATCGTGAACGGCAACGTCACCCAGCTCCCCGTCGACAAACTCGACGGCCGGATGGGAATCAACGCCACCGACCTCGGAAAGCTGCTCAACATCCCTGACCTGCAGGTATCTTCGCCGCCGGCCAACAAGTCGGACGGCACCGGGGGCAGCGGCGGAACGGGCGCCAGCACCGCGGGCGCCGTCGTGCTGACCGGAACGGTTGCCGTCGGCCCGGTCGAGACTGCCGTGAGCGTGCAGGCCAACCTGGTTCTGGAAGGAGGGCAGGTCAAGATCGTCGCCAGCAACCTGTACTTCGGTCCTGAGGGCAAAGCCGATTTCTCGATCCCCGCAGCACTCGAGCCCGTAGTCCTCGGATTGTTCAGCTACACGATCGATCCGCAGGCACTCCCCTACGGAATCCAGCCGAGCCTTGTCTACGCAGAAGGCGGAAGAATCGTGATCGAAGGCAGCGCCGAAAACACGACGATCGATCTCGCAGAGCTGCAGAACCGATGACCGGGATCACAATTCTGCTGGTCGCGCTCGTAGCCGTCGTCGCGGTCGGGCTCTTTCTCAAGTCGCGCAACGGAGCGGTCCGAGCCACAACCACGTCCGCAGCCGGCACCACCGACAGCCGCCTCGAACTGCTGAGCGCCGCCGGAGTCGCGTCGCCGAACGGCGGACCCGTCGTACTGCATTTCTCCGCCGACTGGTGCGGGCCGTGTGCAGCAGTACGGCGCGTCGTCGGCCAGGTCGTGGTTTCGATGGCCGACGCTCCCCGTCCGCCGGTGGAGATCGAACTCGACATCGACAAGGAACCGGCCCTGGCAAGCGAAATGAGCGTCCTGTCCCTACCCACCACGTTCATCCTCGACGGTGGTCTCGACGAACAGTTCCGAGTGTCCGGAGTGCCGTCCGCAGCCGATCTGAAAGCTGCGCTCGTACCACTATCCGGACCCCACGAGCCAAAATCCGAGAATTCGGGGTAAACTCGCCGACGTGCAAACCCGCCACGAGCTGATGCTCACCCGACGCCGCGCAGTAGACCTGTGCCGCCTCGGGGGCTGTTGCTGTACCTGTTGCTGATCACCACATCCGTCAGTTCTCTCTGACTCTCGAGTTTTCGCTCACGTGATCAATTCACCGAATGGGACTTTTGCGTCCCCGTTTTCTCGGTCCAGGCAAGCACCATGCAATCCAGCGCAGGAGCACTCCCGATGTCCACAACCACACCCCAACTCGAGCAAGTCGACGTCCGCGGACCTCGATTCGCAGCATGGGTCACCACCGGCGTACTCGTACTCACGCTCATTCTCTCGACCTTCTCCCTGCCCGCCGCCACCGCGCTTCTCGCCCTGCAGGCGATCGTCTTCGCGGTCGGAGCGATACTCGGCCCCAAGCGCAGCCCGTACGGCCAGATCTTCGGCAAGCTCGTCGCGCCGCGAATCTCGCCGGTCAGCGAACGCGAACCCGTAGCGCCACTTCGCTTCGCGCAGTTCGTCGGCTTCGTCTTCGCACTCGCCGGCACGGTCGGTTTCCTGGCCGGCTCGACGATCGTCGGCACCGTTGCCACCGGCTTCGCCTTGTTCGCGGCTCTGCTCAACGCCGCGTTCGGCATCTGCCTCGGCTGCCAGATCTACCCACTCGTCGCAAGGCTGCGAAATACCGGCCGCGCTACCACCGTGTGAAAGCGCTTGCCACACAACCCTGTTGAACCCCTGCTAGATATCGACCGATGCAAGACCACATCGAAAGGAACACCATGGCTCGCTCCGACGTCCTAGTCTCCGCTGACTGGGCTGAGCAGAACCTCAACACCCCCAAGACCGTTTTTGTCGAGGTGGACGAGGACACCAGCGCATACGACGGCGGCCACATCGAGGGTGCAGTCAAGCTCGACTGGCGCAAGGACCTCCAGGACGGCGTCCGACGCGACTTCCTGAACCAGGAGCAGTTCTCGGATCTGCTCTCCGCCAAGGGCATTGCGAACGACGACACCGTCGTTCTCTACGGTGGCAACAACAACTGGTTCGCCGCTTACGCGTACTGGTACTTCAAGCTGTACGGCCACCAGGACATCAAGCTGATCGACGGTGGCCGCAAGAAGTGGGAGCTCGACGGACGCCCGCTCTCGAAGGACGCCGTCAACCGCGAAGCCACCCAGTACAAGGCCGAGACCCCCGACTTCTCGATCCGCGCATTCCGCGACGAGGTCATCGACGCCATCGGCAGCAAGAACCTCGTCGACGTTCGCAGCCCTGACGAGTTCTCCGGCAAGATCCTCGCCCCCGCGCACCTTCCGCAGGAGCAGGCACAGCAGCGCGGCCACGTCCCCGGAGCCATCAACATCCCGTGGAGCACCACCGCCAACGAGGACGGCACCTTCAAGTCGGACGACGACCTCGCCAAGCTGTACGCGGAGAAGGGCTTCGACGACACCAAGGAAACGATCGCATACTGCCGCATCGGCGAGCGCTCGAGCCACACCTGGTTCGTCCTGCAGGAGATCCTCGGCAAGAACAACGTCAAGAACTACGACGGCAGCTGGGTCGAATACGGCTCACTCGTCGGCGCACCTATCGAATTAGGAGCCTGATCATGTGTGGAGCACCTACCCAGGGCCAGACCCTGCCTGCCGGCGTCGACGTCGAGAAGGAAACGGTCATCACCGGCCGCGTTCTCGCAGCTGACGGCCAGCCCATCGGCGGCGCATTCGTGCGTCTGCTCGACGGCTCCGGAGAGTTCACGGCCGAGGTCGTGGCATCGGGAACCGGCGATTTCCGCTTCTTCGCCGCTCCGGGCGAGTGGACCGTGCGTGCGCTGTCCAGCTCGGGCAACGGCACCTCGACCGTCGCTCCCGAGGGCTCGGGCGTGCACAACGTGGACGTGACCGTCAGCAAGTAATTCCTGCTTCGGCAGGCGGCCCCGCACCCCTTCGGTGCGGGGCCTTCTGCATTCCGGCTCCCGATTTTTCCGGTCGGTCGCCGCGGTCTAAGATGTACCCGTGGTCATTTTCTTCGAGGTACTCCTCGCACTCGCATCCGTCATGATCGCTTGGTTCTCCGTGTACGTCGTGTACCGCTTGGTCACCGACGAGTCGTGAGCCAGGCTCCGGATTCAGGGTCCGACGCGACCGCTGACGATTCCGCCGCTGCAGGTGCCGTGAGGCGCGGCAGCGGGGACGAAGCTGTCGCCATCGCCGTCGAGCGCTCCAAGTCGACGGCGTCGCTCAACATTCCGACCCTGCCGGACCTTCCGTTGCCCGAGGACACCGCAAACCTGCGCCTCGGCCCGGACATCAATCCTGAACTCCTCGCACTACTCCCCCTCGTCGGCGTCTGGCGCGGCGAAGGCGAAGGGCACGACGAGACCGGCGACTACGCCTTCGGTCAGCAGATCGTCATCTCCCACGACGGTGGCCCCTACCTCAATTGGGAGTCCCGGTCCTGGCGCCTCGACGCCGAGGGCGAGTACGTGAGCCCTGATCTGCGCGAGAGCGGTTACTGGCGCATGGGCGGCGACGGCATCCCCGGCAGCGTCAACCAGGAAGTCGTCGAACTCCTGCTCAGCCACAGCTCCGGCGTCGTCGAAATGTACTACGGCCGAGCTCTGACCCAGGCGTCGTGGGAACTTGCCACCGACGTGGTGATCCGCAGCCAGTCCGGTGCACTGTACGGCGGCGCGAAGCGCCTGTACGGCATCGTCGAAGGCGGCGACCTCGCGTACGTCGAAGAGCGGATCATGTCTGACGGTGGCCTGGAACCGCGCCTCTCGGCGCGGCTGACGCGCTACATCGGCTAGTTCTGCTGTGCGCCTCTACTAACGGCAGGCTCACGTGGTTGTCGCAACGAGCGACCCCCGAGCCACATCCACGCTTTCGCGGGGTCCCGGTCGGACTGATCGGGGGCTCGGGGGTCGGGTGGCTGCCTGGGATTCGCCGGCCGCTCGCGCGGTAAGTGAATTCCGTCAGCGATTGCGGCTAGCTGGCAGCCACCTCACGCGTCCGTCTGTACTTCAATTTCAGACCACCTCCTTCCTTGTGTACTGGAGAAAGTACGCCCACTTCACGATGACGGCAACGTATTTTCCACAGAAGCTTTTCCGACGCATATCACCTGTTCAGCTCCAGTACCGGCCGGAAGTTGGTGGGTGACTACAACAACCGTTCGCGAAGAATCGACCAGCATCCCGTCGCGATCGAGTAACTCGCGAAGCAACTGAGCGCCTGCCTCCGCGTCCATGTGCTCGGTCGGCTCGTCGAGCAGCAGTACCTCCGCGGGCGAGACGATCGCGCGTGCCAAAAGCAACCGACGACGCTCACCGCCCGAAACCGCTCGCATACCGCCGACCAGGTAGGTGTCGAGCCCGCCCGGCAGTTCCGCCAGCCAATCGCCGAGACCGACTGCGGCAAGTGCTTTCTTCGCGTCCTCGACGGTGAGGTCGCCGCGCGCAACGCGCAGGTTCTCGAGTACCGACGTCTCGAAGAGGTGTGCGTCCTCGGCGAAGTACCCCACGTGACGACGCAACTCTGCCGGATCGACATCCGAAACATCCACTCTGCCAACGCGAACTGTTCCCGCGACAGGCGGCAGCAGACCCGCCATCGTCATCAGCGCAGTCGTCTTTCCCGATCCACTCTCGCCGACGACTGCAACACGAGCACCGCGAGGAAGATCCATCGACAGCGGTTCGGTCACCCTTCCCCCGGGCCAACCAGCCCGCAACGCGTCCACGCTGAGGACCCCGTCCTCCGGCCACGCACGGTCACCTTCGACGTGTTCCTCAGCTGCGCGATCGAGAACCGCCATGATGCGCGCCGACGCCAGTCGCGCCTTGGTCAACGCCACCGCTGCGCTGGGCAGTATCGCGGTTCCCTCAAAAGCCGACAGGGGAAGCAGTACAAGGATTCCCATGGACATCGGTGACATGTCGGTGGTTCCGTAGAGCGCGATTCCGATCAGTAGAGCCCCGAGGACGCTCACCCCGATTGCGAGAGGCGTCGCGGCGGCTGCAAAGGCACTCGGTACCGCCGCACGGTCGGTTGCCTCGACCACCTCGTTCTCGGCGGAGACTGCCTCGTTCACCGCCTGATCCAAGCGACCCGATACCCGGAGTTCGGCGGAATGGTCGAGGGCCGTCACCGCAGACTCACTGAATCGAGCTGCGGCAGCAGAACTGTCGGCTTCGGCCAGGCGAGCAGCTCGCGCCGACAGCCAGGGTGCCGCGATCCCGGACACCGCCAACGCAACAGCGAGAATGAGCGCCGCCGGAACGGAGATGAACAACAAGATTCCCACCGCAGCGAATGCGAGGACAACCGAAACCGCAATCGGGATCAGCGCTTTGACGACGACGTCGCCCAGCGCGTCCACATCGGCGCCGGTACGTGAGAGCAGGTCACCGCGTCGAAGTCCGGCAGCGGCCGCGGGGTCCCCCGCTGCCAACTCCTGGTAGATCCTCGACCGCGCCGCGGTGGTTCCGCGCAATGCGACGTCGTGCGTCGTCAATCGTTCGAGATAGCGGAAGACACCACGCGAGATTCCCAATGCGCGTACGGCAACCACCGCAACACTGAGGTCGAGAACGGGAGGCATCTCCCAGGCTCGCGTGATCAACCACGCGGACAGTGCGGCCAAGGCAAGTGCACTGCCGAGTGTTGCCACGCCCGCCGCTACCGCAGTCAGTACGCGTCGTGGCCGAAGTTCCAGTAGCCGCAGAGCACGCAGAAGCGGATCGTGAGCGTCACTTCTCATGAGCATGTACCTCGACAATCCGGTCAGCCGCGGCAAGCACACTCGGACGGTGGCCGATCACGACCACGGTGTCGCCGCGCTCCGCCCGTGCTCTCAGAGAAGCCAACACTGTCCCTTCCGAATCGGAGTCGAGGTGAGCGGTGGGTTCGTCCAGGACAAGAACCACGCGGTCGGAGGCGAGAACACGCGTCAGGGCCAGGCGCTGCCGCTGCCCCAGTGACAGACCTGTGCCGCCGACGCCGATCACGGTCTCGACGCCCGCAGGCAGCTCGGCCAGTACCGCGTCGAATCCTGTCGCGGCCGCAGCACGGGCCAACGCCTGCGACTCGACGGCCCCGGTGAGATCGAGGTTCTCGCGAATGGTGCCGGGCAAGAGGACCGGGTGTTGCGGTAGCCAGGCCAACTGACTCCACCACGCGTGCTCGTCCAGGTCGCGGACATCGATGCCGGCGACCGTCACGCGCCCACTGCTCGGTTCGATCAACCCGAGCAGCGCGTGCACTGCCGTCGACTTGCCGCAGCCGTTGGGGCCGGTGAGCACCGTGATCTTCCCTGGCGACGCAACGGCGGAAAGTCGAGACGGCGCCACTCCCCCACGAGAGGCCACACCGAGACCGTCGAAGACGATATCGGCGCCGCGAGCGACCACCGTCGTCCGACCGCCCTCCGGCGCGGCAGAATCGGCCTCGATAACCTCGAATGCTTTGTCGGCTGCGGCCATTCCGTCCTCGGCGGCATGGAACTGGGTTCCCACCATTCGGAGCGGCAGGTACACCTCGGGCGCGAGGATCAACGCGACTATCCCCGGCTCGAGTGTCATGCCCCCGTACACCAGTCGCAAGCCGATGCTCACGGCCACCAATGCAACGCAGAGTGTTGCGAGCAGTTCCAACACCATCGAGGACAGGAACGCGACGCGGAGGGCAGACATCGTCGTTCGCCGATGAGCGTCACCGAGTTCACGGACGCGCTCGGCAGGACCTTGCTGACGACCGAGCGCCCGCAGCGTCGGCAAACCTGCGAGTAGATCGAGGAGTTGCGAAGACAACGTGGTCATCGCTGCCAGCGTCTTCTCCGACTTACCCTTTGTCAGCAAGCCGATCAGAATCATGAAGATGGGGATCAGCGGCAGCGTCACGAAAATGATGACCGCAGACGTCATGTCCTGCATCGCAATGACTATCAGGGTGATGGGTGTCAGCGTTACCGACAGGACCAGAGCCGGAAGGTATCCCGTCAGATACGGACCAAGACCGTCGACGCCGCGGGTGACCACGGTCGCGATCTCGTCACGCCGCGGATCGAGATCGCGAGGACTCATCGCCGTCGCCGACGCCAGCACGCCGTTCTTGATCTCGGCAACGACGCGTGTCGACGCCCGGTGCGCATACCTGGTCTGTAGCCAAGTCCCCAGAACTCGGACCACCACAGCGGCGGCAAGAACAGCCAACTCGGTTGTCCACGAGGAAACATCCACAGTTCGAGTGGTGATCACTCCGGCCAGCACCCGGCCGATCATGAGCGCCGCGACGATGACCATCACGACGTTCACTATCGACAGAGCAACGGTCAGGATCAGATAGCCGCGCGCAGAAGCGGAATGTCGCCACAGCCGCGGGTCGATCGGCCCCCGGCGACGCTCCCGAGTGGTGGGAGCGTCGCCTACTTCGATAGTCACGTGAATTCGACCGTCAGTTCTTTCGTGATTCGAATCGTTTGTGACTGCGGGTTTGCCACTACCACGTCTTCTCCTTGAATCGCAGACCGATCGACGCCGGAATCTGCTTGGAGGAGATGCGCTGTCGGAACACCCAGTACGTCCAACCCTGGTAGATGATCACCACCGGCGTCATGAAGGCCGCGGCCCACGTCATCACCTTGAGCGTGTACGGGCTCGACGACGCGTTCTCGATGGTCAGGCTGTACGCCGGATCAAGCGTCGACGGCATGACGTTCGGGAACAGCGAGGCGAACAGCAGCACGACGGTGGCGATGACGGCCACACAGGTGAGAACGAAGGCCCAGCCTTCGCGCTCGGCCCGCGTCAGGAAGACGACGCCGATCAGTGCGGCAGCAGCGGCGGCTACCAGAATCCACGTCCATCCCTTGCCGTAGGCGAGTTGCGTCCACAGGACGAATCCGCCGGCGACCGGAATAGCTGGAATTGCCAGTCGTGCAGCAATTTTCACGGCATCTTCACGAACCTCGTCGGCACTCTTGAGCGCCAGGAACACAGCGCCGTGGAGAGCGAACACCAGCGCGGTGGTTAGACCACCGAGCAGTGCGTACGGATTGAGCAGATCGAAGAATCCCGACTCGACCTGCTTGTCGGCGTTGATCGCCACGCCCCGAACGATGTTCGCGAAAGCCACGCCCCAGAGAACTGCCGGGACCCAGGAGCCGAAGATGATGCCCCAGTCGCAACGCTGACGCCACTTGTCGTCGTCGATCTTGCTCCGCCATTCGATGGCGCAGATCCGAACGATCAAGGCCACCAGGATGATCAGCAGCGGTAGATAGAACCCGGAGAACAACGTCGCGTACCACTCCGGAAATGCCGCGAACATCGCACCACCGGCCGTGATCAGCCACACTTCGTTTCCGTCCCACACCGGGCCGATCGTGTTGAGCGCCACCCGTCGACGCGTATCGGCGGGGAGGTCACTGCCTCTGCCGACGATCGGCATGAGCATTCCGACACCGAAGTCGAACCCTTCGAGGACGAAGTAACCGATGAACAGTACTGCGACGAGCACGAACCATACTTCTTGAAGTCCCATGATCGCCTCCTAGTACGCGAACGACAGTTGTTTGGGCTTGTCCGGATCTTCCGGCTCGTCATGATCTGTATCGCCCGGCGGATGCATGTCGTGCTCCAACGGGCCTTCCTTCGCGTACCGCACGATCAGCTTGAACCAGACCACACCCAGCGCTCCGTACAGAAGAGTGAACGTGATCAACGAGGCCCAGACCGTCGCCGTTGCATGGTCCGAAACACCTTGGTCGACAGTGAGTCTGATCATGTCGACGCCCGTCGGGTTGGGATGCACCACCCAGGGCTGACGGCCCATCTCGGTGAAGATCCAGCCGGCGCTGTTCGCCATGAACGGAGTGGGAATCGCGACCAGGCTGAGGATTCCGAACCACTTCTGGTCCGGGACTCGCCCCTTACGAGTGACCCATAGTCCCGCGAGAGCCAGTGCTGCCGAACCTGCGGCGAGGCCGATCATGGCGCGGAAAGACCAGTACGTGACAAAGAGATTCGGTCGGTAGTTGCCCGGTCCGAAGTCTTGCTCCGCCTGCTCCTGCAGCTGGTTGACGCCTTGCAGTTCGACGCCGGTGAACTTGCCCTCGGCCAACCACGGTAGAACGAAGGGGACCTTCAGAACGTGCGTCACGCTGTCACAGTTGTTGTGTGTACCGATGGTGAGAATCGAGAAATCCGGATCCATCTCGGTGTCACACAGCGATTCCGCCGACGCCATCTTCATGGGCTGCTGCTGGAACATGAGCTTGCCTTGGACGTCACCGGTGTAGATGATGCCGATTCCGGCCACGATCATGACGAGCAACGCGAATCGTGTTGCCGGGCGGTACATCGTCCGCGCATCGGTTTCGAGACGTTCGGCTTCGGCGGCCTCAGCCTGCTTGGCGCGGCGCATGTTCCGCACCATCCACCAACCACTGATGCCGGCAACAAACGTCGCCGCCGTCAGGAAGGCGCCGGCAACCGCGTGCGGGAAGGCAGCGAGAGCGGTGTTGTTGGTCAACAACTCCCAGATGCTGGTGAGTTCGGCACGACCCGTTTCAGGGTTGTACGTCGCACCGACCGGATGCTGCATGAACGAGTTGGCCGCGATGATGAAGAACGCCGACGCATTGACGCCGATCGCCACGAGCCAAATGCACGCCAGGTGTACAAGTTTGGGCAGCCTGCCCCAACCGAAGATCCAGAGTCCGATGAAGACGGACTCCATGAAGAAGGCGACAAGGCCTTCCAATGCGAGTGGAGCTCCGAAGACGTCACCGACGAATCGCGAGTATTCGCTCCAGTTCATACCGAACTGGAACTCCTGCACGATGCCGGTGGCTACACCGAGTGCGAAGTTGATGAGGAAAAGCTTGCCGAAAAACTTGGTGAGCCGATACCAGTGGTCCTTTTTGGTGACCACCCACATCGTCTGCATGATCGCGATCATCGGTGCAAGTCCGATGGTCAGCGGAACAAGGATGAAGTGGTAGACGGTAGTGATACCGAACTGCCACCTGGAGACGTCCAAAGTATCCATTGGCTACTCCGAGAGTAGGGCCCTGGGACAGGCTTCGGGGTTCGAGACGCGGGCAGTCGCTCGGCCCCTGCGGACACGGTACTGCTGTCCGGTTTGGACCGCAGGACTTTGCTACTACCAAATGTAGTAGCAACCTGTCGCGATTCCTATTCGCCTATCGCCCTGCTGAATCCGAATCAATTGCACGTTCAACCAATTCCGCGAATTCCTCGGAGACCTTCGGCTCTGGCAATGCGAGCCCGTCGAGTGTATGGACGCGCGCGGCCAGCGTGACGCTCGAAACCATCCACACTCCGTCGGCTGCAATCAAATCCGCAGGTCGGAGGGTTTCGTATCGGCAATCGAAGCGAGCACTGCCGGCAACGTCGAACAGGGCACGCTGCGTCGTACCCATCAAAATGCCCTGTGCGGGAGGAGGTGTGATCAAAGTCCTGTCCCGAACGATCACCACCGTCGAGCGTGGCCCCTCCAACACATTGCCCTCGGAACTGACGAAGATCACATCGTCGGCACCCAAATTCGCCGCATATCGAAGCGCTGCCATGTTGGTTGCGTAGGACAACGTCTTCGCGCCCAGTAGTTGCCAGGGTGCCCGGGCGGAGAGATCGACGGAGAAACCTCGCTCGAGAGTCATCACCGACAGCCCCGATTCACGGACCTGCCTGACCCGATCAGCCACCGGACCGACCATTACGAAGGCTGTCGGCTTGTCACCGCTCTCACGGCCGCGGGTCAGAACGAGACGAAGAGCGCCTTCCTTCTCTGTCCCCCACTCCTCGGCTGCCATCTCGATCGCCAGACGCCAGTCATCGAGAACGGGGGCGGGTAGACCCAGTGCCCGCGCGCTCAGAACCAGTCGACTCAGATGTCCCTCGACCACCCGCGCCCTACCGTCGCGCACCAACAGCGTCTCGAAGACTCCGTCGCCGCGCACCACCGCCAGGTCGTCGGCGTGCAGAAACGGTGCGTCAGCATCGAGCACCTCATGGTCGAGAGTCACCAATACGCGTTCAGGCATGCCATCAACCCTAACGATCCGCCAAGCCGCCGGGGCCGCCCTGTAACCGCGATCCCGCCCACACTCCTAGACTGGTCTTGTGGTCGACAACGCTCTTGTGCCCAACAGCCCACTTCTGACTTCGCCCGGCGCGGTCACCGCACCGGACGGTTCGGCCGACATCGGTGTCGCGTGGCACTACGGCGATCCCCTCGGTGAACAGCGAACCGCGCAGCGCGCAGCAGTGGTGGTGGACCGCAGTCACAGATTCGTGATCGCCATTCCCGGCGACGAACGCCTCACGTGGCTGCACACGATTTCGAGCCAGCACATCGCCGCGCTCCCCGACGGCAAGAGCGCCGAAAACCTGAGCCTGGACGTCAACGGACGCGTCGAGCACCATTTCGTGCAGACGGACCTGGCAGGTGTCACCTGGATCGATACCGAGGCCGACCGCGGACCGGACCTCCTCTCCTTCTTGAAGAAGATGGTGTTCTGGTCCAAGGCCGAACCTCGAGACGGCAACGAACTCGCGGTCCTGAGCCTGATCGGACCCGAGGCGCCTACCGTCCTCGCCGCACTCGAGGTTCAGACACCAACCGAGGCCTACGACGCTCTCGCGTTGGCCGACGGCGGATTTGTCCGCCGCATGCCGTGGCCTACCGAGAACTCTTTCGATCTCCTCGTCCCACGTGAGCAATTGGCGGCGTGGTGGACCAAGCTGACCGATGCCGGCGCGAAGCCCGCCGGAAGTTGGGCCTTCGAGGCACTGCGCGTCGAAGCGACGAGGCCACGCATCGGACTGGACACCGACGAGCGGACGATCCCACACGAGGTCCACTGGATCGGTGGGCCGGCCGAGCAAGGCGCTGTCCACCTCGACAAGGGCTGCTACCGCGGTCAGGAAACCGTCGCCCGGGTTCACAATCTCGGCAAGCCCCCGCGCCATCTCGTCATGTTGCACCTCGACGGCAGCGCCGAAGCCGTCCCGGAACCGGGTGACCCGATCACGGCGGGCGGACGAACTGTCGGACGCGTCGGCACCGTTGTCAATCATCACGAACTCGGCCCCATCGCGCTCGCTCTGATCAAGCGCAACATCCCGGTCGACACCGAACTCATGGCCGGACCCAGCGCCGCGTCCATCGACCCGGACTCGATCGTCGCGGACGACGCACCCCAGGCCGGACGTGAGGCTGTCAACCGATTGCGCGGAAAGTGACGGGCATCGTCGACGCGGTCTGCGTCGTCCACACCGAACGTGACAGTGGCGTCAGGCGCGTCCCGCGAACCGCGATCGACAAGCGTCCCGTCGACGGCCGTGTCGCTGTCGGGCGACTCGGACTCGGCGGCGACTACGTCTGCGACACCGAGTTCCACGGCGGTGCCTTCCAAGCTGTCTACGCCTATCAGCGCGACGAAGCCCAGCGTTGGTCGGACGAATTGGGCCGACCTCTCGGCCCCGGATGGTTCGGCGAGAATCTCCATATCAGCGGGATGCTTGTCACGGACGCCGTGATCGGCGAGCGTTGGCACATCACCGGAGCCGAGGCGTCGGACGTTCTCGAACTCGAGGTGACCGCTCCCCGCGTCCCGTGTGGCACGTTCGGCATCTGGGCCGCGGAAAAGGGCTGGGTCAAGAGATTCACCGAGCGGACCGACGTCGGCGCCTACCTTCGCGTCAACCGGACCGGCACGATCGCCGCGGGCGACTCGGTCACCCGAGTCCACATACCGGATCACGGAGTGACTGTTCGAGAGGTCTTCGCCGGAACGGACCCTGAGCGGCTTCGACGGCTGCTCGCAGAACACACCGATCTTGCACCGAACGTCACCGCGCGCGTCCAGAGGTTCATCGAACAAGCCGAAGCGCAGGTGCACTCGTGAGTATCGACTTGGTGGAAGTGGTCCGCTCCGGATTCCGCGAATGCGTGCATCGCGGATCGGCAGTCATTCTCGGCGCCGACGGCGAGGTCGTTGTCGGACTCGGGGAAATTCACACACCCATCTACCCCCGCTCGGCGAACAAGCCGCTGCAAGCCGTCGCTGCGCTTCGTAACGGCTTTGCACCCACCAGCCCGCAAGAGTTGGCCGTCGCGTCGTCTTCACACGCGGGCGAGGCCGATCACATCGAACTGGTCGCCGCGCTTCTCGCTCGCTACCAGCTCGGTGTCGACCAGTTGCAGTGCCCGTCCGACCTCCCGGGCAACGAACTGGCCCGAGCCGAACTGATCGCCGCGGGCGAGCTTCCCAGCCCGATCTACATGACCTGCTCGGGCAAGCACTCCGCGATGCTCGCGACGTGCGTCGTGAACGACTGGCCTCTCGAGACGTACATGGAGCCGACTCATCCCCTGCAGCTCGCGATCCAGGAGACGATCTTCGATCTCAGTGGCGAGGAAGAGCAGGAACTCGGCATCGACGGTTGTGGTCTCCCGATCGTGCCGCTCTCGCTCACGAACCTGGCTCGGGCATTCGGACGCCTGCCCTCGGCCGAGCCCGACTCACCCGAGCGAGCTGTGGCCGACGCGGTCCGCGAGAACCCCTTCCTCGTCTCGGGCACGGGCCGCAACGATCAGCGCCTGATGTCCGCCGTGCCGGGTCTGTTCTCCAAGACCGGATACGACGGCATCTACGCCGGAGCGCTTCCCGACGGTTCCGCTTTTGCCCTCAAGATCGACGACGGTCACGAGCGGGCGCTCCTGCCCTTGGCGGCAGCTCTGCTCAAGCGGATGAACACGGAGTGGACCGAGGAGTTGGCGGCTCTTGCGTCCGCTCCGGTCTTCGGCGGCGACGCCCGAGTGGGGACGATTCGCGCAATTCCGGGAAACTTCTGAGCAGTTCTCACAAAGTTCTGACGAGTTCTTTCAGCATCCTGGCAGCTCGCGGCCATAGTGAGAGCAATCAGACACGGCGGTGAGGCCTTCGTGGAAGCGGAAGCGACTTTTCCACGCTAGAGTGTGTGTCAGGAAACTTACACACTCAAACGGGGCCGCCAAATTCCCCAGGCCGCCCCGCGAAAGCGCGAGGGGGTCAGCCATGGGCCGCGGCCGGGCTAAGGCAAAGCAGACCAAGGTTGCACGCGAATTGAAATACAGCGTACCGACCACGGATTTCGACAGCCTGCAAAGAGAGCTCGCAGGTGGATCGACCAACTCGCATCGGAGCAGTGTCCGATCGGACCAGACTTCCGATAGGGAAGGGCATGCGCGAGAGGACGACTACGACGACTGGCGGCGTTGACCGCGCACTGCCACCGCGCAGACTGTGAAATGAGGAAGAGCTGATCGCTCTTCCTCATTTTTGCGTTCCATTTTCTGCCTCGCGACGGCTTGTGCGGACACACAAAACTGCCCCACCGGATCTCTCCGATGGGGCAGTTGACGTTGCGGTTCAGAAGCGCGGGTGGTCTCCGGCCAGGAACGCACGCTCTGCAGCGGCGTCCGACGCCTTCTTGACGCTACCGAGCGTCCAGCAGTCGATGTGACGTGCGGTGAGGACGGCCAGCGCGCGGTCGACATCCTCGGGTGCGACAACGGCGACCATGCCGACGCCCATGTTGAAGGTCTGCTCCATCTCGGCGCGCTCGACGCGTCCGCGCTGCGCGATCATGGCGAAGACCGGAGCGGGGCTCCAGGTTCCGCGATCGAGTTCGGCGACCAGGCCCTTGGGCATGACGCGCGCGAGGTTGTTGGCGAGGCCGCCACCGGTGACGTGGCAGAAGGTGCGCACGTCGGTCTCGGCAGCGAGTGCCAGGCAGTCCTTGGCGTAGATCTTGGTGGGCTCGAGCAGTTCCTCACCGAGCGTGCGGCCGAACTCGTCGACGTGTGCGCTCAGGTTCATCCGGTCGATCTCGAGCAGGACCTTGCGGGCCAGCGAGTAACCGTTGGAGTGCAGTCCCGACGAACCCATGGCGATGACGACGTCGCCGGGGCGAACGCGGTCCGGTCCGAGCAACTTCTCTGCCTCTACGACGCCGACGCCGGTGGCGGAGAGGTCGTAGTCACCGTCGGCCATGATGCCGGGGTGCTCGGCGGTCTCGCCACCGAGGAGAGCGCAGCCGGCCTGGATGCAGCCCTCGGCGATACCGCTGACCAATTCCGCGACGCGTTCGGGGACGACCCGGCCGACCGCGATGTAGTCCTGGAGGAACAGCGGCTCAGCGCCACAGACGACGAGGTCGTCGACGACCATGGCGACGAGGTCGAGTCCGACCGTGTCGTGCTTGTCCATCGCCTGGGCGACAGCGAGCTTGGTACCGACGCCGTCGGTCGATGCGGCGAGCAGCGGCTCCTTGTAGTCACCCTTGAGGGAGAACAAGCCGGCGAAACCACCGAGGCCACCCATGACCTCGGGGCGGCTGGCCTTCTTGGCCAGAGGGGCGAAGAGTTCCACCGCCCGGTCGCCTGCGGCGATATCGACTCCTGCTGCCGCGTAGGAGGCGCCTGCGGTGCGGTGACTGTCCTCGGTCATCGGGTTACTACTCCAGCCTTGTATTTCTCGCGAGCACGTATTGCTCGTGCACAGGTAAGTGGTCTTGCAATGTGAAGTGTTTGCAATCCTCGTGACGCGAGATGGATCGTTCGACTCGAGACCCAGAGCGCGCACACAAATACCGACGATTACGCCCATACGCTACCGGACCGGCCCCCTCGGTGAGACCTCGCGTACCCCGAGACGTCAGTTCTGCAGCCGCGCGCCGATCGAGGCGTGCAGTGCGCGCAGACTGTTCTGCCCGAGTGCAACGGTCTCGGATTCGATGTGTTTGAGGAGGTGTCCGTCGTGGACGACCTTCTCGCTCGACTGGATCAGTACCGTCCCGGCTCCGGTGAAATCGAACTGACGTTCTTCGCCGGTGTTCGCGCCGAACATGCTTCCGCGAACCGCGCCCAGGAAGCTCTGCATCCAGTCGGCATCGAAGTGATGGGACGGTGACGGGCAGTCAGCCCAACCCACCAGCGCCTGCGGGTCGATGCGCAGCGGCGGCTCCGCGAACATGACGGGGCCGTTGGACGACGCCAGGAACTTGCCCGTCCCGAGCAGCGTCAAAAAGCCTGGGACGATGGACTGTTTGAGGTCCAGGCTCGTCTCGAAGGCGAGGAGATTGGCCGCGCGAATCGTGAGGTTGCCGTCGTCGAGGTCGTAGGAATTGATGTTGAATCCGCGGTCCCCGAGGATCAACTTGCCCTGCCCCTGAGCGAGCACCCAGTCGTCCGCGTAGAGCGGCGAAGAGAACCTGGCCGCGACGATCGCCGTCATACTCGTGCGCCCGAGCGGCTCGAAGTTGATGTTTCCGTAGTACGCGATCATCGCGCCCTTGGACGTGAACCACGGCTGCCCGGCCATCTCGACGCAGAAGGCGTAATCGTTGCCCGGGACGTTGTCGTTGGCGGGCAGAGTTGCCGGATTGTGAATTTCGATACCCATGCTCTGTGCCCTCTCAGAACTTCTGCTCGGACGCTTGGACCCAGACGGTGCCGGCGCCGGTCATCTTCAGCTGGATGGACTCCCCCGAGCCCTTGCCGACGGCCTCGCGCCAGCCGACGTTCGCCGAGATGTCGACGTTGATCTGACCGATGTGGCACACGTATGCCTGCGGGTCGACGACGACCTGAGGGTTGTTGGGACCGACCTGCAACGGAATCGCGCCCCCGTGCGAGAGGACCGCGACGCTTCCCTGTCCGTGCAACTGCGTCGTGAACAGGCCTTGACCGGTCATGGCGCCGCGTACCGCTCCGCGCACACCGCCCTGCGACGTGAGAGCGACTATCGAACTCTGGAGGTAACCGTCGTGTGCGAGGAGCCGGTCGGCTTCGACCGTGAGCATCGACGAACCGTCGAGGTGGATGACCTCGACGTAAAGACCAGCGTGCCCGTAGAAGACCTCTCCATTTCCCTCGGCGGCCATCATGCGTGCGTGTTCGCCGGACATCATGCGGCCGGCCATCCCGGCGATACCGCCCATGTTCGGCATGGCGCCGGGGCCACCGCCCATGCTGTGCGGGATGAAACGGACTTCGCCGGTGTAGTAGAGCATCGACCCGGTGCGGGCGAGCACGTTCTGTCCCGGTGCGAGAGTCGACTTGACGACCTTGCTGTTCACCAATTCCAACGGCATGGGTCAGCGCTCCTCGGGCTGGATGTAGACGACTCCGGATCCGTCGAATCGCAGCGAGAACGCTTCACCGCTGCCACCGCCGATCGCGGAGCGCCAGGTGACGTCGGTGACGAAGCTCTGGTTCAGCTGACCGCGGTGCGCGACGAAGGCGTCGGGATCGGCAACCAGAGGATACTGCGGGCTGACTTCGAGCGCGATGATCGGTCCGCCCTTCGACAGCACGGCCACCAGACCGGTGCCGCTGACGACCGTCGTGAACAATCCCTGTCCGGAACCTGCGCCGCGGAGGCCGGCAAATTTCACGTCGGTTCGCAGTTGGCCGACCAGTGCGAGCAACTGTGACGCTTCCACGTGCAGAGCGTCGTTGTCGAGCTCGATGATCGTGATGTCCTGGGCGTCGACCGCGAAGTAGACGGTGCCTTGACCGCTGACTTCCATCAGGGACAGTGATTCACCTGCCGCCTTCTGTTTCAGCGCGGCACGCAGCCCGCCGCCACCGCCCATACCGGCGTTCTTGAAGGTGATCGCACCCTCGTACGCCACCATCGAGCCGTTGATCGCTTTGATGGTGTCCCCCACCAGGTCTGCGACCAGTACCCGGTGCCCATCCATTCTCAGTTGCGCCACGGAGGGCACTATGCCAGATGCTCACGACGTATGCCGTGTCGTGGAACAGATCGCGTCGTTGAACAGATCAAAAAGCGACGGAACAGAAAATCTGCCGCCCACATGCTGTGGACGGCAGATTCTCGGCTGTCGAATTTCAACGATTCTGATGTTCAGGGGCGGCTGAGCGCGCTCGCATTGTCGTTGTCGCGAGTGGCCGTCGAACCTGCGGTGCTCTCGAGCATCCCCTCGAGGACGTTCTTGCCGATCGACGTTTCCTTGGGAAGCGCGATCGGGTAGGTCCCGTCGAAGCACGCGGCGCACAGACGGCTGGCCGGCTGCTCGGTGGCGGCGATCATGCCTTCGGTGGAGATGTATCCGAGGGTGTCCGCTCCGATGGAACGACGCACGCCGTCGAGCATTTCCTCGAACGTCGCGTCTTGTCCGCCCGCGCCGTTGGCGATCAACTCGGCTGGTGAGGCGAAGTCGATGCCGTAGAAGCAGGGCCACTTGACCGGCGGCGAGGCGATGCGGACGTGAATTTCAAGGGCGCCGGCTTCGCGGAGCATCCGGATGAGCGCACGCTGGGTGTTGCCGCGGACGATCGAATCGTCCACCACCACAAGGCGCTTGCCGCGGATGACTTCCTTGAGCGGGTTGAGCTTGAGCCTGATACCGAGCTGACGGATCGTCTGCGACGGCTGGATGAAGGTGCGGCCGACATAGGCGTTCTTCATCAAACCCTGGCCGTAAGGAATGCCTGAGCCCTGTGCGTACCCGACTGCTGCGGGGGTGCCGGACTCGGGAACGGGGATGACCAGATCACCTTCGGCGGGATGCTCGCTGGCGAGCAGACGGCCGATCTCGACGCGGGTCGAGTGGACCGAACGGCCACCGATGACGCTGTCGGGACGGGCGAGGTAGACGTACTCGAAGACACAGCCCTTGGGCGTCGGGTTCGCGAAACGCGAGGATCGGACGCCGTCGGCGTCGATCGCGAGCAGCTCACCGGGTTCGATGTCGCGGACGAACGACGCACCGACGATGTCGAGGGCTGCGGTCTCGCTGGCGACTACCCAACCGCGGTCGAGTCGGCCCAGGCAGAGCGGGCGGATGCCGTGCGGATCGCGCGCTGCGTACAGCGTGTGCTCGTCCATGAAGGTGAGGCAGAACGCGCCCTCCAACGTGGGAAGCAATTCCATTGCGGCCTGTTCGATGGTGCTGTCGCCGGCAGCGTGTGCCAGGAGACCACCGATGAGGTCGGAATCGGAAGTCGCGGCATTGGGGCGCTTGTCGTTGACCAGGCCGGCTGCACGGGTGCGGCTCGCGAGTTCAGCGGTGTTGACCAGGTTGCCGTTGTGGCCGAGCGCAATGCCGGTACCGGCAGTGGTCGTACGGAAGATGGGCTGCGCGTTCTCCCACGTCGTGGAACCGGTGGTGGAGTAACGGCAATGTCCGACGGCGACGTGTCCTGGCATCGCTGCGAGGGTCTGCTCGTCGAATACCTGGCTGACCAGGCCGAGATCCTTGAACACCAACACCTGGGAGCCGTCGGCTACCGCAATGCCAGCAGCTTCTTGACCACGGTGCTGAAGTGCGTACAGGCCGTAATAAGTGAGCTTCGCCACATCCTCTCCCGGCGCCCAGACGCCGAATACACCGCATTCTTCGCGGGGCTCGTTCTCGTCCTCGTCGGACGGGTTCGAAGCGAGGAGATTTGGACTGTTGACCGACAGATCGGCACGAGTCACCGGGCGCTCCCTTTGTGGGCAGGGGTTGGGGGGCATCCATAGTCTACGGGCATTTTGGGACCCACTTCCCCTGAGGGCTGCCTTGGGCCTCAGATCACGGCGAAGCGAACCGGATGGTCTCTGTCACTACGCCAACCGGAGCAGTGGGAGCCAGTGCGCAATTTCGGGGGCGCGGCTACCTGAGGCGTCGACTCGTCCGTCACCTGCGGCCTCGGAAAACTCGAGGAGTCCGGTGACCATCTGCAACCAGGTCCGAGCGTCCGTCTCGACGACGTTGGGCGGGGTTCCGCGGGTGTGACGCGGACCTTCGATGCATTGCACGGCAACAAACGGCGGCACCCGTACCTCGACGCTCGATCCAGGGGCAATCTGTTCGAGAGTGCGCGCACTCATCTTCACTGCCGCACCGAGTTCACTGCGGGAAGGCTTCGGAAGTTCCGGATCGCGAAGCCACGGGCCGACGGCCAGGACGGCGGCTCGAAATTCGGCGGGGTCGACGGCGCGGCGGGGCGGCATCAGTTCACTCCATGTCTGCGAGTAGCGATACGAACGGCAAGTGCGCCACCAGCATTCGTGGCCAGGTGCAGCAGGGCGGGGGCAAGCACGCTGCCGCCCCGGCGGTGCAGCCACTCGAACAGCAATGCCGACGCACCGGTGAATGCCACTGCTGCGGGAACGTTGTCGCCGGCGCCGCGGGCGGGGGCGACGTGCCACAGCCCGAAGGTCACTGCATGAACGGCCTGCGCGGTCGGTCTGTTCAATTCGCGGTTCCAGACTGCGGACATCGCGCTGCGGAACAACAGTTCCTCGGAGAGCACCGTGCCGAACGGGATGTGCAGGACGATCCATTCGAGGAAATCTTCGCGGCCGTCTGCTCGCTCGTCGGCAGCGAGAGTCGCGCGCAAGGAGGGAACGGCCAAAGCGACGCTGTAACCCGTAAGTACTGCGCCGGCCGCGGCTCCGCCGAACTGAGCACCACCACGAATGCCGGTGTGCGCCAAACCGAGTTCCTCGCGGGTGTAACCACGTGCGAGTAGGACTCCGATGGCCGACAGACCGGCCGCGGTGTTGACCACGGCGCGAGCGCGAGGCGAAAGACCGAACGCCGGAAGCACGACGTTGCTCCAGGTGATCGCGGTAGCGGAAAGCGCGATCGAGGCGACTCCCCTCACTTCTCGGGGCCCTCTGATTTCACGGCGACAACCAATGCCGACCGCACTCGCTCTGTTTCTGCGGCCGTCCATCCCTCGGGCTGGGCGACGCTGATCCAGGCGTCCAGAACGGAGGTTCCGTAATTGTGACCGTGACCGTCGGGAACTCCCGCGGCGTTACCGAGGTCTGCGGACACCTGCCAGAACGTCACGACCGGGAACCATTTCATCGACGGCGAGCGGTCGAAACCGGGTACTTCCTTGAGCCACTCAGGCCGATTGAACATGAGGTCGGGTGACCACCACACCACTGGATCGGAAGGGTGCTGGACAAACAGAACTCGAGGCTGCGGCCACGTCATCCCGTCGGTCGGAATGTCTTCGGAGCGATCCGCGAACCGCACGCCGGCCAAGCCGTCCGCGTATACGGGAGCTACTTCGGGAGTGCCGGGATCGCGTCTCTTCTCGATCGAACGCCACAACTGCGTCGCGTTCGGCGGGCCCACCCACAGAATTCCGTCGGCGGTATCGCGCGCCGCTTGCAGTGTGTCGAACGCCCCGGCGCCTGCCATGACGCCGAGGCTCTCGCCGTAGACCATGAACTTCGGCCTGGTGGCTTCCGGTTCCTGAAGCCATCTTTCGTGTACCCGCTCGATCAACAGGCGACCGGCAGCTTGCGCCTTCTCCTGGTCTGCGAGGAACGAGATCCAACTCGGCAGGTACGAGTACTGGCTGGCGACAAGCGCAGTGTCACCGTCATGTACAAGTTCGATTGCCTGCGCCGCAGTGGGATTGACCCACCCCGTACCCGTCGTCGGAATGACCACGAGAACCTTGCGCTGGAATGCGCCGGTCCTCTCCAGTTCTTTGACGACCAGATCCATGCGCTCTTCGGGGTCTTCGGCGCTTTCGAGGCCGGTGTACACGCGAATCGGATCCATCGCAGGCTTACCGGTTGCCGCTTCGAGTTCCTGCGCGTCGAGTCCGCGTGAGACGAAGTTCCGTCCCTCGAACCCCAATGTGTCCCAGGGAGCAGCAGATTCGGGGCTACCCGATTTCATCGGATCCTGCGGTTCGACGACGCCGTCGCGAGTAGTCGAGTTCTGCAGACTGAAGATCGAGTTGGTCGCTGCGTAGATTCCGCGGACCAGGACGCCGTCGACCAGCATGAAGAACAGAACGGTGACAACCAGGACGCCGACACCGTTGGCCACCGACCGCGACCAGTGGAACCGCCGCATCAGCTGTCGGGCAATCAGTTTCACCAGATCGTGCAGGACCCGCCAGATCGAGATGAGCAGACCGCCGATGAGAAGACTCAGTCCGAGTGTTCGGATGTAGCCCGAGGTGGTCGTGCCTTCGGCATCGGTCAGTGCCGCGATTTCGCGTTGCCACCCGGCCGCGTAGACCAGCATGATGATCGCCGCGACGATGGACGCGACCGGAACGAAGACTTTGATCGCGGACGGCACCGGTTCGGGCAGTGGCCACCACCGTCGCCCGCTGAGCAGGTATCGCTCGACAGCCCAACCGATTGCGGTACCGACCCCGTAGCCGATGGCCGAGTTGATGCCGCCGATCAGACCTTGGAACAGCCAATCTCGCGGCAACAGCGAAGGGGTCAACGACCAGCAGAAGAAGAACGCGGCAAACGCGATGCCGGTGAAGTCGAGTTTGAGGAGACCCCACGCCCACTCGGTGAAGCGGTTGTCGAGCTTCTCGAGAGATGCGGGAACAGCCAGCCGCAGGTGGTGTTCCTGCGGCTGGCTGTCAGAAGAAGTCAGTTCTCCGGAATCGACCATCTATCACCCGAACAGAGCGGGCAGCGTTCCCTCGAAAGCCTCACGGAGCTTGGCCATCGTGACGGAGAAGTGTCCCTGGACCTCGACGGAATCACTGCCCTCATCGACGACTCCGATACGCGTCCACGGCAAGCCGCGGGCGGTGCACATACCTGTGAAGCGTGTTTCTTCCGTGCGCGGAACTGCAACGAGGACGCGTCCCGACGATTCCGAGAACAGAGTGACGAACGGATTGGCGCCTTCGGGAATCAGGATGCGGCAACCGGTTTCGCCGGCCAGCGCGGCTTCGACGACGGCCTGGGCCAATCCGCCCTCGGAGAGGTCGTGGGCTGCGGTGACCAGTCCGTCACGCGAGGAGGCGAGCAGGATGTCCGCGAGCAACTGCTCACGGGCGAGGTCGACCTTCGGCGGCACGCCACCGAGATGACCGTGCTCGACCTGCGACCAGATGGAACCGTCGAACTCGTCGTGGGTGTCGCCGAGCAGGATCAGCGTCTCGCCGGGTTCAAGTCCGAGGCCCGTCGGGATGCGGCGGTGAACGTCGTCGATCACACCGAGGACGGCAACCACCGGCGTCGGCAGGATTGCCGTGGATCCGGTCTGGTTGTAGAAGCTGACGTTGCCGCCGGTGACGGGGATGCCGAGGGTGGCACAGCCGTCGGCGAGGCCGCGAACAGCCTGCTGGAACTGCCACATGACACCCGGATCCTCGGGTGAACCGAAGTTGAGGCAGTTGGAGACGGCCTTGGGCGTTGCGCCCGTGACTGCCACGTTGCGGAAAGCCTCGGCCAACGCGAGCTGGGCACCGGTGTACGGATCGAGCGCGGTGTAGCGGCCCGAAGCGTCGGTGGACAGTGCGATTCCGCGTCCGGTCTTCTCGTCGATGCGGATGACACCGCCGTCGGCGTTCTCGGCCAGGACGGTGTTACCGCGGACGTAGCGGTCGTACTGCTCGGTGATCCACTTGCGGCTGCACAGGGCAGGCGAGGCGATCATCTTCAGCAGGGTCGCTTCGAGCTCGGCGTCGGTTTCGGGACGCTTCAGTCCGGCGGTCGTGTTCGCGATCAACGCGTCCTGGCTTGCCGGGCGCTCGACGGGACGGTTGTAGACCGGGCCTTCGTGAGCGACGGTGCGCGGGGGAACATCGACGACGGTCTCGCCGTGCCAGGAGATGGTGAGGTGCTCGCCGTCGGTGACCTCGCCGATGTCGGTGGCCAGGACGTCCCACTTCTTGCAGACCTCCATGAACGCATCGACGTTCTCGGGCGTGACCACGGCGCACATGCGCTCCTGCGATTCGCTCGAGAGCACCTCGGCCGGGGTCATGCCGGTGGCGCGCATCGGAACCTTCTCGAGGTTGATGTGCATGCCGCCGTCGCCGGCTGCAGCCAGCTCGGAGGTTGCGCAGGACAGCCCGGCGCCGCCGAGGTCCTGAATACCGACAACGAGGCCGGCCTTGTAGAGGTCGAGACAGCACTCGATGAGTACCTTCTCTGTGAAGGGGTCGCCGACCTGAACCGCGGGCAGCTTCTTACGTCCGCCGGTGTCTCCACTCTCGTCGTCGAAGGTTGCCGACGCGAGGACCGAAACGCCGCCGATTCCGTCGAGACCGGTGCGTGCTCCGAACAGGATGATCTTGTTGCCTGCGCCCGAAGCGAAGGCCAGGTGCAGATCCTCGACGCGCATGACACCGGCAGCGAGGGCGTTGACCAGCGGGTTGCCTGCGTAGGACTCGTCGAAGACCGTCTCGCCGCCGATGTTCGGCAGGCCGAGGGAGTTTCCGTATCCACCGACACCGCGCACGACACCGTCGACGACGCGACGAGTGTCGGGGGCGTCAGCAGCGCCGAAACGCAGCTGATCCATGACGGCGATCGGGCGCGCACCCATGGCCATGATGTCGCGGACGATGCCGCCGACTCCGGTGGCCGCACCCTGGTAGGGCTCGACGTACGACGGGTGGTTGTGGCTCTCGACCTTGAACGTGACTGCCCAACCGTCGCCGATGTCGACGACGCCGGCGTTCTCACCGATACCGGCCAGCATGTTGGCGCGCATCTCGTCGGTGGTGGTCTTGCCGAAGTATCCGAGGTGGACCTTGGATGACTTGTACGAGCAGTGCTCGCTCCACATCACCGAGTACATCGCCAGTTCGGCGTCCGTGGGACGGCGGCCCAGGATCTCCTTGATGCGTGCGTATTCGTCGTCCTTGAGACCGAGCTCCTTGAACGGCTGAGCGGCATCGGGATCAGCCGATGCGTGCGTGACGGTATCGACCTGGTGAGCAGACACTGGAGAGTGGTCCCTTCCCTACGGGAGTCAAGAGGCAAGCCGGCGCGGAGCAGGACACCACGAATGTGCCCAACGAAAGAACGTGCCGGAGGACAGTCTATCGGTGTGGGCCGACGACTTCCGCAGACGGCAGCACCCGCAACACCTCCGGGCCTGCGAAGTATCGCCGGTCACACCCGCCCCGGTTTGGGTAATCCGGTCGGTTTTCTTAAGGTCAGGCCGGCCCACTCTCTCCCTCGAAAGGCCTCGCATGCCCCAGGATGTTCGTCAGTCCGACCTCACGGCACAGTCGCAGTCGGTGACCACTCCCCTCACTCCGGCTGCAATTTTCCTGGTCGCGACCGTAAATCCGGGTGGCGAGAACACCACACGAGAACTACTCGCCGACGTCGCGGGTCTGCAGCGCGCCGTGGGGCTGCGCGTCCCCGGATCAGGTTTGGATGTGGTGACAAGCATCGGATCGTCGGTCTGGGATCGACTGTTCGCCGGTCCGCGCCCCGCGCTACTGCACCCGTTCGCCGCTCTACAGGGTGACGTTCACTCGGCGCCGTCGACTCCCGGCGATCTGCTCTTCCACATCCGCGCAATGAGCATGGACGCGTGTTTCGAGGTGGCTCGGCAGATCACGAAGCGACTGCAAGGCGCGGCCACCGTCGTCGACGAAGTTCACGGCTTCCAATATTTCGAGAACCGCGACCTCATCGGCTTCGTCGACGGCACCGAGAATCCGGTGGGCCGCGACGCCGTCGCCGCGGTGACGGTCGGCGACGAGGATCCCGAGTTCGCCGGCGGCAGCTACGTCCACATCCAGCGATACATCCACAAGATGCGGGACTGGGAAGCAATCACCGTCGACGAGCAGGAGCGTGTGATCGGACGCAGCAAACTCGAGGACATCGAGATGACGTCCGACGTGAAGCCTGCCAACTCGCACGTCGCCCTCAACGCAATCAAGGACGAGAACGGCAAGGCTCTCGAGATCCTGCGTGCCAACATGCCGTATGGACGCCTCGGCGACGACGAGATCGGCACCTTCTTCATCGGCTACTGCCGCACACCGGCGATCACCGAACGGATGCTCGAGAACATGTTTCTCGGCAACCCTCAGGGGAATTACGACCGTCTGCTCGACTTCTCGACGGCCGTGACGGGCTCGATGTTCTTCACACCGAGCGCCGACTTCTTCGAGGATCTACCGGCTGCGCCCACTGAGCTCCCAGCACCTTAACTACGCGCCCTCTAACTACGCGGCGTGAGGAAGGCACCAAGCGCGTCGGCATACATGCGGACATCTGCCGCCCCCATCAGCTCGCGCGCCGAGTGCATGGCGAGCTGAGGCGCGCCCACATCTACGGTGGACAGTCCGGTGCGTGATGCCGTGATCGGTCCGATGGTGGAGCCGCACGGCAGATCGGCGCGGTGGACGTAGCGCTGCATAGGCACTCCTGCCTGATCGCACGCCAGCGCGAATTCGCCTGCACCTGCTGCATCGGTGGCGTATCGCAGGTTCTGGTTCACCTTGAGTACCGGCCCACCGTTGATCTCGATCCGATGAGCGGGCTCATGGCGGTCCGGGTAGTTGGGGTGCGTCGCGTGAGCCATATCGCCCGACGCGCACACCGAGCCCGCCATCGCCTGCAGGAATTCTTCGCGGCCACCACCGCGCCCCAACACGATCCGTTCGAGCACGGTGTTCAGCAGATCTGAGAAAGCTCCACGGTCGGACATGCTGCCGACCTCTTCATGATCGAAGAGTGCGAGCACCGGGACCTGCTGACCGGGCGACTCGACTGCGGCCAGAAGTGCTTGTGTCCCTGCATAACACGTGCCCTGATTGTCCAGCCGAGGGGCGCTGACCAATTCCTTGTCCACCCCCACGACTGAGCTGGGCGCAAGATCGTGTGTCATCAATTCCCAGCCGAGAACCGACGACGCGGCTACACCCGCACGCTCGGCGACAAATCCGGTGAACGACTTGGGTTTCGAACCCACGCCCCAGATTCCGTTGACGTGCCGCTGCGGATCCAGAGTCACGCCCTTGCGATCTTCGGACAGGTGGATAGCCAGCTGCGGAACACGCAGAATCGGGTCGTCGATGCGAACCAGCTTCTGCTCCACAGTGTTTCCCACCCGGACACTCAAACGGCCGGAGATACCGAGATCGCGGTCGAGCCAGGAGTTCAGCCACGTACCGCCATACGGTTCGAGGCCCACCATCTGCCACCCGGCCGAAGTGAGGTCGGGATGCTGTTTGACCCGCAGATTCGGGCTGTCGGTGTGACCTCCGACGATCCGGAACGGAGCGGTGTTTCCCACGCCCTCGGTGCTCCAGGCAATCAGCGAACCACCCCGCACGAGGAAGTACCGTCCGGGCTCGGCGGGCCACGACTGCGTTTCGTGGACTTCGACGAACCCACCGGCCGTCAGCTCGGTCGCCACCGTCGCGCACACATGGAACGGTGACGGTGACGAATCGACGAAGCTGCACAGGCCGTCTGCGTCGGCCCCGGTCCGAGGAGTCTGAGAAGTCATGCCCCTCATCATGCCCGAATCGGTGTCCGCGAAATCAGTGGGCACGAAATCAGTGGGCACGAATCGGGTGAGCTCAGAACCTGTCAGCTCAGGCGTGAGGACCGGACACGCAGAACTGGTTCCCATCAGGATCGAGGAGCGTCACCCAACGGAAACCGTCCATGTTCTCGCGGTGGTGCTCGGTTGCTCCGGCCTCGACGAGCCGCGCCACCTCGGCGTCGAGATCCGGACTCCCCAGATCGAGATGGATGCGATTCTTCCCTGCCGTGGGATCCGAGACCTTCTGGAAAGCGAAGTTGGTGGCGCTGTCCGGGACCGCGACGATGTAGAACCAACCGTCGTTCTCCTCGACGATGTTTCCGCCCAACTGCGCTGCCCACCACGTTGCAAGCGGACCGGGATCGAGACTGTCGAAGGTGATCATGCCGAGTGTGAGAGTCATGCGCACAAGCTAATGCAAGCCACCGACAAAAGACTCGCAATCTCGGGCCGAGATGAGACGATCCTCGAATGCGACTCACGACGCTTCGCAACCGCGTTGCAGAACCACTCTTCGCCGTTTTCTTCACGACCGGATTGCTGTTGAGCTGCCTTGGAGTGCTCGCCTGGCGATTTGCCACGACATCTATGCGAACAGAACATATCGGCATCCAGCCTCCACCACCACCGCCGATGGAGGACGGCAAGACCGGATACATGTGGGTTGTCGACGGCTACAGCTACGTCGACGCCCCACACTGGTTCCCCGCAACTGCATGGTTCCTGATAGTCGGAACGGCTGTCGCCGTTGTCGTCTCGGCGATACTGAACGCGACGGGATGGCGACTGGCCAGTGACGCGCACGGTAGAAAATTTGCTCTTCCGCTTGCACTTTCAGCTTTCGGCGCAGCCTACGGACTCGCGGTTGCCGTTGTCGGAAAAATCTGGCCGCCCACCTTCTATTCGGTGGTCCTTCCCGAACCGCGCGACCCGCAGAACCCCTACCCGGCATCGGCCGTTATCCACTTCGACCTCGAGCCGAACCTGATCACCTTCACCGCAACAGGTCTTGCCGTCGGCCTTCTCACGGCCGCCCTGCTTCATGTCCAGAGCTACTCGCTCACTCGATCGAACTAGCAGATCGGTAGATCACTCAACCGCTTCGAGTTCCGCGACGCTCCCGTCCGAGATCAACCGGACGTGGCGGGTGATCTTCTCGATCGGCCAGTCCCACCACGCAATTCGCACCAACTTCTCGATGTCTTCAGCACTGAATCGGCGCTTGATCTCCATTGCCGGGTTGCCGCCGACAATTGCGTAGTCCGGGACGTCGCGTGTTACGACTGCGCCGGTGGACACGATCGACCCGTGGCCGATCCGGACACCGGGCATGACTGTCACGTTCCCGCCGAACCACACGTCGTTCCCCACGACGGTGTCACCGCGCGACGGCAGATCCTGCACCAAATCCATGTGCCTGGCCCAATCGCCGCCCATGATCGGGAACGGGTAGGTGGAGACACCGTTCATACGATGATTTGCGCCGTTCATGATGAAGGTGACGCCGGTTGCCAGCGCGCAGAACTTTCCGATCACCAGTTTGTCGGGACCGTAGTGGTGCAACACGTTTCGAGTCTCGAACTCTTCGGCGAACTCCGGATCGTCGTAGTACGTGTACTCCCCTACCTCGATCAACGGGTTGTCGATCAACGGCCTCAGCAACACCACTCGCGGTTGCCCGGCCATCGGATGAACAAGGGTGGAATCCGGCGCAGTGTGATCCGGCGCAGCGAAATCTGACGCAGTGGGATCTGACGCGTCCATTACCAACTCCGATCCGTCGGCGCGGTGTCGCCGACCGCAGCAAGACTATCTGGTTCCTGCTGCGATCGACCGACAAGCGAAAACGTACCCGTGTCAGCCCAGGAGACCCTTGGCGATGTGGGTGACCTGAATTTCGTTGCTGCCCGCATAGATCATGAGCGACTTGGCATCACGCGCCAATTGCTCGACTCGGTACTCGGCCATGTAGCCGTTTCCACCGAACAGCTGCACGGCTTCCATTGCTACCTCGGTCGCTGCGCGCGAGGAGTACAGCTTCATCGCCGACGCCTCCGCCAGGCTCACTTTGTCTCCGGCCGCGGTGCGTTCGATCGCGTTGAAGACCATGTTCTGCACGTTGATTCGAGCGACCTCCATCTCGGCCAGCTTGAGCTGGATGAGCTGGAACTGCCCGATCTCGCGTCCCCACAGTTTGCGGGACTTCGCGTATTCGATACTCAGACGGTGGCATTCGTTGATGATGCCGAGAGACAGGGACGCGATGCCGATGCGTTCGGCGGCAAAGCTCTCCTTGGCGCTGGACTTTCCGTCCGACTTTCCGCTGTCCTCGGTCTCGCCGAGCAGACGGTCCTTGGTGATGCGGACGTTGTCGAAGAACAGCTCACCGGTGGGTGAGGAGTTCATGCCCATCTTCTTGAACGGCGGGCTCTGGGTGAGACCCTCCATGCCCTTGTCGAGGATGAAGGCGAGCACCTTGCGATCGCGACGATCAACCGACGCATCGCCCTCGTCGAGCTTTGCGTACACGATCATCACGTCGGCGTACGGACCGTTGGTGATGAAGGTCTTGTTGCCGTTGAGAATGTAGTCGTCGCCGTCGCGGCGTACGTAGGACTTCATGCCGCCGAAGGCATCCGAGCCGGAGTCCGGTTCGGTGATCGCCCAGGCGCCGACGGTCTCGAATGTCACCAGGCCGGGGAGCCAGCGTTCCTTCTGCGCGAGTGTGCCGCGGCTGCGGATAGTTCCGGCGGCCAATCCGAGGCTGACGCCCAACGACGCGACGAGACCGAGGCTGACTCCGGCCAATTCACTGTTGAGCACAACGCCCATGCTGCCTGCGCCGCTGAATGCGCTCGACTTCTCACCGCCACTGGAGGGTGCATCGCCACGCTCACGTGCCAGCGACTTCTCGAGACCCTCGCGTGCCATGTCGGCCAGACCGAAGGTCGAGTACAGCTTGCGGATGATGTCGAACGGCGGCAGCGCACCACTTTCGAGCTCGTCGACGTGAGGTCGCACCTCTTTGTCGATAAAGCCCCGCAAGGCGTCGCGGAACATCAGGTCGGTGTCGGACCACTCGTACATGTGCCTGAACTCCAGTCGGTGAACGATCGAGAGACTGCCGAACGGCAGTCACACACCGAATATAGAACACGTTCCAAAACCGGAACAGGATTCAGCTGATCAGTCCCATTCGCTGCGAGATCCACGCCAGTTCCTGTTCGACGCCCGCGGACCACACCGAAAAGCTGTGACCACCGGGAAGCTCGAGATACCTGGCGTCCATTCCGGCCGCTTTGGCCGCTTCGTACACCTTCTGCTGGCCGGGCTTGAACTCGTTGTCATCTGTTCCGACGACAAACACTCCGCCCGAGTTCGGGAACTTGCGGGTCGCCAGCAGGTCCATCGGATTCACCTTCACGAACGCTGCTTCGTCGCCGCCGAAGATCTCGTCGACGGTTCGCTGTCGGTCACCGAGCGAAGGCTCCAACTGACCGGACAGATCGAGGAAGGTCGGGTACACCTCGGGGTAATTGGTCGCCATCTGCAGTGAGCAGGTGCCACCGTAGGAGAGCCCACCGATTGCCCACGCTCGCGGACTCGTGTCGATCTGGAACGCATTCGCCACCGCAGCGGGCAAGTCCTTTGCCAGATACGTGCCGACCTTGCCCTGTGACGAGTCGGTGCACAGCGGATTGGCCATCTGCGACCCTGTTCCATCGGCTATCACGACGACCGGAGCGAGCCCGGCGTGATCGCGCGCGAAAGAATCCATTGTCGCGGTCAGCTTTCCGCCTTGGAGCCAGTCCTCGGGCTTGCCAGGCTGACCTGCCATGAGCACGAGCACGGGAAGAAGCGGGCGCGGATTGGTGAAGTACGACGGCGGCAGATACACCTGGGCGTCGCGCGCGGAGAATCCTGAAATCGTTCCGGGTACAGGCAAAGTCGTGACTCGTCCGCGAATCGGCATGCCCTCCGGCGCTTTCCACACCGTGTCGGTGGGGTCGCCGGTGACAACAGGATCCGTCGGACCGGGAACTTCACTGAGTGAGATGCGGTCGAAATCGTCGTGTCCGAACGCAATTCCCACAGTCGGATACGCGGCGAAAACCAGATTGATCTGCGTCGCGGCGGTGACGATGACCAGTACGGTCGCAATCACGGACAGCACCGCCTTCGCGACGGTTCCGCCCGCCTTGATTCGCGGCCCGAGAAGTAGCAGCGCGTAGATACCGAGACCGATCCACACGTAAATCGACATCTCGATGGGATCGGGGAACGGCACGATCACCTTTTCGACGGTGATCCACACGGCGATCATGATCACCAGTGCGATCAGCCCCGCGATCGGCACCGCTCTGCGGTAGTACCAACGCACGTTCGAACCGAGCAGCCACACACCACCCAGAACCCCAAGGACAGTCAGGATCACCGGCAGCGGTCCCGAGATCAAACTGATTCGGTAGAGCCAGTCCACGTCAAGCCTCTCGCACGTAGAAATGTCGCACGCACGAGGCTAGACGACGACACTAGTACTCTGTATCAGGTGACATTCATCAAGGTCTGTGGCCTACGCGACGTTGACACGGTCGACCTCACGGTGGGACTGGGCGTCGACGCCATCGGTTTCGTCTTCGCCGAGAGCGTCCGCAAAGTCGACCCCGCTCTCGCAGTCGAGCTACTCGCACGAGTCCCCGCTCACGTCCGGGCAATCGGAGTCTTTCTCGGTAACCCGATCGATCAGATCCGCGAGATCGCCGAGGTCACCGGGCTTCGCACCGTGCAGATTCACGATCTTGTCGACGCCGAGCAAGTGCAGCAACTGCACGATGCCGGCCTCACCGTCATCCGCGCGGTCGTCTCCAGCAACGTCCGCGACGGTTACAACCTCGACCTCGGTGAGGACGAGCTCTTGATCGACGGCGCGGACGCCGGATCCGGGGTGCCGTGGAACTGGGCCCAACAGCAATCGCGCCCGCAAGGTCAATGGATCCTGGCGGGCGGACTGTCCCCGGACAATGTTCGTGACGCATTGGATGCCACCGGAGCCTGGGGCGTCGACGTCTCCAGCGGCGTCGAATCGTCCCGCGGCGTCAAGGACCACGCTTTGATCGAGCAGTTCGTGAGCGCTGTCCGGCAGACCGATCACTCGAAATAGGACGCGTAGTCACTGAACGCGACTTGGCCGGTGGGACTCGCCTTCACAGCGTCGGCAACGGCAGGCGGAATGGGAACCCAGTGTGCAGGCATCGCTGCCGCCAGTGCGGGCTTCAAGATGTAGAGCAGAGCGAAGTTCACTATCCAGAGCGGCGGCGCCATCGACATGCCGACTTCCGAACTCACATCGCCTTTGGTGTTGGTCACCAGCTGCGCTTCACCCGAAATCTGTTGCGCTGCAAATCCGTAGACCGCTTGCACCGTGTATGCCGACTGGTAGAGCGCGATCAGAGTGTGCGTCGCACCGTTGTTGCGCAGCCAGGTGCCCACGAAACCGCCAGGGGCGATCAGCGTATTCACCTGCCGCGTCGGCGCATCCGCGTTGGCGGGGCTCTGCAACAATCCGTCGGGATTCACGTACAACCCGTAACTGGCCAGAACCGACGGCGTAGTGCCGGAGTAGAGAGGGCGCCCGTTCGTATTGGTCAATATTCGGGCGCATTCGTCGATCACCTCGGCGTCCTCGCGATTGCCCCCGACCCCACCGCCGGAGATGAGATCGCGATACTGCTCCTTGGACAAAGTGTCGGCTGGTTCGAGTCCGATCTGCGCGGCAATCTCGTCCGCTACCTGTTGACCCAGCGGCTGGTTGAGCTGATCCGGACTGATCATCTGCGTGGGCGCGACGCTCTCGTAGCCAGGTGCCCCGGCAAAGGGGATCACGAACCCGGTATCGACAGTCTCCGCAACAGGTTGAGCGCCGGCCGTCTGAGTCATGGCAAACGAAAGTACGCACACCCCAACCAAAGCCAGTACCGGGATGGTCCCCCGGTGCGACCGTGCTCGACGTCTACAGCCCTCGTTTGAGAAAGCCTTGCCTGCAATTCCCTTGCCGCGCATAGGTCAACCTCCCGGGACACAGTCGGGCGAATCAACTCGAGCTTGTATCTCAGTCAAACGCTGTGCACAGCGCCGTGTCAAGACTCTTGCCAGGTCGAGGGGCCGACGGCGCCCGCTCGCCCGCTACAGTGGTCTTTCCGACCAAGGTGGCCTCACCCGCGGTAGACCGCTCGAGTTGTGCGCGTCAGTTGCCGGAAGTCCCGCGTCGGTTACAGGAAGTCTCGGGAGGCGAGCAGTGTCTGACAAGCGCGGGACCGTATTGATCACCGGTGTCGGCCGGAGCAAGTCGATCGGAGCAAGCCTCGCATTGGGTCTCGCCGAGGATGGTTGGGATCTGACGATCGGCTACTGGGAGCCTTATGACGAACGCGTCGGATTCGTCCGCGGAGCGCACGATCCACAGGACGTGGCAGAGAAGTGTCGCGCACTCGGGAGCCGTGTCGACCTGGTTCCCGGAGATCTGGCCTCGCCGGACGCTGCCGGTCAGCTCGTTGACGCAGCCGCAGCGCGGAACGACCTTCGCGGGCTGGTGCTCTCACATTGCGAAAGCGTCGACAGCTCCATCCTCGATACCACCGTCGAGAGCTGGGAACGACATTTCGCCGTCAACGCCCGCGCCTCTTGGCTGCTGATCAAAGCGTTCGCCGAACGACTTCCGCAACAGCACGATGCCAGTCAGGTGACCGGACGGATCATCGCGCTCACCAGCGACCATGCGGCCCACAATCTCCCGTACGGGGCCAGCAAGGGCGCACTCGACCGCATCGTCATCGCAGCCGCAGTCGAACTCGGATCACGTGGCGTAAGAGCAAACGTCATCAACCCAGGACCGATCGACACAGGGTGGATGACACCGGAGATCAGACAGGCCGCCACCCTCCAGACCCCTGCCGGCCGGCTGGGCACTCCCGGCGACACTGCAGACCTCGTTCGATTTCTGATGTCCGACGCCGGAGGCTGGATTACGGGACAACTCCTTCACTCCAACGGCGGATTCAGTACGAACTGAGCCCTGGCCGGACTCGGTTCAGGCTTTGTAGGTCGGCAGCGTCTGCCCGAGCCTGCGGCCCATCTCGGCAGCCAATGCGGCGAGCCCGCTGGCCGGACGCACCATGACCTCGAAATCGACGATCTTGCCGTCCTCGTCGAATTCGACCATGTCGATTCCCTTGAGGCTCTTGTCGCCGATGTTCGCACTGAATTCGAGAACGACCTGCCGACCGTCGGCTCCGGCGAACTGACGGTGGTACTCGAAATTCTCGAACACCTGGATCACCGTATTGAGAATGAGCACAACGGCATCCGCGGACTGGTACGGCTTGAATCCGGTGGGCGATCGGAACTGCGCGTCAGGCGCGACGATGGTCGGTAGCGCCGACAGGTCACCGGTTTCGATCATGGTGTGCCACAACTGCAGGGCGGCTTCAACTTTCGGTTCGAGCGTCAATTCCGTGCTCATGCTTCTACCCTTTCCTCGACGTTACCTGCCACTTGATTTACTGGCACTTGATTGGTGACGGCCCACGCACTCAACACAGTTCGCACCCCGGTCACGAGTTGCAACGGCTGATCGATCATGACGTGATGTCCGGCTTCGGGAATCTCCGCCACGATGGCCTCCGGTCCGAACAATCCGCGCATGTGCTCCATGAGCCGGTCGGACACAATTCCGTTCTCGGCCCGGAAATACGCTACGCGGCAACGTGGTTCGCTGCCCATAACATCCTCGGCGCCAACACGGAGAAAGAAGTTCGGATCGAATTTCCACGACCAACCACCGACGACTTCCTCCATCGACGTGGCCGCCACATGATCACGCACTGCGGGTACCCCCGAGTCCTGCGGCGGTACGAAGCGGAATCGGTCCATCGCATCTTCTCTGGAGCGGTAAACCTTCTTGGGGCCGAACGCATTCTGGCGTCGAGCTGCCTCTTCTTCGGGCGTACGCGCCTTGAGTGGAGAATCGATGATGACAACGCCGTCCAACAACTCGCCGTGCAGATGTGAGGCCACGAAAGCAACAATCCCACCCATGCTGTGCCCCACCAGAATCGGCTTGCCGTCGATTCCCCCTGCCTCGGCCGCCGCCAGCACCTCGCGAGCCCACTGGGACATTGCGTAGGCGTCGCGAGTGTCACTGTCGCCGTGCCCCGTCAAGTCGAGAGCGACAACGCGGCATCCCTCGGAGAACTGCGGCGCGATGTGATCCCACCAGCGACTGTGGGCTGCGCCGCCGTGAATCAGCACGATTCCCGGCCCCGCCGACCCCCAAGCCCGAAAGTGCACCGAAGCGCCCTCGACCTCCACCGACCCCGTCTCGACCGGCGCTTCCAGCGCCCGAGTGAACCAACCAGGCGCGTCTTCGACCACATTGCTCATCGATCGAACATACATAGTCGCCAATCGGTTCATCCAACTCTTCCCAGTTCGTGATCCATCACCTATATTGAATCCGGCCTCAAGTTCAATTCGTTTCGCCGAAGGGGAGAGATGACCAACCGCCAAGTACGCCTCGCCGCCCGCCCGACAGGACTTCCCGACGCTTCCACCTGGGAATATGTCGACGCCGAGATCCCGTCCGCCGGACCGGGCGAGTTTGTCGTCAAGGTCGAATACCTCTCCCTTGACCCCGCGATGCGCGGTTGGCTCAACGACGTCAAGTCGTACGTTCCCCCGGTCAAGCTCGGCTCCGTCATGCGCGCCCACGGCGTCGGACGCATCACCGAGTCGCAACACCCCGATTACCAGGTCGGTGACATCGTCGCCGGATCGTTCGGCGCTTCCGAATACGGTGTTTCCGACGGCACCGATGTCACGCGGGTCGACGAATCGATCGCTCCCCTACCGACTTGGCTCGGCGCTCTCGGATTCCCCGGCGTCACCGCATATTTCGGATTGCTCGACGTCGGAAAGCTGAAGGACGGTGACACCGTCGTAGTATCCGGCTCGGCAGGCGCCGTCGGCAGCCTCGTCGGCCAGATCGCAAAGATCCACGGCTGCAAGGTCATCGGCATCGCCGGTGGTCCGGAGAAGTGCGCGTGGCTCACCGAAGACCTCGGCTTCGATGTCGCCATCGACTACAAGAACGAATCCGTCTACAAGGCACTCAAGTCCAATGCTCCCGACGGTATCGACGTGTACTTCGACAACGTCGGCGGAGAAATTCTCGACGCCGCGCTCTCCCGTTTGCGTCTCGGCGCTCGGGTGGTCATCTGCGGCGCCATCGCGGGCTACAACGCCACCGAGCCTCAGCCCGGCCCCGCGCACTATCTGTCACTTCTCGTCAACCGGGCCACGATGGCCGGCTTCGTGGTCTTCGACTACCTCGATCGTTACGCAGAAGCGCAGGAGCAGATCGGAAAGTGGATCAAGAGTGGCGAATTGACGGCCCGCGAGCATGTCGTTGACGGGGGCATCGACGCATTCGGCGACAGCCTCAACCTTCTCTTTGCCGGTGCGAACACTGGAAAGCTGGTCCTGAAGGTCAGCTGAGTCAGCCACACACGCAGATCGGCCACCGGTGTTCCGGTGGCCGATTCGCGTGCGTCAACCAACGCCCGGCGGGGTGGGAACGCTGTCTTCACCCAACCGCGGCGGGGCCGACCGATAGGTTGCCGGAGTGCCGCTCAACCGAATCGGATTGGCTACCTGCCGAGTCGGTGCATCGCGACGCGGATCGTCAATGGTCACCACCGGAACGAGATCCAGCCGTTCCGCCAGCGCTATCGCGTCGGCGATTTCGTTGAGGGGCCCACACGGAACACCTCGCTCGGTCAGTGCCTCGAACCACGAGTCTGCAGTGCCCTTGGCCAACGCAGCAGTGACGGCGTCGAACAGTTCTTCTCGATGCGCGACCCGATCCCGATTCGAGATGAACCGTACATCCGCGGCAAGTTCGGGAATTCCGAGAACCTCTACCAACGAACCGAATTGGCGATCGTTGCCGACAGCGAGAACCAGCGGGCGGTCGGCGGTGTCGAACACCTCGTAGGGCGCGATGCTCGGATGCCGATTGCCCATGGCCGCGGGCACCACACCCGCCGCCACGTAGCCGGACGACTGGTTGGCCAGTGCGGAAAGCAACGAGGACAACAGATTGACCTCGACGTGCTGCCCTTCGCCCGTTCGATCGCGGTGGCGCAGCGCTGCAAGGATTCCCACGCTGGCATGCAAGCCGGTGATGACGTCGACCACCGCGACACCGACCTTGGTGGGAGTCTTGGAATCGGGACCCGTGATACTCATCAATCCGCCGACCGCCTGAATCAACAGGTCGTACCCCGGCAGAGAATTGTTGCCACCGAAGCCGCTGATCGAGCAGTAGACCGCACGCGGATTCATTTCTCGGACAGCGTCGTAGCCCAGCCCCAGACGGTCCATCGTTCCCGGCAGGAAGTTCTGCACCACGACGTCCGCACTGCGAACCAGCTCGCGTGCACTCTCCAGATCCGCGCGCTCGCGCAGGTCCAGAGTGACCGACTTCTTGTTGCGGTTCACCGACAAGAAGTAGCTCGACTCGTCCCCCACCCACGGCGGGCCCCAGCTGCGAGTATCGTCGCCGACACCCGGCCGCTCGATCTTGACGACCTCCGCGCCGAGATCGGCAAGAATCATCGTGGCGTACGGGCCGGCGAGGACGCGGCCGAAATCCGCGATCACCAACCCGTCGAGCGCTCCGACAGCGTCTACCGTCACCGGAACGCTTCTTCACCGGTGAGAGCGCGACCGATCACCAGCTGGTGAACCTCGGAGGTGCCCTCGTAGGTGAGAACGGATTCGAGGTTGTTCGCGTGCCGAATCACGGGGTATTCGAGCGTGATGCCGTTGGCACCCAGGATGGTTCGGCACTCACGGGCGATCTTGATGGCTTCGCGGACGTTGTTGAGCTTGCCGGTGCTGACCTGCTCGGGACGAACCGTCCCAGCATCCTTGAGACGTCCGAGGTGGATTGCGAGCAACTGACCCTTGCCCAATTCGACTGCCATGTCAGCGATCTTGGCCTGAGTGATCTGGTACGCGGCGAGCGACTTGTCGAAGACCTTGCGATCACGCGCGTACGAGATCGCGGTCTCGAGGCAGTCACGTGCTGCACCCATCGCTCCGAAGATGATGCCGAAGCGGGCCTCGTTGAGGCAGCCGAGCGGGCCGGATAGTCCGCGAGCCTTGGGCAGCATCGCCGAGGCAGGCAGACGCACGTCCTCGAGCACCAGTTCCGACGTGACCGACGCCCGCAGCGACATCTTGTTCTTGATCTCGGGGGCGGAGAAGCCCGGAGTGTCGGTGGGAACAACAAATCCGCGGACGCCGTCGTCGGTGCGCGCCCAGACCACGGCGACGTCCGCGATGGAGCCGTTGGTAATCCACATCTTGGTGCCGTTGAGGATCCAGTCGTCGCCGTCGCGCTTGGCGTTGGTTCGCATGCCGCCGGGGTTGGATCCGAAATCGGGTTCCGTGAGACCGAAGCAACCGATGGCTTCACCGGCCGCCATCCGCGGGAGCCACTCTTCCTTCTGCTCTTCACTTCCGTTGTGGTGGATCGCGAACATGGCGAGCGAACCCTGGACTGATACGAGGCTGCGAATACCCGAATCGACAGCTTCGAGTTCCTGGCAGGCCAACCCGTACGCCGTCGCGCTCATCCCGGCACAGCCGTAGCCCTCGAGGTGCATGCCCAGTACGCCGAGCGCGCCCAGCTCCTTGGCCAGCTCACGAGCCGGCAATGCTGCCGCCTCGAACCATTCGCCGATGTGCGGGCGAATGCGATCGTCGACCATCTTGCGGACCGTGTCGCGGATCGCGATCTCCTCGGCATCCAGCAGGGTGTCGATGGCAAAAAGCTCGGACAGGGACTGCGGCGTGGTCACGGGGCCTCCAGTGTTCTCGGGCGCAATCCTTTGCAAGAACGATTGCGCAATCGTTTGCATCGCCTAGAGTAGGGCCCGGTTGCACACCCGTCAATCCCCGACCCTCACTCCGCCCCACACCCGGACCCACAGCAGGAGCCCCGACGCAGATGACGCCCGATCCGTCGACCCGCAGCAACGGCCGTCCGCCGACGCTGCGCGAAATCGCCGACCAGGCCGGGGTCCACATCTCGACGGCGTCGCGGGTCCTCCGTCAGCCCGAGCCCGCCGACGGTTGGTCCGACTCCGCGCTCCGAGTTCGTCAGGTCGCCGAGGAGCTTGGTTACCAACCGAACCTGTGGGCGGCCAGCCTGCGTACCCGAAAGACCACCACCATCGGCGTCGTGATGCCGAGGCTGACGGACGTCGTGGTGGCCACCATGTTCCAGGGCATCGAGGAGGCTGCCACCGCGGCGGGTTACTCGGTCCTGCTCTCCAGCCCACCTGACGATCTGGACGCGCAGCGCAAAGCAGTCGAGTTCCTGGTCAGCCGCCAGGTCGACGGGCTCATGCTGAGCAGCATCCACCTGCCGGGTACCGATTTCGTCGACTCACTCCCCCTGCGCTCGCTACCGATCTTGCTGCTGAACCGGCACATCGACCCGGCGACGTCGTCCGCGAACCGAAGCCTGCCATTTGTCAGCGGCGACGACCGCCTCGGCGGCTACCTCGCGGGAAGGCATTTACTGGATTGCGGCTATCGCGATCTCGGTGTGATCGCCGGACCGGATCACGCCAGCACTTCACGTGAACGCGTCGCAGGTTTCCGCGACGCCCTGGCCGAAGCGGGCTTGGAACTACCGCCGAACCGAATAGTGGCGTCCGAGTTCGAAGTTCAAGGGGGTGTCGATGCGGCTGCCACACTGCTCAGCGGGAACACGCGCCCTGACGCCGTCTTCACGGTGAGCGATACCATCGCGATCGGCGTACTCGGTGTGGCCCGTGATCTCGGGTTGAGCATTCCGGACGATCTTGCGTTGGTCGGCTACAACGACATTCCGGTTGTCTCCCAACTCCCGGTGCCACTGACGACGGTGAGGTCCCCCGCCCGCAAGATCGGCGCGACCGGGCTCGAGCACCTGCTCGCATTGATCGCCGGCAGGAACGTCGAATCCGTGAAGCTTCCCGTCGAACTGATCGCGCGTGCCTCCACCAGAAAGCCTGCCAGTCGCAAACTCTGAGCAGCTACCAGACCTGAGATTCGTCGATACCCAGCTGTCGCGCATAACCAGAGTTGAGCGCGTCCCAGCCGTACTCGCGTGCCCGTTCACCCACGATCGGACCGAAGGGCTCGCCCGCCAGAAGGGCGTCGAGTACGTCGAAGCACAAATGCCATCCCGCAGCGAGTGCCGACGCCATCCCCTCAGCCCGCGACCTCTGCGTGAGCACAACGCGGGTTCCACCTTCGATCGGGGTCAGGTCCCACACCAATTCGTCCGGGCCCCACTCGTGTTCGAGCCGCCGGGAAGTCTCCACGACGTGAACGATGACCGGCAGCGACATTTCGGGGGCGCCGTCCTCGGTGAGCATGGTGATCACGGCGTCGCCAGTGCGGCTCAGATTCCGATCGGCGGTGTACGGCGTCCATTGCGCCAACATCTCCGGGTCGGTGATCGCCTCCCACACCTTCTCGACGGGATACGGCAGCACCCGAGGAAAGCTGACGACTGTGTCGTCGCCGTCGACGCTCACCGTGACGTCGGACAGGGCACTGGGCTGATACGGCTGGGCACTCATGAGTCGATCTCACCAGGAACCACCGACACGGGCAACCGGCGCGTCAACGTCCGAGCGTGAACAGTTCTGTTGCTGCGGCGACTGCCTGTTCGACCACCGGATACTTCACCACGGACAAGTCGTGTCGAGCTCCCTCGAACTCCACCAATCGTGTCGGTACGGGAATCAGCGCGAGTGCGGCCCGAAGCTCCTCCGTGGTCGCGAATTCGTCTTTCGATCCGTGGACGACAACGGTCGGTGTGTTCAACTCGGGTAGGTGCTCGGTTCTGAGTTTGTCGGGCTTCTTCGGAGGATGCAGCGGGTAGGACAGCAGAACGAGTCCGTCGACGAGTCCTGGGTTCTGCGCCGCCAGCATCGACGCTTGCCGTCCGCCGTACGAATGTCCGCCGAGCAGAACAGGTCCGGGCACCGAGTAGTCCTTGCGAACAGCGGCAATCACCTCGGCAATGCCCGCGCGATCCTCCGCAGCACGCGACGGATGTGGCGGCCCCGAAGCTCGACGCACCCGAAACGCGAGATCGAAGCGCAGGACTTGCACTCCCGCCACGGCAAAGCCGTCGGCAACAGCGCGCAACAGCACAGTGTCGCAGTTACTTCCGGCGCCGTGAGTCAGTGCAAGCGTGGCGACGGGCGACGCGAAGGACACAGAATCAGGCCGATGCAGGAAACCGTGCACTGCACCTTCGTCGACCGTTTCGACAGTAGTCATGGACGCATCCTTGTCCGGCCGGCTCGGGCCTGTTCGACTGCGGCAGCCAGGCTGCCTTCGTAGACCGGACCGTGTCCGGGAAACAGCACGCCGGCAGGTGCAGCGGCGATATTGTCCAACGCCTGGTCCGTCGCTTCACGGTCATGATTGAAAGGGCACACCAGAAATTGTGGTCCGGCGACGCTCGATGTCGCGTGTCCGGTCACCAAAGCGTCACCCGACGCGACGACGCCTGCGTCGGGGACCAGGTAAGCGCTGTGGCCGTCGGTGTGCCCGTGAGTGGGGATCGGCACGATACGGCCTGGGATATCCAGCGCGCCACCGGACGCAAAGGCCTGTGCGTGAAGCAGTTCCGCTCCTTTCAACGCGCCCGCTCCGATCACGTCGCGAAGCCACTTCGGAGCACCTCGCCGCCACAACAGCAACGGAGCTTTCGCCGGCGACAACTGCTGCAGATACTCCCGCTTCGCGTGGGGCACCTCCAACGGATCCATCAGGACCGGAACCTCGAGCCGAGTCACGATGTCCGCGATTCCGCCGATGTGATCAACGTGCGCGTGAGTGACGAGGATTGCCCGAACATCCCCGAGCTGGTGACCGATCTGCTCGATCGAGCGTTCGACGTCGGCCCCGTTGGCCGGGTATCCGCCGTCGATCAGCGTCAGATCGGACCCCTCTTCGACCAGTACCCAATTGGCGTGACCGCACCGAACCAGGTGTGTGTTCTCGATCTGCGTGATCGACAGTGCCGCAGTAGTCATGCTTGGTAGTGTGCGCCACGTGTCGGAATCCGTGAAGCAGGCCAGCAGCCGCAGCATTCGAGATCGCGCCGAAGCATCCTTGGTGGCAGCCGCATTCGCGCTGCCCAGCGCGGTGAAACGCCGAATCACCGGTCCACCCGTAGTCATCGAGGGCAACACGCTCGACGCCGACGCACACCTGCTGCTCACGCTCGCGAAGACGCGGCCACTACCGTCGCATACAACCGATTCCCAGTCACTCGCCGCTGCTCGCGCCAATCTCACCCGAACGGCGATCATGATGGGCGGTCGGCCCGCACCGGTCCACACCGAAGAGATTTCCGTTTCGGGCGCCGACGGCCCACTTCGAGCTCGGCTCTATGTTCCGAGCGCCGACACCGGCGCTCTACTCGTCTACTTCCACGGCGGCGGCTGGGTGCAGGGCGGCATCGAATCCCACGATGCTCCGTGCCGCCTGTTGGCCGAGACTTCCGGCGCACGGGTCGTCTCGGTCGACTACCGGCTCGCGCCCGAATTCGCTTTCCCCACACCGGTACACGACGCCTACGCCGCCTACCTCGACATCGTCGACCGCGCCGAAGAGTTCGGTGCAGACCCGACGCGGATCGCTGTCGGCGGCGACAGCGCGGGTGGGCACTTGTCGGCAACGGTGGCGCTGCGTGCCCGCGACGACGGCAACACCCCTCCGGCAGCACAACTGTTGATCTATCCCGCGACCGACTTTCACGAGAAGGCGCCGTCGAGAACGACGTTCGGTGAAGGCTTCTTCCTGACCGAGGCCAACATGAACTTCTACGAGTCCAGCTTCCTCGGCAGCGATGCCGATCGACTCGACCCGATGGTGTCGCCGCTACGCGCCCCCGATGTGGCCGGACTGCCACCAGCCATCGTGATCACGGCGGGATTCGATCCACTCCGGGACGAAGGCGAAGCCTACGCAGCTCGATTGCGCGACAACGGTGTTCACGTGACGGATCGACGCTATCCCGGATTCATCCACGGCTTCGTCAATGTTCTGGGACCGAGCGCCGGTTCACGCGCCGCTGTCGCCGAGATCGGCGGAATGCTGCGAGTACTCCTTGCCCGCCCGACAGTTTCACCCACCCAGTAATATTTCGCGCACCGTATCCACCAACGGATCGACGGGAAGCTCTGGGCTGATCGCACGCTGAAGACCCAAACCGATTCCGACGCTGAGCATTCGAAGGGCCGCCGCATTCGGGTCCATTGTCGGCGTCACATTGTTGGATTCGGTGAGGTGCTGCACCATTCCGGCGATCAGTCCGCGCACTTGGTCGGCACCCGCCGCGATTTTCGCTCGAATGTCCTCGCTGTGCCGTGACCGGACCGAGAACTCGACCTCGAGCAGAGTCCACCTCTGGTCCCCGATCGTCCGCTCGGCCCATCGCGCGAACTCGGCCACCGCGTCGTCGAGCGTCGACTTCGCTCCGAGCTGGGCGGTGATCTCACCGACCTTGGTCAACCTGATTCGGCCGAGCACTTCAGCGCACAACTCGTCTTTGTTCTTGAAGTTCGAGTACACCGCACCCTTGGAGTAGCCGGCATCCTCGGCGATCTGATCGAGTGACGCGGCGGCGTACCCGCGATCGAGAAAATGCTCGACGGCCGTCGCCAACAAGGTTTCGCGGGTCAACGCCTGCGCTTCCTGCCTGGTCAATCGTGCCATCGGAACCTCCTAGTGGTTCTGAGTATCGAGATTCCAACGGTAGCCGAATACCGGGAGCGGCCCGCGGGCGCACTCCGGACAACCATATTTGGGGTACCCACGTTATTCAGATACTGATAGTCTCCGAAATATGACTTCAGAAGTGACCGGCACCACCGCGACCGGGTTCAGGCGAAACAGCGCGCCGAAACGCGGCTTGGCAATCGGATGCGGCGGCACTCTCGGCTTCGCCTGGACCGTTGCCGCGCTCGCCTCGGTTCGGGAGGCACTCGACTGGGATCCCCGCGAAGCCACCGCAATCATCGGCACGTCCGCCGGAGCCGAGTTCGCGACGATGCTCGGCAGCGGAGTCGGAGTCGACGAGTTGGTCGCCATGCAACTCGGTGATCCCGCGGCCCGCCCCGAACTCCTCGCCCACATCGCGTCGGCACCCGGAAAAATCCCACCACTACCGAGCTTGGGGATCGGCAATCCACGACTGGTGGCGCGTCGAGATCTTCCGGTTCTGAGCCGGATGAGCGGCATAGCACCGCTTGGTGGCGGTGACCCGTCCTGGCTCACCGCGCTCGCCGCATCACTTGCCCCTGGCGATTCGTGGCTCCCACATCCGAACGCGTACATGGTATCCATGGACTACAGAACGGGGCGGCGGGTCGCATTCGGGGCACAGGGGGCTCCGGAAGCGACCGTCGGTGAAGCACTTCGAGCGTCGTGGGCGATTCCCGGCTGGTTCCCACCTGTCACCATCGACGGCGTCAGGTACATCGACGGCGGCGCGGCATCCACGGCTTCAGTAGACCTCCTGCTCCCCCTCGAGCTGGACGAGCTGGTCGTACTGGCGCCCATGGCATCTCGAACGCTGAAGCCAGCGCGCGGTGCTGCACGCATCGAACGCCGGGCCCTGCGCAACTCCATGTCCAAGGGCCTCGACCGCGAGATCGAGCTGGTTCGCGCTGCCGGCACCAAGGTCCTGCGTATCGATGCCACCGATGACGATCTCGCCGTCATGGGCGCCAACTTCATGGACGGCCGACGGCGGCTCGCCACCTTCGAATCATCCCTGCGCACAACACGTGCGAGCGTCAAGCGTGAACTCGATGCGCACGCGTTCCACACCACCCATTCCCACCAGTGAAAGCGCAGACTCAGTGAACAACGAACCTGACCACTTCGAGGTCGTGATCATCGGCGGCGGGATCTCCGGAATCGGCGCAGCCATTCATCTGCAGCGCCTCGGGATCGAAAATTTCGTCCTGCTCGAAAAGGCCGATTCGCTCGGTGGAACCTGGCGCGCCAACACCTATCCCGGTTGTGCCTGCGATGTTCCGTCCGGCCTGTACTCGTATTCCTTTGCCGCCAATCCGGATTGGACGCGTTTGTTCGCGGAGCAGCCGGAGATCCGCGAGTACATCGACGATACGGCCCTCCGCCACGGCATCGACAAGCATGTTCGCTTCGGGGTCGAAATGCTCTCCTCACAGTGGGATGCGTCGCAATCCCTTTGGAAGATAACAACTTCCAGTGGCGAACTCACTGCTCGTTTCGTGATCGCGGCCACGGGTCCGTGGAACGAACCCTTGACACCGGCAATCCCCGGACTGGAAGCGTTCGAGGGCGAGGTGTTTCATTCCTCGCAGTGGAATCACGACTACGACTTGACCGGAAAACGGGTCGCTGTCGTGGGTACCGGCGCTTCGGCAGTCCAGTTCGTTCCGCGCATCGTCTCCGAAGTCTCCACACTTCACCTCTACCAGCGAACCGCTCAATGGGTTCTCCCCAAACCCGACCACTACGTACCGCGGATCGAAAGGTCCGTCATGCGATTCGTACCGGGAGCACACAAAGCCCTGCGCAGCATCGAATACGGAATCATGGAAGCGCTCGGATTGGGATTTCGCAATCCGTGGATCCTGCGAATCGTGCAGAAACTCGGTTCGGCCCAGTTGCGCCTGCAGGTCCGTGATCCGAAGCTGCGCAAGGCGCTGACACCCGACTACACCCTCGGTTGCAAGCGACTGCTCATGTCGAATTCGTACTATCCGGCACTCGGCAAACCCAACGTCAGCGTCCATGCCAATGCAGTTGAAGAAATCCGCGGCAACACCGTGATCGGCGCCGACGGAGCGGAATCGGAGGTGGACGCCATCATCTTCGGAACGGGCTTTCACATCCTCGACATGCCCATCGCCTCCAAGGTTTTCGACGGAGAAGGTCGATCACTCGACGACCATTGGCAGGGAAGCCCGCAGGCGTACTTCGGTTCCGCCGTCAGCGGATTTCCCAACGCGTTCATTCTGCTGGGCCCGAGCCTCGGCACCGGGCACACGTCGGCGTTCATGATCTTGGAAGCCCAACTGAACTATGTGGCGCAGGCGATCGGCCACGCTCGTCGGCACGGCTGGCAAACCATCGACGTGCGGCCGGAAGTACAGGCAGCCTTCAACTCTCAGGTTCAGGAAGCACTGGGAACCACGGTCTACAACGCCGGTGGTTGCGAAAGCTATTTCTTCGACGTCAACGGCCGCAACAGTTTCAACTGGCCGTGGTCGTCCGGCGCCATGCGTCGACGGCTACGAGACTTCGATCCGTATGCCTACAACCACACGCTCTCCGACAACCCTTCGTTGGATACCACGCCCTCTGAGCCCACCACCTCCCTCGAACCGGAGTACACCGCATGAGCCTCTTCGGCACCACCTACCCGCCGATCGATCTCGACGGAGCAGTTGTTGTCATCTCCGGCGGCGGCCGCGGAATCGGCCGGGCCACAGCGGAGTTGTTCGCAACTCGCGGCGCACTCGTCTGCGTCGGCGATCTCGATGAGGAGACAGCCGTCGATACAGCCGCGTCCATCGGCGCACGGGCCCGCGGCTACGCACTGGACGTCACCTCGCGCGAATCCTGGGATGTGTTCATCTCCACAGTGATCGGCGAATTCGGTCACATCGACATTCTGGTCAACAATGCGGGAGTGATGCCGCTCGGCGGCTTCCTCGACGAGTCCGACGCCACCAGTCGAGTCACCCTCGACGTCAACGTCTGGGGGCCGATTCACGGGATGCGCGCAGTGCTGCCCGGCATGGTGGAACGACGACGGGGCCACGTCGTCAACATCGCATCCATGGCAGGCAAGCTCCCCGTGCCCGGAATGGCCGTGTACAACGCAAGCAAGTTCGGCGCGGTGGGTCTTTCGGCTTCTGCCCGTGTCGAATTCGCAGATTCCGGAGTCAGCGTCAGCGCCATCCTGCCCAGCGCCGTGCGCACCGGACTCTCCTCCGGTGTGCCACTCGGAAAGGGTATGCCGACCGTTGAACCCGAGGTCGTGGCCAAAGCCGTCGTCGACACCGTCACGCATCGACGAGCCGAAACTACGGTTCCGCGTTACCTTGCGGGCTGGGACCTCATCGACGCCGTGGTACCCGAATGGATGATCAATATCGGACGTCGGGTGATCGACGATCGCCGCGCACTGACATCGGTAGATCCGAACGGGCGTGCGGACTACGAAAAGCGAGTAGCACGTCAGGCCGAAAACGAGGAGCACGATCGGAGATGAAGCGGGTAGTTTCGTGGCCATGTACATCCGCCGCGAAACTTCTTCCGACCGTGACGCCGTCTACTCACTGCTCGGGGCGGCGTTTGCCGACCAGGCACCGCCCGGCGAGACTCCCTACGAGATCGAACTGACACGCCAACTCTTCGCCTCGGACGACTACTTGCCGAAGTTGTCCCTGGTCGCCGTAGCCGGCGGCGAGATCGTCGGTTTCGTGATCGGAACACGCGGATGGGTCGGTCAAGTAGAGGCGGTTGGTCTCGGGCCGTTGGCAGTCACGCCGGGCAACCAGCGCAGCGGCGTCGGTTCGGCCCTGATGCACGCCGTAATCGGTGCAGCCGACGCCCAGGACGTGCCACTGCTCGCGCTTCTCGGAAGCACCGAGTACTACCCCCGGTTCGGATTCGTCACCAGCACCGACGTCGGAGTCGAGTCTCCGGAAGCCGAGTGGGGCGCTCACTTTCAGATCAGGACCCTCACCGCGTACCGGGCTGATCAGACAGGGAAGTTTTCCTACGCCGCGCCTTTCGGGATCGCTTGACCCTCAGCGCGATGTAAGAGTTCTTTGACATCAGGCATACGTAGACCTACGCTCAGGCATGTCAAAGAACTCTTACATCTGGGAGGCTTCATGAGCACCACTGCACGGTGGAGCCTGATCATCGGTATCGGCGCCGCAGCAACGCTGGCCTTCAGCTTTTTTGCAGCATTGACCGCCGACGACCGGAAGACGTTGGCCTTCATAGTCTTCGCTGTCGTCATGGCACCGGCTTGTATCGGGTCGGCGTGGGCCCTTTTTCCATCGGAGAACAACAAGGCCCCCGCCTACCCTGAGGACACTGTCGAAACCGAATGGAGTCGCAAGGCCGGCTTCGGTGCGTTCACCGACTTGATCACTGCCATGGGGATCGCACTGATCGCGCACAATGTCTTCGGCGCTCCCGAACTGCCGCTCGTAATGTTTACAGCCCTCGGGCTGGCCGACTTCGGAATCCGGTACTGGGCAGTGTCGAGGGACCGCACCCCCACTATCGAGATCTGATGCGCAACAACCTTCAAGAACTCCGGACGGCAGCCGGATTGTCACAGCAAGCGTGCGCCGACGCGCTCGGCATCACACGCCAGACCGTCATCTCTATCGAGAAGGGTCACTTCGACCCACGCCTGTCACTGGCGTTCCGAATCGCCGAATATTTCGACAAACGCGTCGACGACGTCTTCTCGAACTGACGGAAAATCAGTCGAGCTGCGGTTTCAGTCGAACAGAGTTGGCGATCCGTTTTCGTCTTTCCCGTCTTCGACGGCCGTGGCCTTCTTGCCCGAGCCCTTGCGGACGACGGTCAGCGTCGTCGTTCGACGCGACAACCTGTGCCCGTCACTGTGTTCGAGCAGCGCCATGCCCTGGCGAACTTCGACTACCGTCCACGGACCCGCATGGCCGGCTGCCTGCACGAGGTCACCGGACTCCACCTCAGTTGCCATGACCACTCCTTGTTCGTCGTGTCCTGCACGTTCTCCCTCCTATTATCGACGCGGTCGCCAGGTAGTCGACGCGCAGGGTACCTACGCTGCAGCCGCAACCTTGACGGCGTGGCCGACTTCGGCTCGGAATGCCGCATATTCGGGTGAGCCGCGGAGGTCGTCAGGGTCGACGCCTGTTCGTGGCAGATCGATTTTCAGATCGAGCGCGACCTTGCCCGGCCTGCTTGTCAGGACCACGACCCTGGAGCCGAGAAATGCTGCCTCGTCGGCGCTGTGAGTGACGAAGACACTCGTTCGCCCGGACTCGGCGCTGACGTTGCGGAGGTCCTCCTGCAGACGCTCGCGGGTGAGGGCGTCCAGCGCGGCAAAGGGCTCGTCCAACAGAAGCAACGACGTTTCGGCCGCCAAGGCCCGGGCAATTGCCACCCGCTGCTGCTGCCCGCCGGAGATCTCCCAGATTCGCCGGTCCGCAGTGCCGCCCAGCCCGACGCGGTCGAGGAGTTCGTCGCGTCTTTGCCCGCGGTCGCTCTTTGCAACGCCGGCGTATTTGAGTGCCAGATCGATGTTGCCGCCTACGGACTTCCACGGGAAGAGCCGCGGCTGCTGAAACACCACTCCCGCACTCGACCCGGGGATCGGGTCGGATCCCGACACCTGAACCGTTCCGCTGGATGGGTTTTCGAATCCCGCAATCAACCGCAGCAAGGTGCTCTTGCCGCAACCCGACGCTCCGACGAGGACCAGGAACTCACCAGGTGCGACGTCGATCGATACCGGTCCGAGCGCTGTTACGGACTCTCGGCCGTGGCCGTATTTGTGTGAGACGGTGTCGATTCTGATCGCGCCCGGGCGGTCGGGTGCGAACCCTCCGACCGCCTGCTGTGCGGTCACGCTACTGGTCAAGGACATCGGGAAGCCCCTTCACATAGAGAGCATTCTGAAACACCGTCAGATCAGGCACACTGTCGATCTGCTTCTGCTCGGCCAGGAATTGCGCTGCACTCTGCAGGTTCACTGCCAAATTTCCGGGAGCGCCCTCGGTGCCCAGCCATTCCGGCGAGGAGATCTGCTCGGGAGTGAGGAACACACCCTGCTTCAGCTGCGCTGCCGCGTCTTCCTTGGAGGCGCCCAATTGCGCGGCAACAGCTTCCGCTGCCGCGTTCGGGTCAGTGGCGATCGTCGTGAGCGCGCGGGCCTGAACCTGGCGCCAGGTATCGACGATCTCGGGGTGATCCTTCGCAAACGCGGTCGACACCACACCCAGGTCCAGCGTCGGCTTTCCCGCCGTCGCCAGCTCGCGGCTGGCGATCAACTGTGTTCCGTCCTTGCGGAGTTCGTCGAGCGTAGGCAGCCAGGTGTAGACGGCGTCGATGTCACCTCGCTGCCAGGCGGCGAGTGATGCTTGCGGCTGGAGATCCACCAACTGGACGTCATCTGCGCTGAGTCCGGCCTGGTTCAGAGCCGCCAGCAGACTGTAGTGAGCGGTCGACGCGAATGCCGTGGCCACTTTCTTGCCCCGCAGATCTGCCACGGTCTTGATTCCGGTTGCGTTGCGGGCCACCAGAGCTTCGTTGTCACCGGCCACATCGAGAACAAACGCAACCTGGTACGGAATGTTCAGCGGTGCCGAGAGTCCACGAGCAACCGGACTCGAACCGATTGCACCGAAGTCGATTTCACCGGCAATGAAGGCGGTGTTGATATCGGCTCCCGAATCGAACTTCGTCCACTTCACGTTGTACTCGGGCAGCGCGTCTTCGAGCCACCGATTGTTCTTGACTATCAAATCGCCGCTCGGGAAAGACTGGTAGGCAAGGCGAATCGTTTCCTTGGACGAATCCTGGCCGGAATGATCCACCGAGCACGCACCGAGAACCAGTGCGAGGACGCCGATCAGCACCGTGAACGCCGTCCGGGAAGCCTTGCCCTCATTGCGCGTCAGATTACTGCTGCGCTTCGGATTACTGCTGGCGCGTTTCTGATTGTCACTCATACTTTTCCCCTCCAGGGAACGGCGCGGCGCTCTGCAGCCCGCAGCAGTCCGTCGATGATCAGGCCGGAGAATCCGATGGCGAAGATCCCCACCAGCACAACCGGTGTGTTGTTGTAATTGCTTGCATCCTTGACCATTCCGCCGATTCCAGGGATGCCGTTGAACAGTTCGGCTGCGACCACCGACGAGTACGCCATACCCACCGACAGCCGAATTCCGGTGAAAGTTTCCGGCAAGGCCGACGGGACGACGACGTCTCGGATCACTTGTGCCCGTGAAGCTCCCAACGCTCTGGCCGCTTCGACCAGCCCGACGGGCGCCGCGACGACAGCAGCTGTGGTGGCCACTGCTGCGGGCGGGAGAGCAGCGAGCGCCAGCAATGTAATCTTTGGCGCCTCGTCGATTCCCAGCCAGATCACCAGCAGGAAGAAGTACGCCAAGGGCGGCAGTGCGCGAAGGAACGTCAACCACGGTTCGAGCAGACTCCGCAGCCATGACACCGATCCCATGGCCAATCCGAGAATGACGCCCAATCCGACGCCGATGATCACACCGACCAGCACCCGTCGCAGCGTCATGTAAAGGTGCTCCCAGAGCAAATACCCCTGGTAGCCCCGCACTCCGTCATGTGTGGTCATCGTGTTGACGAAGGCATGCCAGACCGTGCTCGGAAACGGCACGAAGGTCTCACTCCAGGTCCCGCTGGCTGCCGCGACCTGCCACAGCGCCAAGAATGCGATCACCGAAAGCACTGGAAGTCCTACGGTGGTCACACTCGAAGCCCACGGCCGACGCGGCTCACGGTTCGATTCCGAGGCCGGTGTTGGTTCTTTTGCTTCGACAGAAGTCGACATCGCTGTTCTTCCTCGACGTACGGAAATTCCGGCACATATGCAGCTACGAGTGCATATGCAAGGACGAAGGCGCACAGGGAGGCGCCATTCTCACTCAGGAGAGTCGGAAGGAATCAACAGCAACAGCAGTGAGCACCAAGACGGCACAGGTCGACGGCGATGCGTCGTGTCAGTGGCGTCGTGGGCATGGGGGTAATTAGTACCTGTGTCGTCAATTACCCGCAAATGCGGGGGAAATAGGCGTCAGCCTGCCAAGCGAACGGACAGCGAATACATCAGCGGCAGCTCGGGACGTCCGGCCGGGACTCCCCAGCGCTTGGCGCCGAGTTCGGTCATCTCCTCGAATCCTTGCCAGCCGTTGGCGTACGGGTACTCGTCGAAGGACTCGAGCAGCAATCCGGCCCGCCGCAACGCGCCGAGTACTTCGGCAATAGACCAGTTGAATTCACATGAGGGGAAAGGATTTTCGAAACTCGCGTTTCCACCTCCCGGAGCACCCGGCAAGACAAGATCGACTGAATCTGCCACGTAGTCGCCAACGCCACCGGGTTCGGTCACCGGGGTCCCGCCTCCGTACGGGCATGTCAGCGACCACTTCTCGTCGAAACACATGGCAAATGGATGAAACTCCACCAGAACGAATCGCCCGTCAGGCGCCAGAACACCGGCAATCCCCTCTGCCCACTCGTCGAGATCGGGCAACCAGATCACAGTCCCGTACGAAGAAAAGACTCGGTCGAACTTCCTTTCAGCGGCGGCAGCTTCGCGGAGCCATCCAGATACTTCCCCTCGCTCGAACTCGGCGGCAATGCCGGATTCCGTGGACAAGGTTCGGGCGAAGTCGATCGCGGAATCCGAGAGGTCGACGCCGGTCACGTTGGCACCGAGGGCCGCCAAACTCAACGAATCCTGACCGGAATTGCACTGCAGATGCAAAATCGAGGAGCCTGCAATCTCGCCGAGCAGCGCCACTTCTTCCGGAAACAGGGTCGACCCGCCGTTGCGAAAGAACTGTGCCTGGTCTCCTTTGTGGCTGTTGTGAGCGACAGTCGCCGCATTCCACGACAACCGATTCATCTCTACTACATCCACGGCGCCCACCTTGTCCAACCTCTCGGCCCCAACCTATCCGGCCCACAACCTCACACAACAAGTCCGCACGAGTTCAGCACGACCTCGGTCACGGCGGCAATCGATTTAACTCGGTCGGAAACCTATCCGAACGATCCTGGAACAGGTTACAGTTTTTCGACGGACCATCGAAGGAGAACCAGTGCGCTACGGACTCAGCCTGTTCACCAGTGATCGCGGCATCCGCCCCGCCGAGGCGGCAAAGGCTGCCGAGGCGAATGGATTCGACGCCTTCTACGTTCCGGAGCACACTCACATCCCGGTGTCGAGGGATTCCGATCATCCCGGAACCCAGTCCGCCGAATTGCCCGACGACCGTTACATGCGCACACTCGACCCCTGGGTCGCCCTGAGTACCGCGGCGTCGGTCACGAGCACCATCCGGTTGGGTACGTCCGTGGCCCTCCCCCTCGAACACGATCCGATCACTCTCGCGAAAACCATCGCATCGCTGGACCATCTCTCCGACGGTCGCGTGGTTTTCGGCGTCGGATTCGGCTGGAATGCAGAGGAACTCGCAGACCACGGCGTACCGCCCAACAAACGCCGGACCGCACTCCGTGAGTACCTCGAAGCCATGGGAGAACTGTGGTCGAAGGAAGAAGCTTCGTACGACGGCCAATTCGTGAAGTACGGGCCAAGTTGGGCCTGGCCCAAGCCTGTTCAGAAACCCCGTCCGCCCATCCTCCTGGGAGGTGGCGGCAACGAGAAGACCTTCAAGTGGATCGCCAAGTCCGCCGACGGCTGGATCACCACACCCATCGAGCAGGAGATCGACGGAAACGTAGAACTGCTTCGAAAGATCTGGGCCGAAGCAGGTAGGGTCGGCGAGCCTGAAATAACAGTCCTGGCAGGCAAACCCGACCCGGAGAAGCTCGCCCACTGGGCCGACATCGGTGTCACCGAAGCAATGTTCGGCACTCCGGACAAGAGCCCCGAAGAGGTTGCCGGATACATGGAACGTCTGGCAACCAAGCTCGGACGGTGAGGTCCGCCACAGCGCCTTGACCTCAACTGCACTCGAGGTTTTAACGTCGGTATTGCACAAGACAGTGCAACGACAGAAAAACCGAGGCAGAGGAGGAGCGAGGAGTGACCACAAAACTGGTTGGCACCCAATCTGTTTCGGACGGCCCCGTTGATTCGGAGCTGTCCATCCGGAGCTCCTTTGTCGACGCGTTCCGGAACCATCCCGCCGGCGTCTCGATCATCACGGCAACGGGCGACGACGGCCCGGCCGGCATCACGTCGTCGTCGCTGATCTCGATCAGCGCCGATCCGGCGGTTCTGGCGTTCTCACTGCAGTCGTTGCGAGGTTCTGCCAGAGCCATTGCTTCCGCCCGCAGTTTTGTTGTTCACCTGGCAAATTCGGCAAACGAGCGACTGGCTGCCACGTTCGCAACCCGCGGCGCTGTGCGCTTCGGGGACGACATGCCTTGGTCGTTACTGCCGACCGGTGAACCTTTCCTGCATGGGACGGGCCATGCCCTGCGCGCAGTTCCCTTGAATGCCACAACGTGTGGATCCGCAGTGATTGTCACCGCACGCGTAGTCGACGTCATTTATCCGCAGCAGGTTTCGGAGCCACTGGTCTATCACGATCGAACCTACAGAAACCTGTCCCCTCACAACATCTCCTCAAAGGAAGGCACGTCACATGACTGAATACGTTCTCCCCGAGCTGGATTACGACTACGCCGCTCTCGAGCCCCATATCTCCGGCGAGATCATGGAACTGCACCACAGCAAGCACCACGCCACCTACGTGGCGGGCGCCAACAGCGCAATCGAGCAGTTGGCTGCTGCCCGTGAAGACGGCACGATTACCGCGAAGGCACCGCTACTCAGCAAAAACCTCGCCTTTCACCTCGGCGGCCACACCAATCACTCCATCTTCTGGAAGAATCTCTCCCCCAACGGTGGTGAGCGGCCGGAAGGCGAGTTGGCAGCCGCGATCGACGAGCACTTCAGCTCCTTCGACGCATTCGTCAACCACTTCTCCGCTGTAGCAACCACTTTGCAGGGTTCCGGCTGGGCGGTGCTCGCCTACGACACGATCGGGAAGCGACTGGTCATCGAGCAGCTCACCGATCAGCAAGGCAACATCAGCATCGGCATCGTTCCGCTGCTCATGCTCGACATGTGGGAGCACGCGTTCTACCTGCAGTACAAGAACGTCAAGGCCGACTACGTGAAGGCCTACTGGAATGTCATCAACTGGGAAGACGTCGCACAGCGCTACGCAACGGCCACTGCCGCGACGGGCTTGATCATCCCGGCTTGATTATTACCGATCGACCCAGCTCGGCACGGTGGCTCCGTTGCCGAGCTGGGTTTCTGCACCCCAGACGTCGATGTATGTGAAGGCAGGTAACATACACCGAGCGCGGCCGACTCGGCCGTCAGCCGATTCGACTCCGAGGGGAACCAGTGCTGGATATCAGTGGCTTGATCGCGACGTGGCGTCCGACGCTGGACACCGCAGCGCGCAACGCGTGGGGACTCTCGTTCGGCGACGGCGTCGAGAAGGCCGAACGCACCCCGTCGGTACTGATCAGCGAAGGCCCACACCGCGATCTATATCGCTTCGGTGCATTGTGGACACCGAAGGGCAAGCCGGTTCTTCTCGTGCCGCCCCTCGCAGTTTCCGCCGATTGCTACGACCTTCGTCCAGGCCAGAGCCTCGCTGCCCACCTACTCGGCGGCGGCAACACTCCCTATCTTCTCGACTACGGAACCATGCGGTACTCCGACCGCGGAATGGGATTCGAGGCCTGGGTCGACGACATCATCCCCGAAGCGATCCGCTCCATATCGGATCTGCATGACGGCGCTGCCGTTTCCGTGATCGGGTGGAGTCTCGGCGGGACCATGTCTCTACTCACGAGCTCCGCTCACCCCGATCTGCCGGTCGCGTCGATCACCGCGATCGGCACACCGATCGACTACACGAAGATTCCCGCCATCAGCCCGTTGAGGCTGATCGGCAAATACACCGGTGACACGCCACTTACGTCGGCGACCAATCTCGTAGGCGGACTACCCGCTCCACTCGTTCAGGCGAGCTACAAGGTGACGGCTTTGCAACGTGAAGTCCTCAAACCGTGGTTCATCGTGCGTAACCTCCACGACACCGAGACTCTGGCTCGCATGGAATCGATCGACAAGTTCATGGCGGCAATGCCTGGATACCCGGGCAAAGCATTTCAGCAGATCTGCGAACAACTCATGCTCGGCAACAACCTCTTCAACGATGCCATCACACTTGCCGGACGTGAGATCAAACTGTCCGCACTGAAGGTCCCCGTTCTCGCGATCGGCGGCACCACTGATGTGATCGCACCCATCGCTTCGGCAGAGGCGATCACTTCGGTCCTGACCGGAGCGCCGTCAGTTCGATTCGAGGAGGCGCCGGGCAGTCACCTCGGTCTCGTTGCCGGTCCCACCGCTCGAGATTCCACCTGGACTTTCATCGACGAGTTCTTGAAAGAGAATGCACCGCAGCTGGTTTCGACCAGCTGAATCACGACTTCGTGATGCCTGCGGCCACAGCCGCCTTGTGCCAATCCGGGAACTCACTCAGCAAACGGGTGTACAACTGGGCGTCGTCGACGGTGTCGATGTCGTCCAGAGCGAAGAATCCGGCGTTGTCGATCACCCTGCCGTCGAGGTCGTCGAGCTTCTCCAGCACTCCGTAGTTGGCCTTGCCGATTCCGACGAACTGCCAAAATGCCGGGAGCCCAGACGCTTCGCGCATCAATTTCGTGATTTCCTTCCGCTCACTGAAGCCGCCGTCGGTGAAGAACAGGACAAGCGTAGGGGCCGAACCACGGGTCAGGCCGGAGAGTATCTCTGTCATGATCGGCACTTCACGATTCGCGGCGCCGATCTTGTCGTAGTTGAATCCGCCGTGCGAGCCGCGCAAGTGCAGGTAGGTATCCGACCACTCTTCCGCGTCATGGACAGAGATCTCGGGAAGCTTGAGGAAGCTGACTGCGTACAAGTAAGGCTCGAGTTTGCCGTCGTCATCGAGTTGGATCGCAACGGGGACCATGCGTTCGACAACGCGGTGAACCACCCTGGTGCGGTACTGCTTGGCCATACTTCCGGTTTTGTCGATCACCAGGACCACCCGTGCGCGAATTCCTTTGCCGCCCTTGGTCAGCAGGACCTTGGCCACTTCGCGCTTGCGGAGGTCCAGCTTTTCACGCTTCACCATCGAGAGTTTCGCCTCGTCAGGCACGCTCCGAATTCCGTCTGCCGATTCAGTGGACCCGGCAGGTTGGGTCTGCGGTTCCTCGTCGACAGAAACGCCGAATGCTGTTACCAGATCTGCCAATCCGCTGTCCCAGCCGGCTGACACGTTCCGCAGCTTCCACCCCGCGCCGCGGCGATAGATCTCGACGAGGACCGCCGCTCTCTCGGTCGTCAAACCCAAAGCCGGAGCCACAATCGCGACGGAACCGGCCTGTTCCACCACGACGCCCATGTCACGGACTGCAGAAAGGGTTCCGTTTGCCGCCGCATCCAACGCCACGGCAACACTCAGCTGGTGTATGTCAGCAGGCAACCTTGCGATGTCGATTTCAATGACGCCGCCGGACTCCAAGCGCACCGCACCTTCGGGTGAGACCGGCTGATTGAAGAAGATGAAATCCGCGTCATCGCGCACTTTGTTGCGATCATCGAGCTGGAACACCATCAGATCCACCGTGCCCGGGGCGCTACCGCTCACCGCCACTTTCAATGAAGTTCCGTCAATGACTGTGTTCGCCCCACGCGCCAGCTCCATACCGGAAGATTAGCTGGCCACGTCGAATCAACGGCCCCGCGGTCGGAAGAATCACAGCACACTTTCAGCAATCGCGAGGATTCTCGAGGCAGACTGTTCGAGGAAGATTTGTCGCACGCGGGACCAAGAGCCTGAACATCGACAGAATCCTAGGGTCGATCAGGAGGTCAAAAATGCCGCACGGCCAGGCGCGCACCATCCCGATGTTGCCACTCTTGCCACCTCTGACGAATTTCGACGACGCAAGTCGCTCGGTCGTGTCTTATCTCGACGAATATCTTCCGCTAGCACTGTGGTCGATCACGCGGTTCGACGGGTCCAATCAAATCTTTCTCACCGTCTCACCCAACCCACTTCACATCGAAGTCGGCGAGACCCGGGCTTGGCCAAACACCATGTGCAGCGAGGTAGTACTCGGAAATGCGCCGCCCGTCTCATCAAATCGCGCACTCGTGCGCGCACTTTCCCGAGATGACAGGTGGGAAGGCATTGGCGCATACGTCAGCATCCCAATCCTCCACAATGACGGCAGTCTCTTCGGCACTCTGTGTGGCGCCGACCCGAGTACAGGCGACTCCGCACTCGAGGACAACCTGGCCCTCCTCAATCTCCTGTGCCGACTTCTCGGAACCATTCTCGATGTCGACTATCAGCGCGCGCAGTCAGTACGACTGGCGGAAACCGCGCAACTCGATGCCGAGACCGACCCGCTGACAGGTCTTCTCAATCGTCGCGGGTGGAACCGCATCCTCGAGGCCGAGCAAACTCGGTACCGCCAATTCGCCGACCCTGGATCTATCATCATCGTCGATCTGGACGGTATGAAGACCATCAACGACGAACTCGGTCACGCCGCGGGCGACGAATACGTTCAAAGGGCCGGCAAGATCTTGGCAGCATGCGCGCACCCTGGTGCAGTAGTTTCACGGTTGGGAGGGGACGAATTCGGGATCGTTCTGCCCGATACACAGCCACGCGCCGTCGACTACCTGGTCGAGTGTCTGGAGAAGTCGTTCCGAAATGCCGACGTCTGTTGTTCGATCGGCCGAGCCGACTTTTCCATGACCCAAAGCCTTTCCGAGACTTGGGATACAGCCGACGCCGAGATGTACCGCCACAAGCGCTCGAAGCGCTGATTGGTCTCCCCAACGGCCTGTTGGCACCGCATCGAGGTTCTCTTCGATGCGGTGCTGGGCCGTGTTCTGTTGTGCCTGAGAAGCTGTTCTCAGGTTTTGAATGTGGTGTTCGCCGGCCTGGGATGCTGCCCGGGGTCGATCGAGGGCGGCGGGAGGAACCACGGTTTGTTGTCGACGCCGATCCGAATCTCCCACTTGCCGACGAACCCCGTTTTCCGGTGCATCAGCCGGTGATGCGAGCGGCACAGCAGGACAAGGTTGTTCATCACCGTCGGCCCGCCGTTAGCCCAGTGCCGGATATGGTGCGCGTCGGTCCACGCCGGAACACACGAACAGCCTGGGAACGCGCAGCCCTTGTCCCGGGCGATCAACGCCACTCGCTGTTCGGCGGTGACCAACCTCTTTCCGGGTCTCGCATCCAGCGGCGCGCCGTGATCGTCCAGCAACACCGTCGACAGGAAGCAGTCGCACCCCAACAACCTCGTCTGCGAGACGGACAGTGGCCCGAGCCAGGGCATGTGCCCGACATCGAGATCCGACACAAACCCACCATCATCGGAGGGTGTCGCGGCGCAGTCGCGGTGCTCGGCGAGGTCGCGGGCGTTGATGTGTACGTTCACGTGCGGACGTTGCCCACCATCGGTACCGGTCTTCGCGCAGTCGAGATAGCGGCGGATCAGTTCGGTGAACCCGTCCGCGGTCCGCTTCGCCGCGGACCGGGCATCGGGAGTGCCGTCCGGCGCCGGGGTCGGCATCGTCAAATTCGACAACGCCGACAACAGCATTTCTCCGGTGAGAGCGTCGAAATCTCCGCGGACCACCACCCGACCGTTCAAGGTCGATGCGATGCGGAGCTCGTTGCGATCGGTGTCTTCGGCGGGCGGAATCTCATCGGATTCGAACAACCGCTCCAACGTCGCGATCACATGCCGCACCTTCGTTGTCGTCGCCTCCACCCCCGACGCAGCCGCGAGCAACAGGTCGATGCACTTCGGTAGCGCTTCCTCAGGCATGCCTTTCGGTGGTGATTCACAGAACGCCACGATCAACACGGCATGATCGAACGAGCAATCCCCACAATCAAATCTCGCTGCCACTGCCGGAAACGGCCGCAACGCCGCACCGAGGGCGGCGATCTTCTTCCCGTCTCGAACCTGCAGCATCGTGTTCGCCGCCAACCACGAACCGACACCGCGACTGGCAATCACCTGATCATCGGGACGCATCGACAGTTCGTCCACCACTGCCACCCGCACGGCTTCCAGGCGCAGAATCTCCGCACTCGCCTCGACAGCAGCAGCCCGCAACTCCGCAGCAGACAACCGCCACAGACGTCCGCGCAACCCCACCGCAGAACCCGACACCACATCCGACAACAAGACACTCATTGAATCCCCCGATCCCCACCTCAAAGCATACTCGAACACGCGTTCGAGTCAATGCTTTCCGGCCAGCAAAAACCCAAGCAGGGAATGGATCGACCGTCGCGAACGTATTACTTGAGTAAGCAATACTTGCGATCGCAAATAAATGGAGGGCGTCACCGATGACAACTGATGAACACGTACGTGGTCGCGTGTGGCGCGACCTCGTCGTCTCCCACAGCGTCATCCTCGGCAAGATGGAGGCGGACCTTCGAACCACCACCGGTCTCACCCTTGGCCAGTACGACGTTCTACTCCGACTGCACGAAGCTCCGGGAAACACGATCCGAATGGGCGATCTGGCCGAACTGGTATTGGTCACCACCAGTGGCGTGACGCGCGTCGTCGATCGATTGGTCGAGGCAGGACTGGCCGAGCGCGTTCGACCGGACAACGATCGACGCGTCGTGACGGTATCGATGACGCCTGCAGGCAAGAAGACACTTCGAAAAGCGTCCGCCATACATACACGAGGAATCGCCGAATACTTCTCCGATCTCATTGAAACCGAGGAGCTTCCGGTACTCGAACGCTTCTTCTCCCGACTTGCCGCACATCACACGAATCAAGGCGGCACATGCGATGCGCACGTCGATCAACTTTCCATCACTCCCACGAACAGATAGCGAGAACAACATGGCTTTCGAATTGGGCGTCTACCATTTCGGTGAACTCACCCCAAACCCCACAACCGGCGCGATGATGAATCCCGGTGTACACCTTCGCCATTTGGTGGAGCAAGCAACCGTCGCCGATCAGGTTGGACTCGATGTCTTCGGCGTCGGCGAGCACCATCGTACCGACTTCGCAGTCTCGGCCCCTGCAGTTGTGCTCGCGGCAATGGCTCAGGCTACCGACAACATCAAGCTGTCCAGTGCCGTAACTGTGCTCAGTTCCGACGATCCCGTCCGTGTGTTCCAACAGTTCGCGACAGTCGACCTGCTTTCCGAAGGCCGTGCCGAGATCATTGCCGGCCGAGGTTCGTACACGGAGTCATTTCCGCTTTTCGGGTACGACCTGTCCCAGTACAACGAACTCTTCGCCGAAAAGCTCGATCTACTACTTAAACTGCGCGACGAGAACCCGATCAACTGGGAAGGACAACTTCGCGCACCGCTGATCGACGGTGACGTGACGCCCCGCCCGGACCGTCAGATTCCGGTGTGGATCGCAGTCGGAGGTACTCCGGCCTCTGTCGTGCGTGCCGCGAAACTTGGCCTGCCCCTCTCGCTTGCCATCATCGGTGGAAGCTACCAACAGTTCGAACCGTTTGTCGATCTGTACCGCAGGGCTGCAGCGGAGTTCGGACACGATCCGAAGAAACTCGCTGTCTCGATTGCTTCGCCAGGATTTGTCGATACCTCGAAGCAAACAGCACTCGACACGTCGTACCCTCACTTCCAGGCCGGGTGGATGCAGAATCATCATCAGCGCGGAAACGGAGTTCCCATGCCGCGCAGGGCATATGAAGCGCAGGCAACCACCGCGGGTGCGTTCTTCATCGGCGGCCCGCAGGAAATCATCGACAAGACGATGGCGCAGTACGAGCTGTTCCATCATGACCGCATCATGATCCAGATGGGATTCGGCAACGTGCCACAGAAGGACATGCTGCGTGCGATCGAGATCCTCGGCACCGAAGTAGCCCCCGTTGTGCGTAAGGAAATCGAATCACTGAAGTCGTCCCAAAAATAGGAGTTTCGATGAGCACACCTCTCAAAATTGTTGCCGTTGTCGGCAACCTTCAAAAACCCTCCAAGACTCGTGCCCTCGTCGACCTGATCGTCGAAACCTTGGGAGACTTCGAGCAGATCGACACACGAGTTTTCGAGATCGTGGATCTGATTCCAGGTCTTGCATCTGCTCTGGATCGCGATCACGTCGACTCAGTGACCGCCGAAGCGCTGGCAGCAGTCGAGTCCGCCGATATCGTCATCGCGGCGTCACCGGTGTTCCGCGGCTCGTACACGGGAATGTTCAAGCATTTCTTCGATCTCGTGGACCAGTACGCGCTTGCCAACACTCCGGTGATTCTTGCTGCGACAGGTGGCAGCGACCGCCATGCTCTCGTGTTGGACCATGCCCTGCGGCCACTGTTCGCTTTCTTCCAAGCGCTGACCGCTCCGGTCGGGATCTATCTCAGCTCCGGTGATTTCGACGGAACGACTATCCTCAACCCCGAGGTATTCGAACGTATCGAGATGGCAGCGAAGGACGTCCTGCCGGTAGCGAGGATGCTCGCGGAGCGGGATCGAGTTGCGCTGACGTGAACGCCCCTCATTCGCACAACACGGCAACAGTTGCCGGTCTGAGGATGATCGAACAGCTACGTCAGGTTCACGAACCTCTGCGAGCCGATATCGAGGTACTCGAGAAAGCCCTGCAACTGTTGTCGGACGAAACCGCCGATCTGACTCGGATACCCGAAATGATCGACAATCTGACGATCGCGGATTTCGTCTGGCAACTACGGGTCAACTGCGACTTCTACTGCAACACGCTGACTCTGCACCACACCATCGAAGATCAACGTATGTTCCCGGTAATGACCAGGAACTTTCCCGAGTTGGCCCCTGCGGTCGAACGACTGCAGGCAGAACACAAGCTTGTCGGGGAGATCGTGTCGGAAGCCAAGCGTGCGTCACTCGCGCTGAGCACCGAATCCTCCACGGTCAATCGGGCACACGCCGCAATCTCCGAATTGGCGGATCATATGCAGTCGCACCTCGATTTCGAGGAGGCCACACTCTTTCCGTACTTCCGACGGATGGATCGCGACTGGCATTACGGCTGATCGTGCACACTCAGTGATTCTTCAGCTCCATCGCAGTAGCGTCGAAAGGGCCACCTCATGTCAGGAGCCCCCATGACCAACCCGGATCAACCCACCGTCCAGCAATCCGTTCCTCAGCACCCGATTCGACCGCCCGTCAATGCGGGTTGGGCAGTGGTCTCGCTGCTGTTCTTCTGGCCGCTCTCCTTCTCCGCTTTCACGCACGCCTTCAACGTGTATCCGCTGTGGGCCGACGGCGATGTGGCCGGGTCGCGGTACGCGTCCGATCGAGTGAAACGACTCGGTCAGATCTCGCTGTGGATCGCAGGCGGGCTACTACTCCTGGTCTGCATCCTGTACGCGATCGCGGCAATCGTGTGGTTCGCCAACGGTGGCCACGATTACGGGCCGCGACGTATGCGCTGAACAACCACCCTGAAACAACAACACCGCAACAACAACACCGCCGAACATCACTTCATCAATCGATCGATGAATTCCATGGTCTGGTCCATCGAAGCGACCGTCGTTTGGCCGTGGCTGATTCCGCTGAGTTCTTGATACTCGAACTGCGTTCCTCGCGAACGCATGTCGACCGGTTGCGCCCAGGTAAGGGCGACAGGAACCGTGGTGTCCGACACGCTCTGCACCACACGCAGTGACCGGTCGTAGCCGTCGACCGGCACCTGCATCATCTCGCGAAACAGATCGTGGAAGCGTGGCGTCCACACCGATCGAGAAAACAACGAGCTCAACTGGATTCGTTCGGCGCGAATGTGGCGGCCGAGTTCTCCGGCGCACAGTGTCCGAGCCTTTTCCATCCACTCGATCCCCTGCGGCGAGAGAACCTCCCGAATGTTCTCTTCGGGTCGTTGATCGTCGATCCCGGCCAGAACGTACAGCGCGTATCCCACCAACCCGGTGATGCCTATGTCGGGAAACAGCGGTCCCCCCAACGGGAACAGACCTTCCATGTGTGTGGGTCCTGCAACAACAACCGAGCCGCGGAAATCCAATTCCGGTGCACGAGAAGTGGCCTCGTGTCCCGCGAAGTACGTCGCGTGACCACCTTCGGACAGACCTACGACCATCCACCGCGGGCTCAGCACGTTCCCGTACAACTCGTGTGCGGCCTGCACGATGTCGACGGCATTCGCACCGGCGGCATGCCCGTCGAGATACGCCAATACCCCGTCGGTGCCCAGACCCGAGTAGTCGGTAGCGACAACTGCGTACCCCTGGCCCAACCAGCGTTCGATCGGTTCGATCTCCCCGGGACCGAATCCGGTTGACGACGGCGCACACTGATCCGCACTGCCCAGAGTTCCGTGGGCGTAGGAGATGACGGGCCAGCCACCGATCGGTGGCGCACCTTCCGGTAGAAACACCGACCCTGACGACTCTCCCCACCTGTTGGCAGTTCGCAGAGTCCGATAGACAACTCGCTCCGCTGCACCAGTACCGACTGGAAGGGCTGCGGAGAGCAGTTCGTGCGATTCCAACGTACCCGCGACTTCCGGTTCGTCCGCCGTCGCCACGGCAACATCAGACACCACCACAAGACTCGACAACAGCATGCTCGCCACCGCGGCCGCAACAACGCCTCTACCCGAACGACTCACCACGCCAACCCCTCCCGACCCGTGCAGAGCATGATGTCGATATGCAGATCATCATCACCGGTCACAGCCTGCCCGGACGGGATTGTTCCGAAACCGCAACCTTCGAAGGACGGAGCAACATCCACGTCGGCGTCCAGCGCCGGGGCAAGCCCCACGAAATCCTCGACCTCGTACCGGGAGACACCGAGACAGCGCGGTGGGAACTGGCCGCGAACCTCGAGAGAAAGCCAGGTCCCTGGGACATTCTCGGACCATACATCCAGGGCAAACCGGGCAGACGCTTCATCTACCTGTCCTGGGTGACGGTATCCGAGGACCAGACGTTCGAGATGTTCCGACGCGCAAAGCTGATGCTCGATGCGATCCCCGAGCACGTCGTTGACGAGGCGGACGGTTCCGGTGTGCTCCACGGAGATCTCGGCCTCACCGACGCCGCAGGTAAACCCCTGTGCGCGGCGATCCGGCCGCCAACGATCACGTGGACATCCTCGCCTTACTGAGCATTGTTCAGTAGTGTGATGAACGAACACTACTCTGCGGGTGACCACGCGATCGATACGGAGTCCGAACTGATGAGCACTGAACACCTCGATGTCCTGATCGTCGGCGCCGGCTTGTCCGGCATCGGTGCTGCGTATCGACTCCAGACCGAACTGCCCGGTAAGTCGTACGCAATCCTCGAGGCTCGTGCGAACAGTGGCGGAACCTGGGACCTCTTCAAATACCCCGGTATCCGTTCAGATTCCGACATGTTCACGCTCGGCTATCCGTTTCGCCCGTGGACAGATGCCAAAGCAATTGCCGACGGTGATTCGATCCTCCGGTACGTGCGCGATACCGCTCGCGAAAACGGGATCGACAAGAAGATTCGGTACAACCGGAAGGTGACGGCAGCATCCTGGTCGTCAGCGGACTCGACGTGGACAGTCACCGTGACGACCGACGGCGAAGACGAAATACTGACCTGCAACTTCTTGTATCTCTGCAGTGGTTACTACAGCTACGAGGGCGGATACACCCCCGACTTCCCCGGACGCGAATCGTTTGCCGGCGAGGTGGTGCACCCGCAGTTCTGGCCCGAAGAACTCGATTACTCCGACAAGAAGGTCGTTGTGATCGGAAGCGGCGCCACCGCAGTCACTTTGGTCCCCACGATGTCGCGGGACGCAAGCCACGTCACGATGCTCCAGCGATCACCGACATACATTCTGGCGCTGCCGTCCAGCGACAAGGTGTCGGACACCATCCGTGCGATATTGCCGAATCAACTCGCGCACAGCATCGCTCGATGGAAGAGCGTCGTAGTGAACCTGAGTTTCTACCAACTGTGCCGACGCAGTCCGGCGCGCGCAAAGAGGCTGCTGAACCTCGCGATCAGTCGCCAACTCCCGGACGAGATCCCACTCGATCCCCACTTCACTCCCACCTACGATCCCTGGGACCAGCGCTTGTGCGTCGTACCGGACGGCGATTTGTTCAAAGCCCTCCGATCTGGGAAGGCTTCGATCGAGACCGATCACATCGACACCTTCACCGAGACCGGGATTCGGCTCGCGTCAGGACGTGAACTCGACGCTGACATCATCGTCACTGCAACAGGATTGAAGATGGAAGCGTGCGGCGGAATGTCGATCGAAGTGGACGGCCAACCCGTCACCCTCGGTGATCGTTACGTCTACAAGGGCATGATGATCAGCGACGTACCGAACTTCGCAATGTGCGTCGGATACACCAATGCCTCGTGGACTCTGCGAGCCGATCTCACGTCGATGTACGTGTGCCGACTACTGACCGAGATGGACAAGCGCGGCTACTCGAAGTGTGTGCCGCACGCGACCGAAGACATGGACCAGCGGCCGATCCTGGACCTGGCGTCGGGGTATGTAATGCGCGCGGTTGAACAGTTCCCGAAGCAGGGATCTAAGTCACCCTGGAACATGCGGCAGAACTACATCCTCGATCGACTTCACTCGACGTTCGGGAGCATCAACGACCACATGACGTTCTCGAAGGTGCCAGTTCGAAATTCGAACCCGGTACCGAGCAAGAGTTGATCGGCGCCCGCACGACCAGGTAGAGCAGTCGGGCAAATCCACCAATCGATCCGAGAACAAAAAACACGCCCGAACCTGTGACGACGGCACAGAGCGCACCCAGGACGATGATCGTTGACGCCTCGATCATCCGACCGGCGGACTCCGATCCGAGAACGTGTATTCCATCAACTCCTTCGTCCATAAAACTATTTTCAGCCAACCGTCCAGCCGGTTTGTAGGGACTTTAGTCACAAGTCGCGTCAAAATGGACTCATAATTGCAGGTCAAGCGTTCAGTTGGTGATCGTTTTCAGGGCAACGGGGATGACCGGCAACCGTGTCTTGCGCTAGTGCCTGGACGATCCACAGCACACGTGACATCACACTCGCCGCCACCACAACACTGTCGCGCTTGAACCCACAGATAGTGTTCGTCTACATCTCCGGTGAAACGCCGACTCCACCGAATCCAATAGGACCATGTGGAAGCGAGTACGTGGCGCAACCGTGAACGCGTTACTCGCACTCCCCCTCACCACCTACATCTTCAGGACGGGGTTCATCCGTCCGCGCCCGGAATCGCCGTCGAAGACGTAGTGGTACAAGCTCTTCTATCGGCCGTGTCCTGCACAGCGACAAGATCAACGAACTCGCGCGGACCTGACAGCCTTGCCTCGAAAGACGAAACCGCGGGCGACGAGTTCCAATGCCACGGCCACCGAGCAGGTTTGTGCCAACAGCAACCCTGCCAGTACAAGAATTTGCACAGCACCGGCCTGAACGGCCGATCCCGTCGCGAGCAACACACCGACAAAGGCTCCAGGCAATGTCACGAGGCCGACGGTGCGGGTCTGGTCGACTCCGGGCAGCAAAGCATCGGACGCAGCGGTACGGGCGACTTCCCACCGCGCATCGCGTTGCGAGAAACCTAGGCTCAGTGCGGCTTCCACTTCCCCGAACCGATCGTCGACGGCGTCGAGTCCGCGTTTGGCTGCCATCGATGTTGCAGTCATCGCGCCACCCAGAACAATTCCGCCGATCGGCACCAGAGCAACGCCTTCCAGCGGAACCACTCCGGACAGCAACATCAGTGGCAGAACCACACCGATTCCCGACGCCAAGGCGATGGTCAGCCATACTCCGGAAGTTCCTGCGCCGGAACGTCGTGCCGCGGTGAACGACGCCGCAGCGAACATCCCGACGAGCACGAGGAGCGCCGACCAGATGTGAGCCAAGGCGGCGGCGAGAATCAACGAAATCGCAGCCAACTGAAGAGCGCCACGAGCGAGCGCACCGGGGACTACCCGAACGCTACCGAGAGAGGCGAATCGGTAGACGAGCGTGGCGACAAGAGCCATGACGATGCAGAGCACAACCAGCCGGACGCCGGAGTCGGCTATCGAAAGGCTCATGGGTCACAGTGTTCCCTACGAACCGATTCGATCCGAACCTGCGATCCGAACTCGAGAACCGCTCAGAACACCCAACCGCGAAGTGCGACAAACCGCAGACCGCCGACAATTCCGCTTACTGCGATCACAAGGCCCGCTTGAAGAAGTCCGTCGGCGCCGGGCAACAGGAAGCCGAGCGCACTGATGGCAGCCGAACTGGCGATCAACCCGACCAGAGCGAGTCCACCGCCTTCCCACTGCGCGGTGAACCAGTTGACGCGATCCGCGGCATGGAAGGTGAGCCGGCGATGCAGCTCATTGGCAAGAATGGTGCTCAAGACCGCACCAACTGCGTTGGCGACCAGCGCTCCGTCACCGCGCAGCGCCAGAAAAGCGGCAAAGTACAAGATGTTGCTGGCTCCGCCGACGAGGGCAAAACGAACGAGCTGGGCAAAGGCGCCGTCGCCGGCAAGGGCGCGAAGCCTCGTTGCCGCGAAACCTGCACTCCGCGTACCCACCATCGAGATCGGATTGCTCCCGACCCAGATGTCAGACGTGCTCATATCGGCTTCTCTCATACGGACAATCGGAACCACACGTTCCGCTTAGCAATATAGCACTAACGGAATCGATCATTCCGCTTAGTGTCGTAGACTGTGAGGATGCCGACAACACACCCCGACGCTTCTCATGCGGGGACCTCGGCCGACTGCTCACAGCCGCGCCTTCGGTCCGACGCCAAGGCCAACCTCGAGCGCATTCTCAACTCCGCTCGCGAGGTGTTCGCTGCCCAAGGACTCGACGCCACGCTGGCGGACGTCGCGAAGCACGCCGGCGTCGGAGTCGGCACCGTCTATCGCCGGTTCGCCAGCAAGGACGAACTGATCCAGGCACTGTTCGACACGCGGTGCTCCGAGATCGAAACGATCGCCGCCACCGCCCGAGAGATGCCCGACGCCTGGGAAGGTCTTGTCTACTTTCTCGACGTGATCTCCCTGCGCATGGCAGACAACCGCGGATTCGGCGATCTCCTGATGGACGGACGCTTCACGTCCGACACCTTCGCTCGCGCGCGCGCCGGGATCGCTCGACACACTGCGGTACTTGTCAATCGCGCCAAGGAACAGGGCACCCTGCGCAGCGACTTCGAAGTCAACGACATTCCACTTCTCATGCAGGTCGTCAAGATGGCCCAGAAGTTCGGTGGGGACGAGGCCCCTCAGGCTTACCGCCGCGCACTCGGGTTCATGATCGACGGACTCTGCGCGTCCCGCACCGGCCATCGGGAACTGCCCGTGCCGGCGCTTTCCTCCGAGCAACTCGATCACGTCCTTCATCGGTTTCAGGCAACGCCCGGGAAGAACTGCTGACTCGATTTCGGGGTCGACGCCATTGCGGCGTCGACCCCGAGATTTGCTGTCAGTGAGCGATTACCGGCTCACCTTCAGGTGAATCCGGAAGCAGTCCGCTCCGAAGAACCAGTCCGGTCAACACCGCACCGACCGCGAAAATACCTGCTGCCCAATAGAACGTCGTGGTGTAGCTCTCGACGGCAGCCTGCGCCTGAGTCAGCGGATTCGTCTCGCGGCCCACCAGGTAGTTGGTCGAAGCCGAAGCAGCAATCGTGCTGAGCAGTGCGGTACCGATCGAGCCGCCCACCTGCTGCATCGTGTTGACGGTGGCAGATGCGACGCCGGCATCTTCGTGATGCACGCCTGAAGTTGCTCCCTGCATCGACGGGGCGAAGATGCTGCCCATGCCGAGTCCGGTGACAACGAGACCGGGCAGGATGTGGACGGCGTACGTGCTGTCCACGGAGATCTGGGCCAGCAGCGTCATTCCGATCGCCGCGATGACCATTCCGCTCACGATCAGCACTCGCGGACCGACGCGCGGTAGCAAGACTGCTGTCGAAAGCGTTGCCGCTGTTACGATTCCGAACACCATCGGCATGAATGCGAGGCCGGTCATGATCGGACTGTACCCGAGGATCAGCTGCATGTAGTACGTCAGGAACAGGAAGACTGCGAACATGCCTGCGCCGGAAAGGAAGATCGCCAGGTACGAGCCAGCCCGGATTCGGTCGAGGACCACCCGCAGCGGAAGGAGCGGGTGCTCGGACTTGGTCTGCCAGTAGATGAACGCCGCCATGAACACGACGCCGGCAACGAGCCACGAGATGGTGGGAGTTGCGCTCCACCCGTCCGATTCGGCCTTCGAGAATCCGAAGACGATGCTGAACAAGCTGATCGACACCAGGATCGTTCCCGGGATGTCGAGTTTGGGTCGCGAGTCACTGGTGTGCGGCGCGAGCAACAGGACTGCTCCGACCAGGGCGATCGCCGCGAAGAAGAGATTCACGAAGAGGCACCAGCGCCAGTCGACCCACTCGGTGAGTGCGCCGCCGAGCAGCAGTCCGATGGCGCCACCGCCGCCGGCAACGGCACCGAAGATGCCGAAAGCCTTGGCACGCTCACCGGGGTCCGTGAATGTCACGGACAGCAGCGACAGGGCCGCCGGGGCAAGGAGCGCACCGAATACGCCCTGGCCGGCACGAGCGGCAACAAGCATTTCGAAGTTGACGGCTGCGCCACCGATGGCGGAAGCCACAGCGAAGCCGATCAGGCCCACGATGAAAGTTCGCCTGCGCCCGAACAAGTCGCTCAATCGACCGCCGAGTAGCAGCAAGCTGCCGAACGCCAATGCGTATGCCGTGATGATCCACTGGCGGTCCGAATCACCGAACTCCAGTGAGCGCTGCGCAGCAGGCAGCGCGATGTTGACGATGGTGGCATCCAAGACCACCATCAGCTGCGCAATTCCCAGAACCGCGAGAACCAGCCACCGCTTTGCGTGGTTGTCCCCTGAAGGCGCTGAGGACTGCTCGAATTCAGTCCGTTCAGCAATGTCTGACATAGTCCCTCGCCCAACCTATGCGGAGATGGCTTCTCCGGTTAGCAAAAACGCTACACGAAAACGGAGAGACTGTCTCCACTTGACGGGTAGAGTGGGGACATGAGTACCGCAATGGAGCGCCCCCTTCGCGCCGATGCTGCACGTAATCGGCAGTTGATCATCGACGCCGCACGTGAATTATTCGCCGAAGAAGGGATCGACGTCACACTCGACGACGTCGCCCGGCGCGCGGGTGTCGGCGTCGGAACGGTCTATCGGCGGTTCGCCAGCAAGGAAGAATTGATCGACGGAGTCTTCCAACAGAACTTCGCCGACATGGCGGCGGCCGCGGACGCGTCACTTGCCAATCCGGATCCGTGGGACGGACTTGTCACCTTTGCCGAATTCGCTTGCAGCCGTATGTCGGTCAACCGCGGGCTCAAAGACGTCCTGAACGGAACCGACGAGGGATGCGAACAAGTCGCATGCCAACGATCCATCATCGAACCGTCGGTCGAGAGGATCTTCTACCGGGCCCAGGAGGCCGGGATGCTGCGCCCCGACGCCGTACCGACGGACCTGTTCGGCCTCATCTTCATGGTGGGCGCAGTCACCGAATTTGCTCAACCCGTCAACCCGACCGTGTGGCGTCGATACCTCTCGGTGATGCTCGACGGCCTACGCACGGAGGGCTTGCACCGTGACGCACTCCCCCTTCCTCCGCTGAGTTCGGAGGAATTGCACGAGGCCAAGCAATGCCTGAAAGACCGCCGCCGTTGAGCGGTTCGGTCAGATCTGCTCACGAGGAATGAAAATCCACATCACGATGTAGATCAGAAACTGCGGGCCGGGCAACAGGCACGAAAGCACGAAGAGCAAGCGGACCGTCGACGACTTCCAACCGAAGTATCGTGCGATCCCGGCGCACACTCCACCGAACATTGCTCCCGAGCGTGCGCGGGCGAGCTTGCGGGTCTTCATCGGCGAAGTCATGTTTCGTGTCCCTTCAGTAGATCTCGCGGACTGTCCGCGTCGACTTCCACTATCCGCCGCCTGGTCACTCACGCGCATCAGGCCATGGACCCATCTTTTCCGGCCGCGGTACATACCCAGGTACCAGTCTGCCCCCGCGTCGGACTCAGGGTTCTCCCCTACACCTCAGCCCCAGACTTCAGCGCGGGAACAGTCGCCGAAGCCGTTTCGGTGCCGCGAAAGGTTGCCAGTTGTCGACGTCCTGCGCCAGACGGTCGGCGACCGTCCACAACGCCGATGGGTTGTGAGTCAATCCCATGTGACTACCCTGCACCGCAACGCTTTCCGATAGTCCGGACGTGGTTTCACAACATGCTTGCCACGGAACGATTCCGTCATGCCTCGAGTAGACCGACGTGGCAGGAACCGAAATGCTCGGTCCCTGTTCGGATTCGATGCCGTCGACTGGAGGCAGTATGGCGTGGTTACCGGACAAACGAGCGTAGAGCGATCCGACCCTCGTCTGCTCCAGACTGGTAAGAGCGAAAGGACTTCCAAGTGTCACCACCTGTCGCACCGAATCCGGCAGGTCCCTCGCCAACTTACGAGCGTAAATACCGCCCAAGCTCCAGCCGATGACCGACACCTTCTGCTCGTATCGATTCGCCACCTGGGCCAATGCGGCAGGCAATCCGTCGACCACCATCGCTGTCGGGCCGGTGTTGACGCCCAGATTCCAGCCCTGGACGCGGTATCCGAGGAAACTTAAATACGCCCTCAAGGCAAGAGTCGACACGTCCGATGTCAGCAATCCTGGGAGAACGAGGACTGGATGCCCGTCTCCACGCGGTGATCGGAGTAACCAAGGAGCCGCAAGAAGCAGCGAAGCAATGTCGACCAGTCCGCGCGTCGGCTCGCTCAGACACATCGCCAAGGATGGCGGCCCCGGAACAAGCGGGCCGACTTCACGAATCACCGTCGATCGCTGTGCCCAATCGAATTCGGTCTCGGCGAAATCGATCGCCGAGACTTCCGCACCTATGGACACCTGAACTCCTGTCGGCCGGTGCCCTTGCCGGGGTGCGTGGTGGGGCGGTTCCGCGGGCTGTGTGCTCAACCCGCGGAACCTTGTCCTCATCCGCCACCGGTAGCGAACCAGGACCCGTTCTGCCCACAGATTCGTGACCAAAGGCATCTCGACCACACGAACACTGTGTGATCCAGAACACTAGTTTTGGTTACGTTGCATCTACGTTGCGTAGATGTTTCGTCGCCTCCAAGGAGATTTCGTCCCACAGAAGCGCGACCCACGCGGTCGCGGCGCCTGCGTCCTAGCGGTCGCTCAGTTCGACCAACTCTCGGGTGGCAGATTTTCGGCGGCCCACGTTGTCAGTTCACTGAGAGCGGGGAGCAGCGCCTGCCCCGACGCTGTGAGTTCGTACTCCACGGCTATGGGCGGGCCTGCATCGACGCTCCTCGTCACCAGGCCTGCCCCTGCCAACTCCGTCAGGCGTTCCGAGAGCACCGAATCACTGATCCCGCCGACCGCGCGCTTGAGTTCGGAGAATCCCGCCGGCCCGTTCAGCAGCGTGCCGAGAATGACGCCGTTCCACCGTTTGCCCAGGAAGCCGAACGCGCGGGCCAGAGCCCCGTCACATGCGCGGGGCTCGTGTCCCGCTTCGCTCTTGCTTGCCACCCCACCATCCTAGCCACAGTGCTAACGTATCCGTAGGCACTATTTTTTTACTAGCAACTAGCTTTACCGGGTAATGCTCGGTCGAGCTACCACGGAACGGAAACCCCCGATGTCTCTCGACGCAGCCACCCCATTCACCGCCCAGCAACTCGACGAAGCCGGCCGCGAGCTCCTCTTCACCGCGGCTCGCACCGCCAACTCCTTCTCGAACGAGCCTGTGACCGACGACGAACTAATTGCAATCTGGGAGCTCGCGAAGTGGGCTCCGACCGCGGCTAACACCAATCCGCTGCGCGTGCTGTTCGTTCGTACCGAGGAAGGCAGAGCACGCCTCGTCGAGCACATGTCCGACGGCAACAAAGCCAAGACCGAGGCGGCTCCTGCAGTTGCGGTTCTCGCGGTCGATACCGAGTTCTACAAGCACATCCCCGACCTGTTCCCCATTCGCCCGGAGATGAAGGACTACTTCGAATCCGACGAGGCTGCCGCCAGTTCGACGAGTCGGTTCAATGCCGCACTGCAGGCCGGCTATGTGATCCTCGCGATTCGCGCACAGGGTCTGGTTGCCGGCCCGATGGCCGGGTTCGACGCCGACGGCATCGACGGCGATTTCTTCGCAGACAGACGTTTCAAGACGATCCTCGTGGTGAACATCGGCCATCCCGGTGAGAACCCGTGGTTCGATCGTCTGCCGCGTCTCTCCGATGAGGATGCGCTCAGCTGGGCCTGAGGCCAATTCGGACAAATGAAGCGATGCGGGAGGGTTCTGCGGAACTCTCCCGCTTTGCTATCTCCAGCGCGTTTCAACTCTGCTCGCAGTGGGTACCTACCCGCGTCTCGCAATATCTCACGTCCAGAACAACATCCGACACGCTGCAATCGGAATTAGTTGCAGTATCTCAGTTTTTGGACGACAGTCGAGGGAAACCCCTCGGCCTACTGAGGCTGTGGGGAAAGCCCTTGTGCGCCGGTCGGTGTCGAGGGAAGACGTTCGAGCGAGCAGAAGTCCGAAGAAAGTGGGTTCGGAAATATGGGCGCGCTATGGGATTTTGTCGTTGCACGACGACAACAGTTGTTGACCGACTCGTACCTTCATGTTTCAGCAGTTATCCAGTCCGTGATCATCGCGACGATCGCCGCCGTGATCATCGGCATTCTCGTCTACCGGAGCCCGGCGGGATCCTCCATCGCTACGGCGTTGGCCAGCACGATCCTGACGGTTCCTTCATTCGCTCTCCTCGGACTGCTCATTCCGATTCTCGGTCTCGGCGTCGCTCCCACGATCACCGCGTTGATCTTGTATGCCCTGCTCCCGATCATTCGGAACACCATCATCGGTCTGGATGCGGTCAACCCGGCGATCACGGACGCAGCCCGCGGTGTCGGAATGAATCGCATGCACGTACTGAGTCGAATCGAGCTACCGATCGCGTGGCCGTCGATCCTCACCGGCATGCGGGTCAGCACACAGATGCTCATGGGCATCCTCGCCATCGCGGCGTACGCCAAGGGGCCTGGTCTGGGAAACCTGATCTTCTCCGGACTCTCGCGTGTCGGTAGCCCGAACGCTGTTCCTCAAGCGCTGGTCGGCACCGTACTGATCGTCATTCTCGCTCTGATTCTCGACGGAATCTACGTCGTCATCGGTCGTCTCACTACTTCGAAGGGGCTGCAATGACTGAAACCATTCCGTCTGACGTATCCACAGATCAGAAGGTATCCGGGGTCGAGATCGTCCTGGAGTCCGTCACCAAGCGGTACCCGGGCCAGAAAGCTGCAGCGGTGGACAATGTTTCGCTGACTGTTCCGGCCGGTGAGATCGTGGTCTTCGTCGGACCTTCGGGTTGCGGCAAGACGACGACGATGCGCATGATCAACCGCCTGATCGAACCTACCTCCGGCAAGATCACCATCGACGGCAAGGACGCGCTGTCGATCGACCCGGACAAGCTCCGCCGCGGCATCGGGTACTCGATCCAGCAGGCAGGCTTGTTCCCGCACTTCACGATTGCGAAGAACGTCGCGACTGTCCCGGGTCTCATCGGTTGGGACAAGAAACGTATCGCAGCGCGCACCGACGAGATGCTCGACCTCGTCGGCCTCGATCCCGATACCTATCGCGACCGCTACCCTCGCCAGTTGTCCGGTGGGCAGCAACAGCGTGTGGGCGTGGCGCGGGCGCTGGCCGCCGATCCCCCGGTGCTGTTGATGGACGAACCTTTCGGTGCCGTCGACCCGATCACCCGCGGCCTGCTCCAAGACGAACTGATGCGTCTGCAGTCGGAGTTGGGTAAGACCATCGTCTTCGTCACCCACGATTTCAACGAGGCAGTCAAACTCGGTGACCGTATTGCCGTGCTGGGCAATCAGTCCAGCATCATGCAGTACGACACTCCGGAAGCGATTCTCGCCAATCCCGCAAACGACATGGTCGCGGGATTTGTCGGGGCGGACGCCTCGCTCAAGCAGTTGACCTTGACACGGGTGCGCCAGATCAAACTCAAGCAGTGCCTCACCGCCCGCGAAACCGATTCGGTCGATGATTTGAGAACCGCACTCGCAGCGCGTAAGTGGAAGTGGGCCCTGATTCTCGATCAGCGCGGACGGCCGCTTCGCTGGGTCTCACCCGGCCACCTCGCCCATGCGTCGACTCTTCGAGGTGTCGGGAACGAGATCGGCGAAGCCGTGTCCATCCAGTCCACCCTGCAGGATGCGTTGGAAGCTCTTCTCGCCGAAAGCAATGCGTCCACCGTGGTCACCGGACGGCGTGGCGAGTACGTCGGTCTCATCACCATCGACACACTGGTCAGCCATCTCTCCGAGATGCGCGAGGAGCATGCGCACGACCACGACGAAGAGCCAGACACCGAGAACGTCGAGGGTTGAACATGACTGCCACGACAGAGGAGCGCGCCTCCGCGCCTGAGATGGAACCGGACGCCCCCGATCTAGGTGCGGCCGAGAACGCCGCCACACGCCGTGCGGAACGGATGCGACTGTATGTGCAGCCGGTCATCGTCCTGATCCTGGTTGCTGGCGTGTTGATCTGGGCATTCAGCCGTGATCTCAACGCGACGCAGAAGGCGAGCATCAATCTCGACAACATCGTCACACTGACCTGGCAGCACGTACTGATCACCGCCGCCGTGGTCATCATCGTCGTAGCCATCGCGGTTCCACTAGGAACCCTGCTGACCAGGCCGAAATTCACCCGATTGGCACCGTTCTTCGTGGGAATAGCCAACATTGGAGCCGCGGCGCCTGCCATCGGCCTGCTCGTGCTGTTCTATCTCGCAACAAGAACGACGGGCTTCTGGATCGGCGTGTTTCCCATTGCGTTCTATTCGCTGCTTCCGGTGCTGCGCAACACCATCCTCGGCTACCAGCAAGTGGACAAAACCTTGATCGACGCGGGGCGCGGGCAAGGAATGTCTTCGCTCACGGTCCTACGTCAACTCGAGTTCCCGATGGCTGTCCCGTACATCCTTGCAGGACTGCGCACTTCGCTCGTTCTGGCCGTCGGTACCGCGACGCTGTGCTTCCTGGTCAGTGCCGGCGGACTCGGCATTCTGATCGACACCGGATACAAGCTCCGCGACAACGTCACCCTCGTTGTCGGTGCCGTACTGGCGGTGTCGTTGGCCTTGCTGATCGACTGGCTCGGCGCGCTCGCCGAAACTTATCTCGGGCCCAAGGGATTGCGATGACCAAGACTTCGATCACCAGAACGTGGGGCTGGAAACTCGCGGTTGCCACGATCGGCCTCACACTTGCCGCTTCCTGTGGCCTCGAATCCGGTGGCGCACTGCCCCTGGCCGTCGGCCCCGGCAGCATCGAGCCGGTTCCGGAGCTCGAGGGTGTGAAGATGACCGTCGGCTCCAAGGACTTCACCGAGCAGATCGTGCTCGGGTACGTCATCGAATTCGCGATGGCCGCTGCGGGCGCCGATGTCCGCGATCTCACGAATATCCAGGGCTCGAACAGCACCCGTGACGCACAGTTGAACGGGCAGATCGATCTTGCGTACGAATACACCGGAACAGGCTGGATCAACTACCTCGGCAACGAGACTCCACTTCCCGATTCACAGGCACAGTTCGAGGCCGTCCGTGATGCGGACCTTGCTGCGAACGACATGGTGTGGACCGATCCGGCGCCGATGAACAATACGTATGCATTGGCGATGAGCAAGGAGACCGCCGAGAAGACCGGTGTCAAGACCGTTTCCGACTACGCGAAGTTGGTCGAATCTGATCCCGGAGCTGCGGTGACGTGCGTCGAGACCGAGTTCAACGTCCGCCAGGACGGATACCCCGGCCTGGCAGAGAAATACGGATTCGACGCCTCACGTGCCCAGCGCCAGATCCTGCAGACCGGCATCATCTACCAGGCGACAGCCGACAGCGATCAGTGCAAGTTCGGCGAGGTGTTCACCACCGACGGCCGCATCATCGCACTCGATCTCGTTCTGCTCGAAGACGATCTGCAGTTCTTCCCGAAATACAATCCGGCGCTGGTCATGAAAAAGGACTTCGCGGAGGCACATCCGCAGGTTGCCGAAGTCATGGCGCCGATCTCGGAGCGACTGACCAACGAGGTGATGACCGAGCTCAACCGGCAGGTCGACGTCGACGGCAAGGAGCCGGCGGATGTGGCCCGCGACTGGCTGGTCTCGGAAGGCTTTGTCACCGCTGAGTGATCGACTGACCGCAACCCAGCCGAGTAGTTACCGCTTGCGTCCGACGCAGAACACCCGCCGGAACGGAAAGAGCGTTCCGGCGGCTGTTGCGGGGTAGGCCTCCCGCAGCAGATCGGAATACCGGCGCTCGAACTCCGGAGCGTCAGCCTCGCCGAGAACGTCGAGCACGGGCCGTAACCCCGTCCCCCGTACCCATCCGAGCACCGGATCGGCACCTGCCAGCACATGGACGTATGTCGTCTCCCAGGCGTCGACGTCGAATCCGTGTTCCTGCAGACGCTGCGCGTACGCAACCGGACTGTCGACGCCTTCCGGGCCGCGTAGGACGCCGCCCAGTCGCTCGCTCCATTCCGCGGACTCCGCGAGGCTTCGCATGAGCGCATGTGACGGTGCATCGAAGTTTCCTGGAACCTGCCACGCCAGCCACGACCCGGATACCAGGGTGTCCGCCCACTGCTCGATCAGCTCGCGGTGGCTCGGAACCCACTGCAATGCAGCGTTACTGACGACCACGTCGTAACCCGTGGCATCGAAGGACATGATGTCCCCCAACTCGACGGTGACGTTTCCCGGTAGGTCTGTCGGGGCCTGCGCCACCATTTCGGGAGACGAATCGAAACCGAATACCGAGGCGTCCGGCCATCGTTCCCCCAGCATCGCGGTCAAGCTACCTGATCCGCAGCCGAGGTCGGCTACCCGCATCGGGTCTTCGGTCGCCACCCGTGACACCAGGTCCACGAACGGGCGTGACCGCTCACCCGAATAGCGGCCGTAGACTTCGGGATTCCACGTGACAGTGCGCATGAACCCATCCTGCACCCTGTTCCTGAGAATTGCCGCCCTCGAGATCACCGACGCGGCACCACGGTGGACAGTACGTTCGGCAACCTCGACCAGTCCGCGGTGATGTAACTTGCGTGATCACCGGCCAACCGGTCGAGACGCTCGCTCGCCTCCACCTCGGTGGCATGCGCACCGTCGATCTGTGGAGCGACCTTGTGCGCGTCGGTCATGACGAGCAGGTATCCACGATCGTGGTACCACTGCGGATCCACAACGCCCGAGGTGTAATCGAGGGCGTCGCCGTCGAAGATCACGAACCACGGGCGGATGCCCGGGTCGGCGTAACGGTCGATTCGTGGGTCTCTCGGTGACGCCCGGTGAACAGCGGGAAAGGCGGCGCCGAGTTGGACGAGCCCGGCTGCGGACAGATCTCGCAAGTGCGTCGCGTACTGCCGGTCGGTCCACTCCGCGTCGAGCGGGTTTCCCTCCTCGATCGTTCCCGGAATCAGCTCGAACAGAAATTTGCCGGTCATCTCGGACATGCTCGGCCATCCACGGTCGGTGACGGCGGCATCCGGGGTCGAGTAGGACTCACCCATCAGATCGGATGGAGTGAAGACCGCGTCGCCGAGAGTCCCGAGAATCAAGGCGTCGAGATCGGCAGGTCCGCGTCCGTAGCCGGTGGTGAACCCGTCCTTGAGTTCCAACTTGATCATCACCGGAGGATGCTCGGGGTCGGCTTCGTGCCACGCCCGCATATCTGCCAGGCATCCGCGCAGTCCCTGATCTCGCAGACCACTTCGCAACCCGGATGCGTCCTGCGCACCGACGCAGTTGCTGTCACTCGCCACCGGATTCATGTGCGAGACACGCCAGTCCGGACCACCGCCGTTGGTCCACAGATCCAATTCGAGAAGCGAGGCCCCGGAGTCCAAAGCGTCGGCGAAGTACGGAAACGTCGCCTTCTCGTAGGAATTGTGGACGCCGACGGACGTGGTCTCGGAGAACGAGCGAGCTCGGTCCGCAGTCGTCTCGGCACCGGCGGTGGAAGCAGAGACGACCGAGACGACCGCCGCGAATGCACTCACACCGGCTACCAGAATTCCACGCATGTTCGACACTCTCGCAGAAATCACGCCGCTGCAGGACGGAATCGGAAGAGACAACTGGACAATCGTCCTAGACGGCATCGAGGGTGAGGCGCGGTCTCAGGCGGTGAGTGAAGGAAATTATCAGGCAAATAGCATCATGGCTGGAACTGATCCGAGTCGGAGCACTCGGCCCACACCCGCAGAAGGAATCGCATGCAGCTGACTCAATTCGTTCACCGATCCCTGCGAGCATCACCCGATGCGGTGATGACGATCTTCGACGGCCGGCTGCGCACGTGCCGGGAATCGGTGGACCGGATGAGCAGACTCGCCGGAGGGTTTCAGACTTTGGGCCTGCGCACCGGTGACAGAGTCGCAATCTTGGCATCGAACTCCGACTACTACCACGAGGCGCTCCTGGCCTGCTGGTGGTTCGGAGCAGTGGCCAGTCCGGTCAATTCTCGCTGGAGCACGGCGGAAATCACGTACGCCCTGGAAGATTCAGGATCGACGGTATTACTCGTGGACGAGAACTTTGCTTCCGTCGGATCTACCCTTCGCGAGGCGTGTCCGGGCCTGACCACTGTCGTCCGCTGCGGCAGCGGCCCGGTTCGCGACGGAATGCTCGACTACGAACGGGTGATCGCGGAGGCGACTCCGGTCGACGATCTGCGCGTCGGCGGCGACACGCTGGCACTACTCCTCTACACCGGCGGGACCACCGGAGTGCCGAAGGGCGTGATGATCAGTCATCAAGCGCTGATGACCTCGGCGCTTGGTACTCTCGCGGCAGGCAGCGTGGCTGTCAGCAACGGAACGAACCTCGCGATCAACCCTCTGTTTCACATCGCCGGGATAGTTGGATGGTTGGCTCAGTCGCTGATGGGTGGCACCCAGGTGTTCATGCCGAACTTCAGCCCACGCACGTTCCTCGAGGCCGTTGATCGCCATCGCCCGACAACTGTGGGTCTGGTGCCGACGATGCTTCAGATGTTGGTCGACTACGAAGACTCGACCACCTATGACTTGTCCAGCGTCAGGATCCTGAGATACGGCGCCTCGCCCATTTCGCCGACGCTTCTCGAACGAGTCATGCAAATGTTCCCCAACAGCTCGTTTGTGCAGGGCTACGGGATGACTGAAACCGCGCACATCAGCATGCTGAGCCCGGCTGATCACCTCGAAGGTGGTGATCTCCTCCGCAGCGCCGGTCGAGTACTGCCGCACTGCGAGCTGAAAATCGTCGACCCGACCGGCGCGGAACTCCCACCCGGCGAGGTGGGCGAAATCGTCACGTTCGGCAGCCACGTCATGCTCGGATACTGGAACAAACCGAAAGAGACCGCAGAAGTGCTCCGCGACGGGTGGATGCATACCGGCGACGCCGGATACCTCGACGCCCGCGGTTACCTGTTCATCGTCGATCGCATCAAGGACATGATCGTCACCGGTGGCGAGAACGTCTACTCCACCGAGGTCGAAAACGCTCTGGCACAACATGAATCCGTCGCGGCCTGTTCCGTGATCGGCCTGCCCGATACCCAGTGGGGCGAGCGTGTCCATGCCGTAGTCGTCCTTCGGCATGGTTTCGACGCCGACGCCGACGAACTGCGCGCTCACGTGAAAACGCTGATAGCCGGTTACAAATCTCCGCGTACCTTCCAATTCGTCGATGCATTGCCACTGTCGGCAGCAGGCAAGATACTGAAGCGCGATCTTCGTTGCAACGCAACGTAATCCTCTACGACAGTCAGGATTACAGCTGCAATGTCGGTTCTGGGTCAGTAATCAAGCGGTGCAGTGAGGGCGATGCAGCTACGGCCTCTCCCAGTTGCGTCGCGCTCGCGATTTCGTCGCCGAACTCCGATCGCCAGGCATGCAGTCGTCGGGTGAGTTGTTGCAAGCGGTATTCGCGGGTCATGCCGATCGCACCGTGTGCCTGGTGGGCGGCGCGCACGCTCGCGAGCGCATTCTGCGAAACCACCAATTTGGTTGCACACACTTCGAAGTCGGCGTCGCGACGGGTGAGCGCGTGCGCCGTGCGATCCACGGCCAGTGTGGACATCGATGCCATCTGTGCGAGGGTGACGATGTGCTGCTGGACGGCTTGGAATTGCGCGATGGGCCTGCCGAACTGCACCCGCTCAGACACGTAGCGCCGGGTCAACGTCGACACCGACTCCATGGCTCCTGCCATCTGTACCGAGCGCAAGAACGCGCCGAGCCTGCTGAGAATCCGTGGGTCGACCAAGTTGTCACCATCGACAATCCGCGCTTCTGCGAACGTCAGGCTCTGACGCGGTTGCCCGGCAAGATCCGTCCCTCCACCGATCTCGGCGTCGGAGATGTTCAAGAGTACAACGCGATCACCGAGAACTGCTGCCAGCACTGATGCGGCGCTACCCCACGGCACATCGTGAAAGGTGCCCGACAGGAAACCGTCGTTGATGCGACGCACATCGTCGCGCTGCGATCCCGGGGCGACCGTTGCGATTCCGGAGGGCACGGATAACCCGGCCGCTGTTGCCAGCCTGCCCGCGAGGTACGTCTCGGCGAGCGGCAACGGCGCAGCGTGCCTCGCAGCGGCACGCTGGACAGTCACGGCGTCGAGTAGCGAGCCACCGGAACCACCAACAGATTCGGGAAGACCGACCAGCGGCAACCCCAGTTCCACTGCCGCGCTCCATAATCCGGTGGGCAGACCGTCGATCTCCGCCTGCGCTACCACCTCGGTGCCGGACTTCTCGGCGAAAAATTGCTCGACCATCGATTCGAGGTCGGCGTCGAATGTGTACGCGTTGATCTCTGACCCCGAATTCATCGGTTCAACCCTTTCACGATCACGGTGCGGAGAATTTCATTGGTGCCGCCGCGAATCGACCACGACGGCGCCACCAGCACGGCCCGGGCGAGCAATGACTCGTACGGATCGTCGGAGGCAAGGTCTGGAGCCCGTCCGAGGTGCCGCGCGACGGTCGCAACACAGTCCTGTTCGAAGCGTGTTGCCATCTCCTTGATCAGCGCGGCCTCTGTGACCGGCGAGCGACCGGAGTCGACCATCCGTGCAATGGACAGCGACATCCCACGAAAAGCCCAGCAGCGCGCCGTAATCGAGCCCAGATCGGCCAGGGCCGCGGGACCGCCCTGCGCCGCCTGGTTGGCTGCCCAGTTCTCGAGGACCGGCATCAGCGACATCCAGCGGTCGACGCCACCTCGCTCGAGTGCGAGTTCACCGGTGTTTTGTCCCCAGCCCGCTCCGACGTCTCCGAGGCGACGCGAGTCCGGCACGAAAACGTCCTGGAACGACACCTCGCAGAAGTCCTCGCTTCCGTCGATGAACGGAATGGGTGCGACGGTCAGGCCCTCGCTGTCGCGATCGACGATCAGTTGAGTGAGTCCGTTGTGCTTGTCTGCCGAGGTTCGCAGCAGGGCGAGTATGTGTGTGGCGTGGAACGCGCCGGTGGTCCAGATCTTGGTGCCGTTGACTTTCCAGCCACCATCGACACGTTCGGCGCGAGTGCGTACCGATGCCAGGTCCGAACCCGAGTCGGGCTCACTCATCCCGATCGAGAACGAGAACTCACCGCTCGCGATACCGGGAAGGAAGTACCGCTTCTGTTCTTCCGTGCCGTTGGCGGCGATGCTCGGACCCGACTGTCTGTCTCCGATCCAGTGATAACCGACCGGCGCTCCCCGCGCGAGAAGTTCTTCGACGACGACCAATCGATCAACCGCTGACCGCCCGCCCCCGCCGTATTCCTTCGGCAGTGACATTCCGAGCCACCCACGGCTACCGAGATCTCGCGAGAATGCCGGATCCACAGCCCCGGACATCCCGAGTCCGAGTGGGTAGCTTCCGGGGGTGAGCCGCTTGTCGAGGTACTCCCGTACTTGTGCCTGAAGATCGAGTTCCTCGGTCGTCAGTTCTGTTGCGTCGAAACGCATGAACGTCTCCGATCAGTTGAATGTGTCGATCCGCCACCAGTGGCGGATCGACGAAATTTTCATGCACCCAGCAGCAGGGCGCAGCCGATCTCCAACAGTCTCTCCGACAGGTCGTCAGGACGGAAGAAGTTGGCGGCTCCACAACCGTCAGAGCAGCACTGACGGTAATCCTGGCTGTCGCGGGTTCGAGCCCCGGACGAACGCCGTCGAGCACCTTGACCCACAGCGCGACGTACTCACGTTGATTCTGTTCACACGTGCGGCGGATATTGTCCGATAGTTGGTCGAGTTCGCTGATCAACAACCCGATCAAATAACGCTCGTTGATCGCGAAATCGATATGTGCGACAAGCAATCCGGACAGCGCGTCCTCCGGCCCGGTTGACGGTCTCCTTCGCGGCAGCGGACAGGCTTCAGGGTACCCAGTCGAAGAACGAATGCATGATCAGAACCGTCTACAGCTGCGACCGACCCGTTGCACTGTTCACGAACGCGAAATCCTTCTCAAGAGCCGACGAACGACTCGACCATCCGTCGTTCGGCGGTCTTGTCTGCGAGAGGCCATGCCAACAGCATCAATACGATCCGAACCACCCACTGCGACTGTTGACCTTCGGGATCCAATCCGGCAAGTTCCAGTGCAGTACGCGGCAGCGGCGGCGAGGACGCAAGATACTCGTCGATATCGTTGGCCCGCGCTGCCGCAAGGCCGTGGCTCATGGCAGCGTCGGATCTGATCGCGTTGACGGCGACGAGAATCGACTCCACGATCCGCTCGTCGCCGTGCAGTGATTCGACGGCAGCCGCAACCTGCCTCGCCACGGAAGCCGCACCTCGGGACAACAGCCCTTCACGAATCGCGGACTTCCCACCCACGTAGCGGTAGAGCGTTGCCCGCGAACAGCCTGCGCGCAAAGCGACGTCCTCGGCGTTGAACCGATCGAATCCCTGTTCTCGAATCAGCTCTGCTGCAGCCGCGAAGATGCGCTCGGTAGCGAGTTCACGACGATTACCGCCGGCCAGCCAATCGGCGGCGTGGCGCTCGTTCGCACCGGTCACTCTCCCTCACCTCGTCTCACTCTGAGACAGATTCAGTCAGAAATCTGAACGCTACGGAAGGCGGGGAGCCTCTGACCTGGGAGAAGCATGGAAGTCTGAATGTGCGTGAGATTCTCTCAAAATACCAGTTCAGAGGTCTTTTCTACCTGTTGACTTCTCCTTCCTGGCCGTGAAATCTTCCCTTCGCGACACCATCGAGGCTCGACATCAACCCATTCCTCCCGTCGAACATCGACGACCCGTACCCGCTCTACGACGTACTCCGCCGCGAGCACCCCGTGTACCGAATTCCCGATACCGACTTCTATCTGGTGTCGACGTGGGAACTGGTCACCGAGGCCGTTTCCTGTACCGAGGACTTCTCCTCCAACCTCACCGGCGTGCTGGTCCGTACACCGGACGGTTCGGCCCTGACCTTCGATATGGACAGCGGCGGGCAAGCTGTTCACGTTCTCGCGACTGCCGACGAGCCCGACCATCAGCACCAGCGCAAACTTGTCCTGTCCGACACTGGTCACCAAACGCATACGATCACTCGAGCCGACGATGCTCGAGAACACGCAGCAGTTGCGGGACAACAGCTTCGACGGTCGACAGATCGAATGGGTCACGTCGGTAGCGGACACACTGCCGCTGCAGATGGTTGCCACACTGATCGCAGGTGCGGCAAACTTCTACGTCGGAGATTACGAAATCAGCGACGGCATGGAAGCATTCCTTCGTGTCGACGTAAACGGCGTTGCCGGCAATCCGCTCACCGTCACCGGCAATGTCGCCACACCGGGGCCCCAGTTGAACTCGGTCCGCCTAGCACCGGGTGAAAACGCCAAGGTTGCCTTCGTCATCGAAATGCCCTTCGAGGCAGGGAACTCTTCGCAGAACGGCAGTATCACGCCGAACTGGAGCGTGGACCTCACGCTCGATTCCACCGATACCCCCGTCACGCCCGGAGGAACCGGATCACTCGATTTCGGTTCCCTGAGCTCCGGTTCGACTGACTTCGGCTCGGCGAGCTTCGGTTCACTCGACACCGGATCAGTGAAGACTGGATCTGTCAGCTCAGGATCGCTTGATGTCGGGTCGCTCGGCAAGCCGGTCACATACATCGGATAAGTAACCCCTACAACAACTCACAAAATGAGGCCGGGTGGCAGATCTGCTACCCGGCCTCACTTCTGAACAGCTACAGCGCTCGCGTTACCCGCACCGACATCATGCGGGAATCTGCACCAGGTTCACGTCGAATCGCGCCAAATTCAACGACTGATTCATCGACAACGCTGTCGCGGTATCCTTGTCGAAGGTAAAACGTATTGTCACGTCAACGATCTTGCCGTCCTTCGACGTACTGACCACAGTTCCGTCGGCACCGACAGGCACTGTCACCCCATCGAGCTTGACTTCGGTGACCGGCTTCAGCTGGGCAACCAGCGCAGCTCCCCCGGAGACCCCCAGATCACTGGTCGACAACTTTGCCTTCATTTCAGTTCCCTTGATCTCCAACGCGAAACTGGCGTGATAGGTCAGAACGTCGCCCGGGACGACAACCATGGTCGAAAGGTCGATCGGACCGTTTTGGTCCGTCCATGTTGGTGCGGCGACGGTTTTCAGCGCCAACGAACCGGATTCGACCGGAGTAGTCACGACAGGGGTAGTTGTAGCCGGAACCGACGTAGTCGTGGTGGGCTTGCCACCGCCGGACGAACCCAACGAGCCGGTATCAGCACAGCCTGTCAGGAATGCTGCTCCGCCGAGCATGACCAGCGATACGCCGATCATTTTGGCACGTCGCGCATTCCATCGACTTGCGGGAACGATGCGATCATTCATCCGAACTCTCCAGTCCCCGAATTCCGTCTCTTCTGTATGCATCACTTCTGCCCGTCGATCCAGGCAGCGATCTCTGCGGGAGCTTCGCCGGAGGGGTTCTTCTCCGAAACACCTGTTGCGGCATTGACTCGATACACGTTGGCGCCGTCCACGATCCACAGCTCATCTGCGTCGGATTGCCACATCGCCGTTGCGGTAGCACTCACCGGCGTGCTCGACACCTCTGCACCCGAACTGTCGGTGACCACCACGGCGACGCTGGCACCGTCCTGCATCAACGTTGCGCTGTAGCCCGTCAGCGACGTTTCCGCCGCACCCAAAGCCATAGGCGCTTCCTTGGTGGTGGTTGTCGTGGCAGTTGCATCGGTTGTTGTCGGGGTTGTCGACTGAATCGTAGTGCTGGTCGAGGCTTCCGTTGTCGTGGTGGGACCGGTCGTGGTTGTCACGTCAGCCGTAGTGGGAGCCGTCGTCGACGTGCCTGTCGTTGTCGGTGTACTGGACGTGGTGGTCTCGGCAGCCGTCGCGGTTGTCGGAGCAACTCCGCGTGCAAGCTGCTCAGTTTCAGCGACAGCCGCGCCGGCGATCGAGCCTGCCTCACCTTGGCAATAGATGCTTGTCTGAGACGCAGGTTGGCGTAGGTTCCACCCTCGCCAGTCCGTTGACGATTCGCCCGTGATTCGGTTGATCGTGTAGATGCGAAGCGTGTACGTGTATGAGTTGAAAACGCTGTAACCAGCATCTGTGTAGTAGATAGTGGATGAGACCTGGGTTCCTACTGCGGCACCGACACCGGGATCGTATCCCCATGTTTTCATCCACGAGTTTCCGTTGTAGTACCGCGCCTCGTAGCGATATTGGGGACCTATGTGACTCCACTTAACAGTGGACGATTGAGAGCCACCTATGCCGTTTGTCGTGCAACTGACGCTGCTCGTTGCGGGATTGATCTTCCCGCTCACGGTAATGGCACCACTCGTTGCGACGGCAGTGTCTGTGAAAGCCGCTGCGGTGCCGCTCACCTGCGTAACACCGATCAGTGCAAATGCCGAAACACCGAGAACCGCAAGCTTTCGGAGCGAGAACGCCGAGCGATGTCCGCCTGTCCCGCTGCTCGAAGAAACCATCGGAAACTCCATCGTTGCAGCGGCTTCCGTGTCCACACTGCCAACTCCTCCACTCGGACCGTCATCCGAATCCTTGCGGCGAGAGTTGGGCCGGAAGGCAATGATCACCAATCCGCCGACCAACGCCCCGCCGAGGAAGATCGCGAGGGGGCTGGAGAGCCAAGCAATTGCGTAGCCCAGGCCCCCGACGCTGAAGAAAATGCGGTCGGCTTCGGTGATGAAGTAGGGCTCCACGTCAGGCTTGGCATTTGCGTCACCCTTGAGAGTCACCGTGACGGAGTTACCAGCCTGCTGGTCAAGTTCGTACACGCGGTGTGTGATGCGCGTGCCCTGTCCGTTGACGACGCTTACTACGTCGCCCACTGAGAGGTCGGTGGCGGGCACGGTTCGGGCCAATGCCAAGGAGCCAGTGGTGATTTCGGGAGACATCGAACCCGAACGAAAGACGAGCGGCTTGATGCCGAACAGCATCGATGCCGCGGCGGCGAGAACACAGATGAGTCCAGCCACCGCCCCTATTGTCAGCGCGAGTTCGCGACCGGCATGTGCCGATCTCGAACTGCCGGGAGTTGTGTGATCAGACATGGTCACCTCAGGCCGTCGTCGCCGCGAACTGGAACGAAACATTGATCGACTTGTTCTGTTGTGCCGAAAGCACTCCCGTATCGAGCGCAACCTTGAAACACAGAGTTTCAGAACCTGTATTCGCAGCCAACTGACGTCCTGTTGTGATGATCGGAGTCGCGGCAGTCGTCGACAAGCCGACCGGGCCGGCAATCGGGGTTGTGCAACTCTGATCGAGAACAGTCACCTTCATAAACGGGGCAAGCGCGGCCTCGCCTGTTGCGGTTGCTGCCATGGTGTATTTGAACTGTGCCGCGCCAGTGTTCTGTACAGGCAGAGTTGCCGTGACACTGTCGCCGGGCATCATGCCCGTCTTGGTCAACGCGGTGAAGCCGTAAGCAGTCGGATCTCCCGGGTCACCGTTGAGCTTCATCTCGATCGAACCGGTGCTGAATACGCCGGAAGTCGCTGTAGCGTTGTCAGTCCACGCAGCAAGAGTGCCAACGGCACCGAGGCCCAGGACAATTCCCACCGACATGATCGCGCGTGCGCGACCGCTGGTTGCGCCCCGGACCAGACGTGTACCGAGCGGGGCGGGCGCCTGCTGCTCCTCGTGCTTAGACATGGCTGTGCCTTTCTTGCTGCTCAACTCGAGGCGCCGGCGCACTCGGTTCGGAAGGTTGGGGGTCTGCAGACGCAGATCGCCGCCGGGTACGGTCACGGACCGATCCGACGAACATGAACACGGCATAGATCGACAGTGCGCCGACGACTACCGTCAGCATCACCGAGCGCATCTGCCCCGTGATGGCGTTGTACACGTACCCGATGTACGGCACGCTGTACCACACCTTGCCGCGAATCTGCTCCGGTACAACGGGATTCTGATCCGCTATCGGATTTGCATCGCCTTGTGTGACGAAGGTGAGATCACCGGCGGAGTTGAGTCGCACCATCGTGATTCGGTGCGTAACCACATCGGGCTTCCCCGACTCGATTTGGTAGGTGATCGCATCACCTGCCTGCAATTGGGCAGCGTCCTGCGGTTTAACCACGATAAGGGTGCCGGGTGGATAGGTGGGCTGCATCGAACCTGTCAACACAGTGAAGGGCGTCGACCCCGTCAAACGTGGAACAACGACCGTCGACAACAGAATCGCCAGAACACCCAGCAGCAGAGCCCACGAGACGATATTGCGGATCCACCACCAAGCGCCGGTTCTCTGATCAGAACCCTTCACTGCGTGCGTCATACCGACTCCGCTTCGAATGAGAAGTGCACACTCGTGGAGACACCAGAAGCAACGTCAGGACCGACAGTGCCACGCAGGCACAAGATATCGGTACCGCCGGCAGCGACAGTGCGCCATCCCGGAGCTGTCGGTACCTGAGCACCGACCATGGGCCCGTCGTAGATCGCGGTGCCGGCAGTTGCGCCTTGGGCGGGGCAACCGGCCTCTGAAGCCACTGGCGTCACCGCGAGTGAGAGCGGAACATCAGCGGAAGACTGCGCGACGTTCTGGATCCGGTAATTGAGAGGAACATTTCCGGAGTTGTGAACTGTCAACGGAGCCTGTGCATATGCGTTGGGGAACATACCGGTGGCGCCCAGAGCAGTGAAGTCGTAACTGCTCTGGCCGCTACCGGCACTGCCCACCGTCAGGTCGAGGATCCCGGACTGGATCGTGCCACCGGACAGTGTTTCAGCGGCCGTCCACCGCGCGCTGGTCTGCTGCACCGATACAAAGATCAGTCCGATGACCAGCGCGGCGGCAGTTGCCCACCAACGGTAGTGCTTACGCAAGCCTTAGGCCTGATCGAGAGTGACGTTGAAGTTCGTCAGATCGACCTGGCTGTCCTGCGAACTGTTGGTTGCTGGAGTCTTCGTGAAGTCGAAGACAACATTCACGCTGACGACGTTGTTGTTGTTCGCGGAAGTGATGACAACGCCTGTTCCGTTCGTCGGCAACGGAGTCGCTCCGACCGTCGCTGTCGTGACCGGAGCCATCTCGGCCTTCAGGGTGCCGGTTCCCGTGATCGTCGAAGCATCCGCCTTGAGCGTCGCGCTCAGATTGTTGCCCACAGCACCGATCTTGACGGAGCCGGAGTAGGTGAGGACGTCGCCAGGCGAAACCTTGAATGTGCTGATGGTGACGGGGGCCGCGGTACCACCATTGACAGCTGCGTTCGAAACCGTCCACGACGGGGTTCCTTCGGTCGTCAGCGTCAGCTTGCCCGAAGAAATCGTGCCGCCGTTCAGAGGCGCGTTTGCGTTCCACGCCGCCATGGTTCCCGCGCCACCGGCGAGGAGAAGTGCTGCTGCACCGGCCGCGACTGCGCCCTTGGTTGCCTTGTTCATGGAGAACACTCTTTTCGTCTGGTCCCCGTGGCGGGGAGCTTGCAGGGTGAGAAAGCTGGTCGGATCCAGTCATGTGCGCCCTGGTACGGGCAGAGGGTTTCGTTCATCCGTGGTCAGTGAGGGGTCGTAGCGGTAAGTGCAGAGCGAGAGCGTGTTGCGGAAAGATTGCGAGCCGTTCTCGCGAACGGGCCATTCCTCTCTCGTGCTGTCGACGTCCGCTTGCGTCGTTTAGATTTTTACCACACGTATCAGTAATTTTTGGCGAAAAGCTGGTCGAATGTCCAGAAGATCGTTGAAACCTGAACTTGACTAAAGAATCGCCTCTCAACTGGAGCATTAGAAAAACCCTGCGCTTTGTTGCAACCCGTTTGCTGAAGTAACCTTCGCCCAGATGGTCCTTAAAGTCCGAATGTGGACTGAAACATGTTCTACAAACTTTTGGTTTGTTTTGGAAATCGCTCGACTGCCGCCACTTGGAGAGCAGCGACAATCGAGCAACAACTAAGGCGGAGGCCCTACGCCTCGAAGACGGTCTCACCGCCGACAACCGTGCGCAGGACCGACAGTTCGTTCAATTCCTGAGAAGCGCTCCGCAACGGATCTCCGTCGAGCACAACAAAATCCGCCAAAAGTCCCACCGCTATCCGACCTTTGTCCGATGACTCACCGGTGAGACGAGCGGCAGCACTCGTGTAGCCGGCCAGCGCGTCGGACGTGGAAACCCGTTGCTCCGCACCCAGAACATGACCTTCTCGCGTCACTCGATGTACGGCTGTGTTCATGGTGAAGAGCGGGTTCACCGGAGTGACAGGGCAGTCGCAATGCAGCGCGTAGGCAAGCCCCGCCGCCACGACCGAGGCCACGGGGCTGATCCGCTCGCCGCGGCCCGGTCCGAGGAACCGATCACGGTGCCGGTCACCCCAGTAGTAGACGTGGTTCACGAAGATCGACGCCACCACCCCGAGTTCGACCATTCGCGCGATCTGATCTTCCCGCAACGTCTGAACGTGCTCGAGTCGATGTGTGACCTCGACGTCCGGGTGCGCTGCCCGCGCCGCGGCAATTGCGTCCAGTGCAAAATCGATGGCCTGATCACCATTGGTATGAATCGCAACCTGCCGGCCGGCAGCGTGATGTTCCTCGACGAGCGCCCCGAGCGCACCTGCCGGGATTGCCATTCCGCCGCAGTGGCATCCATCGAGATCGTGGTACGGCTCGGTCAGCGCAGCAGTATGCAACTGGATCGACCCGTCCGAAATGAGTTTGACGCCACCCACCTGGACTCGGGTCGTCGGATCGGCGAGTTCGCCCAACTGATCGTGAACCCCGTGGCCGAGATAGAGGCGCGCACGCAGCCTCAGGTCACCTTCAGCATCCAGTTGCCGGTACGCCTCGTACATCTCGGCCGTGACGTACATGTCGTGGAAGCTCGTCACGCCCACCGACGCCATGACTTCCTGCGCCCGCAGCATCGCGATCTTGGACGCATCCGGGTTCATCTCCGGAACAAGGCCGTGCACCAGAGACATTGCCGGAACCTCGCACAGTTCACCAGTGGGTACACCGTCACTGTCGCGAACGATGACACCACCCTCCGGATCGACCGTTGCGGAATCGATCCCGGCCTTCTCCAGCGCGACCGAGTTGACGTAGATCCCGTGAGCAGACAAGTGCCGCACCAGAATCGGATGCTCGGTGGAAGCCTTGTCCAGATCAGCCGCGGTCAGGCCTCGATCTTCCGCCACGAGGCTGTCGTCGAAGCCCCACGCTTCGATCGGATCACCGACTGGTGTGATCGCGGCCCGCGCAGCCAACGCCGTGATCAACTTCTCGATGGTCGGGCACGCACTTGTCGTTGCGTCGACCCCACTGAGCATCAAACCCCACATCATCGGATGAAGGTGCGTCTCGATGAACCCCGGCACAACCACCGCGCCGGCGAGATCGACAACGGAAGTGTCGGAATCGGTCAGCGCCGAGATCTCGGCGTCAGTTCCGAGGGCAACGAATCGGCCGTCCTTGACCGCCACAGCGGTCGGGTTATCGCCGACCGGACCGTCCATGGGCCTGAAGTCGCCGTTGATGTAGATGTGGCCAGCCGCCGTGGTCATACGCTTGTCTCCATTCGTTTTCCGACAACAGTCGTCGAGGACTTCTTCGCGGGTATCCGCGTCGCCACAACCACTCCGGCCAAAATCATTCCGGCACCCGCGAGTTGGACGAGAGTTGGGGTCTGCGCGAGCAGCACCGCGCCGAACACCATCGCCGACGCCGATTGCAACACAAGGCTGGCGGCGACTGCACTGGCAGGCAGACGCTGACTGGCGCTGGCCACGAGCAGCCACCCGATCACCTGAGACACCAACGCGAGCAGCACAAGCCAGCCTTGAGCTGCGAGCGAAGGCGTCAGATCCAAAGTTCCGCTCACGAGGCCGTAGACACCTGCCGTGAGGGCAGTGGCTCCGGTCGAGACGAACATCGGCAACGCCGTTCTGCCCGCCGCCCGAGTAGCCAGCCCCATGAGGAAGATGTAGACCGCGTAGGCACCTGCGGCGATCACGGCAAACGACGCTCCGACAGCAGGATTCGACCCTGTGAGCGTTGTACTCGTCCCGGCTACCAGAGCAACTCCGACAAAGAGCAACGGAAGGCTGGCGACCAGTTCCCGGCCGATCCGTTGGCGCAGAACAACATAGCCGAGGATTGCGACGAACAGCACCTGCAGGTTCAGGATCACAGTCGAAAGACCTGCTCCGATCGAATGAATCGACTCGTGCCAGAGCACCAGATCGATTCCGAGGAATGCGCCGGCGAGTAGAGACTTCACGATCCAGGGCGCCGCCGTCGACGCTCGTGGTGACCGGCGGCGCTGGACGAGCACGAGCACGCCGAGGGGGATGAGCGCATAGAGACACCGAAAGAATGCACCCGTCGACGGAGACACTCCGGAGAGTTCATAGAGCACCGAGGTCAACCCGAGGATGCATGCACCGGTGACGACTACGCGCAGGTCACGACGGCGTAGTTGATCGCCGGACGGCACGCGTGGCGATACTTCATCACTCATGGTGATAATGTATCACCCGCATGAGGCCTGTTATACGGGGAAGATGCGTGCATGAGAACTCCGGTTACCCGTGAACGCGTGATCGCTGCCGCAGCCGACCTGGTCGACATCAAAGGGGCCGACGCTCTGGTACTGAGTCAACTCGCCGAGACCCTCGACGTCCGGCAGTCAGCCCTGTACAAACACGTCGACGGGGTCGACGACGTCCACCATCAACTCAGTCTCTTCGCACGCAACCTTCTGGCAGAACAACTGCGCGCCGCCGCGGTCGGTCTCTCGCGCGACGACGCCGTCATGGCGCTCGCAGACGCGTGGCGTGCCTTCGTCCGAGCGCACCCCGGTCTCTACGCCATCACCGATCGCTACCCCACCGCTCCGCATCCCGATCTGGTCTCGGCCGTCGGCGAGGTGGTCGACGTCATCAACAAGGTGATCGCGGGATACGGTCTGAGCCCGGATGATTCGGAGCAGGCGGCGTGGTCTCTTCGTAGCGCGCTGCACGGTTTCTGCATCCTCGAATCGGTAGAAGGCCAACCGGCAGGAACCGACCCTGATCGGGTGTATCGACGACTGGTCGAACTTCTCTGCGCCGGTATTGCTCGTATGTAAATACGCGCTCCTGTTATCGTCGGATGAAACGACACAGACCAAAAGGATCAGACATGGTTGGTGAACTCGACATCTCCGGATAAACCGGGCATGACGGCCACCGGCAGACGCCTCGGAGCGCAGCCGTCGTGGCCATGTTGTCGTTCACTTACCCGACTCCTTGCGGAGCAGCGTTGCCGCGCCCGCACAACACCTGAGGTCTATTCATGTCCGATACCTACATCGTTTGCTCGAATCTGTCTTTTGCCTGGCCGGACGACACTCCGGTCTTCGACGAATTGTCATTCACCGTGCCCGGCGGCCGAACCGGGCTGATCGCCCAGAACGGCGTCGGGAAAAGCACTCTGCTCAGATTGATCGCCGGCCAGTTGCGGCCACGCGCCGGCAGTGTGTCCGTCGACGGCGTTCTCGGATACCTTCCGCAGGACCTGCCGCTGACGGGCGATCTGACCATTGCCGAGGTCTTGGGCATCGCCCCGACGCTCGCTGCGTTGGACGCTGTCGAATCCGGGGACACACGAGAAGAACACTTCACGACAATCGGGTCCGACTGGGATATCGAGGAACGAACGCGAGCCCAACTCGGTCGACTCGGTTTGGCCGAGATGACGTTCGATCGTCGCCTCGACACTCTGAGCGGCGGGCAGGTCGTCTCGCTCGGACTGGCGGCGCAACTCCTGCGACGCCCCGATGTCCTTCTCCTCGACGAACCCACCAACAACCTCGACCTGGACGCGCGCCGCAGGCTTTACGACGTTCTCGACGACTGGAGTGGTTGTCTGTTGGTAGTCAGTCACGATCGAGGACTACTCGACCGCATGGACCGCATCGCCGAACTTCACAGTGGCGAGATCAGCTTCTACGGTGGCAATTTCACCGACTACGAAGCTGCGGCACGCTCGGCTCGCGAAGTGGCGGAGAAGAACATCCGCAACGCCGAGCAAGAGGTCAAGCGCGAGAAGCGCGAACTGCAGCAGGCCCGAGAACGCGCTTCACGACGCGCAAGTAGCGCTGCCCGCAATCTCGGGAACGCGGGCTTGCCCAAGATCTTTGCGGGGACCATGAAGCGCAATGCTCAGGAGTCGGCCGGCAAGGCCAACGAGACACACCTCGCCCGGGTCGACGCGGCAAAGGAACGACTCGACCAAGCCGGTCGAGCTCTCCGAGACGACCAGACCATTTCGCTCGAATTGCCGGGAACCCACGTACCGGCTGGCCGGACGGTATTCCTCGGCGAGCGAATGCAATTCGCGTTCGACGATCGCGCGATCTTCACCGACCCCGGAGCTGACCTGGCCATTCGAGGGCCGGAACGTATCGCCCTGACCGGGCCGAACGGCGTCGGAAAGTCGACGTTACTGAGAATCGTGAACGGGGACTTGGCGCCGACTTCCGGTGAGATCAAGCGAGCCGACGGTCGGGTGGCCTATCTGTCGCAGAGACTCGACCTACTCGACCCCACGCGCACCGTCGCCGAGAACTTTGCATTGTCTGCTCCAGGCCTTCCGGCACCGGAACGCATGAACATCCTGGCGCGCTTCCTCTTTCGTGGCGCGGGCGCTCATCTACTAGTCGCTGCGCTCTCTGGTGGTGAACGATTGCGAGCTACGTTGGCATGCGTTCTCTTCGCCGATCCAGCCCCACAACTGCTGCTCCTCGACGAGCCGACCAACAACCTCGACTTGGTGAGTGTCGCTCAACTCGAAAGCGCCCTGAACGCATATCAGGGGGCATTCGTGGTGGTCAGTCATGACAAGAGATTCCTGGCCGAGGTGAAGGTCCAACGCTGGCTGAGGCTCTCGAACGGCTGTTTGACCGAAGTCGCTGCACCGGATGTAGTGGACTGATCAAACGCTTAACAGGCGAAAGGCCTTCACACACATCGTGTGTGAAGGCCTTTCGTCTGCACGGCCGGTCAGGGAGTTCTGGTATAGACCGGGTCGTCGAAGGATCGGCGTTGGGTCACCCAGTCAGTGGGCAGAACGTTTTCGATCACGTCTTCACGGGATTCGTCGAACACGACGATCCGATCGGCGATTCGCCACTCACCACGGCGCCTTTCGAACCTGTCGACGTAACGGCACTTGATCGTGGCAAGCGTCTGCACCGAATCCGTACCGGAACGCTCCTGCCGCAGAAAACACAAGCAGTACGACTCGCACTGAGCGACATCGCCGTTGACGTCTATCAGTATGTTGGAAATGCAGTGAATCGAAGAGTCGATCGTCTTGTGCCTGAGCTTCATGTCTTCGATGAGCCCGTCGACGGTTCCGATGTAGCCACCGTGGTTGTCTATCGCGTCGTCGAAGTAGCAGAGAGCTACGCTGTCGAAATCTTTCCGATCGACGGCCCGAGCGTAGCGATACAGAACTTCGGTGATTTCTTGCTTGTCAGCGAGGGACACGGTCAGGCTCCTGTTCTCACGAGGTGATCAATCAACCTGCAGTTCAACACCCTTGGTCTCCTTGATGAAGAAGACCGTGACGAGGGTGATCACGGCACAGAACACGAAGTATCCGGCCGGGGCGAGAGAGTTACCGGTCAAGCTGATGAGATAGGTGGCGATGAATGGCGCGGTGCCGCCGAGGAACATGTTGGTAACGTTGTTACCCAGGGCCAGACCGCTGTATCGCACAGATGCTTTCAGCATCTCGACATAGGTCACGTATGAAGCACCGTTGACAACGGAAACACAGATGAAGAGAACAGACTGACCGACTACCGCCTGCCAGATACCTGACCCTGCCATCATCATGAACATCGGGATACCGAGAACCACTGCGGCGGCACTACCGGCGAACAGCACCGGCCGACGCCCGTACTTGTCTGCCATGTAACCCGAGATCGGCAAGGTGATGACGCCGAGAACCAGTGCAAGGGAGGTGGAAAGGAAGGCAACCCGCGACGAATGACCGCCCGTGGTCTGCAGGTACGTCGCGGCATATACCGAGGCGATGTAATAGCCACCAGTGATGAGTGCGCCCAGCATGATGATCTTGACGACGCTGCCGCCGGAGGTGCTGAGCAGTTCCCGGATGGGAAGCTTCTTGGTCTCACCCTTGTCCTGCAGTTCTTCGAACTGAGGAGTGTCTTCCATCTGGCTACGGATCCAGATACCGATGCCACCGATCAGCAGGCTGAGCAGGAACGGGATGCGCCAAGCCCATTCGAGGATCTGTTCTTGCGAAAACACCGAGGTCAGGCCGAGGGCCATGAGCGAAGCTGCCAGCGAACCCAGGTAGGTGCCGGTGTTGACCATCGACGTCTGCGTCGCACGCCACCGTTTGGGAGCGGACTCGGAGACAAACGCGTTGGCGCCGCCGAGTTCACCGCCGGCCGCGAAGCCCTGAAGGCAACGAGCCAGAACGAGGATGGACGTGGCCCACACACCCAGCGTGGCGTACGTCGGCAGCAAGCCCATTCCGGCTGTCGCGAGAACCATCAGGAGGATGGTCCAGGACAAGGCGTTCTTGCGGCCGTACTTGTCGCCGATGTGGCCGAAGAAGATTCCGCCGGGCACACGTAGGAAGAAGGCCACCGCGAACGCCGCGAAGGTACCGAGCAGTGCTGCGTTCGGGTCGTGGGAGACGAAGAACAGCGCGGCGATGGTGGTCGCCATATACCCGTAGATACCGAAGTCGTAGTACTCGACGACGGTACCGACGATGGCCGCGCGAATTACCTTCGTCGTCGACTGTCGTTCGGTTGCCACGCTGCTGCCCTCGGTGAATTCGGCTCTCGCCATGGTCTCATTCTCTGACATGTTGTTCCCTGCCTGGATTGGATACTGACTGGATTCGGTGCCGCGCAGACGTCGGACGTCAGGAGTGCGCGATGGAATGGACCGGTGCGCTGTCAGCGCTGGTCCTGGTGTAGTTCGCCGCATTACGTCCCGCTACGCGGCCCATGGTCAAAGCGTTGGCAACTGCATTGCCGCCGCCCACGTATCTCAGTCCGAGGATTCCGGCGCCGGCCTCACCGGCCGCGTACAGACCCTCGATAGGTGCTCCCGTGCTGCCGAGTACGGCCGCATCGGTGTCGATCTCCATTCCCGCATGCGTGCATACGAGCTCTGCAGGAAGGATTTTCGCGGCATAGAACGGTGCAGTCGCAATAGGATCCGGGTTGCCGACGGCGCCCTTGTTCCGCAACGTGCGATGACGGAGAAAGTCGTCGTCGTGGCCGCTGGGCAGTTGCTCGTTCCATCGACGCAAAGTTTGGGTCAGCGTCGCAACCGGAACACCCGTCGCCACTGCGAGGTCTTCGATCGTGTCAGCGCGGATCGTGCCACCGGCGGCAACTTCTTCCTCGATGCGTTCGGGATTCCAATCGGCATATCCCGGAGCCAGATTCACGCGAGCGTTCTCGTCGAAGATCATCCACCCGTATCCGCCCTGATGGTCGATGATGCCGGTCGAGACGGCGTACGAGCTGTCCTCGTCCATGAATCGACGGCCGTTTTGGTTGACGTAGATCCGTGACTTCGGCGGAAAACCGGCCTGCCAGTGGTGGAATCGCTGGAAGTAGACGGTGGGCAGCATCAGACCCCAGCCGTCGCCCGCCAGGGAAGCGCCGAGGTCTTCGGCAAAACGAAGATGGTCTCCGCGACTCCCCTCGGCTGCGACGACGAACAAGGCATCTCCGGCCTTGTTCGCGTCCGGGAAGTGGCGTTCCACCAAACCCGGATCTTGCGCGAATCCACCGGAGGCAACAACGACGGCGCCCGCAGGCACCTCGATGTCGTCGGCGACAACGCCGACAACCCGACCGTCTTCCTCGATCAGCTTCTGCACCCGTGTTCCGAAGATGACCTCGATCCCGTGCTTGCGACGAGCCTTGTCCAGCACTTGAATCAGTCCGTATCCCTGATCCTTCGGCACGTGGCCGCGCCAGACGTCCTCGACGCCGGCTTGGGCGAGCCCAGGTTGGTGTGCGTTACCCGAGATCGCCGCGGGAACCTCGACGCCGAGTCCGATGAGCCATTCCAGTGTCGGGCCGGCGTTTTCGCAGAACGCACGAATCAACCCGGGTGAGAGCATCCACTGGTTGAGGTCCATGTAGTGCTGGAAGAACTTCTCTGCCGAGTCGTCGACTCCGAGGCCTGCCTGCACGCTTGTTCCGGCGGCTGTGAAGATTCCGGCCGACAGCGCAGTGGATCCACCGAGTTCGGTTTCGGACTCGAACAGCAGAACGGATGCGCCTTCTTCAGCCGCCGACACCGCAGCGGCGAGACCTGCTCCGCCGCCGCCGATGACAACGACGTCCCAGTGCTCGGTCATGAGAGTTCTCCAGTCTCCGCGATGATGCGGTGGTAAAGACCGTTCGACACCAACCCGCCGTCGACAGTGAGTTCCGTACCGGTGGTGTAGGTCGAACTGTTCGAGAGCAGGAACAGCACTGCTTCGGTGATCTCGTCGAGAGTTCCCATGCGTCCGAAGGGAACCGACTTCAGTGACGCGGCGACGAAATCGTTTGCGCCGCCGAGCAGCGCCGTACCGACCAGTCCCGGGTGCACCGAGTTGACGCGAATCCCCCACTGTGCGAAGTTCCCCGCGGCCGACTTCGACAGACCGGTCAGACCCCACTTACTCGACGAGTAAGCCGGAGAAAAGTATCCGATCTGACCGGCGATGGACGAGATGTTGACGATCGATCCACCGCCACTCTCACGCATCAGCGGCGCCACCGCCTTCATACCGTAGAACGGGCCGAAGAGGTTGATCTTCATGGTCAGTTCCCAGATGTCGTTCGGGGTGTCCATGAATTCGAGCCGACGCGAGATGCCGGCGTTGTTGACCAGTCCGCCGAGTTCCCCACGGGTGGTGCGAATTTCGTCGACAACCCGGTCCCAGGCATCGGCATCGGCGACGTCGAGAAGATGAGCGGATGCCGATCCGCCTGCGGCGACGATGTCGTCGACCACGCCGGATGAATCCGAAACATCGGCAATGCAGACGTGCGAACCGCGCGCGGCGAGAGTGCGCGCGTGATGCGCTCCCATCCCGGCAGCACCGCCGGTAACGAGAACGACGCCGGGATATGTCGTGGACTCAGACATGCCGCGAACCACCGTCCACCGCAATGCTGTGCCCGGTGACGTAACGCGCGCTGTCCGAGAGCAGGAACAGCAGCGGGCCGAAGACCTCTTCGGGCGAGCCCAGACGATGCAGCGGTACCGCGTCGAGTGCGTTCGCGAGCGCGATCGGATCTTCCTGGACCCACTTCGTCATCGCCGTGTCGATGTAGCCGGGCGCAATGGAGTTGACCCGAATACCCTTGTCGCCGAACTCCACTGCGAGAGACTCCGTGAGGTGCGCAACGGCAGCTTTCGACGTGCAGTATGCGCCTCTCCCCTTCCGCACACGCAGCGCAGACACCGAGGACATGTTGACGATGGCGCCGCCGGGACCGAGGTGGCGTGCCGCGGCCTGAGCACCGTAGAGCACTCCTTCGACATTGACACTCAGCGTTGCGCCGATCTGCTCCGGGGTGATCTCCTCGGCCAGCGCGAACGGGAAGATACCCGCATTGTTGATCCAGAAATCGACCCGGCCGAACTCCTTCAACGCCAACTGCGCAAGCAGTTCGTGCTCGTCCGGCTTGGTGACGTCGACCCGAGCTCCGACGACGCGACCCGGCCTGTCCGCCAGTGCATTCGATTCCAGGTCCGTATTGATTCGTGCGGCCGTGGCGAGCATCTGCTCTTCGTTGATGTCGGCGCCGACGACATGTACGCCGCGTGTTGCCAGTCCTTCGGCGAACGTCGCACCCATCCCCTGAGCCGCGCCGGTCACCACTGCGACCTTGCCTGCCAACTCCGGGTACACCGCCGACATCTGCGTCACTACGGTACGGCCCGGGTTCGTCTGGTCAGAGCTTTCGGTCATGATGTACTTCTCCTACTGAATATTGTTGCGCAAGAAACATTTCGGTACTTCAAGCTTGTTCGAACGCTCGGGGCGCGTCGTCGCGGGAGACGGCGCGGCGGGCGATCTTCCACTCCTCACCGACCCGAACCACGTGATCTGTGACAGTCGTCATCCGCAGTAGCCGCGAGTCTCCGCCGCGAGCGGTGGCAACGATCTGCAGGTACCCGTGCACTGTGAGAGCACTCTCGTCCACCACCTCGACGACGAGATTGGTCAGAACGTGACGATGCACCTCGTCGGCAGCTTCCGCCGCAGCGGAGAAACGAGCAGCAAAAGCCGTTAGGTCGGCGAAACCGACCACGGGTTCCGGATAACTGGGGGAATGAAACTCACCGCCATCGGTGAATGTCTGCGCCCAATCCTGCTGGCGCCCAGAGTCTATGCAATGACTCTGGTGGCCGTACAGCTGATGGATTGCGACAACGTCCTCCGTTGCCACGACGCTGTAGTTGCTCATGAAGGTTCTCTCCGAACACGCTGCGCTGCATCCACCCGAAGGTTGTACAGCTCCGTAAAGTGTGCGATAATCGCACACACTGTGCGATATGTTCAAAGCGTAGGTGGCATACCTCACAAACGTCAAGAAAGGGATTTGATGTCAGAGCTGAGCGAGGAACACCGACCGCGCAAAAGTGCAGTTCAAGTGGACTCGAGCATGTCGAGAACGCTGCACCACGGACTCGAGATCCTGGAACTCCTGACGTCCTATCCACACGGCCTGTCGGTCACCGACATCGCCGACGGAGTGGGAGTCCACCGAACCGTCGCGCATCGATTGATCCGCACACTCGAGGCTCATCACCTGTGCCGCAAGGACTCCTTCAAGCGCGTCACTCTCGGCGCCGGGCTGGTCACCCTTGCCGAACCGGTGGAACAAGATTTGCGCACTCTCGCTCGCCCGATTCTTCAAGAACTCGCCGAGGCCACCGAGGCGACAGCGCACCTGGTTGTCCGCGAGAGCGACACCGAAGTGCGCGCCCTGATGGTGGTCGAACCGCGCAGCGCCAAAGTCCACGTCGCGTTCCACCCAGGGCAGGTTGATCCGATCGACCGCGGCTCCGCCGGGCTTTCCATCCTTGCCTCACTCCCGCCGACGAGTGGGGAACGAGAGGAAGTGACGGCCGCACGCGCACGCGGCTACGCAGTGACCGTCGGGGAGGTCATCCCGTCCGTCCTGGGAATCTCGGCAGTCATCCCCGGCAGACGCCGCGACGCCATTTCCAGCCTCGGAATTTCCGTCTTCGACTCTCAGGACCAAGCAGCGCTGGGCGCCGAGGTCGTGGCAGCCGCAAAAACCCTCGGCAGCATGTTGCGCTGATCCAGGCACCAGGCTGATCCAGACACCAGCCGGGCCCCGGGAATACTCGGGGCTCGACTTTGTTGACTCCTGGTGAGATAGTTGAACACTCAACTACCGGACTTCAGCTTCACGGACACGAGGAGTACGACATGCCTGCTGTGACAGTCGAGAACATCTTGGCCCTGCCCCGCCTCGACGAGCCGGCCGCGTCAGCAGTCGACCGCCCGGTCAAGAGCATCACCACCGCACCGGTCGGATACGAAGGTGAAGGCTTCCCCGTTCATCGCGCCTTCGCGGGCATCGACCTCTCCGCCCTCGACCCCTTCATCCACATGGACCAGATGGGCGAAGTCAACTACGCACCCGGCGAACCCAAGGGCACACCGTGGCACCCGCACCGCGGCTTCGAAACCGTCACCTACATGATCGACGGCATCATGGAGCACCAGGACTCAAACGGCGGCGGCGGCATCATCGGCGGCGGCGACACCCAGTGGATGACAGCGGGTGGCGGCATCCTCCACATCGAAACTCCGCCGGAACACCTCGTCGTCAGCGGCGGCCTGTTCCATGGTGTCCAGCTGTGGGTCAACCTGCCCCGCGACAACAAGATGGCAGCGCCGCGGTACCAGGACATCACCGGCAACAAGGTGGCACTGCTCTCCTCCCCCGACGGCGGAGCCTTGGTACGTGTCATCGCCGGAGACATCGCCGGTAACGCCGGACCCGGTTCGACATACACACCCATCGCGCTCTCCCACACGACCGTGGCCCCGGGTGCGAGCCTGACACTTCCCTGGAACCCCGAGTTCAACGCGATCGTCTACGTCCTCGCCGGCGAAGGCACGGTCGGGGCCGAGCGCCGGCCCATTCGTGTCGGACAGACAGCTGTCTTCGGACGTGGTGACTCCATCACCGTCGCCGCTTCCGATCGCCAGGATTCACGGACCGAATCCCTCGAGGTCTTCATCCTCGGCGGCAAGCCGATCCGCGAACCCATCGCCATGGCCGGGCCGTTCGTCATGAACACCAAGTCCGAGGTCATGCAGGCTTTCGAGGACTTTCAAGCCGGACGCCTCGGATCCATCCCGGCGGCACACGAGACCCTGAGCTGACATGTCGTCGGTAGTCGTCCAACGAGCATACGAACGTGCGCATCTCAACTACGGCTGGCTCACGGCACGTCACAGTTTCCCCTTTGCCGGAAACTTCGATCACGCCGCGTACGCGCACGGACTTCTGTTGGTGAACAACGACGACATCATCGAAGCCGACTCCGGTTTCGACACTCATCAGCACCGCGACACCGAGATCGTGACGTGGGTGCTCAGCGGATCTCTGGTTCACCAGGATTCCGCTGGGCACTCCGGAGTCATCCATCGAGGCCTCGCGCAAAGAATGAGTGCCGGTACGGGAATCCTGCACTCCGAACGCAACGATCGCTGGCGCGCCGACGGCTCACGTGTCACCGAACCCGTTCACCTCGTTCAGATGTGGATACCGCCGGACGAATCCGGAGTGACTCCGAGTTATCAAGAACTCGACATCAATTCCGAACTCGACGCCGGTGGCCTGATCACCCTGGCGTCGGGGATGCCCGCGCATCGTGATCACAGCGCGATAAGCCTGCACAACAAACATGCGGCCCTTCATGTTGCACGCCTCGAGACCGGCGGGTCGGTATTCCTGCCGGACGCACCGTACGTGCACGGCTTCGTCGCCGGCGGCACGGTCGACGTCGAGGGAGTCGGATTGCTCGGTCCGGGAGATTCGTTGCGTCTCAAGGATGCTGGCGGTCAAAGAGTCGAGGGGATCGACGATGCAGAGATACTCGTGTGGGAGATGCACGCGTCGACGAACTGACGACACAACCGAGTACGCCCAATGCTCGGACTACACAGCAGGTTCGTCGTAGGGTGGATTCCGGTAGTGGTGGATCCGGCAGTGATGGATCCCGGTGGCACAGAAGGAGGAGCCATGGCATCTGGTCGAGCACAGGCCCCACAGACGACACCGCACATCGATGTGCACCGCTCCGGTGATCGCTTGAAATCCCGCGTCTCCTGGCTGGATTCGAAGCATTCGTTCTCGTTCGGGCAGCACTACGATCCCGACAACACCCATCACGGATTGCTACTGGTCAACAACGACGACACCGTACTGGCGGGAACCGGCTTCGATACCCATCCGCACAAGGACATGGAAATCGTGACGTGGGTTCTTCGCGGTTCGCTCGTGCACCAGGATTCCATCGGCCACACCGGCGTCATCTATCCAGGGCTCGCCCAGCGCATGAGCGCCGGCACCGGAATCATGCACAGCGAGAAGAACGATTCGTGGCGTCTTGGCGGCGAACAGCATTCCGATCCCGTGCATTTCATCCAGATGTGGGTGGTCCCGGACGAAGGTGGACTGACTCCCGGGTACGAACAACTCGAGATCGACGACGAATTGCTGCGCGGCGGTCTGATCCCGGTTGCCTCCGGAATGGGTCGCTACAAGGATCATTCGGCGATTCGCATCAACAACAAGAACGCCGCCATGCACGTCGCACGCATTCTGCCCGGCACCTCTGTACATCTTCCCAGCGCACCGTTCCTGCACGTCTTCGTCGCGCAGGGCACTGCCGAGATGGAGGGCGTCGGCACACTGTACGAGGGCGATGCCGTCCGGTTGAGCGATTCGGGTGGGCAGCAACTGACCTCCGACGCCGGGGCCGAAGTCCTCGTCTGGGAAATGCATTCCCGTATCGGAGGTTGAGACCCGGTCTCGGCCGGACTGTGCGCCCTGGAGATACTCGACGGATGAGCATCGACAACTCCGCCGCGCCCGTCAAGAAGCTTGACCCCCTCAACACCTTGATGGGTGTGCGTGCCGTGTCGGTTGCGCCCGGGGACCTGGCCTTCGTCCAGTCCGTCGGCCCGCGATTCCACGATCACCGTGGCAAGACCGTGCTCGGTTCCATCGGAGTCATGATCGACGGAGCCATGGGCGGCGCGGTGTACTCGGGACTGACTTCCGGGCATCAGTCCGTACTTGCGCAGGTCACGGTCAGTGCCGGCGCAGACATCCCGGCCCTCGCAGACATCGGTGCCACCGGCACACTCGTCCATCTCGACGACGGCGTCGGTCTGGCATCCGGGCAACTTCACGACGACAACGGCACCCTCCTGGCCGTGATGGCCGGCCGCGCCATGGTGGTCTCGCGTCCTCCCGTCGTGGGAATCGACGACTACGTGGAGGGTGAGCCACTGCCCGTCCCGACGCCGGAAAAGACGAGCAACCTGCGCGGGCTGTCCGGATCCGACGTCGTCGAAGGAATCCGCGACGGCAAACTCGAACGCGGCCCGCTCGCCGGACTCCTCGATCTTGCGGTCGTCGACGTGACCCCGGGTTCCGTCGTGGGCGAGTTCGCCCCGGTCACCTGGATGGCCAACCCACTGGGTGCTGTTCAGGGCGGTGTCCTGATCTCGGCGGTCGATGCCGTCACCGGTCTGGCAGCACAAACCCTGACCAGCATCGATCAGGACTATCGCGTCCTCGACCACAAGATCGACTTCCTGCGCTCCCCCGACATCGGTGGGCCGATCATGCGCGCCGAGGCCGTCGTGATTCGTGCCGGGCGCAGGCTCGCACTGATCGAAACTCGCATCGTCGACGACGGCGGACAGGTCTACGTACGGGCCACCTCGAGCATTCAGATGCTCTCCCAGCAAGTTCACAGCGGATAACCAGTTCCGAACCAGGTCGCCCGTCCACCATTGAGACAACAGCCCACACAATGGAGGTACAGCGGCGTGAACAAAGACATCGAAGCAAGCCGGCTACGCGTGAGCCGTCGACGGGCCCTCGCGCTCGGCGGAACCATCAGCCTGGGCGGGCTCATCGCAGCGTGTTCCGGTAACAGTGGCACCGCCCCGACGACTTCGACTGCGGCTGCATCGACGACAACCACGTCCGGAACTTCCGCCGCAGCCACGTCCGGCGATGTCGTCACCGCACTTCTGGCCAAGGCGCCTCAGTGCGTCATGAGCAAAGAAGAGACGCAGGGTCCCTACTGGTTCGACGTCGACTCCATTCGCGGCGACATCCGCGAAGACCGTCCGGGCACCACACTCCAGGTGGCAATGCGCGTGCAGGACAACAGTCAGTGCAACGTCGACGGCAGCATCGGCGCGGTCTCTAACGCCGTCGTCGAGATCTGGCACTGCGACGCCGGCGGCGTGTACTCCGGTTTCGAATCCGGTTCGCTGAGCGCCAACGGCGGCGGTGGCGGCGGAACTCCCCCGGCCGGCGGAATGGGCGAACCTCCGTCAGGCGCACCCGGTGGGATGGGCGGCGGCATGGGCGGTTCTGGCGAGACGTCGGACGGTTCGTACAGCGTCGGCGACACCGAAGCCACCACCACCGACGACGGCACCTACCTGCGCGGAGCCCAGACCACCGATGCAAACGGAATCGCGCAGTTCACCACCATCTTCCCTGGCTGGTACATGGGCCGCACCACCCACATCCACGTCAAGGTGCACATCGACAAGAAGACGGTCCTGACGTCGCAGACCTTCTTCGACGAGACGCTCCTCGACGAGGTGTACTCGCAGTCCCCGTACAGCGAGCACACCGGTCGTGAGAACAACACAAACAACGCCAGCGACGGCATCTACGACGACACTGGCCTCATGACCGTCGAAAAGCAGTCGGACGGTTCCTACCTCGCCGTCATCAACCTGGGTATAGACGCCTGAAGTAGGAGCCAGGTCAGCCGCCGACGTATGCCGCGAGGTGCTTTCCGGTGAGGGTGGAACCGTCGGCAACCAGTTCCTCGGGAGTGCCCTCGAAGACGATCCGACCGCCGTCGTGACCGGCACCAGGGCCGAGGTCGATGATCCAGTCGGCGTGCGCCATCACCGCTTGGTGGTGCTCGATGACGATGACTGACTTGCCGGAATCGACGAGTCGATCGAGCAGGCCGAGCAACTGCTCGACGTCGGCCAGGTGCAGTCCGGTGGTCGGCTCGTCCAGGACGTACACACCACCCTTCTCCCCCAGGTGTGTTGCCAGCTTGATGCGCTGACGCTCACCGCCGGACAGCGTCGTCAGCGGCTGGCCGATCGTGAGATACCCGAGCCCCACGTCGACCAGTCGTACGAGGATCTTGTGCGCCGCAAGCGTCTTGGCCTCACCGTCGCCGAAGAACTCCTCGGCCTCGGCCACCGACATTGTGAGAACCTCGTTGATGTCCTTGCCACCGAATTTGTATTCGAGTACCTCAGCTTGGAAGCGCTTACCCTCGCACTCGTCGCAGAGAGTGGCAACGCCGGCCATCATCGCCAGGTCGCTGTAGATGACGCCGTTGCCGTTGCACGTCGGGCAGGCGCCCTCGGAGTTGGCACTGAACAGCGCCGGCTTCACGCCGTTGGCCTTCGCGAATGCCTTGCGGATCGGGTCGAGCAGCCCGGTGTACGTTGCCGGGTTGCTCCGGCGCGAGCCACGGATCGCGCTCTGATCGACCGACACCACGTCTTCGCGTTTCGCGAGTGAGCCGTGGATCAGCGAACTCTTGCCCGACCCGGCGACACCGGTGACCACGACCAGGACGCCCAGCGGTACGTCGACGTCGACGTCCTGCAGGTTGTGCGAGTTCGCTCCGCGAATCTCGATTGCCCCGGTGGCTTCGCGCACAGTCTCTTTGATTGCGGCCCGGTCGTCGAAGTGACGGCCGGTGACGGTGTCGCTGGCACGCAAACCGTCGACGGTGCCCTCGAAGCAGACGTTGCCGCCGGCGCTACCCGCGCCCGGACCGAGGTCGACGATGTGGTCGGCGATCACGATCGTCTCCGGCTTGTGCTCGACCACGAGCACCGTGTTGCCCTTGTCCCGCAGGCGCAGCAGGAGGTCGTTCATCCTCGCGATGTCGTGCGGATGCAGGCCGGTGGTGGGTTCGTCGAATACATACGTGATGTCGGTGAGCGAGGAACCCAGGTGACGAATCATCTTGGTGCGCTGAGCTTCACCGCCGGAGAGCGTTCCCGACGGCCGATCGAGACTGAGGTAGCCGAGTCCGATCTCCACGAACGAGTCGAGCGTTTCACCGAGCGTCGTGAGCAACGGCGCGACCGACGGTTCCTTCAGTCCACTGACCCATTCCGCGAGATCGCTGATCTGCATCGAGCAGGCGTCGGCGATGTTGACGCCCTTGATCTTCGACGACCGCGCACCCTCGCTCAGTCGCGTCCCGTCGCATTCGGGGCAGGTGGTGAAGGTGATCGCCCGCTCGACGAAAGCCCGGATGTGCGGCTGCATCGCGTCGACGTCCTTGGCCAGGAACGACTTCTGAATCTGCGGAATCAAACCTGTGTACGTCAGGTTGATTCCTTCGACCTTGATCTTGGTCGGCTCTTTGTAGAGAAGGTCGTTCAGTTCTTTCTTGGTGTACTTCTTGATCGGCTTGTCGGGATCGAAGAAGCCGCAGCCGCGATAGATCCGGCCGTACCAGCCCTCCATGCTGTAACCGGGAACCGTGATCGCACTTTCGTTGAGCGACTTGGTGTCGTCGTACAACGCGGTCAGATCGAAATCGTTGACCGCCCCTCGTCCCTCACACCGCGGGCACATGCCGCCGGTGATCTTGAAGCTGCGACGCTCTTTCGTCTGACGGCCGCCGCGCTCCATGGTGACCGCGCCTGCACCGGAGATGGAAGCGACGTTGAACGAAAACGCCTGGGGCGAACCGATGTGAGGCTTTCCGAGACGGCTGAACAGGATGCGGAGCATCGCGTTGGCGTCGGTGGCGGTTCCGACGGTCGAACGAGGGTCGACGCCCATTCGCTGCTGATCGACGATGATCGCTGTGGTCAAGCCGTCGAGAACGTCGACGTCCGGCCGCGCGAGTGTCGGCATGAATCCTTGAACGAACGCGCTGTACGTCTCGTTGATCATCCGCTGCGATTCCGCGGCGATCGTACTGAACACCAGCGAACTCTTTCCCGAACCGGAGACGCCGGTGAAGACCGTCAGCCTCCGCTTCGGGATCTCGACACTGATGTCTTCGAGATTGTTCACCCGCGCACCTTGCACGCGGATCAAATCGTGGCTGTCTGCGGTGTGCAAGGCAGTCATCGTGTCTCCATCTGTCAGTCGATCGCCGACGGTCTCAGCGCAGTTGACGGTCTCAGCGCAGTTCTTGAATTCAGCGCAGTTCTTGAATTCAGCGCAGTTCTTGAATACGGATCAGGTTTCCCGCTGGGTCGCGGACGGCGCAATCGCGAACGCCGTAGGGCTGCTCTGTCGGTTCCTGGACGACGTCGATGTCGCCGGCCTGAAGCCGCTCGAACGTGTCGTCCAGATCTTTGGTGGCCAGGAGAAGTCCGCCGTAGGTGCCCTTGGCCATCATCTCGATGATGGTGCGGCGCTCCTCGTCGGTGATGCCGGGATCGACGGCCGGCGGATGCAGCACGATGGAAGTGCCGGGCTGGCCGGGCGGCCCCACGGTGATCCAACGCATCCCGTCGTAACCGACGTCGTTGCGAACCTCGAAGCCGAGCGTGTCGCGATAGAAGTTCAGGGCGGCATCAGGGTCGTCCTGCGGAAGGAAACTCGAGTGAATGGTGATGTCCATGGCGATCACGTTAATTGCGGTTGTGGGGTCTGCGCTTCTCGATTCCTGATCGGTCTGGTGACTTGTTTCGACACACAGGACGGCATTCCGGCCGTCGACTGCTCGGCCTCGCGCCGGTAGACACTGGGCGGAACCCCGACCAACTCGGTGAACCGGCTGCTGAAGGTGCCGAGTGAGCTGCAGCCCACTTCGAAGCAGACGTCCGTGACACTCAGGTCGCCGCGGCGTAGAAGCGCCATCGCGCGCTCGATGCGCCTGGTCATCAAGTAGGCGTACGGCGGTTCGCCGTACGCCTGGCGGAATTGACGACTGAGATGCCCCGCAGACATGTTCACTCCCCGCGCGAGCGCCTCCACGTCCAGAGGCCGCGCGTACTCGCGGTCGATACGGTCACGCACGCGTCGTAGTCGCGCGAGGTCCTGCAGGTGCGGATCTGCGGCAGGTCTGCTGGTCACGTAATCGATCGTGCCATGCCATACCGACGTTGCCCAGCGCAATAGTTGAACTGGGGCTTGGAGCGATCATGCACACACCGAGCAGTTCGTCATGATCGTGTAAGGATGGAGAAATGACCACGGCTCATCGCTCAGGCATCGACCTCACCCACCTCGACGGCGACACACGGGCGCAGGACGATCTGTTCGTCCACGTCAACGGAAAATGGCTCGCCGAATACGAGATTCCGGCAGACCGCGCCGTCGACGGGGCATTCCGCACGCTCTACGACAAGGCCGAAGAAGACGTACAGACCATCATCACCGAAGCCGCGGAGTCCAACTCCGCCGCCGGTACCGATGCTCAGCGCATCGGTGACCTGTACTCGAGCTTCATGGACGCCGATTCCGTGGAAGCTGCGGGCCTCAGCCCCATCGACGACGAGCTGGACGCCATCGCAGACGCACCGGACCGTTCGTCTCTCGCCACCGTGATCGGACGCCACCAGCGCGTCGGCGTCGGTGGCGCCATCTCTCACTACGTCGACACCGACGCCAAGAACTCCGAGCGATACCTGATTCACTTCAGCCAGTCGGGCATCAGCCTGCCCGACGAGTCGTACTACCGCGAGGACAATTACGCGGAAATCCGCGAGAAGTACGTCGCGCACATCGACAAGATGTTCACCCTCGCCGGCGTCGGGTACGACGCGCAGCGTGTGTTCGAACTCGAGAAGAAGATCGCGGCCGGGCACTGGGACGTCGTCAAGCGTCGTGACGCAGATCTGAGCTACAACCTCGTGGGCTTCGAGGAACTGACCGAGCAAAACCCCGGGTTGGACTGGGCGGCGTGGCTGTCGGGTCTCGGCGCCGATTCGGAGAAGTTCGCCGAGATCGTCGTCCGTCAGCCGGACTTCCTGCACACCTTCACCGCTCTATGGGCGTCGGAGTCACTCGACGACTGGAAGGCATGGGCGGCGTGGAAGGTGCTTCATGCCCGCTCCCCTTACCTGCATTCGGCCCTGGTGGACGAAACCTTTGCGTTTTACGGCACCACGCTCTCCGGGACGGAAGAGAACCGTGAGCGTTGGAAGCGCGGAGTCAGCCTTGTTCAGGATCTGCTCGGAGAGGCCGTCGGCAAGCTCTACGTCGATCGGCACTTCCCCGCAGAAGCCAAGACCCGCATGCTGGAACTGGTCGCAAACCTGCAGGAGGCGTACCGCCGCAACATCTCCGATCTCGAGTGGATGAGCCCGCAGACGCGTGAGGCCGCATTGGCCAAGCTCGAGAAGTTCACTCCGAAGATCGGTTACCCCGACAAGTGGCGGGACTACGCCGGTCTCGAGATCTCGGCTACCGACCTGGTGGGCAACTACCGTCGTGGATACGCCGCCGAGTACGACCGTGACCTGGCCAAGCTGGGCGGCCCCGTCGACCGAGACGAGTGGTTCATGACGCCGCAAACCGTCAACGCCTACTACAACCCGGGCATGAACGAAATCGTGTTCCCCGCAGCCATTCTCCAGCCACCGTTCTTCGACGCGGCAGCCGACGACGCTGCCAACTACGGCGGCATCGGCGCCGTCATCGGACACGAGATCGGTCACGGCTTCGACGATCAGGGCGCCAAGTACGACGGCGACGGAAACATGGTCGACTGGTGGACCGACGAGGACCGCAGCGAATTCGGCAAGCGCACAAAGGCTCTCATCGAGCAGTACAACGAATTCGAGCCGAAGGAACTGCCAGGCCACCACGTCAACGGCGAGTTCACGATCGGCGAGAACATCGGCGACCTCGGCGGTCTGTCGATCGCGATCGCGGCGTACAAGATCGCGACCGAAGGTACCGAACCGCCGGTCATCGACGGACTCACCGGCTTGCAGCGCGTGTTCTTCGGGTGGGCGCAGGTGTGGCGCACGAAGGCTCGGGAGGCCGAAGCGCTTCGCCGTCTGGCCGTCGACCCGCACTCGCCGCCGGAGTTCCGGTGCAACGGCGTCGTCCGCAACCTCGACACGTTCCACGAGGAGTTCGACGTCAAGCCCGGTGACGCACTGTATTTGGCGCCGGAGAAGCGTGTGAAGATCTGGTAGCAGGGGGGGCAAGCCCCTGTGCGCGCTCGAGGACCCTCTGGACTCCCTGAGCGCGCACGGGGCCGAAGGTCCTACCGGGCGTACATGATCACCCCGACACCGACGAGACAGATCAGCGCACCGGCGATATCGAAGCGATCCGGGCGAAATCCGTCCATCACCACCGCCCAGAGTAGCGACCCCGCAACGAAGATGCCGCCGTACGCAGCGAGGATACGGCCGAAGTTGGCATCCGGTTGCATGGTCGCGACCAGGCCGTAGAGGCCGAGCGAGATGACGCCCAGCCCTACCCAGATCCAACCCTTCTGCTCGCGAATTCCCTGCCACACCAACCACGCGCCCCCGATTTCGAGCAGCGCGGCGAGAACGAACAACAACAGCGAACGCGCGACGGTCATGCCGCACACAGTATCGCTACAGACGGACCCCGGTCTCCGCGGAGAAGAAGTACACCTCACCTGCTTTGGGCAGCAGGTGAAGCGACTCCCCTGGTGACACGGACATCTTCCGGTCAACGCGGATGACAATCCGGCCGGATCGGCTCTGCCACTGGCAATCCGGAGCGCCCTTCGCGTACACGAACGATTCGGCGCCCAACTCTTCGAGCAGGTCGGCGTCCACGGCCAGCGAGCCCTTTCGCCACGCCCCCACCAGATCCCACGACTCCGGGCGGACTCCCACGACTACCCGATCCCGCTCGGACGCCCCGGTGGGCAGCGGAATCCGCAGGTCACCGAGCACTGCGACGGTACCCTCGACCGGCGCTTCGATCAGGTTCATGCCGGGCGATCCGATGAAGGCGGCCACAAATGTGTTGACAGGGTTGTCGTAGAGTTCCCGCGGCTTTGCCACCTGCTGCAAGCGACCGTCCAGCATTACCGCGACGCGGTCTCCCATCGTCATCGCCTCCACCTGATCGTGGGTGACGTAGACCGTGGTGGTGCCAAGACGGCGCTGCAAGGCGGCGATCTGCGACCGCGTGCTGACGCGCAGTTTGGCGTCCAGATTACTGAGCGGTTCGTCCATGCAGAACACCTTGGGATGACGAACAATGGCTCTACCCATGGCAACTCGCTGACGTTGCCCACCGGACAGCTTCGCCGGTTTGCGTCCGAGCAGCGGTTCGAGTTCGAGCATCCGCGCGGCCTCGAGCACCCGCTCTCGGCGCTCGGTCTTTCCGACTCCCGCATTCTGCAGCGCAAAACCCATGTTCTGCTCGACGGTCATGTTCGGATACAGCGCGTAACTCTGAAACACCATGGCGACATCGCGCGCCCGCGGAGCGAGGTGCGTGACGTCCGTGCCGCCGATCTCGATCCGGCCGTCCGACGCGGATTCGAGACCGGCGAGCATTCGCAGGCTGGTGGACTTACCGCAACCGGAAGGTCCTACGAGTACCAGGAACTCACCGTCAGCGATGTCGAGGTCGAGACGGTCGACCGCCGGTCGATCGGTTCCTTCGTAGCGGTGCGTGACTCCCGCGAATTGCACGTTGGCCATGAGTGCTCTCTCCTACTACTTCGGCAGCTTGGGGGTGATCTGCCGGTCGATGATCTGCTGCAACTGGGTGGCAACGCCGGCGAATGTCGATGCGACGTCGGCCTTCTGGAGAGCGATCTGCTCGAGTCCCGTGCCGATGATCTGATCCCCACCCGGGACGAACACGCGTGCGTAGTCCTGCGAGCGCGTACGCGAAAGCTGATCCACGGCGGTACGGGAGTTGGGGTTCGCGTCGAGGAACGCCTTCATGCTCGGCTCCGAGGTTGCCGACTTGCGGACGGGCATGTAGCCGACGTTCTGCGAGAAGTACGCCGTGTTCTCACCATTGGTGATGAAGTCGATGAACTTGAGCGCGTTCTTCTTCCGCTGATCGGAGATCTTCGACGGGATGGCGAGCCCGGCGCCGCCGGTGGGGCAACCGGGAGTTCCGTCCACGGCGGGGAGGAAAGCGGTGCCGAAGTCGAAGTTCGCAGTCTTCTTGATGCCGGACAGATCACCCGTCGACGCGATGGTCGACGCCAGAATGCCGGTACCGAATTCGTTGGCGATGTCGGTGGAGACCGCGGCGTACTTCTTGTCGTGAATCATGCTGGAGAGGAATTGACCTGCGGCAATGGTCTTCTCGTTGTCGAGCTGCAGATTCCACTGGTCGGAGTACGATCCGCCGAAGGTCCAGATGGGGCCTTCGTAGGTCCAGCCGAGGTAATCCTTCGCGTTGCCCCACCCGTGTGCCAATTTGCCGTTGCCCACGACCTTCTGCAGCTCTGGTCCCCACTCGTCGAACTCCTGCCACGTCGCCGGCCCACGGTCGGGAAGACCGGCCTGCGACCAGACCGCCTTGTTGTAGTAGAACAACGGCGTCGACCGTGCGTAGGGAAGCGCGTAGTGCTTGCCCTGGAACAGGTAGTCGGCGAGCAGCGAATCGACGTAGTCGGCCGAGTCGACGCCCACCTCGGAGAAGAGTCCGTCGAGCGGCTCGATCGCTCCGGCCAGTGCGTAGTTGAACCACCAGACATCCGACAGCACAACTACATCGGGCACATCTCCGCCGGAGAGGGCAGCGTTGAACTTTTGTGCCACCTCTTCGTAGTTCTTGCCGCCGTCCACCAAGTTGACCTTCAGGTCCGGGTACTTGGTCTGGAAGCGGTTGATCAGTTCCTTCTCCACGTCGGTGGACTTACCCGGGTGGTTCGACCAGAAGGTGATGGTGTTGGAATCACCGGCAGCACCGGATGTTCCCGCAGCATCAGCGCTCGACCCGCCGGAACCCGCGCACGCGGTCAGTGCGGCGCCGGCGGCGATTGCACCGCCGAGGCTCAAGAATCCGCGCCTGTTCATGTTTGCCATTGCTGCTCCTCGAAAAAGAAATGTGACGGGAAAACTGTCAGCCCTTGACCGCACCGGAGGTGAGGCCCTTGATCATGTGTCGTTGCAGCACAAGGAAAATCACCAGAATCGGCAGCATCGTCAGCACCGTTCCTGCCATGACCGGACCCCAGTTGGTGAGTCCGTCGTTGTTCTGCAGTTGGGTCAATCCGATCGGCAGCGGTGCTACCGAGGAATCGTCGGACATAAGGAACGGCCACAGGTACTCGTTCCACTCGTTGACCACCGTGATGATGCCGAACGCCACCATCGTGGGTCCGGAAACGGGGAGCACCACGCGCCAGAGAAGCCGCCAGTGACCGGCGCCGTCCATCCGCGCCGCCTCGATGATCTCCGAAGGAATCGAGAGGAAGTGGTTGCGCATGAGGAACGTACCGAAGGCTACACCCGCGAGCGGAACTATGATGCCCTGGAACGTGTTACGCCAACCCCACTCTGCCACGAGTGCGTAGTTCGAGATCACGGTGATCTGATTCGGCACCATCAAGGCGGCGATGATGCCGAGAAAGACGAAGTTCTTCCCCGGGAAGCGCAGGAACACCAACCCGTACGCACTGAGAGTGCCCAGAACGAACTTCGCCGCGGACAGAATCGTCGTGATGACTATCGAGTTCCGCAGAAACATCCAGAACGGGACCGATGTTGTTGCTTCGGAGTAGTTCTCGGGATGCAGCGACGACGGCCACCACGTTGCCGGCTGGGTGTAGATCTCCGGCCGCTCCTTGAACGAGGTCATCACGATCCAGTAGAGCGGCAGGACGATGATGATCAGGGCGATCACCATTGCCGCGTACCCGAGGACCTTCACGCCGACCTCACGCCGGTCCACGTTCCTGCGGTCCGGTCCGGGCCGGACGACGGAAGTCGGAGCAGCGCTTTTCTTTTCCTCTACCGCTGTCATTTTTCTTCTCCCCGATCCATGGCACGAACCTGGTAGACGGTGATGATCAGCAGGATCAGGAACATGATGGTCGCAACCGTCGCGCCGTAGCCCGCCCGGAAGTTTCGGAACGTCTCGTTGTACACCTGGTAGACCATGGTCGTCGTCCCTGTCCCCAGCGGGCCACCTCGGGTCATGACGTTGATGATGTCGAAGACCTGGAGCGAGTTGAGCATGACGGTGATCGAGAGGAAGAACGTCGTCGGACGCAACTGAGGCAGAAGAACCCGGCGGAACTTGGTCCACGGCTTAGCGCCGTCGATTTCGGCGGCTTCGTTCAACTCCTGCCGAACTCCTTGCAGCGCAGCAAGGTAGATGACAAACGTGTAGCCGAGGTTCTTCCACATGTACGTCACGGTCACCATGAACAGCGCCCAGTGGGGATCCTGATAGAAGTCGGGCGACTGGAGTCCGACACGGTGCAGGAGATCCTGGATCAGACCGAAGTTGGGGTCGAAGACGAACTGAAACGCGACACCGATCGCTGCACCGGAAATCACGAACGGCGCGAAGATGGCCGACCGGACCAGGTTTCGCCCGACGAGCTTGCGATCGAGCAGCATGGCCAACGCCAAACCGATGACCATCGAACCTACAACGGTGACCAACGTGAATACCACTGTGTTGGTGACGATCTGCCAGGTGCCGCTTCGTCCGAACCACTCGCGGTAGTTGCTCAGCCCGATGAACGTCGCCTTCGGGTCCGCAATGTTCCAGTCGAAGAAAGAAAGTCGGATGTTGTCCACCAGCGGGCGATAAGTGAACAAGATCAGCAACGCGAGATTGGGACCTACCAAGAGCGCAAAGAGCGCGTAGTCACGCCATGGTCTGCCCCACAGACCTGGCTTGCCTGAAGTGGGCAGCGTTCTTTCCGGACTCGATCTCACTGAGGCAGTCTGACCGCCCGCAACGAATGAATGGTGAACGTACAAGACACTCGAGCTGAACGCGACACGAAAAAGGCCCTGCGCGAATACTTCTCGCGCAGGGCCTTCGTCGACTGTGTCTAGCGGTTCCAGTCACCCAATCCGTCGGCGCCGCTGAGGACTCCACCTGCGGTGTTCTGCACGATCACCGGGTCGCCCTTGCCTGCGTTCTCGAAGAACCACTTGGCGTCCTCGGTGCTGACGTTGAGGCAGCCGTGGCTGACGTTGGTGAATCCCTGTTGCGCAACCGACCACGGAGCAGCATGAACGAAGATGCCACTGTAGGAAATTCGCGTCGCGTACTCGACGTAGGTCCGGTATCCCTCGGGAGAATCGATCGGAACTCCGTACGTGGACGAATCCATGTACATGTCGCGCAGCTGCTCGCCGACGATGTACGTGCCGTTCGGTGTTTCGTGGCCCGGCTTGCCGAACGACGTCGGCATGGTGCGCACAACCTCGCCGTTGCGGGTGACGGTGACCTGCTTGGTGTTGTCGTCCGCGACGGTGACGAGCGCATCACCGATGTTGAACGTGGAGTGCGAATCACCGGCGTCGACGGTCACGGAGATGTTCGCCGGCCAGAACTGTGCCGGCTTCCAACGGACCTGGCTGTCGTTGATCCAGTAGAAGCTGCCCTCGACCGGAGGATCGGTGGTTACGCGAATAGCGCGTTCGGCCGTGGCACGGTCGCCGACTGCCTCGTTGAAACGAATGATGATCGGCTGTGCGATACCGACTGTCTCACCGGCAGACGGGTTGAGCGAAAGCGCGGAGAAGTTGGGAGCGCCGATGGGCGCCTGAATCGGTGTACCCGGGATGCCCGGAACCGGAATCGCCGGGTCGAGATACGGCACCCCTGGAATGACGGGCAAAGGAATGTCCGGTCCACCGGGGAAGAGAGGAACGGCCGCGGAAGGTCCGGCGAGAGCAAGGCCGGCAGCCACCGCTCCGACGATTGCCACGGCAACCCGTGACGTCCGACGACCCTGTTTGCTGCCCATGTCACTACCTTCGCTCGACTGACCACGTACTCACGTGGATTTTGCGCGGCCGGCATCGATACCCGCCTGGTACCGATGCCGATGCACCATTCGGACGCACCCGCTGGGAGCACACCTACACACCCGAGCACGCCAAAGAGAGCAAACCGCACATTTCCATAGTCATTAACACACAAAAGCGGCAATCGAGCAATTCGGATGTTCGCCCAAATGTTGCTATCCCTCGCTGCGGGCAGCCGCCAACATGGATTCGATGGAGATGAGTTTGGTTCGCGGTCGCCCGGCGGCGGCACCGGATGCGCGTTCTGCCTTGTCGATACGCTGCCACCCTTGATAGTCCACCTGATCCGGCGACCGGTCTGCCAACAAAACCTGCAACTTGTCGGCATCCTCGGCGGGGGTGGCGAGGCGTCCACCAGCGAAGTCGTCGAAGATCATCGACACGGTCTCGGCGGAGCAGTACTTGTTGGTGCCGATCACGCCAGTCGGTCCGCGCTTGATCCAACCCGCGACGTAGACACCCGGGATCGGCGTGCCGGTCTCGGTGTCGATCACTCTGCCGTTCTCGTTGGGGATCACGCCGCGAGCGTCGTCGAAAGGCAAGTCGGCCATCGGTGTGCCGCGGTATCCAACCGACCGAAGCACCAGTGAAGTGTCGATCGTCTCCTCGGTTTCGGTGGGCCGGGCGGAGAGCTGACCGGTCGGCGTTGCCACCAATTCGTTTTTCACGATCCGCACCTGTGAGACTGCACCGTCGCCGAGGATCTCGACGGGAGAGGTGAGGAACCGGAGAACGATCCGCTTGCGAGAAGGATCTGCGGTACGTGAAGCAAATTCCTGCGCCTGCTTGACCTTGAGCAGGACGGACGGCTCGGCGGCATCGCTGTCCACGAACGCCCGACTGGCCTCGTCGAGTTCGGCTTCGACCGGGTCGACGACTACGTCCACGTTCGCCATCTGTCCTAGCGCCAACAGTTCGGGATTGGTGTACGCGGCCTGCGCCGGCCCGCGACGCCCGAGAATGACGACCTCACGAATCTTGCTGTCACGCAGGGCTTCCAATGCGTGCTCGGCGAGGTCCGTCTTCGCAAGCTGGTCAGGGTCGGTCACCAGGATGCGTGCGACGTCGAGTGCGACGTTGCCGTTTCCGACGATCACCGCTCGCTCGCCGGACAGATCGAAAGTCCGATCGGCGTATCCCGGGTGGCCGTTGTACCAGGCGACGAACTCGGTGGCAGCGTGACTTCCCGGCAGATCCTCGCCCGGGATCTCGAGCTTGCGATCCCCGGCAGCGCCTACCGCGTAGATCACTGCGTGGTGATGGTCCAAGAGTTCCGAATGCGAAATGTGGGTGCCCACCTCGACGTTGAAGTGGCAGCGCACAGTCTTCTTCGCGACGACGGCGCGGAACTGATCGGTGACCCCTTTGGTTCCGGGATGATCCGGAGCCACGCCGGCGCGCACCAATCCGTAGGGAGTGGGAAGTCGATCGAACATGTCGACCTCGACGCGAGGCTTGCCGGTCAGTTCCATCGCCGCGTAGCAGGCGGCCGGGCCGGAGCCGACGATCGCCACTTTCAGCGTTCCCAGTTCGGGATCGATCTTGGCCATCGTGATCGGCTCGGGCCAATCCGGGCCCATCGGATGCTTCTCGAAGTACGACGCGTTCATCTGCAGGTACGGCGCGTCGTCCTCGTCGAGTTCGTTGTCCGGGAAGATCGCCTCGACCGGGCATTCGTCCACACACGCACCACAATCGATGCAGGTGTCGGGATCGATGTAAAGCATTTCGGTGGTCGCGAACGGAGCTTCGTCCGGTGTCGGGTGAATGCAATTGACCGGACACACGTCAACACACGAGGCGTCGTTGCAGCACGGCTGCGTGATTACATACGCCATGACATTCCCCTATCCCTGAAACACGAAGCACGAACTGATTCCCAGACTATAACGTGTTCCAATTTGGCGCGAGAATCGTTTTCAGATCACCCCATTGCGCTTCAGCAGCCATACAGCCTGCACGGTGGCGTGACCTCGCCATTCCAACGCAGCGGCGGGCGAATAGCTGTCGAAATCCACCGCCCAACCGCCGTCGTCATGTTGTCGCGCAGCGAGCGCAGACAGTTCGGACTCGATCACTGATGCCTCGAACAACGCGCGGGTCGGGCCACCGGGAAGCGGTGAGAAATCGAGGGGCCGCATGAACTCGCCCTCGGCTCCCCCGTCCACGTGAACCAGGCCGTCGGCCGGGATTCGTTTACCCAGTGCATTCACCAACGACGACACCTCGGGGGCCGTGCTGTGTACCGCGTCGAGAAACTGCAAGGCAAAGGCCAACTCGAGGGCATGCAGAGAATCCGCCCCGTCGATCGCGTCGAGGCAATATCGAACGGCAGAGGCGAACCACGGATGTTCGGCAACGGCCTCGTCGAATTCGGCGACGCGAGTCGCTGCAGCACACACGATGCTGGTGATCTGCAACGACGGCGTCGTCGGATCCGCATCCACCCAGAAGGGCGCACAACCGGCCGGGTCGGCGATCGGGAAGGCGAACGGCAAACCGCCGCCTGCCAGCGAATTGGCCTGCAACCAATCGCACAGCTCGACCGCTCTGGGCGTCGGCGTTCCGATGTCCGCAAAGGCTTCGAAGGCATGCAGCGCTCCGCCAGGTTGGCTGGTTGCCGAGCGGAGATCCGGTTCGAGTCCCCAGCCGTACCCACCGTCCTGGTTGCGATAACCGTCCACGGCCGCACAAGCCGCGGCCCGGTCACCCTGTCCGAGAATCAAATTCAGTCGATGCCGATCGAGAGTCCTGGCATGTCCCGCCATGAACCCGACGGCCGCCCTGAGATCAACACTCATGAATGACGACTCAAGATTCGTCGCCGTCGAGCCGGAAGCCGACCTTCAACGTGACCTGGAAATGCGCCACGGCGCCGTTCTCGATGTGACCGCGAGTTTCCACCACCTCGAACCATTCGAGGTTGCGCACCGTCTCGTTCGCCCGGGCGATGGCGGTGCGAATTGCCGCATCACTGCTCTCAGTGGACGAGCCGACGATCTCGGTCACCCGGTACACGTTGCTGCTCATGGCATTCCCTTCGTGTCAGATTCGACGAACCAACTCCTGCGCCTCGGCACCGAGCCTCGCAAGGCGAAGATCACCGAGAGCTGTCACAGCACTACCCAACCTGTTGGTCGTGAAACCGAGTGAGAGTCCGCTGGACAGATCCGCGTACGCACCCGAACCGCCGACTCCGTAGTGGCCTATCGCATTACGCGGCTGCCGCCGCGCAGCGATGATCGGCGGGTGGTAACCGAGAGTCCAGTTGGGCCGCACCGCCAGCACGTAGTCCCGATCGCGAGTCTGGATGGTCGACATCTGGTCGATGGTCGATTCCTTCAGGAACCGCTTCCCGTCGATCACGCCGCCGTTCGCAATGGCGCCGTACATCTTCGCGAGAGCACGCGCGCTGAACACTCCGTTCCAGCCCGGCATGACGGCGTCGTGGACAGCCGGGTTGCGCACCATGACGTCGAAACCGTCGGGCATCGCGGCCTCCGCAAGTCCGCGAGTCGGACCTACGTGTGAGAGCACGGTAGAAGCGAAGGCCCAGTTCAGGCCCGCAGGGTTGATGTGTGGGAACAGCTTCGCGATTCGTGGACGCTCGGTTTCGGGTACGCGATACCAGAATTCGTCGACTCCGAGAGGCTTCGCTATTTCCGCTTGTACGACGTCGATGAACGGCTGACCGGACACCCTGGCCACAAGTTCGGCTACCAACCACCCGTAGGTCACCGCGTGATAGCCGGGGCCTCGAAGCCGACGCGAATCCGGCTTCTCGGCAGCCAGGGCGGCAACAACCTCGTCGTAGTCCATCAGGTCGAGGGGATGCGGCATCAGGCCGCGAACGCGGTGAAGGCCCGCTCGATGCGACATCAGTTCACGGACGGTGATCTTGTCCTTGCCAGCCGCCGCGAATTCGGGCCAGTACTGAGCAACCGGAGCGTCGTAGTCGATGAGCCCGCGTTCGGCGAGTCGATGAACGACGGTGCTGGCTACGCCTTTGCCCGTCGAGAAGGACAGCGACACCGTGTCGTGGTCCCAGCGCCGATCACGGTCGGCATTGCCGGCCCAGATGTCGAGCACTTTCTCGCCGCCCAGGTACACGACCAGCGCGCCGCCGCCTTGTTGCGGTTGGCGATACATCGCGAAGAAGCGGTCGGCCAGGGGAAGGAATCGCCGGTCCACGTACAGCTCGGTACGCGAAGGCACCTCCACCCGGGCGAGCGAACCCCGTCGTGCGTTGGGAGTCATCGCGTCCTCCGATCCCCACTGATTCAAGTTGTCCGGTCACCGGATCGGTGGCGGGAGCTTGACACCATTGTGACCACTGTCACGCAAGGGGTTCAGGACCGGGGTGCTCTCACGGGGTGACCCACGTCGAAGTGCCGTCGCTGAAACATCCCTGACCTGTGGCGATATTGAAAACAAGGGTGGGACCACCTGAGCAGATCGCCCCGACGTCCGCGTCACCCACCGCCGCTCTGCCACCAGGCCCACTGAGCACGACGGCAAAGGGCGAGGAGTCGGTGCGGCCGAGTGCCAGCGAACCCGGACCGTACGCAACAGCGGCAAGTAGACCCCCGCGCGACTCCGCCGCAGCGACTCCGCCGAAGAGTCCCACGCCCGCCGACCGGCCACCGTCTCGCGAATCCGCGACGCCGACGCCGTCGCCCTCCACGTGTGAAATCGCGTGGCTGGAGGGATCTGCCACCGCTCGGCACGCGGACGCCCCCTCGACGATCGTCTGATCTTGGCCGCGCGCCGAACAATCCAACGTCGCAGCTGAAGCTGTTCCGCTACCGAGCGACAATCCGAAGGCGGCCAGAACGATGCCGCCCGCCGCCAAACCTGCTGCTCGCTGTTTCCGGCGATCCATATCCAACCCCCACAGTGCATTCGACGTGACCGTACATTCGACGTCTAATCGAATTACCCGATATGTCCGCCTCTGACGCTACCCGTCTTTGTTCTTCCGATCGCGGTCCTTGCTCGGTTGAACACGTTTGGGTTCACCGGGCATTTTGGGATAGTTCGGCGGGTACGGCAGATCGCCAAGTCCCGCCGCCAGATCCTTCTCCCACATCTCCAACAAAACATCGAGGGCAAAGGCCTTGTCGTGCATCGCTTCCATCGGATCACCACGATCGGCGAGCAAGCCGGGAACCGTGGCGATGGTGCAGTCGTCTGGATGCACGTCGCGCAGTTCGCCCCAGGTCACCGGCGTTGACACGGTTGCAATCGGCGTCTTGCGAGCGGAATACGCCGCCGCGATCGTCCGGTCACGGGCATTCTGATTGAAGTCGATGAAGATCCGTTCACCCCGCTCTTCCTTCCACCACGCGGTTGTGGCGCGATCGGCACTACGACGCTCGACCTCACGAGCGAGGGCGATACCCGCGTGACGGACCTCGACAAAGTCCCAGCGCGCTTCGAGCGGGATGTAGACATGAAGGCCTCGGCCACCGGAAGTCTTGGGGAATCCCTCCAACCCCAGCTCGTCGAGCAGGGGACGAAGAACCTCGTCCGCGATGGCAACGGCCTCGTCGAACCCGGTTCCCGGTTGCGGATCGAGATCGATGCGGAGTTCGTCCGGGTGGTCGGTGTCCGGGCACCGCACGGCCCACGGATGAAAGGTGACGGTCCCGAGATTTGCAGCCCACACGATGTTCGCGGCACTGCGCACTCGAAGGACATCGGCCTTGCGGCCGGAAGGGAACGTGACCTCGCAGGACTCGACGTGCTCGGGCCGCTTTGCCGGCAGCCGCTTCTGGTAGACCTCTTCGCCCTCGATGCCGTCGGGAAACCGCTGCAGATGCGTGGGGCGATCTTGGAGTGCTCGCAGCGCTGCGCCCTGCAGCGCCACCGTGCGGTAGTACTCGACAAGATGACGCTTGGTTCCGCCGTCCTCACCCAGCTGCGGATAGTAGATCTTGTCCGGGCTCGACAACCGGACCGCGATCCCGTCGACGTCCAATTCCTCTGCCGGACTTGCCATCACTTACCACCTGCAAGTACATCCGCGAAGTCGTATCGCACCGGAACCTCCAACTGATCGAATGTGCATTCGTCTGGCACCCTGTCCGGACGCCAGCGCAGGAATCGTGCAGCGTGCCGAAAGCGTTCCCCTTCCATCTGGTCGTATGCCACTTCCAGCACCCGCTCCGGACGAAGCGGAATCCACGAACGGTCTGCGGCAGATCTCCACCGACTGGCCTCGCCCTCGGCCACAACATCGTCCCCGAGCCGCAGAGGTTCGAGCTCGGCCAGCAACTCGATTCTCCGCGCTGCGGTGAAAGCCGACGCGCCACCGACCATCTTCAATTCCGAACCGTCGAACAGACCCAGAAGCATCGACCCGATACCTGGCTGGCTCTTGTGGGGACGGTAACCCAGCAGTACGACATCCGCGGTCCTGGCGTGCTTTACCTTGATCATCTCGCGCTTGTTCGGCAGGTACCGCCCCGCCAGCTTCTTGGCGACAACCCCGTCGAGACCCGCGCCTTCGAAGGTTTCGAACCAGACCATTGCTTCGGCACTGTCTGCCGTCGCTGCTGTCACGTGGCAACTCGGTCCGCCGCCGACGGAATCGAGGAGCAGCGCACGCCGCACACCGAAATCCTCGATCGAGACGTCTCGATCCCCGAGCGCGAGTAGATCGAACCCGACAAACTGTGCGGGCGTTTGTTCCGACAACAATGCAACGCGGCTCGCTGCGGGATGAATACGTTCGGACAATGCTTCCCAGCTCAGGCGCGTCACACCGTCGATTTCACGGGGAACCACCAGTTCGCCGTCCACTACGCATTTCTCGGGCAATTCAGCTTTGACGGCTTCAACTGCTTCGGGAAAATACCGCGCCAAGTCTTTTCCTCCCCGCGACCCGAGCACCACTTCATCACCGTCGCGAAAGATGATTGCTCGAAATCCGTCCCATTTCGGCTCGTACGACCACGTCGGATCCCCGGACTCGGGCTGCTGCGGCACGGTAGCCGCGGCCTTCGCGAGCATCGGGGCAAGCGGCGGCATCAGGGGTAGGTCCACCCACTCATACTGACAGTCCGGTTGGCAATTCGACTACCGATGTATTGGAATAGGTCCCGAACAATCTACGAACCAACAGAACTATCCAGAATAACCAAAGGGGTCCTTATGTCCGGAATCGTCCGGCGACTTTGCACTGCGGTGATCGCAACTTCTGCAATCGCCGCCTTCACCGTCGGTTGCGGTTCCGACATCGAGCCGAAAGCCATCGCGGAATCATCGTCCTCGGTTGCCGATTCGACCACTACCTCAGCGGCGCCGACAACCTCGAAGATCACCGGCCAGGAGGGTTCGGACGACGGCGGCGACGTCGACATCGACGTGTCGATCGGTGACTGCGTCAAACTCGGCGGCACTACGACGGCCGCCGAGATCGACAATGCGGACTGCGGTAGCAAGGAATCCAATTACAAGGTGGTCGCCAAGGTTCCCACCTCTGATCAGTGCGCCTCCGATGTCGACTCGTACTACTACGAGACTCTCGCGGGTGACGAGCAGGGCGCTGTCTGTCTCGACGTCGACTGGGTAGTGGGCGGATGCATGGATCTCGGCAGCGGCATGGACGAGCCTGCCCGCATCGAATGCTCGGACGCCAGCGGCACCAATGTCGTCGAGGTCGTCGAAATTCTGCAGAACTCCACGTCGATCGACGAATGCGGTTCGGGGGCAGACTCGGGATTCGAGCACCCGGAACGTAAGTTCACGGTCTGCGTGGCCACGCTCTGATTCGAGCGTCTCTCCCGAACAAACCTGTGCGCCTTGCCGACCGAACTCGGTTGACAAGGCGCACAGCGCTTTCTACAACGAGTGCGTTCTACAGCCAGCCCCGACGCTTGAAGATCGTGTAGAGACTTCCACACGTCAGGAACATCATCGAGAGCGCAAACGGATAGCCCAAGTGCCAGTGCAGTTCCGGCATGTCGTCGAAGTTCATCCCGTACACGGTTCCGATGAGCGTCGGCGCGAAGAGAATTGCCGCCCACGCCGAGACTTTCTTGATCTCCTCGTTCTGCGCGTAGCTTGCCTGCGTCAGATTGCGCATCTCCTCGTTCTGGTTCTGCGACACCAGAGTTGCGTTCACCGTGAGGATGTTTCCGAGCAACTGACGAAATCCATCGGCTCGCTCCACCACCGTCGTCGCATGGTCGGTGACGTCGCGGAGGTAACGCTGGAGTTCTTCGTCCGTGTGGTACTTGTCGAATCCTGCCGACAACCCACGCAGCATCCCCAGCAGCGGACGAGTCGCCCGCTGGAATTCGATTACCTCACGGGTCAGTTCGTAGATGCGACGCGATACTCCGGGATCGCCGCTGAACACTTCGGTTTCGATCTCGTCGATGTCGTTCTGCAGGCCGGCAACTACCGGGGCGTACCCGTCGACGACTGCGTCGAGAATGGCGTAGAGAACGGCCTCGGTACCCAACCGCAACAGGTCAGGATCATTCTCCATACGAGTCCGCACCGCGGACAGATCCGGCGATTCACTGTGACGGACGGTAAGAATGAAGTTCGGACCACAGAAGATGTGCACCTCACCGAATTCGACCCGCTCGGTCTCGTCGCGGTACCGCGCTGCCCGCAGGACCACGAACAGCGTCTTGCCGTAGCGCTCGAGCTTGGGGCGCTGGTGCGCGACGATCGCATCCTCGACCGCCAGCTCGTGGAGGTCGAAATGCTGTGCAGCGGCATACAACTGGGCGTCGTCGGGCCGGTACATGCCGATCCACGCCATCGACTGCGAATCCGGAAGGCAGGACAGCGCCTCCGCCAGCGTCGACGGTGACGCTATTCGCTCGCCGTCGCGGTACACGCCGCTGTTGACGACGGTCGATTCGACGGGCGCCACCGCCTCGGGCGGGGCAGCCTTCACGACGGTGCGCGCGGCTCGCGAGTGCCCGGGATGTGAGTCACCGAGACCTGCAGAACGACGTGGCAGTACCGACCGTGAACGACGAAATTCGCGCATGCTGAACAGCTTTCGAGGGAAGAGTGAACGACGACGCTTGCTTCACAGCAAAGCCGAAGCCGATGAACACACGATGAAGCTGCAGCAAAATACCGGATCAACCCGGGCGGCTACAGCTTCAGTTGGTACTCGGAGGTTGGCCACGCATTACAGCCACACCTCCTCTTCCCTGAATTCCTGCGCAAGTCCGCGCACGACGCCAACATGCTACCGCGACTGTCAGGGCACGACAAACCGAACGACAAGCCGCAGGAAAGCACGAACCGGCCGGAGGAAACCCGCACGGTGAATGCAGCTTTCAGTCAGCTCGCTGCGCGCAATCCGCCGACCAAGAGCTCGACGATCTGGTCCGCCAACGACTCCGTCTCCGCCAACGTCTGCCCTTCACGCCTTCGGTACCAGAGGTCGATGCCGTTGAGACTGCTGAGGAGTACTTTTGCGGCCATTCGAGGTGAACCCGCACGAATCGAACCATCCGCGACACCTTCGGTCATCACGTCGACGAACAGATTCTCGTAGTCGAGCCGCAGCGAATTCAGTTCCACCAGGACTTGCTGCTGCCTCGGCTTGAGCGCCGAGTTCATCTGGCCCCGGACCCCCTGGTGGATCGTGTGGTGATATCCGAGATGTGTCATGAGATTGACCAAGTGGGCGTGCGACATCGCTTCGAGACGCGCAAGGCCGCTGTCTGCGCCGTCCATCCGAGCCTCGACCTCGGCGCGGAGCAGGCTCATCCCGCGCTCGTAGATTGCCAGGTAGATGTCGAACTTCGAACGAAAGTGGTAGTAGACAAGACCTTTGGTGGCGCCGATTCGATCGGCCAGTAAATCTACAGTCGTGGCCGCGTAACCGTCTTCGGCAAAGGCGTCGGCGGCGCTGGTGATGATCGCGGATCGCACGTCCGGAAGATCACTACTCATTCGACTTCCACTCCCGTTCACACTGCCTGCCAGCCCTTGACTGTTTCCACGCTATCGCATAGTAATACTGAGTAGTATCCCAGATCAGAGAGGTTTTCCAATGTCGTTGGATTTTTCCGGCAAGGTAGCGATCATCACGGGCGCAGGCGGCGGACTCGGCCGTTCGCATGCACTGGCCCTCGCCGCTCGCGGTGCCCGCGTCGTCGTCAATGACATGGGTGGCTCGGTCAACGGCAGTGGCGGCGCCGACACCGCAGCAGCCAAGGTAGTGGCGGAAATCGTCGAGCTGGGCGGCGAAGCCATCGCGGACCACTGCGACATCACCGATGCCGACGCCGTTGCCGCCATGGTTGCGACAGCAGTCGCCAAGTGGGGCCGCGTGGACATCTTGATCAACAACGCCGGAATCCTGCGTGACAAGTCCTTCGTCAAGGCCGAGCTCGACGACTTCCGCAAAGTCATCGACGTGCATCTGATGGGTTCCGTCATCTGTTCCAAGGCGGTCTGGCCGCACATGGTCGAACAGAACTACGGACGCATCCTCATGACTACGTCGGCATCGGGAATCTACGGTAACTTCGGCCAGGCGAACTACGGCGCCGCGAAGTCCGGCGTCGTCGGCCTGATGAACGTTCTGTCCATCGAGGGCGAGCGCAAGGGCATCCGCGTCAACTCGCTGGCCCCGACCGCCGCGACCCGCATGACCGAGGATCTCCTCGACGAGAAGACTCTCGCTCTGCTTGCACCCGAATCGATTTCACCCGGCGCGCTGTTCATGGTCTCCGACGATGCGCCCACCAAGACCATCCTCAGCGCGGGTGCCGGCGTCTTCGCGATCGCTCGTATGGAGGAGTCGCAGGGTGTGCACATCCCCGAAAGCGCACTCTCCCCCGAGGTCGTTGCCGAGCGGTGGGCCGAGATCAGTGACATGACGAATTCCGTTCAGGTACCCGCGGCATTCGATCAGACCCGCCGGTTCGTCGAGAAGGCTGTAGCGGAGCAGCCGACCAACTGAGCGGGGCAACCCGCCAACTGATCGACCATGCTCCCCCTAAGGTGTGGTGGTGACCACACCCACGGGAGTATCGATCGTCGACATCGTCGACAGACTGGGAATGACGTTCCTCAGCGGTGGCGACACCGTCGACGGCGCCCGCACTGTCAGTCGCGTGACCCTGCATGAAGGGTCCGAAGCTACGCAGGACAGTGCGGGCGCCGTCGTACTCGGTGCAGGTCTCGCTGGTTCGGCCGATATCGCAACGGCGGTAAGAGAATACGGCTCGGCGGGCGCGGTAGCACTGATCGTCAAGGAACCCCTGGACTTCGACGGACTCGTCAAGCAGGCGGTGGCCGACACCGACGTCGCGCTCCTCGGAATGGTCAAGGATGCGAGCTGGCTCCAAAGCGCGTCGTTGATCAACGAGATCCTCGAATCCGGCAACAACAGGGACCGCACGACGGCCGCCGACGCCGACCTGTTCGATCTCGCCAACTCGATCGCTCAGGTGATGAACGGCCCCGTCACCATCGAGAACCAGTCGAGTCGGATCCTCGCGTTCTCGGCGGATCAAGCCTTCGGCGACGAAGCCCGCAAGCAGAGCGTCCTCGGACATCAAGTGCCGCAGCACTATTCCGACCGACTCAGGTCCATGGGGTACTTCAACAAGATCTACGGCTCGGCTCTTCCGGTCTTTCTACCGGGTATCGGGCCGGGCATCAGACCCCGAGTCGGCATGCGAATACATGCGGCATCTCAGATCCTCGGTTCGATCTGGGTGATCTTGGATGAAGAGCCGAACGAATTGCAGGTCAAAACGCTCGTCGAGGCTGCGGGTGTGGCCGCCATGAGTTTGCTTCGCGCCAAACTGGCCGCGGATTCGGCACGACGACTGAGGCTGGGTGAGGTGATCACACTACTCAGTGGCGGTACTTCGGCCAAGGAAGCGGCCGAGCGACTGGGCTACGGTCGTTCGAAGGCAACCGTGCTGGCGGCCGGCTTCCGTGGCGGCGCCGGCGCGTCGTTGGAGGCTGAAGCCGACGTCGATCAACTGGCCCTGACACTCAATACCTATCTCCACCAGGTATTTCCGCTGTCGGTGGCGGCAGCGATCGGCGGCACCGTCTACGCCGTCATCCCCCACACCCGGCACCAGACCGACGACGACTACGTGCGCCGGATCGCGTCGGAGTTCGCAGACCGTTCCCGTTCGGAGAAGTCGGTGGTCATCGGAATCGGCGCGACGGTGACCGACGTGATGACACTGGAGAAGTCACGCGACGAAGCCGACAGAGCGCTTCGCGTTCTGAGGTCGACGTGGAATTCCTCGGGCCGGACCGTCGCGCGTGCCGACGACGTGCAGATCAATTCCCTGCTTCTACGCCTCTCCGACGCCCTGGCCGACGAGAACGAGACGGCGTCAGGTCCGCTCGCCGTGCTACGCGAATACGACCGTACGCACGACATCAACCTCGTCGACACTCTCCGCGCCTGGCTCGACACGTTCGGCGACATTCCGGCGGCCGCCTCCTTGGTTCACATCCACGTCAACACGTTCCGGTACCGCCTCAAGAAGCTCGCCGGCATCGCTGGGATCGATCTCGACGACCCCGAGACCCGATTCAGCCTGATGCTCCAGCTTCGTCTCTTCTATCCGGCGGTGTCGTAACGATCTACCAAATCTCACGGAACCTTCGTAAATTCGGACGATGCTCTCCTTCTTTCGTTGGGTGAAGATTCATGCAATCGTCTTTTGCTCCCCACTCGATAGACCGCGCGTCGCTCGGGTCGGGACTACATCTTCCGGAGGCACCATGAAACAACGGTCCTACGCACTACTGGCTGCAGCAACCGGCACCGTTCTTGCCCTGACCGCGTGCTCGTCGGGCGACTCGTCGGGTTCGGGCGGTGGGGAGCCCCTCACCGACGGCACCTTCAAATTGGCTCTCGTAGCAGACCCGGGTGCACTGAATCCGCTGATGACCGCCGCCTCGCCGGCACACCAACTGGCACGTTTGAGCTACGACTATCTGCTCCATCCAGATCCCGATACCGGTGTCACCAAACCGTGGCTCGCCGAAAAATGGGAAGAGACAACCACTTCCGCATCCTTCACCATTCGCGACGGCGTCACCTGTACCGACGGTTCCGCCCTGACTGCTCAGACTGTCGCAGACAACGTCAACTTCATCACCAACGCCGCAAACAAATCCGCTCTCCGCGGTGTGTACGCACCGGCAACTGCGAGCGCCACCGCCGACTCGGCGACGCGGACCGTCATCGTCGCGACTCCGGAACCCTCGCCGTTCTTGCTTCTCAACCTGGCGCGAATACCGATCATGTGCGAGGCCGGATTGAAGGATCCGACGGCGGCAAACAAGACGACCTTCGGGTCGGGCATGTTCCAGATGACCGAAGCCGTGGCGAACGATCATTACTCGTACGTCCGGCGCGACGGGTACAACTGGGGGCCGGACGGCACTACCTCCGATACAGCCGGAGTACCCAAGAATGTCGTCGCATCCATCATCACGAACAACAGCACAGCGGCAAACCAGGTGTTGTCCGGTGATCTGAATGCCGCAGCGGTTTCCGGCCCCGATCAGGACCGCATGAACGCCGCGAACTTGGATACCGTCAAACAGCCTGCTCCAGCGGGCGAGATGTTCTTCAACCACAGTCCTGGCAATCCGACGAGCGATCCTGCCGTACGCAAGGCTCTGGTCCAGGCTCTCAATCTCGACGACCTCGCCGAGATCTTCACGGCCGGTCGCGGAACCCGATCGACCACGATGGTGTCCATCGAACCGCGGGCCTGCATCTACGACTCTGTCGCCGGAAACCTACCGGACTTCGATACCAGTGCGGCCGCAGCAACTCTCGAGTCTGCGGGCTGGAAGGTCGGCGCGGATGGTAAGCGCAGCAAGGACGGCACACCCCTCCGAATTCGGATGGTCTACGAGACGTTCGGTGACGCGACCGATGCTGCCGCCGACGTCGCGGTCAACGCGTGGAACGACCTGGGCGCCACCGTTGAACTCACCAGTGGAGACTCGAACAAGATTCTCGATGTAGCACTCAGCGGCAAGGACAACACGGCGTGGGATGTCGCGTGGGAGCCGATCAACGTCGCGCTGCCCAGCATGTTGGTCCCCTTCCTCTCCGGTCCGGTGCCCGCTGTGGGAATGAATTTTGCGTCGATCTCCAACCCGGCCTACGACGCAGCCGTCGTCAAAGCCTCCGGACTGACCGGCGAGGACGCTTGTGCCGCTTGGGCAGACGCTGAGTCCGAGATCATCAAAGCAAACTCGGCGGTACCTTTTGCCGACAAGATCACGACTCTCTACTTCAACAATGCAGGTCTTGCATTCGGCCGCAATTTCATCGGTTCGGCCCTTCGCCTGTACCAGTAGTGGTTCGACGTCCTGCCCGTTCGACAACTGTGCATTGACGCTCAGAGTCGACCGGGTAGGGCGACCGTAATTCACTACGAAGAGTCTCCGAACTTTCGTGAATCGCCACGATACGACTGAGGGGTCGTCGCGTTAGTGTCGTCCAATCGTCATTCGTTCCTTGCCCGCCGCATCTGTTTTCGACTTGGGCCAAGGATTCTGCCACCGGAGGCTCCATGAAAAAACGTACTTGCGTCGTGCTGGCAGTCGCCGGCTGCGCGACCCTCCTCTTGTCCGCTTGTTCTTCAGGCGGGTCGCCCGGAGGTAACAACGGCCAACCCGTCACGGACGGAACATTCCGGCTGGCACTGTTCGGTGATCCAGGAGCGCTGAATCCATTGATGACCACGTCCACCTACGCCCACAGTCTTGCGCGTCTCAGCTACGACTACCTGATTCACGTCGATCCCGAAACCGGGGACGCCGGGCCTTGGCTGGCCGAAAAGTGGTCAGAGACAACCACTTCAGTCGACTTCACAATTCGTGACGGTGTCACGTGCTCTGACGGATCCGCGCTGACGGCCCGCACCGTCGCAGACAGCATCAACTTCGTCACCGACGAGACCAACGGGTCCGCTCTCCGCGGGGTCTACGTGCCTGCAACAGCAACTGCCACTGATGATCTCGCGGCCCGGACGGTGACAGTCACTACCCCGGAACCGTCCCCGTTTCTGCTCCTCAACCTGGCCCGCCTGCCGATCATGTGTGAGGCGGGATTAACGGATGCGGCAGCGGCGAACAAAACCACCATCGGGTCCGGCATGTTCCAGATGACCGAGTCCGTCGCCAACGATCACTACACCTTCGCCCGGCGCGAGGGCTACAACTGGGGACCGGACGACACGACCTCGACCACGGCCGGTCTACCGGAAGCCGTCGTCGCGTCGATCGTCCCGAACATGAGCACCGCCGCAAACCAACTTCTTGCCGGCGATCTGAACGCGGCACAGGTGTCCGGCGCGGATCAGGACCGATTGAACTCTGCTCCGCTGGATACGATCAGGCAACCCTTTCCGTCCGGCGACATGTTCTTCAACCACATGCCGGGCAATCCGACAAGCGATCCGGCGGTTCGGAAGGCTCTCGTCCAGTCGCTGAATCTCGACGATCTCGCCGAGATCTACACCTCAGGACGTGGCACACGTTCGAGCACGATGGTGTCCGTCGAACCACGCGCATGTGTCTACGATTCGGTCACGGGCAACGTACCCGACTTCGATTCCAACGCAGCGGCAGCAACTCTCGAGTCTGCGGGCTGGAAGGTCGGCGCGGATGGTAAGCGCAGCAAGGACGGCGCGCCGTTGCGGATCCGACTGCTCTACGAGGCACTCGGTGACTCGTCCGACGCCTCGGCGGATCTCGCGCTCTCCGCATGGTCGAACCTGGGCGCAACCGTCGAACTGATCAGCGGCGACGCCAACAAGATTCTCGATGTCGCGCTGAGTGGCAAGGACAACTCCGCGTGGGACGTGGCGTGGGAAACAATCAACGTTGCAGTGCCGAGCATGCTCGTGCCCTTCTTCTCCGGCCCCGTTCCGGCCGACGGACTGAACTTCGCGTCCATCTCCAACCCGAACTACGACGCAGCGGTAGCCAAGGCGTCAGCAGTGACCGGCGACGCTGCGTGCTCCGCGTGGGCGGAGGCCGAGTCGGAGATCGTCAAGGCCAATTCGGCGATTCCGTTCGCCGACCAGATCACCACGCTGTACTTCTCCAATTCGGGGCTCGCCTTCGGACGCAACTATGTCGGCTCCGCTCTTCGGTTGTACGAGTAACCGTGCTGCAGCGACCGGGGAAATCGTTCTGTCTCGCCGGTCGCTGTCCGCATACGGACAGGTATTCACTGATCGCGCCGATTTTCGTGGGAGCGGACGAAAATCGACCCGATTTTCGTGAGGATCAACAGAGATGCGCGTCACGTCATGCGCCAAGATTTAGCAGTCAACACTCAATCGCGCCCTCACGTTTTTCGCTCGGGCCCCAGCTCCATCCCGGAGGCACCATGAAACACCGCTCCTATCCAACACTCGCGGCAGCCGCAGGGCTCACGCTCGTGTTGTCTGCTTGCGGCTCGGGAGGCACGTCCTCGGGCGCCAGTGGCGGTGAACCGGCCACGGACGGGACTTTCCGTTTCGCCTTGCAGGCTGATCCGGGCGCACTCAACCCGATCATGTCGGCCTCTCAGGCAACCGCCGAGTTGTCTCGATTGGCCTACGACTACCTGATCTACCAGGATTCCGATACCAGCGAAGTCGGACCGTGGTTGGCGGAGAAGTGGGAGGAGACTCCGACCTCTGCGTCCTTCACCATCCGCGAAGGTGTGACCTGCACCGACGGATCGACGCTGACTTCCCAGACCGTCGCGGACAACATCAACTTCGTGGCCAATCCGGACAACGGTTCACAGTTGCGCGGGTCCTCCGTTCCGACCGGTGCCACAGCAACCGCCGATCCGGCAGCGCGCACCGTCACCGTCACCACTCCGGCGCCGAGCCCGTTCCTGCTTCTCAACGTCGGTCGACTGCCGATCCTGTGCGAGGCCGGGCTGAAAGATCCGACAGCATCGAACAAGAAGTCTCTCGGCACCGGCATGTTCGAAGTCACCGAAGTCGCCGCCAACGACCACTACACGTTCGAGCGTCGTGAGGGTTACAACTGGGGCCCCGACGGCACCGCTTCCGATACCCCCGGCGTCCCCAAGACGGTCATCGCCGCCATGGCACCGAACGTGAGCACCGCCGCAAATCAGCTTCTCTCGGGTGAACTCAATGCAGCTCCGATCGGAGGGCCAGACAAGGACCGCGTCGCGGCAGCCAATCTGGACTCGGTTGGCCGGCCGGTGCCTGCAGGCCAGATGTACTTCAACCAGATCGCCAGCAACCCCACCAGTGATCCGGCAGTGCGCAAGGCGCTGATCCAAGCGGTCAATCTCGACGACCTCACTCAGGTCATCACCGCAGGAAACGGGGTCCGGGCCACCAGTCTCGTCGCCGTCGAACCGCGCGCCTGTGTCTACGACTCTGTCGCAGGCAACGTTCCGGACTTCGACCTCACAGCTGCAAAGGCAACACTGGACGGCGCTGGTTGGACTGCCGGCGCTGACGGCAAGCGAAGCAAGGATGGCAAGCCGCTCAATCTCCGCCTCGTGTACGACGGCACCGACGATCCGCGCAACGCGGCGGCCGAACTTGCTCAGTCGGCATGGTCCGAACTCGGCGCAAACGTCGAGGTGACCGGGGGTGACTCGAACAAGATCATCGACGTCATTCTGAGCGGCAAGGACAACTCTGCCTGGGACATCGCCTGGGTCCAGGTCAACTCCTCGCTGCCCAGCACCTTCACCGCGTACTTTGCCGGGCCGGTTCCCGCAGCAGGCAAGAATTTCGGATCGGTCAGCAACCCCGCCTACGAAGCAGCAGCCACCAAGGCTTCCGGTCTGACCGGTAGCGACGCTTGTGACGCTTGGGCCGACGCCGAGTCGGAGCTCACCAAGACGATCGCGGCCGTGCCCTTCGCCGATTCCGTCATGAATGTGTACTTCAACAAGGCCGGACTCTCATTCGGTAAGACGCTCACCGGTTCTGCGTTGCGTCTCTACCAGTAAGTCGTTTTCCCGCTCAGCATCTCTTCCCGCCCTGCATCTGTTCCCGCCCTCCGGAAAGACAGCCCATGAGTCAAACTATTGAAGCCGCGAAACCAGAAGCGGCGCCTCAGGCTCGAGCAAAGTGGCTCGAGTCCGACAGCTGGCCTGCATATCTTCTGCGTCGTTTCGGCACCTTCGTGATTTCACTCTGGGCGCTGGTGACTGCGGCGTTCCTGATGCTCCAACTGATTCCGGGAGACCCGGTTCGGTTGGCACTGGGAATGAACGCACCGGTCGAACTGGTCGAGACGACGAGGTCTCAGCTCGGTTACGACCTTCCCTTGTGGCAGCAGTACTTCCGATTCATCGGCGGTTTGCTGAGCGGGAATCCCGGTGACTCGATCACCTTGAGGACTCCGGTCTTCGAGGTGATCGCGTCCCGCCTACCGGCAACACTCGAACTGGCTGTACTCACAGTCGTCACGGTGTTGGTACTGGGCATTCCGATCGGCCTCATCTTCGCTGCACTGACCCGCAACGGTAGACGACGCGGAGTCGAGATCGGTTACACCGCAACGTCGGGAACCATCGCCGTGATCCCCGAGTTCATGTTCGGCACGGCATTGGTCTACCTCTTTGCCGTCACGTTCCCTGTTCTTCCCGTCGCCGGCCGCGGCGGACCGGAAAGCTACATCCTTCCGGTCGCGGCCATGTCGATCGGTGCCATCGCCTCGATGTCGCGCATCGTCCGTGCAGAGGCGCTCGGCGTGTTGGACATGGATTACATCCGCACGGCGCGCGCCAAGCGAATGACTGTGGCACGAATCTACTTCCGTCATGCAATGCCCAACCTCTTGACATCGACGCTGACGCTTGCCGGACTCCTCTTGGGTGCACTGATCGCCGGCACCGTGCTCATCGAGAGCATCTTCGCCTGGCCCGGCATGGGCATGGCGCTGGTCAAGTCCATCACCGAGAAGGACTACCCGCTCGCCCAGACACTGGTCGTGATCTACGGCGCCATCGTCCTTCTCATCAATTTCATCGTCGACGTGGTGCTCGCTCTCATCGACCCACGATCCACAATTCGGGAGAACTGAGTTGAGCACCTCACCTACGGCCCCCACTGCGGCCCCCAAGACGCCTCCGCGACGACACTGGATTGTCGGAACGTTCCGCACCCCACTGGGAATCCTGGCCCTCACCTTCCTGACCGCTCTGATCGCCCTCGTCATCTTCGGACCGATGATCTGGGGTGACGCCGCCGTCGCGGCCAACCCGAAGGCACTGTCTCAAGGACCGAGTTCCGAGCACATCTTCGGTACCGACGCGGGCGGGCGTGACGTCTTCGCGCGCACGATGACGGCCGCGAGGCTGTCGGTAGTCATGGCGCTCGGAGCCGTAGCACTCGGTGTGACACTTGGCCTGATCCTCGGTACGCTCCCGACGCTCGCTCCCCGGTGGGTCGGACGAATGGTCGTGGCATTCCTCAACTTCGCCATCGCGTTCCCCGGTCTCCTTCTGGCCATCTTCCTGTTGGTCGTTCTCGGACAGGGTGCTGGCAGCGCAGTGATCGCCATCGGTCTCGCCCTGGCCTCCCCGTTCGCGAGGTTGACGTACGCGCTGGCTTCGTCGGTCAACGGACGCGACTTCATCGACGCAGCACGCATCCTCGGAGTCACCAAGCCCGGGTTGTTGTTCCGCCACATTCTCCCCAACATCCGTGAACCACTCATCGTCAACGCCAGCATCGCCGTCGGCAGCGGTCTTGTGGTCTTTGCCGGACTCTCGTTCCTCGGCTTGGGCATTCAGCCACCCGCGTTCGACTGGGGCCGGATGCTCAACGAAGGTCTGTCGAAGATCTTCGTCAACCCGGCAACCGCACTTGCGCCCGGCGTCGCCGTCGTGCTCGCCGGCTTGACCTTCACGTTGCTCGGCGAGGCTATTGCCCGCGGCGCGGGAGTTCGCAGCCCGATCAGCAGTCGTCTGCCGAAGTGGAAGCCGATCAATGCACGTACAGCTCAGACGGATTCGACGCCCAGCGACGAAGACGCGGTACTGACCGTTCGCAACATGTCCGTCGCAGTTCCTGCCGGCGGCGACTGGCGCCGGCCGGTCGACAACATCAGCTTCACCGTTCACCGCGGCGAAACCGTCGGCATCGTCGGCGAATCGGGTTCCGGAAAGTCGCTGAGTTGCATGGCGATCGCGCAGCTCACCGATTACCCCACCGTGGTCGATGCCGGCCTCATCGAATTCGACGGCACCGTGTTGATGAAGGACGGCAATCGACCGGACAACGCGGCCTCACGCAAGGTTGCCCGTCAACTCGGCACACGCATGGCGATGGTGTTCCAGGATCCGATGTCGTCCATGAATCCGTCTCTCAAGGTCGGATACCAGGTCGCCGAGATCGGTTGGCTCCACGAAGGTATGAGCAAAGCCGACGCGAAGAAGGCGGCAGTCGAGCGACTGAACGCCGTCAAGATCCCCGACGCTCCCAGGCGTGCGAAGCAGTACCCCCACGAGTTCTCCGGTGGTATGCGTCAGCGCGCGATGATCGCCATGGGTCTGATGGGCAAGCCCGCTCTGATCATCGCTGACGAACCCACCACTGCGCTCGACGTGACCGTTCAGCGTGAGGTCCTCGGACTGCTGCACGAGGTTCGCGAAGAGACCGGCGCCGCAATCCTTCTCATCTCGCACGACATGGCCGTCATCACCGGCATGTGCACCCGCGTCCTGGTCATGTTCGCCGGAGAGATCGTCGAAGACATCGCAGTCGACGACCTGGTCGCCGGACGCGCACGACACCCCTACACCCGCGCGCTGATCGCCGCGGTCCCCACCATGACCACCGATCGTGACAAGCCGCTCGCCACCGTCGACGAAGCCTGGCAGGTGGAAAGTCTCGACGCCGAGGAGAGCACCGCCGACATCGAGTTGGAAGAACTGTTGGCTGTTGCAGAGGAGATCCGATGAGCAGGCTCGAATTCCGTGACGTCAACGTCCACCTCGGTAGCGGTTCGAAAAAATTCCACGCCGTCAAGAACATCAATCTCGACATCCCCTCCGGATCGGTGGTCGGTCTCGTCGGTGAATCGGGCTCCGGAAAGTCGACACTCGCGCGAGCAACTGTCGGCCTGGCCGAGCCCAGTTCCGGCCAGATCCTTCTCGACGGCGTGGACGTCGCTCACGCCCGCGGCGCGACGGCTCGTCTGCGCCACCGGATCCAGATGGTCTTCCAAGATCCGTACTCGTGCCTCGACCCGCGAATGACCATCGGCCAGTCACTCGCGGAAGCGCTGCGGTCCACCGAGCGTCGTGACAAAGCTCGCCGCAGCCGCGGTGACCGCGCGGCCGAGGTGGCTCGGCTCCTCACCACCGTCCAACTGCCGGTGGAGAAGGCGCACGAATACCCGTCGTCGTTGTCGGGTGGTCAGCGCCAACGTGTTGCTCTCGCGCGGGCATTGGCTGCTGCACCAGCGGTCCTGCTTGCCGACGAAATCACCTCTGCCCTCGACGTATCCGTACAGGGCGCCGTCCTGAATCTCTTGGTGGATCTGCAGAAGCAGCTGGGTCTGACGGTTCTGTTCGTCAGTCACAACCTGGCGGTGATCCGCTACGTCTGCGATCACGTCGCAGTCATGCTCGGCGGCGAGATCGTCGAACACGGACCGGTTCTCGACGTGATCGATTCGCCCAAGGAGCCGTACACGGCAAAGCTGTTGTCCGCGATCCCGACCTTCGGGGAGCCGATGTTCCAATGACAACGCCGACCACTCTCGACTCCCCCGCTGCCGTAGCCCGTGCCGAAGAACGTCGTTCGGCGAGAATCCAGGATTACGCGTCCGTGGTTACACCGACCAGCATCACCGTATCGGCGTCGGGACGCATTGCATACGTACGTACCGAAGCGAATCCGGCCGCGGATACCAACGAGCACTCGATCTGGTTGGCTTCCCCGCAACTACAGCTCACCGCGGGACCTGCCGACACCTCGCCGGCTTGGCATCCCGTATCCACGCTGTTGGTCTTCGTTCGGCCCGATTCCTCGGGCACACAGCAACTGTGGAAGGTCGATGCCACCGGCGGACCCGCCGTTCAGATGACCACCGCGGAACAACTCCCGCTCGGTGCTGGGGCACCGGTGTTCTCTCCCGACGGTGCTCGAATCGCCTTCAGTGCCCCGGTCGACCGCACTGCCGCCGGATCGTCACACCTCTTGGTGGCGAAACGCCTCAACTACAAGGTCGACGGATCCGGTGTCCGGGGCAGCGTTCGGGCGCACTTGTTCGAGTTCGATCTGGCCGCCGGCTCGCTTCGGCAACTGACGGACGGCGATTGGGACGCTTCGCATCCCGCGTACAGTCCCGACGGCACCGAACTTGCTTTCACCGCGACGATGGACGGCGACGCCGATCTGACGCGTGCGAGTTCCGCCTGGACCGTATCGCTGACGGATCTCGCTTCCGCTCCGCGGATGCTGGGGCACGCACGCGGCATCGTCGGACCACTTGCGTGGACACCTGCGGGCGACGCCGTCGTAGCAGTCGGTTGGCAAACGCCGATCATTCACAACAACGAACTTCTTGTCCTGCACCGCGACCAGCGAGTGGAAGATCGCAGTCTGACATCCGAACTCGACCGAAACGTCATGCCTGGCGGGACCGGTTATCCCGGTGGCGCACCGCGTTTCACCGCCGACGGCGCCATCGTCTTCTGCATCCGCAACCACGGCTCCACCGAACTGCACAAGGTCGATTTCGGATCAGGCTCCGTCTCACCACTTCTCACCGGAGAACAGACAGTGGTCTCCGGTCTTGCCCTGACGTCCGGGAAGGCCGTCGTCGCGCTGGCAACGGCGACGTCCTTCGGTGAGGTCGCCGTCATCGACCTCGAGACTCGCGCAGTCGAAACCGTCACCGAATTGAACACGGAACTGACAACCGCCGTCGCGTTTCCAGTCGCCTCCGAGCGTTGGTTCGACATCAGCGACGGCACCCGTGTTCAGGGTTGGATCCTGCGTGACCCGAACGTCACGGGCGCCGGTCCGCTGGTTCTGGACGTCCACGGCGGACCACACAATGCCTGGACCGGTACGCCCACCCCGATGCACGCGTACCACGCGGAACTGGTTGCGCTCGGATACACGGTCTTGATGATCAATCCGCGAGGAAGCGACGGCTACGGCAACGAGTTCTTCGACGGTGTGCGTGACGGTTGGGGTGAGGCGGATCGCGCCGACCTGCTCGAACCGGTCGAAACCCTTGTCGCCGAAGGGATGGCCGATCCGAAGCAACTGGTGCTCACGGGCTACAGCTACGGCGGTTTCATGACGTGCGCCCTGACGTCCGTCACCGATCGGTTTGCCGTCGCAGTCGCCGGCGGCCTTGTCTGCGACATTGCGAACACGGCGGGCCCGTCGGACGAGGGCATCTTGCTGCAGACGGTCGAATTCGACCCGCAGTCATCTCGGGTGCAGGAACTTTCGCCGCTGGGGCGAGTCTCCCAGGTGACGACACCGACCCTGATACTTCACGGCGGTAGCGACGTCCGCTGCCCGGTCAACCAGGCAGAACAGTGGTTCGGTGGACTGCGTTTGGCCGGCACCCCGACCGAACTGGTGGTCTTCCCGGACGCGTCGCATGCCTTTGTATTGACGGGTCGGCCCTCCCACCGTCTGGATTACAGCACTCGCCTCGTCGACTGGATCGAACGTCATCTCTCGCCTACGCCGACACTGACCACGGTCGATCCCGACTACTGGCAGTACCGACTCGACACCCTGAGCGCGAAGTACGGGGTTCCCGGTGCCTCGCTGGGAATTCTGACCACTACCCGCAGCGGTTTCGACCGCACCGTGGTCACGTCCGGTGTCGTCAGTACCCGCACCGGTGTCGCGGCCACTCCCGACACGTTGTTCCAGATGGGTTCGATCAGCAAAGTCTGGACGGCCACCCTGATCATGCAACTCGTCGAAGAAGGGCTGCTGGACCTCGACTCGCCTGTCCGGAACATACTGCCGGACTTCGCAGTTGCCGACACGATAGCCACCGAAACGGTCACGACACGCCACCTGTTGACTCATACCAGTGGCATCGACGGTGACGTCTTCATCGACGGCGGACGCGGCGACGACTGCGTCGAGCGATACGTCGCAGCCCTGTCATCGACGGTGCAACTCTTCGCCCCCGGCACCGATTGGTCCTACTGCAACACCGGCTTCGTCATCGCCGGACGAATCATCGAGGTTCTCCGAGGTAAGAGTTGGGACGCAGTTCTGCGCGAGCGGATCATCGAGCCGCTCGGCCTGACCAAAACCACGACTCTGCCCGAGGAGACGGCACTGCACCGCGCCGCGGTCGGACACGTCGGCGGCGCCGACAATCTCGAGCAGACACCACAATTCCTCATCCCTCGTTCGATGGGCCCCGCTGGCCTCATCAACAGCACAGCCGAAGATCTACTCCTGTTCGCGCAAGATTCGATGCGCGAGAATCCGGTGCTGCTTCAGCGTTCCACTCACCTGGCGATGCTCGAGGAACGCCGCCAGATCAGTGACGTGTCGTCTGCAGACGTGATGGGAACTACGTGGCTGCTGCACAATTGGGGCGGGGTACTGGCGCACGGCCACAACGGCGGAACTCTCGGCCAGCAGTCGTTCTTGCGGGTGGTCCCGTCGTGCGGCATAGCGGTAGTCCTGATGGCCAACGGCGGAGCGATGGACGCTCTCTCGGGCGATCTTCTGGCTGAAGTGTTCGGTTCCATCAGCGGCGTCGCCGTGACACCGGCATTCTCACCTGGTGACCCCCACACCCGCAACACGTCCTCGCCCGAGGAACTCGATGCGCTGTGCGGTCTGTACCGCGATGCTGCCGCCGATTTCGTCCTGGAACGGACCGGCAGTTCCCTGACCGCCCGCCGCACCGATCACATCGATCCTTCGCTCAACGCCGAAACGGCAGAGTCCGTCTCTCTCAGCTTGATCGAAGTTCACCCTGGAGTATTCGCGACCCAACTACCTCAAGCAGCGGGTTGGATCCGGATCACTTTCTCCGACAACGGGAGTACACAATTGTTACACGTCGGAAGCCGCGCATATCCGCGAGTGAACAACCGATGACCGTTCTCCGCGATATGGCCGAGCGCCAACTTCCTCAAATCCTCGAGGACGCCATCGCTCTCATCGAAGTCGAGTCGCCGTCCCACGATCTCGAAGCTGTTGCCCGTAGCGCGAAATGGACATCAGACCTTGTCCACGAACGACTCGGCGTTACACCGGAGTCGATAGTGAGCGAAGGCCGAACCCATCTGCTGACCCGTTTCGGCAGCTCACCGACGCGGCTGATGCTGCTCGGTCACCACGACACCGTGTGGCCGATCGGCACCCTGACGCGCCTGCCCGCAGCCGTCACCGACGGAGCACTTCGAGGTCCGGGTGGCCTCGACATGAAACTTGGTGTCGTTCAGGCAATCCACGCCCTCGCCATCGTCCGAGAGTTGCACGGAGATGATGCACTCGACGGAATCACACTCCTCGTGACCGGTGACGAGGAAATCGGTTCACCCACGTCGCGGTCCCTCATCGAGGAACTTGCTGCGGGCGCGGTGCTCGTCCTCGAGGCCGGCGGCGACGGCGGTGAACTCAAGACCGTCCGCAAGGGAGTGTCGCTGTATCGGATCCATGTTGCCGGCCGCGCTGCGCATGCCGGGTTGGAACCGGAAAAGGGCATCAACTCGGCAGTCGAACTGGCTCGTCTCGTGATCGCGATCAACGACTTGTCCTCTCCCGCGCAGGCAACCACCGTCACGCCGACCGTCATTTCGGCCGGAACCACCACCAACACGGTTCCGGCAGAAGCATTTGTCGACGTGGACGTGCGCGCAACCAGCGCAGCCGAGCAGGAGCGGGTCGATTCGAATATCCGAGCCCTGCAGGCAATCCACCCCGAAGCCGTAGTAACGGTCTCGGGTGGTGTCAACCGGCCTCCCCTCGAAGCAGCGATGTCCGCACCGTTGCTTGCCTTGGCGGAACGTGTTGCGCTCGAGCATGATCTGACTCCTCCCGTCGGCCTCGCCGTCGGCGGAGCCTCGGACGGAAACTTCACTGCCGGCATCGGCATCCCCACCCTCGACGGCCTCGGTGGCGTCGGCGGCGGTGCACACGCCGAGACCGAGCATGCGCTCGTGTCCGCTATCGCCCCGCGAACGGCGTTGGTTGCGGGCCTTATTCGTTCGATCACGTCTGAAGGGGGCCCTCGTGTCGAAAAGCAAAGCGGTTGAGTTTCGAGAACTGGTCGACAATCGCGAAATAGCCGATCTATCCGCCGTTTTCGATGAGATCTGGGCCACCAGTCCCGGACCGGCTCATTTCGGCACGGCGATGTTGGTTGCGCTTCATCACGGTGGTCACTACGTGGTGGGAGCCTTTTCCGAAGGCGAAATGATCGGTGGTTGTGTCGGATTCTTCGTCGAGCCTCTCGGCGAGGTTCTACACTCACACATCGCCGGAGTACTACCGGGACACGCAGGCAAGGGAATCGGCCGCGCCCTCAAGCATCATCAGCGAGACTGGTGCATCGAGCGCGGTGTCAGGACGATCCGGTGGACCTTCGATCCACTGGTCGCACGAAATGCATATTTCAACATTCAGCGTCTCGGTGCCGCACCGACCGAATACAATCCGGATTTCTACGGGTCGATGGCAGACGGCATCAACGCAGGCGACGCCAGCGATCGAATGCTCGTAAGTTGGGATCTCGATGTCGATGAATCTCCGAGTTCTGCTGTGGCCGTGAATGATACATTCAAGGTGCTTCGACCCACCGAAGACGGTACGCCTCGAATGCTCCCGATCCCACCCGACTGCATCGATATCGCAGTCGGAATACCCAGAGACATAGAGCATCTGAGAACAGTCGACCGCGCCTCTGCCTTTGCCTGGCGACACGCGCTTCGCGAGTACCTCGAACCACTGATCGCCTCGAAAGAATGGCAATCGACCGGCTTCGACCCCAGCGGCTATTACATGTTCACGAAAATCTGCGAGACAACCGGAGAAGAGCAAGTCCATGCACATTGAGTCCGTCGAATTGCGCGAACTGCGCATCCCTCTCGTCTCCCCCTTCACCACGTCATTCAGCACCCAGCTCGAGCGCAACACCCTCGTCTTGAAGGTGAGCGGCACCACCGACGGCCCCAACGGTCCGGTGGAGACTGTCGGCTGGGGCGAGTGCGGCTCGCTGAGCGATCCGTACTACAACTCCGAATACACAGCTGGTGCGCGGGCGATGCTTCGCGAGTATCTCGTTCCGACGCTACGTAAGTCGCAGTCGGATCAACCGCTCACCGCCGAGACTGTCGGCAGCGTACTTCACCACATCGTGGGTCACCAGATGTCGAAGTCGGCTATCGAAATGGCAATTCTCGATGCTGAACTGCGCGCTCGCGGACAGTCGTTCGCTCGGTACCTCGGTGCCACTCGCACGCGGGTTCCGTCCGGTGTATCCGTCGGTATTCAGGACAGCATTCCGCAGTTGCTCGAGACCGTTGGCAATTACCTGTCGCAGGGTTACGTGCGAATCAAGCTGAAGATCAAGCCGGGCTGGGACATCGAACCTGTCGCAGCAGTGCGCAAGGAGTTCGGCTACGACGTCCCCTTGCAGGTCGACGCGAATGCCGCGTACACACTTGTCGACGCGCAGCTGCTGCGTCGCCTGGACGAATTTGCACTGCTCCTCATCGAACAGCCGCTGGCCGAGGACGATTTGGTGCAGCACGCCAAGCTTGCCCAGTCCCTCTCGACTCCGATCTGCCTCGACGAGTCGGTCGAGTCGGCCAAGGATGCGGCGGACGCCATCACGCTCGGCGCCGCTTCGGTCATCAACATCAAGCCGAGCCGTGTCGGTGGATACCTGGAAGCCAAGCGAATCCACGATCTTGCCTCGGCGCACGGTATTGCTGTGTGGTGCGGCGGAATGCTCGAGACCGGAATCGGCCGCGCCGCCAACGCAGCTCTCGCGGCGTTGGACGGTTTCACGCTTCCGGGTGACATCTCGGCGTCCGATCGCTTCTACAAGGAAGACATCACCGAACCGTTTGTCATCGAGGACGGCCACATCGCCGTGCCCCAGGGACCGGGCTTCGGTGTGACTCCGCGTGAGGACGTCATGGAGCGCTTCACCGTCGGAACCGAAATTCTGTAGTTTTCCACTGCGTCAGCTGCAGTCACCTCCGCCTTCACCCGGCGGAGGTGACTGTTTGTCGTTTGTGTCGGTAGGGCGGTGCATAGTGATTCGGACATGATGTACCGCACCGAAAGGCCCCCGATGAGTAGCTGGTCCGATCGCCCGATCTGCGCGTTCGACCTCGAAACCACGGGACGAGATCCGTCGACCGCTCGTATCGTCAGTGCTTGCGTCGCGGTGATCGACGGTTCGAGTGTCGAAACACGCACGTGGCTACTCGATCCCGGCGTCGACATCCCCGCCGGCGCCTCGGCCATTCACGGCATCAGCACCGAGTTCGCGGCGCAACACGGCCAGAACTACTCCGAGGGCTACGAAGAGATCCGTGAGGCTCTGCACAATTCCTGGGCGCGCGATCACGCTGTCGTGGCGTTCAACGCGTCCTATGATCTGACGGTCATGCATGCCGAGGGTCTGCGCATCGGCAAGCCCGCCTTCGTTCCGGGGTTGGTCATCGATCCGTACGTGATCGATCGCGCCATGGACACCTTCCGCAAGGGAAAACGAACGCTCGCGGCCGTGTGCGAGCACTACGGGATTTCCCTCGAGTCGGCCCACGAGGCTGAGGCCGATGCCAAAGCAGCGGCAGCGTTGGCCCGCGAGCTGGCCGTGCGGTTCCCTGACATCTTGGGGCTCGATCTCATGGTCGATCAGGCCGATTGGCACGCCGAGCGCCAGCGTGATTTCGCCCAGTATCTTCTCAGCCAGGGGAGAGACGTGGCAGATGTGAACGGCCAGTGGCCGATTCGCATCATCGCCTGACGCCCTCCCCGGCTCGAACAACCGAGAGCGACTACACCGGGACCGGCGGCCACACCGGCGCAATGGACCACGGACGGGCCGTTTCGAGCTGCGAGGCCACCTGTATCAGCAAATCTTCACGGCCGAACGCGCCGACCAACTGCACGCCGACGGGCACACCGGCCGAGTCGTGCCCCATCGGCAAGGAAATCGCAGGCTGACCGGAACTGTTGAACGGACTGGTCAAACCGCTGTATCCGGCCGAGTGTTCCCAGATCGACATGGGATTTGCCGTATCGAGCAGACCGAGCGGAGCTGCCGGCCGAGCCATCGTCGGTGTCAGCAACAGGTCGTGATCGACAAAGAACGCACCGATCACCTGGGCTGCCCGCTCGAGTTCCTGCAACGCTGTGACGACGTTCGTCGCAGTTTCGGACTTCGCGCGGTCGTAGATCATCCGGGCCATCGGCTCGAGGTCGTCGTCGCGGATTGCGCGGTTCAGGACCTCGAGTCGTTCGTCGACCTCGATCGTCATCGGAACACCCATCAACACGGAGAGGCCGGCAGTAAGCGCATGGAGCGGAAAGTTCGGGGTACCCTCGGTGACATCGTGACCGAGTTCTTCGAGCAAGCCGGCGACACTGGTTGTGACGGCCGCACACTCCGGATCAACCGGAGTGCCGTCCGGCAGCACGTTGCTCAGACCAATCCGCAACCGCCCGGGATCCGCACCCACTTCCTCGACGTACGGCCGCTTCGGCGCCAGGATCACGTAAGGATCGCCCACAGTCGGTCCGGCGGAGAGATCGAGAAGCAGCGCAGTGTCGCGGACACTTCGGGTGAGCGCGTGATGAACACTCATCGGCGACGAGAAGAGCGTGCGCGCCGGTGCCGTCGGAGTGCGTCCGCGGCTTGGCTTGAGGCCTACCAAGCCGCAGGCAGACGCGGGAATACGGATCGATCCACCACCGTCGCTGGCATGTCCGCCTGGCACGATCCCGACGGCAACAGCTACAGCGGTGCCACCCGAAGATCCACCGGGCGAACGATCAAGTGCATACGGGTTGCGGGTGGGCCCGAACAGCGCAGGTTCGGTACTCGCGTTCTTGCCGAACTCCGGGGTGTTCGTCTTGCCGATGACAACCAGACCAGCCTGACGGTAGCGCTCGACGAGCGTCGAATCTTTTTCTGCCACAGCGTCGGCGAACAATCGAGATCCATTGGTGCTCGGCAATCCTGCGACGTCCATGCCGAGGTCTTTGATCACGAACGGGACGCCATGCAGTGGACCTTCCGGCAGGCCGCCTGATACCTCGTTCCGCGCTTCCTCGCGCCGCTCACTGATCACTGCGTTGACTGCAGGGTTGCGCTCGTCGAGCCTCTCCAGGCTGAACTCGAGGACTTCCTTGGCGGAGACGCCGCCGCTCTTGATTGCTTCGGCCAGACCGGTCATGTCGTTGTTGTCGAACAAATCCTGCATCGATGCCCTCATCACTCGTGTAGAACTCTGCCGGTAGTGAGGTCCGTCATATCAACCGGGACGGCGACGCAGTTCCGAAATTCCGCTTGGCGGGACCGATCAGAGAATCAAGCCCTCACAGAATCAAACCCTGCCGCCGCGCTTCCACGACCGCTTCGTGACGACTGCGGACGTCGAGTTTTCCCATCAGATTCCGCATGTACGTCTTTATCGTTTCGACGCTCAGGGACAACCTCTCGGCGATCTCGGCATTCCGTAGTCCGAGAGCGACGTACCCCATCACCTCCCGCTCGCGTGGCGACAGGCCAACGACGTTCGCTGCTGCAGTGTTCGCGGAGGGAATAGGTGAGGCCAATGCCCGAAGCTTTGCCTCGACGGCGTGGACCTGCGCGCTGAGAGTCGTGTCCTCGAGGTTCGCCGCGATCTCGCCGAGTGCCAGTACGCTCTCGGTCAATCCCTCGGATATCTGGGCGTCGCGGTTCGAACCATGTTCCACGGCAGCGGTATCGAGCATCGCCACGCGCCGATCCACTTCGTCGCGGATCTCGAATTCGCGGGCCAACGCGTACGACGATCGCATCATCGTCTCGGCGATCACGTCGCCGATCGGCAGGTTGGCACGCAGTCCTCCGTATATCGCTCCGCGAGTAACCCCGCGTACGACGATCGGGACTGCCATCAAGGATTCGATCGCTTCGGCGCCCACTTCGTAGTCGTAGTCGTGAGTGATGTGCGACGAGTTCGCGTAGTCCTGGACCGCGCCCGGTCGTTGTTCTGCGATCGCCCGGCCACCGAGTCCGCATTCGGCGTCGATCTGCAGGTTTCGCAGGATGTTGCTGCGAGTGCCGACGTGGCCGGTGATGGTGAGCGACCGGTCGCTGACACAACCGCCGAACAGAACCGGCAACTCGGTCCGTGGATGTAGTCGACGCAGCTCGGCGCGCAACGCGTCGTCGTCGCTCGGCCTCAATACCCTGCTCACACGCACCTCCCGGCATCCCACATACCCAATTCAGAGGGTAGCGGCACCTGTGGCTGAGCAATAGCGTGCATCCAGACCATTTGTAGCGCCGATCACAATTACTGTGATCCGGCCGTCCCACGTCGCCCCTCCGGAGGAACCCGTGTCTGTACCGACAGCACTCGCAGCCAACAACACCCCGCTAAGTCCGCTGCGCTTTCTCGAACGCAGCGCTGCGGTGTTCCCCGATCGCACCGCCGTCGTTCACGGCGACCGGACCTACTCGTACCGAGAGTTCGGAGACGAGGTCGCATCGCTGGCCCGCGTACTTCGTGAACGCATTCAGCCCGGTGACCGCGTTGCATATCTGGCTCCGAACGTTCCCGAGATGCTGTTCGCGCATTTTGCCGTCCCACTCGCCGGCGGAGTCCTGATCGCCCTGAACTCACGCCTCGCTGGTCCCGAACTCGAGTACATTCTCGATCACTCGGGAACCACGATCCTGTTCGTCGACTCCGAATTCGTCGGTTCGGTCACCTCGTCCAAGACAAACGTGGCGAGCCTGCGCGAGATCATCGAGATCCCGGACTCCACCGTCCCGTATCCGGACGTTCCCGCCGGAATCGTCACCGGGCAATACGCCGATCTGATTGCCGAAGGCGAAGCACTCGCCGACCAGCAACTGCACTGGGGCGTCGACGACGAGCAGCAGTGCATCGCGATCAACTACACTTCGGGCACCACCGGAAAGCCCAAGGGCGTCATGTACTCCCACCGCGGGGCATACCTGAACTCGCTCGGCGAGACCTTCCACAACGGGTTCGACGGATCGACGAAGTACCTGTGGACACTTCCGATGTTCCACTGCAACGGGTGGTGCACACCGTGGGCCGTCACTCAGGCTGCGGGCACACACATCTGCCTGCGTGCGGTCCGCGCCGACGCGATCTGGGACGCCATCGACAATCTGGGCGTGACGCATCTGTGCGGCGCCCCCACCGTCTGCTCGACCATCGCCGATGCCGAGCAGGCCCACAAGGTCGACGCCCTGCGCATCACCACCGCCGGCGCTCCCCCGTCGCCGACGATCATCGGAAAGCTCGAAGACATCGGCGTCACCGTCGTCCACGTGTACGGGCTCACCGAGGTCTACGGGCCGTACACGATCTGCGAGTACCAGGAAGCCTGGGACGACAAGCCTCAGTCCGAGCGCGCCGCACTTCTCTCCCGCCAGGGAGTCGGCATGGTGCAGGCTGAGAATGCTCGCGTTGTCGATGCCGAGATGAACGACGTTCCCGCTGATGGCCGGACGATGGGTGAGATCGTGCTCCGCGGCAACAACGTGATGCTGGGGTACTACCGCGACGAGGCCGCGACTGCCGAAGCGTTTGCCGGTGGCTGGTTCCATTCCGGGGATCTCGGCGTCATGCATTCCGACGGCTACATCCAGCTCAAGGACCGCGCGAAGGACATCATCATCTCGGGCGGCGAGAACATCTCCACCGTCGAGGTGGAGCAGGCGATCATGAGCCACCCCGCCGTGATCGACGTGGCAGTCGTCGGCGTTCCGGACGAGAAGTGGGGCGAGCGTCCGAAAGCATTCGTGGTGCTGGGCAAAGGGTTACAGGCTTCCGCAGAAGACATCGTGGAGCACACCCGCACCTTGCTGGCCGGGTACAAGATTCCCCGCGACATCGTCTTCCCCCTCGACCTTCCTCGCACCCCGACCGGCAAGGTCCTCAAGTTCGAACTGCGGGCGTCGAAGTAGCTCGGCCGTAGAAGCTCAGCGCACCGGAGTGGAACGCCGACGCAGATCGACAGGTTGACCGTCGGAGGGGAACGGTAAGGACGTGAAGTCGAGCGGGGCGACGTAATCGGCGTCGACGTTCCAGTCGAAGCGCAGGAGGAGGTGATGCATGATTGCTTTGATCTCGGCGCCGGCGAAGTGCATTCCGAGACATTTGTGCACTCCACCGCCGAACGGCTCCCACGCGTATCGATGAACCTTGTCTTCGCGTCGATTCTCGGCGAAGCGCTCGGGATCGAAACGCTCGGGATCAGGCCAGTACTGCGACATGTGGTGTGTGAAATGAGGGGCGACGGCGGCATACGTTCCAGCCGGTACGAAGCGACCCCGCACTTGGGTGTCGCGGACCGCTCGCCGCGCCATGACCGGTACGGGAGAGACGAGTCGGAGGCATTCCTTCATCACCAGATCAAGACTGCTCAGCCCGTCGAGATCTGCATAACTCGGCATCGAGGTCCCCAGAGCAAGCGATTCTGTCCGGCACTTGTCCTGCCACGTTGGGTGCTGACCCAGGTATTGCATCATCGTGGAAAGGGTGATGGTCGAGGTATCGTGTGCGGCCATCAGGAGGAAGATCATGTGGTCGATCACTTCGTCGTCACTGAAGCGTTGTCCCGCTTCGGATTCGATGTGACAGAGCACGGAGAACAGGTCATCGGTTTCGAGATCTCGACGCGCCGGCAGGTAACGGCGGAAGAAGTCTTCCAGGACCCGGCGGCCGTCGAGCCCTCGCTTCCATCGCGTCCCCGGCACGCGGTAGCGAACCAGAGACGTTGCTGCCTGGACACAATCGACGAAAGCCTTCTTCACCGAAGATATTTCGCTCTCGGTGCTTCCTTCCGCCCCGCCCATGAAAATGTCGGTGGCGAGATCGAGGGTCAGTGTCTTCAGCGCCGTATAGGCACGGAATCCGTCAGCGGGAGACCATGCGTCGAGCGCCGAGTCGATTGCCGGGTTGAGAACGTCGACAGACTTCTCGAGTCGTGATCGAGTGAACGCCTGCTGCATGATTCGACGGTGTCGTAGATGTTCTTCGGAATCGAGCAGCATCAACCCACCGTGAAAGAAGGGGCCGATCAGCACCGACCAGCCGTCGCTGTTGACGAAAGCCCGATCTTTGTTCTGCAGCACCTCCTGACACGCGTCAGGCCCGAGTACAGCGATCCATCGCCGACCGACCATGGAGAACCAGGACACCTCGCCGAATCGATCCCAGTTCTCCTGCATCAGAGCGAGTGGATCGCGAATGTATGCCAGCGCATGCCCGACCAGGGGCAGCCCGGAACGACCCGAAATCGGGTGCAGCGGCGAGTTCATCGGGGGACGAGCCAGGATCTTGGGCACTGCGACCTCTACTCTCGCTCAATCTGACAGTGGCTCCTGTCAGATTGACAGTAGTCTGCGTCACACTGATGCCTCTGTCAATATCGACCTATGACTCCTCCTACCTCGCGTCGATATGCCGGCCTGAGCGGCGATCAGCGCTCGGCACTGCGGCGCGAGAGCTTGCTCGAGGCAGGGATGGAAATATTCGCGGCCGCAGGCAATCGCGGCGCCACGATGACCGCTATCTGCGCTCAGGCAAAGTTGACGGAACGATACTTTTACGAAAGTTTCTCCAGCAGAGACGAATTGCTGGAAAAGATCCTGGACAGGATTGCCGACGAAGTCCGCGACGCCGGCCTGGCCGCACTGCGAGCGAGCGACGGGACGCTCGAGCAGCGCGTACGAGATGCCATCGCGTCGTTTGTCACCATCCTCACCGACGATCCCCGCAAGGGCCGTGTAGCAATGATCGAATCCGCTGCATACGAACCCCTTCGTACACACCGACGTGCAGTACTGCACGGCTTCGCTCAGATGGTCGCGGACGAAGCCACACGAATGTACGGCGACCGAGCGTGGCCACCTCGTCAAGGTCAGATCAACGGACTGCTCTTTGTAGGCGGCCTCGCCGAGCTGGTCACCGCTTGGTTGAACGAGGAGATCGCTATCTCCCCCAAGGAGATCGTCGAGGCGGCAACCTACCAATTCACATCCACCGCACACCGTTGAGACAGGACTGCCCGGCACCTCGATCCTGCCCGTCACACCGGGATGGTCCCCACAGGCGCAATACTTGTCCCCATGAGTGAACGCGCAGACTTGCCCGGAACTGACCCCGCACACTTTCGGGTGCACGTCGCGTCTCAAGCGATTCGATTGTTCTCGGAGAACGGGTACGAAGCCACCACAGTCGAGCAGATCGCCGCTGCCGCCGGCGTCTCGCGTCGGACGTTCTTCCGACAGTTCCGATCCAAGGAAGACGTGATCTTCGCCGATCACGAATCCCTCCTCGAACACGTAGCCGAGTTCCTGGCGTCCGAATCCGCCGACCCCTGGGCGTCCGTGTGCGAGGCAGCCGGACTCGTCTTCGATTTCTTCCGACGCAACCGTGACCTGTCGATGCGGCGATACCGCGTCGTACAGCATGTCCCGGCTCTACGCGACCGCGAGCTGGTCACCGGATTCCGCTACGAGCGCCTCTTCGTCGACTACTTGCGCAGCGCTGTTCCCCGCGAACCCGTCCTCGAGGTTGTCGGTTTTGCCGCAGCTGTCACCGCGTGCCACAACTACCTCTTGCGAAGCATGATCAAGGGCGACGAGGACGCCACAGCCGAAGCGCTGAGCCAGGCGCTTCTCGACGTTCGGCGGACGTACGGCGTGGCCCCCGGGTCCAAGACCAGCACGCCAGAATCGAAGTCTGTGCTGGTAGTAGCGTTCACCCCGGGCACTCCCGCCGAGGAGATCAGCAGAAAGATCCACGAACAACTCGGCTGACACTCTTCGTGCACCGAAACTTCACACGCCCATCCCTTGACCTGGCACTCAGTGCCGTGTTTGACTGGGGTCATTGGCACCGGTCTGTCCGCGAATCTCGCTGGTAACGCCGGAGCCACACCGACCGCCTTCAAGCCACCTTCACCAAGGAGCGTTCCCATGGCAGGAAACCCGGATTTCAATCTCTTCGCACTGAACGAAGAGCACGACGAACTGCGGGCCGCTATCCGCGGACTCTCCGAGAAGGAAATCGCGCCGTACGCCAAGGACGTCGACGAGAACGCACGGTTCCCCGAGGAAGCTCTCACCGCCCTCAACGCGTCGGGCTTCAACGCCATCCACGTCCCCGAGGCTTACGACGGCCAGGGCGCCGATTCCGTCGCCACCTGCATCGTCATCGAGGAAGTTGCCCGCGTCTGCGGTTCCTCCTCGCTGATCCCCGCCGTGAACAAGCTCGGCACCATGGGCCTGATCCTCAAGGGTTCCGAAGAGCTCAAGTCCAAGGTTCTCCCGGACCTCGTCAACGGCGGAATGGCGTCGTACGCACTGTCCGAGCGTGAAGCCGGATCCGACGCTGCCTCGATGCGTACCCGCGCAAAGGCTGACGGCGACGACTGGATCCTCAACGGCTCCAAGTGCTGGATCACCAACGGCGGCAAGTCCACCTGGTACACCGTCATGGCTGTCACCGATCCCGACAAGGGTGCCAACGGCATCTCCTCCTTCATGGTCCACAAGGACGACGAGGGCTTTGTCGTCGGACCGAAGGAAAAGAAGCTCGGTATCAAGGGCTCCCCCACCGCCGAGCTGTACTTCGAGAACTGCCGCATCCCCGGCGACCGCATCATCGGCGAACCTGGCACCGGCTTCAAGACGGCTCTCGAGACCCTCGACCACACGCGTCCCACCATCGGCGCACAGGCCGTCGGCCTGGCCCAGGGCGCACTCGACGCCGCACTGGCATACACCAAGGACCGTAAGCAGTTCGGCAAGTCCATCAGCGACTTCCAGGCTGTTCAGTTCATGCTCGCCGACATGGCGATGAAGGTCGAAGCCGCACGTCTGATGGTCTACACCTCCGCTGCCCGCGCCGAGCGCGGCGAGAAGAACCTCGGCTTCATCTCCGCTGCCGCCAAGTGCTTCGCTTCGGACGTTGCCATGGAGGTCACCACCGACGCCGTGCAACTGTTCGGTGGCGCCGGCTACACCACCGACTTCCCGGTCGAGCGCATGATGCGCGACGCCAAGATCACGCAGATCTACGAAGGCACCAATCAGATTCAGCGCGTCGTGATGTCGCGTGCGCTACTGAAGTAGGGCCTCCGGCCCCGTGCGCGGTTAAGCAGTCCATAGACTCCTTAACCGCGCACGGGGGCTTGCCCCCTGTCTGAAGAATCTTGAGGAGAATCGTGGAACTTGTAGGCGTAATCGGCGGCGGCACCATGGGTGCCGGTATTGCCGAAGTTTGTGCAAAAGCCGGTAGCTCGGTACTGGTGCTCGAAACCAAAGAAGAATTTGCGGCCGCCGCTCGCGAGCGGATCGCCAAGTCGATCAACCGCGGCGTAGCCAAGGGCAAGATCACCCAGGAAGACGCCGACGCCGCCATCGCACGCGTTCGCGTCACCCTGGACATCGAAGAGTTCGCCGATCGCGATCTGGTGATCGAGGCGGCTCCCGAGATCGAAGCTCTCAAGTACGAGATCTTCGGAAAGCTCGACAAGATCGTCAAGCCTGCAGGCATTCTGGCGACCAACACCTCGTCGATCCCCGTCATCAAGATCGCCAAGGCCACCTCGCGCCCCGGCCAGGTTGTGGGCGTTCACTTCTTCAACCCCGTGCCGGTCATGCCGCTCGTGGAGATCGTGGTAAGCCTCACGACGTCCGAAGAGACCGTCCTCGCCGTCACCGACTACGCAAAGAACACCCTGCGTAAGAAGACGGTTCGCGCGGGCGACCGTTCGGGCTTCATCGTCAACGCTCTGCTCATCCCGTACCTGTGCCAGGCCGTCCGGATGCTCGAATCCGGTTACGCCACAGCAGAAGATATCGACGAGGCAATGAAGGGTGGCTGCGGCTACCCGATGGGCCCACTGACGCTCCTCGACACCGTCGGTCTCGACATCGCTCTCGCAGCGGCGGAATCTCTGTACGCGGAATTCGCAGAACCGCACTACGCTCCGCCCGCACTGCTTCGCCGCATGGTCGACGCCGGTCGCCTCGGCAAGAAGACCGGTCACGGCTTCTACGAATACGCCTGAGTCCGACCGCTTCACTCTTCCGGCCCCTCACCTGTTGCAGGTGAGGGGCCGGAGTTGTTCTCGGGCAGATCTTGCCGAATCCATTGACAAATTCGCGTGGTGCAGCAAAAGTCATCGTGTGACAACAGCCGTTGTCACACGAGCGCAGACGGAGGGCCAACCAAATGAGCAGCGATGCGGACACCGGCACTCGTCGGCCGATGCCCGGGGAAGTACCGAAGCCCCGGGAACTACAGGAGCCTCGGAAACTACGAGCCGATCCGATCGGCCCCGGTTCCCTGACGTGGACGCACTTCGGCGACATTCGCGGCCTACTGTATCTCGGACGCGCAGGCACGCTGCAGAACATGCACCCCGCGGTAAGTGGAGCACTGCAAGATCATTCGAACTTCTTCGACAACCCGCTCGACCGCCTGTTCCGCTCACTGCCTCCCATCTACGGCGTCGTGTACGACCGGACCGAAGAGGGCACAGGCGCAGTAGTCCGCAACTTCCACACCGAACTCAAAGGGATCGACGAAACCGGTGGGCGATACCACGCTCTGGCACCCGACACCTTCTGGTGGACACACGTCACGTTCTTCGAGGTGATTCTCGATTTCAACGAGCGATTCGCGTACAAGAAGTTCACACCGGAGCAGAAGGACCAGCTTGTCCGTGAGGCCGTAACCTGGTGGCGCTGTTACGGCCTCTCCGATCGACCGGCTTTCGACGACTACGCCAGCTTCCGCACGTATTGGGAAGACATGCTCGACAACCATCTGATCAACACCCACACCACAAAATGGTCGACGCGCATCGCCGAACACGACATCGCACCGGCTCCGAAGGTTCCGACGTGGCTGTGGCGTCTCACCTCACGCCCCACGATGGCCGTGGCGGACTGGATCAGCAAGGCACTGATGCCGGAGAAGGCGCGCGAAACCCTCGGATGGGAATGGACGCCGCGCGACGAACGAATGTACTTCTGGTTCGCCCGCTTCCTGACACTGACCGATCGGTTCTGGCATCTACTTCCCCGACGTCTGCAGTACGCACCGCGCGCATACTCGGGTATCCGCACACAGGATCTTTGAGTCTGCATCGGTAGGCTGGAGAGCGTGCCAGCCCAACTTCCCTCCGACGCGATCAGTGTCCGCGTGGACAGCTGGACGTGGGCCGTTCGACTATTCAAGACACGCTCGCAGGCGGCGACCGCATGCCGATCAGGACATGTTCGGGTCAACGGAACGTCGGCAAAAGCGGCTCAGCAGGTGAAAGCCGGCGACGAGGTACGGGTGCGTGTATCCGGCATCGAGCGCATCGTCGTAGTAGTCAAGCCGATCACGAAACGAGTCAGCGCCGTACTGGCCGCCGATTGCCTGCAGGATAATTCACCACCCCCACCGCCTCCCGAACTGATCGCGTCCATCCCGCGACGTGATCGCGGCGCCGGCAGACCGACCAAGCGTGAGCGACGCGACCTCGAGAATTTGCGCGGCCTCGAGCCCTAATCACCACCTCGAACGCAGTCACGACCTCGAAACAGGCTGACGCAGAACCGTCTTCAGTTTCTCGGGCGGCGTCCGGCGAGCGTCGCTGAGGTAGATCTCGTGATGATCGCCGTTGAAGCTCAGGCCGTTCGACGGGATGAACGTGTTGTGAAGCCGGTCCAGGGTGGGAGCTTCGTCGTCGTACGAGCCGACGTGAAGAATCTGGGCGGACAGGCCTTCCTCCAACTCGAGAAACCTGACCTTGTCGAGAGCGGCAATGTCCTTCTTGGCCCGGACTGCCTTGGCCCGGACTGCGTCAATCGACGCAGACAGTTCGGTCTCCGTGATCCACTCCGGTTGCGAGATCATCATCGTCCAATCCCACGACGCCTTGTCCCGCGTCACGAACACCTCGGGGTCATCTGCCCGCCACAACCCTTCCAGCGGGCCAACGACGAAGTCGCGATCCAGTTCCTTCTTGCTCGCGAATTTGGTCGCGTAGGACACCGAATACAGCGATTCGAGCGCCTCGGAGTACTCGGAGGCAGTGTTGGGATCGCCGTGACCGTCGACGGCGAAGTAGCCGAAGCGCGGGACAGTCACGAAGGCAAAATCGCGACGGCCGGGCGAATAGAGATCCTTGTAGGCCTTTTTGACGTCGTACTTCTCCATGTGCCACCCACCTGAGCTCGGACCAAGTTCAACATCAGGAAACTAGCCGAAGACACCGACAAGCGAATAGCGGACCGGCGTCCACTTGTTAATAGAAAGTGGACCTTTACTCTGGACGGAGTGACTACACCCCAGGCGACCGACGTCGTCCAAGCTCCGCACCGCAGCCCGTTGCGGATCGTAGCCATTTCCGCGATTGTCGCGTCGATCTTGGCCCTACTGTTCGTGTACCCCTGGTGGAGTTTGTTCATCCGGCCGGACTGGCCGACGGCTGTCACAGTGTTCGGCACCGTTCTGTTTGCCGCCCTCCTGATCACCCTGCCTGCCTCGATGGTGATCAGCCATGGCCACACCGATCGTGATCCCATTCGCATGGTCGGCGATGCGCTCCTCGGAATCGTCTGGGTCGTGTTCGTGTGGACGCTGCTCGGCGAAGTCCTGCGACTCGGACTCCTCTTCGGGGGCGTGGAGGATCCGCTTCGGTCGAGAATTGTCGCCGTTGCGGCGCTGATCATCTCGGCCGTTCTGCTGGTCTGGGGCTATCGGGAAGCCCTGCGGCTGCCACGGGTCAAGCACGTCGACGTCACCATCCCTCGCCTCGGTGCGGGGATGGACAAGCTTCGGGTAGTCGCAATTACCGACACCCATTTCGGGCCGATCAATCGCGAGAAGTGGTCCGCGCGCGTCATCGCGGCAGTCAACGAACTCGATGCCGACATCGTGGCCCACGTCGGTGACATTGCCGACGGAACGGTGGAGCAGCGCCTCGGCCAAACCACCCCACTCGCGTCGGTGGAAGCCAGACTCGCTCGTGTCTACGTCACCGGCAATCACGAGTACTTCCACGAGGCTCAGGAGTGGCTCGACTACATGACCTCGATCGGCTGGGATGCCCTGCACAACCGGCACCTCGTCGTCGCCAAGGGCGGTGACAACCTGGTCATCGCCGGAGTCGACGACGCCACCGCTCTGGGATCGAAACTCGACGGGCACGGCGCGAACTTCGATATGGCCCTTGCCGGCACCGACCCCGAATTGCCGATCCTGATGCTCGCCCATCAACCGAAGCAGGTAACCCAGTCCGCTTCCGCGGGAGTGGATCTGCAGCTCGCCGGTCATACACACGGCGGACAGATCTGGCCTTTCAACCTTCTGGTCAAACTCGATCAACCGTCGGTGCACGGGCTCACCCGTCACGGCGACCGCACGCAGTTGTACACAAGCAACGGGACCGGGTTCTGGGGTCCACCATTCCGAGTGTTCGCACCGAGCGAGATCACCGTCCTGACGCTGCACAGCGCCTGAACTGCTCAGACCTTCACGCCGGCCGACTGCGAACATGTCGGCAGCAGGAGGATGTCGGTGATGAGCTGCCATCGATCCGACGTCCACGCAGTGCGGCGGTGCACCGACTTCGTCGATTCGTTCATCCGAGAAGTCTGACACCACCGCTACCGCGTGACCGGCAGAACCGACTCAGATTCGCGTGTGCGTCAAGATGTTGAGCGCAGTGGGAACTGCCTCGATCGTGATCGGCAACGGCCCCACCCGATCGCCGTCCGCGTAAGCGATGATGCCCTCGGAGACCAACCGGACCTTCTTCGATCGGTACGTCTGCACCGCATCCAAGGAAATGTGAGTTCCCTTGTACACCCGCGGAAACAGGCGCACCAGACGAAGCCTCGAACCATGCCCGACGACGGTCAGATCCAACAACCCGTCCGACTTCGACGCGCCTGGAGTGATGAGCATGCCGCCGCCGTACGAGCGGCCGTTGCCCACAGCCACGAGCGTCGCGTCCACCGTGATGACCTCGTCGTCGAGTTCGATCCGGTACGGCAACGGCTTCATCTTCGCCAACTCGGCGAGCATTGCAAGGTTGTAGCGCATCGGCCCTTTGGGCCAGGACATCCGATTGGCCCGCTCGCTGACCAGCGAGTCGAATCCGCTGGCGATGATGGTTCCCGACCAGACGACGGAACCGTCGGCCAGCGTGATCTTCGCCAGATCTGACTGCTGCACGACACCATCTGCGATCACATCGGCTGCTGCTTCGGGATCGCCTGTGGGAATACCGAACTCACGGGCGTGATCGTTGCCGGTGCCTGCCGGGATGAGCCCGATGGGCGTATCAGTCAACGCGGCGGCCTGCAGTCCGATACTGATGGCACCGTCGCCGCCGACAACCACGAGTGCGTCGGTACCCTCCTCGATCGCACGACGCGCCAACTTCTTGGCGTCGTCGGCGTCCGTTCCGATGATCTCGGTGACGGCAACTCCCCGAGCACGCAGCCGCGCAACACCTTTGCGTCCTGCCGCAGGCGCGTGACCATGTCCCGCCATCGGATTGATCAGGACGGTAACCTTCTCGATCTGACTGCGGGTTTCGGTCACGGAATCAGCTTTCCAGGATTGAGGATGCCGGCAGGGTCCACTGCATTCTTTACCGCGCGAAGGATGTTCGCGCCCAATTCACCGATCTCGTCCTTCATCCACGGGCGGTGATCAGCGCCGACGGCGTGGTGATGGGTGATCGTGCCACCGGCCGCGATGATCGCATCGCCCGCGGCAGTCTTCGCCTTGTGCCACTGAGCGATCGGATCCTCGGTCTGCGCGCTGACCACGGTGAAGTACAACGAAGCGCCGGTCTTGTACGTGTGCGAAATGTGGCACATCACGAGCGGCTGAGTACCCTGCTCGACGAGAGCCTTCGTCAGTGCATCGGTGACCGAGGTGCGCAGATTCGCGAGGTTACCCCAGGTGGTTGCCGTCTCGAGGGTTTCGCACAGAGCTCCGACGTCGAGCAAGGCGTCACGCAGATACGGTGCATCGAATCGTCCATGTTCCCAACTGTTTCCGGGCTCTTCGCCGAGCGACATTCCGCCGTGTGCGGTGAGAATCGCGCGGGCCTCTGCCATCCGCTCAGCGGTGTGCGAAGCTGTGCCCTCGTAGGTGGTGATGCCGAGGCACCCACCGGTGAAGGCGTTCTCGCCGATCTTGTCGGTGGTCGCCAGATTCACGCCACTCTCGGCCTCGTCGGACAACCGCAGTACGGTCGGAGCCGATCCTTCCTGGACAAGCTCACGCAATGCTGCTGCGCCGGTGGCAAAGTCGGGGAAGCTCCATCCCTCGCGCACGGTGGTCTCGGGCAGGCGGTGAACCCGCACACGCACGTGCGTGATGACGCCGAAGGTGCCCTCGGAGCCGACAAAGAGCTCACCCAGGTCGGGGCCGGCGGCGGATGCCGGCGCGCGCCCGGTCTCGACCACACCACTCGGGGTGACGACGGTGAGGCCCTGGACCATGTCCTCGAAGCGTCCGTATCCAGCCGACGCCTGTCCCGACGATCGGGTAGCGGCAAACCCGCCCAGAGTGGCGAACAGGAAGCTCTGCGGAAAGTGCCCGACCGAGAAGCCGTACTCACGCAGTAGCTCCTCGGCGCGTGGGCCGGTGGTTCCGCCGCCGAACGTCGCGATGCCCGACTCCTCATCCAACCCGACGAGTTGATCGAACCGACGCAGATCGAGAGAAAGAACTGCGTCGAACCCGGCGCGGATGGGATCGAGCCCGCCGACGACGCTGGTGCCACCACCGAACGGGACCACTGCGATCCGGTTGGCAGAGCAGTATCGGAGAACCTGCTCGACCTCTGCGTCCGCCCCTGGAGTGACGATTGCGTCGGGGGCATCCTGCGGCTCGGCGCTACGACGGCGAAGCAGATCCGGGGTGCTCTTACCTCCCGCTCGAAGGATTCGATCCGAATCCTCGGTGCTGACGTACTCGGCCCCGACGAGCTCTGCCAACGCCTTGACGTGCGACTGCGCCAGGGAGGACGGCATCACCTGAACGTCTTCGATGGCGAGACGCGATCGAGTCGGTGCGGAGACGCCGAGAAATCCGGTCAACAAGGATGTGACTGCGTCCGACAGTTCACGCTTCTTGGCCGGATCGCCCCAGGCGTCCCACTGCATCGGCGGTTGCAAGGCAGACTTTTCGGTGCTCATAGACACTAGTGTTACATATTTATGTGATGTGTAAACATCAAGTCCGTCAACCCGACGATCAACCCATCGTCTTGGATCCGTCGATGGCTTCACGAAGCATGTCTGCATGGCCCGCATGCTGGGCCGTCTCGGCGATGATATGCAGCAACGCGCGCCGCGCTGACCAGCGAGCCCCTGCCTCGAACCACGGCGCCGACGGCAGTGGATGCGAGATGTCGAGACTGTCCAGCGAGACCACCAACTCGTCGGTCCGGGCCGCGATCCGCTCGTACTCGGAAACGATGCTTGCCAAGGTTTCGCCCTCGCCCATGGCGAATTCGTTCGCCCGTTCCTGTTGCATCTCTTCCGACCACTGGGTCGGGTCGAAGTCCCCACCAAGTCCGGCCGGCCCTTCCAGGATGAAGTCGACCCATCCCTTCTCCGCCTGACCCACATGCTTGATCAATCCACCGAGGCACAGTTCGCTGACGGTCGGCCTCGAAGCAGCCTGCTCGTCGGTGAGATCCTTGACGGTGAAGAGAAGGAATTCACGATGCCGACGCAGGCTCTGGAGGAAATCCGCGCGCTCGCCGGTGACGGTGGTGGTCGGTGCGTTCATGATGTTTTTCCTTCGCTCGTCGGTTCGTGCCCTGTGAGAACTACGTTAGAAGGCATTGCGGACAGAAACGGTCCTCAATAGAAGGCGTTCAAGAAAAAACTCCCGGCACCCACCGATGAAGGTGGATGCCGGGAGTTCGAACGAGCTACGACGAGATCAGACTGTGCGAGCCAAACGATCGGCCAGCAGACGCGTGAAGTGCGCCGGGTCGCTCAGCTCGCCGCCCTCGGCAAGCAACGCCATACCGTAGAGAAGCTGAGCGGTTTCCTTCAGGTTCTCTGCATTGTCGTTGGCGGCCTGAGCCTCCCGCAGACCCGAGACCAGCGGGTGTGCCGGGTTGAGCTCGAGGATGCGCTTGCTGTGCGGAACAGGCTGACCCGAAGCCTTGTACATCTTCTCGAGTGTCGGCGACATACTGAACGCGTCGCCGACGATGCAGGCAGCCGACGTGGTCAGGCGCGTCGAGAGACGCGTTTCCTTGATGTCGTCGGACAGGGTTTCGGTCAGCCACGTCAGCAGCGCGCCGAATTCCTTTTCCTTCTCTTCGCGCTCGGCCTCGGCCGCCTTCTTCTCGTCCTCGGTGTCCAGGTCGACCTCGCCCTTGGCGATCGACTGGAAGGTCTTACCGTCGAAGTCCGAGACAGCGTCGACCCACATCTCGTCCACGGGGTCGGTGAGTACGAGAACCTCGAGGCCCTTGGCTTTGAAAGCCTCCATGTGCGGGGAGCTTTCGATGAGGTGACGAGATTCGCCGGTCATGAAGTAGATCTGTTCCTGACCGTCCTTCATACGCTCCACGTACTCGGCGAGAGTGGTCACGCCCTCTTCACTGTTGGTCGAGGCGAAGGACGAGACGTCGAGCAGCGTCTTACGGTTGTCGGCATCGGCCATCAGGCCTTCCTTGAGCGCACGTCCGAACTCGGTCCAGAAGGTCGAGTACTTCTCCGGCTCGTTCGCCTTCATGTCCTTGATGGTCGAGAGGACCTTCTTGGTCAGACGACGACGGATGGCAGCGATCTGCCGATCCTGCTGCAGAATTTCACGAGAGACGTTGAGCGAGAGGTCTTGTGCGTCGACCACACCCTTTACGAATCGCAGGTAATCCGGCACCAATTCTTCGCAGTCGTCCATGATGAAGACGCGCTTGACGTAGAGATGGATGCCGGCCTTGCGCTCACGCATGAAGAGATCGAACGGCGCCGTCGACGGAATGAACAGCAGCGCTTGGTATTCGAAAGTACCTTCGGCCTTCATCGGGATGATCTCGAGAGGCTCGTCCCAGGCGTGGCTGACGTGCTTGTAGAACTCCTTGTACTCGTCCTCGGACACCTCGTCCTTCGAACGAGTCCACAGAGCCTTCATCGAGTTGATCGTCTCGGTCTCGATAGTGACCTCGGGCTCCTCGCCCTCGGCCGGCGTCGACGTACGAGCGACATCCATACGGATAGGCCACGCGATGAAGTCGGAGTACTTCTTGACCAGTTCCTTGATCTTCCATTCCGACGTGTAGTCGTGCAGGCCGTTCTCGGAATCCTCGGGCATCAGGTGCAGGGTCACGGAGCTACCCTGCGGTGCCTCGTTCACATGCTCGAGCGTGTACGTGCCCTCGCCGGTCGATTCCCAGCGCGTCGCGTGATCTTCACCGGCGCGGCGGGTCAGCAGCGTGACCTTGTCCGCAACCATGAACGTGGAGTAGAAGCCGATGCCGAACTGACCGATCAGTTCTTCGGATGCCGCTGCATCCTTGGCTTCCTTGAGCTTGCGACGGACCTCGGCGGTGCCGGACTTGGCGAGCGTGCCGATCAGGTCGACGACCTCGTCACGCGACATGCCGATGCCGTTGTCGCGGATGGTCAGGGTGCGTGCTGCCTTGTCGATGTCGATCTCGATATGCAGATCGGAGACGTCGACGTTGAGGTCTTTGTCCTGGTAAGACTCGAGGCGGAGCTTGTCCAGCGCGTCCGAAGCGTTGGAGATCAACTCACGAAGGAAGCTGTCCTTGTTCGTATAGATTGAATGAACCATCAGATCCAGCAGCTGACGTGTTTCTGCTTGGAACTCGAGCTGCTCGGTATGCGCGGTCACTTCGATCCCTTTCTCTTCTCGGACTGATCACAGGGATTTTACTCGACCTCGAATACCAGGGGTCGGCCCCCGCACGGACAAGGGGAGGGCACGCGAACCTGTTTGTCCAGCTGGTCTCGAGTCGCTACGAGCATGCCTCACTTGTTCTGACCTCGAATCTGCCGGTCGTCCGGTGGGGTGACGCGTTCGGCGATCGGGCAGTCGCTGCCACGATGATCGACCGAATCGTCCATCACACAGAGGTATTGACGTTGAAGGGTTTTGACGTTGAAGGGGTGAGTTACCGACTCAGAAACACCGGGATCGAATGTGAGTCGGACGATCTCGGCCCTTTCGGCGGTGAGTTTGCTGGTCTTCTCGCCAGGCTTCTTGCCGTCGAGGACGCCGGCGTCGCGTAGTTTGCGCCCTTCGCTGATCGGCGAGGAGTAAGGGTTGATCCCGACAGTGTCCTTGACCGGAACCATGCTGGAAATTGTCATCGTCGGGTTGATCCGAATCTTGGCCTGCAGGCGGGGTTACTGTGAACCGCTGGACTCAACTAACCCTGACACACAGAGCGTCGGCGCTAACAGAGTTCTAATCTCGCTCACGCACAGTGCTGGTATGACAAACGAACCGCGATCGACTCTGCGAGTCGCCATCGGAGCGGGTGGCACCGGTGGACATATTTATCCGGGACTCGCTGTAGCCGAGGCCTTGTGTCAGATTCCCGATGCCGATGTCGAGATCGACTTCTTCGGCGCGAAAGGCCGACTGGAAGAAAGACTTGTGCCCGCGGCCGGCTACCGACTCCACACCGCCGAGATCGAAGGCCTTACCGGTGTGCGCGGTAGTGCAAGAGCAGCGACACGACTCGCACGGTCCGGCATTCAGTGTGCCAGAACGATTCGTGAACTCGATATAGACGTCGTGTTCGGTACCGGCGGGTATCCCAGTCTGCCGATCGTGCTGGGTGCGCACCTCGCCGGTATACCGACGTTGATCCACGAATCCAATGCCGTGGCAGGACGGGCAAACCGACTGTGCGCGAACTTGTCTTCCCGGGTCGCAGTAGCATTTTCCGAGACTGCTCCGGCATTCAAGCGCACTGAGGTTCGGGTAGTCGGAACCCCGCTGATGAGGGAGATCGCCAGCCTCGACAAGCATGCGCTCCGTGATCAGGCACGTGCCAGTTTCGGTGCGGCGGCAGGACAGGCCCTCGTCATCGTCTGCGGCGGCAGCCTCGGATCTCGCCGAATGACCGATACCGCACTGTCACTGGCGCGCGAGTGGCGCGGCCGCAACAACATCCGCCTGGTTGTCAAGGCTGGGCCCGAGTACTTCACCGAGGCCTCCGCCGCTGTCGAGGACCTCGACAACGTGCTGGTGTTGCCGTACTTGGACCGGATGGATTTGGTATATGCGGGCGCCGATGTCTTTGTCGGAAGATCCGGAGCGATCACCGTCGCCGAGATTTCGCATGTAGAGGTGCCCAGCGTCCTCGTGCCTTACCCGCACGCGATCGGTGACCATCAACGACACAATGCCCAGGCTCTCGTAACTCGCGGCGGCGCCCGAATGCTGGGAGCCGCGGATCTGACCACGGCAAACCTCGCGAGCGCGATTGACGACCTTCTCGGAGATTCCGCTGAACGTGCGAAGGCTACAACCGATCTCACTCCGGGACTGAATGATTCCGCACGAACAGTAGCGAACTGGCTACGGCAGCTCGCCACCCGCAAACACGCGACGCCCGAAAACGTCAATACGAGTGAAGGAATCAAATGAGTGAAATTGTGCAAGTCAATGGATTCTGGTTCGGACGAAAGGTCTTGGTCACCGGCGGCGAAGGCTTCATCGGCAGCTCCCTGGTTGAGCAGTTGCTCATGCAAGGTGCGCACGTACGAGTTCTCGCGCACTACAAGCCGTACGCATCGGCCGGCTTTCTTTCGGATCACCTTCCCGATATCGAGATGATCGCCGGAGATGTCCGTGACAATGGACAAGTCCTCGATGCGGCAGAGGGGATCGACACCATCTTCCACCTCGCGGCACTGATCGGAATCCCATACAGCTACCAGGCTCCGCAAACGTATCTGGAGACGAATGTCCTTGGTACCCAGAATATTGTGGATGCTGCGCGCCGTCACGGCGCGCGGAGGGTGGTGCATACGTCAACCAGCGAGGTCTACGGAACTGCTCGGGAAGTACCTATATCCGAAACGCACCCGTTGCAACCCCAGTCTCCCTACTCCGCATCCAAAATTGCGGCGGACATGGTCGCGTTGTCCTATTTTCACTCGTTCGATACGCCGGTCTCGATCTGCCGACCGTTCAACACGTTCGGCCCGCGGCAATCGACACGCGCCGTGATTCCTGCGATCCTGCACCAGTTGCATTCCGGAGCAGGCGAGATCGCTGTCGGCGCGCTGACCCCGACTCGGGACTTCACCTACGTCGACGATACTGCCCGGGGCTTCATGGAGATCGCGGAATCCGAACGTACGCTTGGATTGACCTTGAATCTCGGCACCGGCCAGGAGATTTCGATCCGCGACCTGATTGACATGTTGATCGAGATCACGGGGTCTTCCGCATCTGTCACAACCGAAGACTCACGTCATCGTCCAGCAGGCAGCGAGGTTCACCGCCTGGTGTCCGACAACAGTCGAGTGCGGGAGTTGACGGACTGGATCCCACAGGTCTCCCTGAAAGCAGGACTCACGCACACCTCGGAGTGGATCAAAGCTCATCCGATCACCGATCCTCGCCGCTACCGCGTGTGATGCGAGACGTCGCACGGGTTGTATCCGTATCGGACTCACGTCAGGCACGATAAGTAGATGATCCTAGTCGTCGATGATGATCCGTCGGTCCGCGAAGCGGTAGTGACAACTCTCGAATCCGACGGGTACGAGGTGCAGGCGGTTTCCGACGGTTCGAACGCTCTTGCCGCGGTCTCTGAGCATTCGTTCGATGCGATGGTGCTCGACGTCATGATGCCGGGAATCGACGGTCTCTCCGTATGTCGAATCTTGCGTGAGCAGGGCAATCGAATCCCCATCCTGGTTCTGACGGCACGCTCGGAGGTAGGCGATCGGATTGCGGGGCTCGATGCGGGGGCGGACGACTACCTGCCGAAGCCCTTTGACATCGACGAACTCGGCGCGCGGGTACGCGCCCTGCTGCGGCGGGCAGCGCCACCGGAACCCGAGGTGCAGTTCGGGGATCTTTCTCTCGACCCGCAGACACGGCGCGGCGTCCGATCCGGCCGGAGCATGGACTTCACTGCCACCGAGTTCGCGCTGCTGGATCTTCTCATCGCGAACTCCGGCCAGACGCTCACCCGTGAGGTGATCAGCGATCGGGTGTGGGGCCAAGATTTCGGACCTCAGTCGAATTCCATTGCCGTATATATTAATTACCTGCGCACGAAACTAGAGGCGGGCGGCGAGTCACGCATTATTCATACGGTTCGTGGGATCGGATACCGGCTGGAGTTGCCGTGACGCGTACGCGATTGGCCATCCGAACGAGAATGGCCATCACCACGTCGATTGCCGTGGCCGCGGTAGTGCTACTTTGCGCGGTGGGGGCGTACTGGATCTCGTCACGGGAGGTGTACCGAAGCCTCGACATCGGTCTCATCCGGGAGGCGACGGCGATCCAATTACGGATCGCCGGTGGCCAGGAGTTGGGCAGTGGCGCCGAATGCGCCTATCTTTCCTCGCCAGCTTGCTTCGAGGTCCTCGATGCGACAGGCGAACCGAGTGCTACAGACGAACCCGCCACTATCCTGCCGAAGCTCCCTGCACTCGATGCCGTCCTCGACGGCGAGTCAGGGCCTTTCCTCACGAACATCGACCTCGCGGGTCTACCCGGACGGATGTATGTGACACCGCTCGAGGACGGTGGTGCGCTCCTTGTCGGAGTCCGTGCCGATCAGCAACACCGGGCGCTCAACCGGATTGCGTGGTTGTTAGCGCTGTTGTGCGGTATCGGCATCATCATCAGCGCCATCCTCGGCTACATAGTCGCCCGCTACACGCTGCGTCCCGTTGCCAGGCTGTCCCGCGAGGCCGAAACTGTTGCGAAGGAGCGGGATCCGAGCCGAAAGATCACCGTCGAGGGATCGGATGAGCTTGCCAGGCTCGGGGAATCGATCAACACCATGCTTGGTGCACTCGATGACTCCGTCCAATCGCAGAAACGGTTGGTCTCCGACGCGTCGCACGAGTTGCGGACCCCACTGACGGGGATCATCGCGAACGCGGAACTTCTGGCCCGAAGCGGCACGCTGACGGACGAACAGCAGAAGAGGGTACGGTCTGCGCTCGCTCGCAGTACCGCGGATATGCGAACCTTGATCGACGACATCGTAGATCTCGCACGGGGTACCGAGCCGGACATCGAGAGGGAGGACGTCGCGTTCGAGCGCGTCGTCGAGCAGGTAGTCGAGGCGGCACGTGCCCATTGGCCGAAGATTGATTTCCACTGCACGACAAATCCACACACGGTAGGCGGTAACGATGTGCGGCTCGCGAAGATGGTGTCGAATCTGGTTGACAACGCGGCAAAGTTCACTCCACCGGGTGGGACGGTGAACGTGAGCCTGGCAGGCGGTGTTCTCACCGTTTCGGACAACGGACCCGGCATAGATGAAGCGGATTTGCCTCGGATCTTCGAACGCTTCTATCGGTCACCCCGTAGTCGGGGCACCTCCGGCTCCGGACTGGGACTGGCTATGGCCCAACAGATCGCGCATGCCCACGGCGCCTCGATCAGCGTGGGCAACAACCCCGACGGTGGAGCGGTGTTCGCCGTGCGCCTGCCGGCCCGAGAGTAAGTCACTCTGATCTTGTTCTAATGTTCAGCGCTTACTTTTCGAACTATGAGAACACAGGCATTGACTTCTATCGCTGTGGGCACCGTGTTGGTCACGCTTGCCTCCACGGGGTGTACCGCGAGTGCGGCGGACCCCGCGGTGAGGGTCGATGGAAGCACCATCACGGTGCAGATCGAGGGCGGCGAGGCCAGGATCGATGTCAACGACCTACGCGTGGACAGCGACGTCGAACTGTCAGCCGCCGCTGCGACAGACCTCGGAGTTCCCGGCAAGGTGTCAGTCGAGAACAACAGTGCCCATTGGTCATACCCCGACCGCGGCCTCGACCTGACAGCGGGATCCCACGCCGGCCGCCTGGTGATCGACCTGACCAGTTCGCGGGATCAGTCCGTGGCGTGGCCGGTCACCGGGGCCGGTGCGCGAGATCTGCAGCTGCCCCAAGGCGAGGGGCTGAGTATCCCGGTCGACGACGCATTCTGGAACAACCCCGATATCGGATTGGTCGGGGACGAGGGGCAACGATTGCAGGACCTGACGATGCCGTTCTGGGGGTTCAGCGCGGGCGCTGTAGGGGCGAGCTATCTGGTGCCGACAGACTTGGGTACCTCCCTGAACTTCACCTCGGTTGAAGGCCAGCTGCGCAGCACTGCAGCCCACGAGTTCAGCCAGGAGAAAGGCACCGACATTTACACGGTTGCCTTGTCAGTCACCGACGGATCGCCGGTGGCCCCTGCACTGGATTACCGCAGTCTGCTCGAGGAACAGGGCGGACTGCGCACTCTGCAGCAGAAGATCGCGGAGAACCCGGACACAGCCAAGCTGATCGGCGCCTTTCACGCCTATCTGTGGGGAGATGCGCGTACTCCCGAAGCGATACGCCAACTCCATGACCTCGGCATCACCAAGATGTGGCTCGGCTACGACTCCGATGATCAGCCGATGACCCGCGAGGCCGTCGACACCGCCACGAACTACGGCTTTCTCGTCGGGCCGTACGACACCTTCGCCAACGCGCAGGACCCGTCCGGCGAGGTCGACAATCCCTCGTCTTCGTGGCCCGACGGGATTTGGCCCGGCGCCTGCGTCATTGACAAAATGGGCGACGTGGAAGGCGGATTCAGCGGCCGTGGCTGTTACCTGAGCTCAGAGGCATTGGCCGCCGACCCGGAGCTTGTTGCCTCTCGCGTCGCCGCAAAGGTGGGCAACGGCGCGAACAGCTACTTCCTGGACGTCGATGCCACCGGTGAGGTATTCGACGACTACAGCCCGGGCCACCGGATGACCCAGTCCGAGGACCGGCAGAACCGCATCGACCGGATGAAGGTGATCGGCAAGGATCTGGTGTTGGGATCGGAGACAGCCGGGTCGTGGGCCAACAGCGTTGTGTCCTTCAGTCACGGATCCAGCACTCCGGTGATGAACGGCCTCTGGAAAGCGGAACGAGACAAGGCGAACTGGGGTGCGTACTGGGGGAAGAACGGCCCGGCCTTCTTCTTCAAACCCGTCGAGCTTTCATCAGAGCTGAAAACCGGCATGTTCGATCCAAAATACCGTGTGCCGCTGTACGAGACGGTGCTGCACGATTCGGTAGTCAGTACGGATCGATGGGAGTTGTCCTTCAACAAGCTGCCGACCGAGCAAACCGATCGCGCGTTGTTGGCAATGCTGTACAACACGCCACTGAACTACACCCTGAACGCACAAACCATCGCGGAGGAAGGTCCGAGGATGGCGACCATGCAGAAGTTCTTCGCCACCCTGCAAGAAGCGGCTGGAACTGAGCCCATGACGGACTTTCAGTGGTTGTCCGACGACAGAATGGTGCAGCAAACCATCTTCGGCGAGGGAAAGCTGTTGGTGACAGCCAACTTTGACGACAGCACCTTCCATGACCCCGACGTTGGCGATATCGGCCCGGGCTGCGTCAGTGCATCCATCGACGCCGCGAGCACGACGCTGTGTCCGTGACCGATTCCGCCCCGATGACGCCCGCCGTACGCAACAGACCACGGTGGACGGTGATTGTCGTCGGCATGTCATTCGCCGCAGGTGCGGCCGCCGTATTCCTTCTCATTGTTGGTACCGCCGGCGGTCAACGACTCGACCGGGAAGTATTTCAGGCTGCGAAGTCGGCGCAGGACGGCGTATCGGTGCCCGACGTCCTGCGGCTGGACATCATGACCAATCCGCTCATGTGGATCTCTGTCGCAGCCGCGATCCTGTTGGCAGGGCATGTGATTCGTCAGCCGCTCGCTGCTGTGACGACGCTTGCAGTTCCCGTCGTGTGCATAGTGGCGGCGAGAACGCTTCGTCTCGAAGTTCTCGAGCGGCCTCAACTCGATCAGGATGTCCCCTGGCCGACGGCGAACACGTTTCCGAGCGGTCATGTCGCCGGCGCAATGGGTATTGCCCTCAGCCTGCTCCTGATCGCACCGTCGTGGATGCGCCTGGTCGGAGTCGTGCCCTGCGCGGCGTGGGTGGCGCTGGTCAGCCGCGACATCATGGGCGAGGGATGGCACCGCCTCAGCGATGTTGCGGGATCCGTATTGCTCGCAGCCGCAATCGTCAGCCTCTTCGCTGCCGTCTTCGTAGTGGGTGATCGCCGAATACGGGGGTTCATTTTGGTGTCCACGCTGGTGGGTGGGCCGGTAGCGACGACGGTGATCGTTCTGGCCCTCGATCCACGACCATACGGTGTGCTCACCGGTGTACTCGCGGCAACGGTGGCGGTTCCAATGACTGTCTTCGTCTGCGCGATATCGCAATCTCCGAACTGCTCGCGTCACGGAGAGCGCCGGATAAGCCGCTTTCGAGTCTTCCACGCCCATTGCTTAGAGTTGTCAGCCAGGGCGACAACACACGTCAGATCAATGACCACCACAAACAGATCGGCGACCCGCAAGAAATGCGGCAATGAGGTTGCCATCGAAAGTCGAAGAAATGACACAGAACAATGACGAACAGACGGTCTGGATCCCTTCTCGTATACGCAGCAGCAACGACAATGGCGGCGGTCTTCAGTGCCGGGTGCGGTCAACACGACCTCGACACCACTCCCGCCCATCCCCCGACCGCGACGGCCCCACAACTGATTACGCCGCACCCGAAAATCACGCCAGTGCCAGCGGACGCCCCCTCACCCAGCCCTGAAATGCTCGCGGCGGTGCTCCAACCCGCACTCGACAACCCCGACCTCGGAAGTTTGACAGGTCACGTCACCGACGCCCAGACCGGCGCAACACTGTGGCAACAACAGACCGACACCCCGCAAGTGCCTGGTTCCATAGTCAAAGTTCTCACGACGGCCGCCGCACTACTGACACTGCCGGCCGACCACCGAACCACAACCACGGTCGTCCAAGGCGCCACCCCCGGCCAACTGGTGCTCGTCGGCGGTGGCGACCCAACACTGACCGCGAAACCTACCGGCACGCAAGGCTATTACACCGACGCCCCACATCTCGACGACCTGATCAGCCAGATACACCGTTCCGGTATACACGTCAGCAGCCTCATCGTGGACAACACAATTTTTGCAGGCCCGACAATCGCCCCCGGATGGGACACCGCCGACATCGCCGGCGGCAGTATCGCCCCCATCGAATCGGTCATGCTCGACGGCGGCCGCACAGACCCCTTGGCGGACTACTCCCCGCGCACCCACACCCCAGCGCTGGACACCGGCCGAGCCCTCGCCGAACAACTCGGACTGGACCCGGCATCCGTCAGCGAAGGCACCGCGCCTTCTGCCACACCAGCAGCTCCCGTAGTGGCCTCGGTTCAATCAGCCCCGCTGAGCACACGCTTACGCGACCTGATGGTGCACTCCGACGACGTACTCGCCGAGACCGTGGGGTTCGAAATTGCACTCGCCCGTGGGTTACCCGCAACTTTCGACGGAGCGGTCAACGCCATCACTCACACACTGCAAGAGAGCGGATTCGACACCACCCGCGCACAATTGCGAGATGCAAGCGGACTATCGACCGACGACCGCATCTCGGCACACCTCATCGATCAGGTGCTCACCGCGGCAGCAGGGCCCGACACCCCGGAACTTCGCCCACTGCTCGACACACTCCCCGTCGCCGCAGCGACAGGCACCTTGGCAGATCGATTCAACCCGCCCTCCCCGGCAGCAGGGTGGGTACGCGCGAAAACTGGCTCCCTCTCCGGTGTCAGTTCGCTCGCAGGAATCGTCGTCGACAACGACCAGCGAGTCCTGACATTCACGCTCATGTCCAACGGAACCGCACCCGAGGCAGCAAGACCCGCCCTCGATGCCGTTGCAACAGCGCTACGCGGTTGCGGGTGCCGATAAACCCCGAGACCTCGGGATCGTTCATACAACGTACGGCAAGACACATGCCCACTCAGCTCGCATCGTGGCGACGACGTTGTTCGTCTACGACGTCAGGTGAGCGCTGAGACGACGAGACGTGTGGTGTCGGCGATGATCGCTTTGTCCGCGGTGTCGTCTCTATCCGAGCGTGTCGTCAGGACAGAAATCGTCACCGCATCTGAAGTATCCGTCCACACGACACCGACATCGTTGCTGGTTCCGTAGTCACCGCTGCCAGTCTTGTCGGCGACGGTCCATCCTTGTGGAACACCTGCCCGTATCTGCTCCGCACCAGTGGTATTGCCTCGAAGCCAACCCGCGAGCACCTCACGCTTGCCCGGCGTCAGCGCATCGCCGAGGACAAGACGCTCATAGTCCGTACCGATCGCCCGCGGGGACGTCGTGTCACGACCATCGCCTGGAATGGCGGTGTTGAGCTCGGGTTCGATCCGATCCAGCCGAGTCACATCATCGCCGATACTGCGAATGTACGCATTGACTGCAGAAGGTCCGCCAAGCATCTGCAGCAGGAGGTTGGCAGCGGTATTGTCACTGTATTGCACTGCTGCGGAGCATAATTCACCAACCGTCATCCCGGTATCGAGCTTTTGCTCCGCAATCGGGGCGTATGACTGCAGATCAGCGGCAGTGTAGTGGACTACTGTATCGAGATAACTCAATGGATACTTACCCAATACAGCTGCGACAGCGAGGGTTTTGAACGTGGAGCAGAACGCGAACCGCTCGTCCGCGCGATACTCCACCACCCTCCCAGTGTTCGAACTACTCGCATACACACCCAGCCTCGCATCGTATCGGCCTTCGAGTTCGACCAGAAGATCACTCGGATCTCCCCCGACAACCTTCGACGGCCCGGCATCTGCATTCTGATTACTCTTCGCCGAACATCCCACGACCGGAATCAACACCGCCGAAACCAAAAACACACGCCGCGTGACTGCACCACCCTCAACCATCACTGTCAACAGCCCTTCACAAACCTACTGGCGAAATCCCAAAATCCATTCCACACAACAACCTACGTGAGGCGAAGAACGCTCGCCGACGCACGTTTCCCGTGTCTGAGCTCAGCGCGATGACCACCCCTCGGCAAAGATACGGGCTGCCTCCCGCCAAACTCACGATTCGGCCGGGGAACGACGCAGTCGAATTGCATCGTGAAAGCGCACCAAAAATCACCAGGGACCAGTGCAGGTACCGACGAGGCGGGATGAGCCGTCCTGTTCCTAGTGGAGGCCGATGCGCCCTGGAACATCATTCATACCCACCCGTGCCGTACGGCCCTGACGCATTCGGCAACATCGGAACAGCGTCAGCATCGTTGAACATGCCACCGAATTCTTTCCGCTACAGGCTCAGACAACTACGACGAACTACAGACTGTGACCTCGAAGTCCCAGATACCCGCTTTCGGCTGATGTTGCATCTTCGACTTCTCTGCCTGAAGAAACCGACATCAAGAACTTCTTCCCGCCTCGTCGTGCAGCGTGCACAGGTACAGCAAAAGCTCGAACGCTACTCGTCAAATCCACACCGGCCGGGCTTCTTTCAGGATCCGCACTCCACGCGAGAACCCTTACGGCAACGGCGGCAGTACGTGTCCGGCGACATCGGTACTGACTCGATGTCTGTCACCCCAGTTACATGCGTAGAATCCACCAACCGGCCTTTCTGTCCCAGACGGTAGGCCCGTTCATCGATACTTCGAGACGCCGCCCGCCAGCACCCGAAGGTGATCGTCCGAGGCACCCAAAGTGTGTTCGATGGCCACCAGCCGCGAGACGTAGTGCCCGACCGGATACTCGGCTGTCATTCCGATACCACCGTGCATCTGAATCGCTTCCTGTCCGATCTGATGCGCGGCGCGACCGACAGTCAGCTTCGCGCGCGACGCGATGGTCGGATCGATCACGCCGTCGGCGATGGACATGGAGGCGTACAGACTCATGCTGCTCGCCAGCTCGAGCGCCACGTACATGTCGGCAGCCCGATGCGTCAAAGTCTGGAACTTCGCGAGCGGAACGCCGAACTGCTTGCGCTGCTTCAGGTAATCCGTCGTCAGTCGCAGCGCTTCGGTCATGATCCCGATCGCCTCGGCGCACAGAGCTGCCTGCGCCCGAACCTCTGCTTCGACGATCGCCTCCGTGACATCGCCGCCCTCACCAAGTTGTTCGGCCGCGGCATCGGTGAACGTGAACTGCGCACCGCGACGGCCGTCGTGAGTTGCGTATGTGCTCCGTGAGACACCCGCGCATTCCGCATCTACCAGAAAGAGCCCGGTGCCCCCGTCTGGAAGTGCGGCGCTGACGATCACGACGTGCGCGCTGTCGCCCTGCAGCACCGGGTTCTTGACGCCGGTGATAGTCCACCCCGATCCCGACTGCGTCGCCGTGGTCGTGACGGTGGCGACCGGCCAGCGCGTGCCGGGTTCCGTATGCGCAAAGGCCGACAGAGTGGTCCCGTCGCTGAGCGCCGGCAGGAGCCGCGCCCGCTGGTCTGCCGAACCGACAGCCGCGATCAAACCGCCGGGGATCAGAACACCACCCAAGTACGGCTCGGGTGCAAGCGCTCGGCCCAGTTCGGTCATCACGACCATGGTCTCGACCGGTCCAGCGCCCATTCCGCCGTCAGACTCCGCGAACGGCAGGCCGAGCAGCCCAAGCTCCGCGAACTGCTTCCACACCGCGGCATTCCATCCCTCGTCAGTAGCCGAGGTCGCGTTGCGCTTCTCCGCGTCGTAGCTGCGGTTGAGCAATTCACGCGTCGTGTCGCGAAGCATCGTCTGCTCGTCGTCGAGTTCGAAATTCATGTCAGATGCTCACAATCCGAGAATCGAGGAGGCAATGATGGAGCGCTGCACCTCACTTGATCCGCTGTAGATGGAAACCTTCCGGTAGTTCAGGTAGCGCGGCGCCGCTTGCTGCGCCCACTCCGGCGAGTCGATCTCGGCCGTATTCACCGGCAACGAGTCCGGACCCGCAACATCCATCAGCAATTCCGTTGCTGCCTGCTGCAATTCGGAGCCGCGGAGCTTGAGCAGCGAGGACGCCGGGTTCGGCTTGCCGTCTGCCGAACTCGCCACAACTCGCAGTTGAGTCAGATCCAGCGCAAGCAAATCGTTTTCCAGCTCAGCCAACCGAGCCGCGAACAACGGATCATCGAGGAGGGTGCCGGTTCCGACGCGAACCTCCCGCGCCTTCTCTTTTGCCGTGGCGACAAGAGTTTTGGAGAACCCGACCCGCGTGACGCCCGTGCGTTCGTTGCCGAGCAGGAACTTGGCGTAGTCCCAGCCTTTGTTCTCTTCGCCGACAAGATTCTCCGCCGGCACGCGGACGTTGTCGAAGAACACCTCGTTGACCTCGACGCTGCCGTCGATCAGTTTGATGGGGCGAACCGTGATGCCGGGAGTTGCCAGATCGATGAGCAAGAACGAAATTCCGGCCTGCCGCTTCTGAGCACTGGCATCTGTACGAACCAGACAGAAGATCCACTCGGCGTGCTGCGCGAGAGTAGTCCACGTCTTCTGACCGTTGACGATGTAGTCTGCGCCGTCACGAACAGCGGCCGTCTTGAGTGAAGCGAGATCCGAACCGGCTTCGGGTTCCGAAAAACCCTGGCACCACCAGATATCGGCGTTGGCCGTAGCGGGGAGAAATCTCTCCTTCTGCTCCTGCGAACCGAAGGCAGCGATAACGGGCCCAACCATGCTCACGTTGAACGGCAACGGGTTGGGTACCGACGCCAACTGCATTTCCTCGGAATAGATGTGGCGCTGAACCGGAGTCCAGTCCTTGCCGCCCCATTCGACCGGCCAGTGTGGAACCGCCAACCCGTGTGCGTTCAGAATCTGTTGGCCCGCAACGATGTCCTCACGAGTCAGCTTTCCGAATCCGGCTGCACGTGCTCGAAGTTCGGGCGAGAATTCGGTGGTGAAGAACTTTTGCATCTCCTCGCGGAACGCAACTTCCTCAGTGGTCAGTTCGAGATTCATCTGGAGTCTGCTTTCTTCTTGCAGGATTTCAGAACAAGATTCGCGCGACGGTCTGCGCAACGACGGCAGGTTTGCCCACGCCTTCGATCTCGACGGTGTTGGTGATCTGACTCTGTAGTGAACCGTTCGGCAATTCTTCGATTGCGGAGAGCACTGCGGTATTTCGAACCTTGGCCCCGACGGGCACCGGACTCGGGAATCGAACCTTGTCGGACCCGTAGTTGACGACCATTTTCGCGCCGTCGATGCGATACACGGACTTCGACAGAAGCGGCAGGAGTGAGAGCGTCAGATACCCGTGCGCAATCGGTCCACCGAAAGGTGATTCGCGCCTGGCTCTTTCGTCGTCGACATGAATCCACTGATGGTCACCGGTCGCGTCGGCGAATTGATGGACCATCTCGCGGGTGACCTCGACCCACTCGCTCGAACCCAGCGTTTCACCGACTGCCCCCAGGAGATCGGACTTGTTCTCGAACACCCGTGTCATCTGATCCTCCACGTTCCCGAACACTGTTAGGTTAATTCGATAATAAACTCACGGTGTAAGGTTGTCCAGTACTCTCAGACGAAAGGGTTCTGTGCGATGGCGCGACCGCGGGTTCCACTACTGAGTAAGCCGATCATCAGGGACACCGCCCTGAAACTGGTGGACGAGCACGGTTTGACCGACTTCTCGATGCGCAAACTCGCCACCGTTCTCGGTGTACAGGCACCGTCGCTGTACAGCCACTACGCCAACAAGGACGAGCTACTCGACGACGTCGCGAACGTCATCATGGAGTCCGTCGACGTGACCGGCTTCGACTCCGACGATTGGCGCGGCGCGCTGCGCACGTGGGCGCGGTCCTACCACGCTGCCCTGGGCAAGCATCCCAACATCGTTCCCTATCTGGCCTACGGCCCGAGCGTCAGGCCCATCGCCCTCGATCGCGCGAACGCCATCCACGGCGGCCTGGTGCGCGCCGGATGGCCGCAGCGCACGGCAACGCTGATCGGCGCTTCCGTCAAGTACGTGGTCATGGGCGCTGCGACGGCAACGTTCTCCGGCGGATTCGTGGACGATCCCGCCGTCTATGCCGAGCGTTACCCGCACCTCACGCGAGCACACCTGTTGCGTGAGCGTGCCGCCGAGATCGACGGCGCCAGCTTCGAACTCGCACTGGAATCCCTACTGGACGGATTGGAAGCCAAATATGCACTGCTGCAGAGAACTACAGAGCACTCTCCTCGAAACTAAGGGCTGTTACCGTCGATCAAGCACGCCGAGCATCGCAACGAAGGCCGCCTGACGATCCCCGAGAGCGGCAAAGAATTCCCGATCCGATGATTCCACCGCACGATTAGCCTTGCCGGCCAGGGCCGCACCCGACTGGGTCACCACCACTGAGCGTGCCCGAGCATCGGTCGGGTGTGGACGTCGTTCCACAAAACCTTTGGATTCAAGGGTCCGTATTACCTGTGACGTCATCATCGGGTCGGTGCGCGCATACTCGGCAAGATCGCGTTGAGTTATCGGCGTCTCCGCATCCAGCCAGGTCAGTGCGGCAAGCAGAACGAACTGCACGTGAGTCAGGTCGAAAGGCCGCAGCGCCGCGCGAATCGAGGCCTGCCACGCGTTGGTGACACGCCACAACATCAGCCCCGGACTGTCGCCAGCATCCTCGAAGTCGGTTTCCAGTTTCTTCGCCACAGCGTCAGTGTGTCATCTCGTAGTCGAGCGCAGAATCTCGACGTCGTTGCCATCCAACGGAATCAAGCCTCGGCGCAGTTGATACCCCCAGTTCGGTCTCGAGGTCAATGCCAATCGACTCCGTACGTCGCCGAGAGGAACGGGCGTGAACTGCTCGTATCGCACTCGACGCCGAAACGGCTTGAAGCACCCCTCGTCCGCCTGCCAGATCTCACCCTCTTCGATCACACCGAGGGCTGTGAACTCGCGCAACGGATCTCGATCACCAATGGACTCGACCGGCGAATAGTAGACAAGCACATCGCCCGCATTCATCCGTGCCAATCCGGCTCTCTTTCCGTGCCCGATCTGTGCAATGCCGAGATCCACGGCGCGACGCACATGTTCGGCAGAGACAACCCCTAACCAGGCGTTCATCGCCGACCCCCGGGCGAACCGATCGCAAGTTCAATCATTCATTTAGTATGCGCGCTTATTATCTCCCTCGCAACAAATTGAGTCTTGAACGTGTTCAACTTCAGGGCGTATGCTGAACTTGAACACGTTCAAAGAAGGGGAGCCCATGAGCAGTCGCGGGATCGAAACCAGGGAAAAGCTGGTGGAAACAGCATTGCGGCTCTTCCGCGACGAGGGCTTCGCAGCGACGACCATGCGCAAGATCGCGACTGAGGCAGGTGTCTCCCTTGGGAATGCCTACTACTACTTCGCCAGCAAGGACGAACTGGTTCACGAGCTGTATCTCGTCATCCAACGTGATCACCGAGAGCGTGCGCTCCCACTCCTGCGCAAAGGTGGCTCACTCGCGGAAAATCTCGCGATCGTTCTGCACACCGGACTCGATGTCATGGGGCCCTATCACGGGTTCGGTAGCGCGTTTCTGCACGTTGCCCTGCCCACCGCATCGCCGTCCAGCCCGTTCTCGGCCGAGTCGAGTGATGCGAGATCGATGGCCGTCGAATTGATGCGCGAAGCACTGGCGGCGTCCAAGCAGAAGACGCCGGCGTCATTGGAGACCCAGCTCCCCACACTCTTGTGGCTCAGCTATCTGGGCGTGACGCTGCATTGGGTCACCGACTCGTCTCCGGGGCAAACGCGCACTCGTTCCCTGGTCGACGGCCTGGTCCCGATCATCGCGAAAACACTCGCCCTCGCCCGGCTACCGGTGGCCCGCGGCCTGGTCGGTGACGTCGCCGCCCTGATGACCAAAGTCGTTTCTCCAGAGGGGAACACAAAATCATGAAGACTGTCGTTGTATCCGGTGCGTCGGGCTACATAGGGCAATCTCTCGTTCGAGCGCTCGAACCCAACGGGGTGGACGTACGAACGATCGGCCGGGGAGGAACGAGCGATGCCACCTGGTCCGACGAGCAAGGTGTCGCCGACGTACTCAGCGGCGCGGATCTGCTGATCAACCTCGCCGGACGCTCTGTGAGCTGCCGATACAACAAGCGCAATGCCGACGAAATCTTCTCCTCCCGCGTGGAAACGACCGCACTGTTGGGTCGCGCACTGGCCCGTACGCCGCAGCCACCTTCGCTCTGGGCGAATGCCAGTACCGGCACGATCTACCGAGACGCGAGGGATCGACCGATGGACGAGAAGAACGGAGAACTGGGTAAGGGATTCTCCGTCGCTGTCGCGCGAGCGTGGGAGCACGAATTGTTCTCCGCCTCAACCCCGGTTCGCAAAGTAGCGCTACGAATGTCGATCGTTCTCGGAGCCGGCGGCGGAGCAATCAACCCTTTCGTCAACCTGGCCCGAACAGGCTTCGGCGGACGAATGGGCGACGGACGACAAATGTTCAGTTGGATACACATTTCCGACGTCGTTCGCTCGATCATCCACATCTACGAGCATCCGGAGATCTCAGGCCCCGTCAATATCGCATCCCCGTGCCCTGTGACCAATGACGAGATGATGCGACAGGTGCGCGCAGCGTTGGGTCGACGGTACGGTGCGCCCACGCCCGGTTGGATGCTGAAATTCGGGGCTCGGATCATCCGCACCGAGGCCGAGTTGGTACTCAAGAGCCGCTGGGTGGCGCCAGGGGTGCTCGCGGACAACAACTTCCGCTATCAGTTTCCGACAGTGGAATCGGCGTTGGAACAGATCGCTCAGGAGACCCCGCGAGGGTTGCTTCCAGTGACACTCGGCTGAAGTTCGGTCGCGATCGCGACCGCTCGCACGATATCTTGTTCCAGTAGATAGTGATTGACCGCAATCGCAGCCTTCGAGCCAGCAGCGGCGGCAGTGATCATCTGCGCGGGCGAGTCCGACACATTCCCGGCGGCCCATACACCAGGCGCGCTGGTACTTCCCGCAGGATCGGTTACCACCCAACCATTTTCGTCAGCTTCACATCCCAGGTCAGTCAGCAAAGCGTCGCGTGGAACAAACCGTGGACCGACAAACACCACACTCCGCGGAACAACCTGACCGGAGGCCAGCTCGACGCCGTCCAATCGACCGTCTGCCACCGAGACCCCGGCCACGTCGCCTTCGACGATGCGAATCCCCCTGACAGTCAGCCGCTCCCGCTCGGCGCCGGTCAGCTCGATGCGATTCGGAAAGAAGACGACATCGTCCGACCATTGGCGCACCAACGATGCCTGATGAATGGTGAACGGCCGGTTGTCACCCCCGAGTACACCGATCGGCGTATCACGAACCTCGTACCCGTGACAGTAGGGACAATGCAGAACGTCGACTCCCCACCGATCCTGCAGCCCAGCGATGTTCGGCAGCTCGTCACGTAGCCCCGTGGCCACCAGAACAGTCCGTGCCTCCAGCGACGCAGACACGTCGGTTTGCACAAGAAATCCACCGTCATCCGTCCGCTCGATTCCGATTGCGGTGCCAGTCGTCATCTCGCCGCCGTACTCGAGAACCTCCTTGCGGCCGGCCGCAAGTAGTTGCGCAGGGCTGTCCCCATCCCGCGCCAGGTACCCGTGCAGGTGCTCGGAGACACCATTGCGCGGGCTACCTGCATCAATGATCATCACTCGCCGCCGAGCCCGAGCCAGAACAAGCGCGGCACTCAACCCCGCCGCACCGCCACCGACAATCACCACGTCGAACCTCATGCGCTCCCCCAGTCCGCAGATCGTCCCACCCGAGACGGTGGGCTATTCTGACAATCTAGCAAATTTGTTTACCGGTTAACAAAATTGAGGAATCGTGAACGAACCAACACTCCGCTCCCGTACCTGCAACCTCTGGGCCGAAAACAATCCCGACCTCGACACCTCGCCCATGGAAGTGGTCGCGCAACTCAAACGGATTACGGCCCTTCTCGAACTTGCAGTCGAACCGGTGTACCGATCCGCGGACCTCAGCGTGTCGGAAGTGGAACTGCTTGTGCCACTTCGATACGCCGAGGAACCGGTCACGGCGATTCGTCTCGCTGAACGCCTCGGCATGTCCCGAGCCGGAGTAAGCAAGGCACTCGCCCGACTCGAGAAGCGAGGACTCGTCTCCCGCACGAGCAACCCCGAAGACAAGCGATCTGCACTGATCACGATGACGGCTAGGGGAAAAAGTGTCGTCGACGAAGTCTTTCCTCGCGAACTCGCCGCTCACGGTGAATTGTTCACCGAACTCGGACGGGACCGAGGAAGGGTCCTTGCCGCGCTCGAGCAACTGGCAGTATCCATGGAAAGTGGGCTGAATCGAATGCAGAGTACGTAATCGGGGCTACTCCTGCTCCCCGGTCCGCCCGCCGTACGTCGCAATCTTGTACTCCGTCGCAGCCAAAGACAACGTGAGCTCCTTGATCTGCCGACGAACGGTGTCCCGGTGCTCGAGCAGCATGTCGAGCCTCTCCGGAACTGTCCCTTCACCGGCGTCGACCAGTTCGACGTAGTGCTGCAAGTCGCGAATCGCCATGCCCGAGATACGCATGCGGGTCAGAAACACCAACCTGCGAACAGTTTCCGGGCCGTACACACGATGTCCGCTCGAGTCACGATCGACCGTGACCAGGCCGATCTTCTCGTAATAGCGCAGGGTATGTGCCGAGACATCCAGTAGGTCCGACACTTCGGCGATCGACATCGGATCTTCGACGTCCCCTGCATCGACGAGCCGGTGAATGACCTCGATCGACATGGGCCCGTCCACTTCCCCAAGGGCCTCGAGCGCCTTACGCATCAAGTCTTCGGTAGCCATGACTCCCAGCCTAGAACGGGCGGACAGGTCCGGCAGCATCCGCGAAATCGGCGCTGCGAGCGAGGTCGGCCCAGACGGATACCTCGGCGAGATTCTTCCGATACGACGCGGACACCCGCTCCACGGCTTCCTTTCCGAGTGGCAGACGAAGTGGCACGTTCTCACTGTGTACCAGCGCATTGATGATTGCCGCTGCCTTCTCCGGATCGCCCTCCTGAACACCGTCTGCCGCCGCCATGTCCCGCAGAACAGGATCGAGCAAATCACGGTAGTCCGAGGATGATTCGGCGAAGCTCAGAACGCCAGGTGTGTTGAATGCTGTACGGAATCGGCTGGGCTCGACGATCATGACCCGGATGCCGAACTGCCCGACCTCACCGGCAAGGGCCTCCGACCAGCCTTCAAGCGCGAATTTGGACGCCGAATACGCCCCCACGCCGGGAAACGACATGCGGCCGCCTTGACTGCTCATCTGCACGATCGTTCCACTGCCTTGCGCTCGCATCGACGGGAGGACGGCGCGCACCAACGCGGCGGGTCCGATCAGGTGCAGTTCCATGAGATCCCGCAACGCCGAATCGTCCACCATCTCCGCCGCGCCGACCATCCCGCGACCGGCATTGTTGACCAGCACGTCGACACGACCGAAATGCTCGAGCGCATGTTCGACGACGCTGGGTGCCGCCGCGGTGTCGCGGACGTCGAACGTCACCGCCGAGAACCGATCCGGATTCGCCGACGCAATATCTGCAACGGACTCGGGACGACGAATTGCAGCGACTACCGCGTCCCCCGATCGAAGTGCAGACACTGCAAGCTCGCGGCCGAAACCCTGAGAAACTCCAGTGATGATCCAGGTTTTTGTTGTCATGGTCGGCAACGCTAGGGGTTAGAGCGCGCTCCAACGCAAGCCTTGGTTCTACAGCCGAGCTACACGCCGGCCCAAACCGGTCGCTCGCCGCGAAGGAAACCGTCGACACCGGCTTTGAAGTCGTCACTGCTGTAGATCATGCGCATCAGATCATCGTTGTCGGTGATCGATCGGGTCCTGATGCGGCGCAGGGACTCTCGAATCGTCCACACGGTCATCGGGGCAGCCGCAAGGAGTTCCCGCGATACCTGGGCAGTCAGGCTCGCGAACTCGGTCTCTGTTGCACAGTCGCTGAGGAAGCCGTTCCGCAGAGCCTCGTCGCTCGACATGACCCCCGCCCGAGCGACCAACGACATCAGACGCGAACTGCCGATCCTGTCCGCCAGCAACGCCACGGAATGGACCGACAACGAGTTTCCGAGTGTGCGCGCGATCGGGAGGCAGAAGCGGGACCCGTGCGTCGCGATCCGCACATCGCACGCTGCCGCTAACAACAGCCCGGCTCCCGCGCACACACCGTCGATGACCGCCAGCGTGGGAACCCGCACTTTCTCGAGTTCGGTCAGCACGCCGACGAACCGACTTTCGTAGTCGAGCCCGTCGTGAAAACTCGAAAAGGTCTGAAAGTGGCGTATGTCGGAGCCCGCCGAGAACGCCTCTCCCCCAGCTCCGCGGAGGGTAAGCAACCGGATCTCGCGGTCGGAATCGGCGCACCGGCAGGCTCCGGCAATAGCGTCGTACATCTGCGGGGTCAGTGCGTTGCGCTTTTCCGGCCGGTTGAACACGACGTCAAGCGTATCGCCATGACGGATGATCGAGATGTCTTCGTGCGTTTCAGTCATGACACTGACGCTATTACCGGCAAGGAACAAACGAAACACATTGCACTCGAGTATCTTTGCGAATATTCGGTGCGAAGTTGCAGATAGTGCGAACGGAGAAGCGTCGACGAGGCCAGGAGACGGTGATGCCAGAACCGAACCTCGCCGACGCAGCATAGTGGGGTGTCATGCCACGACTGCCAAAACTGTCATGCCACAACGGTCCGCTGCGGCACACCGGAGTACTGACTCAGCGGCCTGATCAGTGCGTTCGACTGCCCCTGCTCGATGATGTGCGCCGTCCATCCGGTGATGCGGCTCATCACGAAGATCGGAGTGAACATCTCGACGTCGAAGCCCATGAGGTAATACGCAGGGCCCGTGGGGAAATCGAGATTCGGCTTGATTCCGGTTGCACTGACCATCGTCTTCTCGAGGATCTCGTACATCTGCACCCACTTCTCGCCGTCCGTCGCCGCCGCGACGTCGAGGAGCGCCTGCTTCATGGTCGGAACACGCGAATCGCCGTTCTTGTAGACACGGTGCCCGAAGCCCATGACCTTCTCTTTGGCAGCCAACTTCTCCGACATCCAGGCTTCTGCGCGGTCGGGGTCGTCGATCTCGAGCATGTCGTGCATGACAGCTTCGTTTGCGCCGCCGTGCAGCGGGCCCTTGAGCGTGCCGATCGCAGCCGTCACTGCGCTGTATATGTCCGAAAGTGTGGACGTCACAACACGAGCGGCAAACGTCGAGGCGTTGAAGGAGTGCTCCGCATACAGGATCAGCGAGACCTCGAAGGCCTTCACGATCGCCGGCTCCGGAACAGCACCAAAGCACATGTTCAAGAAGTTTTCGGCGAAACCCAGGTCCGACTGCGGCGCGATGGGATCCTGACCACGCCGGCGGCGGAAATCGGCTGCGACGATGGTCGGCAGCACGGCCGTCATCCGCAGTGCCTTGGCTAGATTGGCCTTCTCGGAGTTGTCGTCCTCCGCCGGATCCTCAGCGCCGAGGTAGCTGATCGCCGTACGGACCACATCCATGGGGTGGCAGTTGTCCGGCATCTTGGTCAGGAGCGAGAGCAGCGATCGATCGGCACGACGGGCCGCACGCTCACGCAGGCAGAGTAATTCGAGCTGCTCGGGAGTCGGCAGTTCGCCGTACCAGAGCAGGTGCGCAACTTCTTCGAAGCTGCAGTTCGCGGCAAGGTCCTGCACTGCGTAACCGCGATACGTCAACGAATTCGTCTCGGGCACTACCTTGGAGATAGCCGTCGTGTCGACGACAACCCCGGCCAAGCCCTTGTAGATCGTCGGAATCTGTTCGGTCATGTCCTACTCCCCTCCAAGCTGAAATTGAAAATGCCACTGTCGAATTCGTTGTAGCGCTCGTACTCGAGAATCTCGTACAACCTGCTGCGGTGCTGCATCTCACCGAGCAACCCTTCTTGCGTGCCCTCCGCAAAAATCTCGCGCAGACCCTTTTCGATAGCGAACATCGCCAACCGAAGAGTGGTCACGGGGTAGATGACGGCGTTGAAACCGATCTCTTCCAACGTCTTCGCCGAAATGAGATTCGACTTCCCGAACTCGGTCATGTTGGCGAGGAGCGGAGTGTCGACTGCTGCGCGGAACTTCTCGAAGTCTGCTTCGGTGGCAAGAGCTTCGGTGAAGATCAGATCGGCACCGGCATCCGCGTAGGCCTTTGCTCGCTCGATCGCTGCGTCGATACCGTCGATTCCGGCAGCATCGGTGCGCGCGCAGATGACGAAGTTCGGGTCACGACGTGCCGAGGCTGCAGCACGAACTCGGCGAACCATGTCTTCGGTAGGCACGATCGCTTTGCCGTCGAGGTGCCCACAGCGCTTGGGGTTGATCTGATCCTCGAGGTGCAGACCGGCTATACCGTCGTCCTCGAAGATCGTGACCGTGCGGGCAGCACTCATGGGTTCACCGAAACCGGTGTCGGCATCGATCAGCGTCGGGAGGTCGGTGACCCGCGCGATCTGCTTGCTGTGGGCGGCGACCTCGGTCAACGTGGTCAGCCCGATGTCGGGAAGCGCCAATCCGGCGGAATACGCACCACCCGAAACGTAGACACCTTCGAACCCGATTTCCTGAATGAGCTTGGCTGTCAACGGATTAATCGCACCGGGGAGTCGTTGAATCTTTCCGGACGTCAGCCCGGCCCGGAAGGCAATCCGCTTGTCGGCTGCAGACGTCGATGCGGCAATGAGACCCGTCATCAGAAGAGTCCCTTGGCGACCTTGGGGGCCAGAGCGAGAACGTCTTCGGAAACGGTGAAGGTCAGCTGATCGAGTTCGCCTGCCTTCAATTCGGCGGTGCGCTGTGCCGCGTCGAGGAAGCGATCCTGTTCGCTCGGCTCGATGACGCCCTCGGCGAGGGTGCGGAACTTCGCGACGTACTGATCGCGAGCGAACGGACGTGCGCCGAGCGGGTGCGCATCGGCCACCGCAAGCTCGTCGACGATGACCTCGCCGCTCTTCAAGGTGATCTCGGCGCGAGCACCGAAAGCCTTCTCGTCGGGATCCGTCGAGTGGTAACGGCGTGTCCATTCGGGATCTTCGCGCGTGGAGATCTTGTTCCACAGCTCGATCGTGTCGGGGCGCTGTGCACGCTCGGGCGCGTAGGAATGCTCGTGGTGCCACGTACCGTCCTGCAGCGCAACGGCAAAGATGTACATCACCGAGTGATCGAGAGTTTCGCGTGACGCGGTGGGGTCGAACTTCTGCGGATCGCCGGAACCGGTGCCGATGACGACGTGGGTGTGGTGACTGGTGTGCAAGACGATCGAGGCGATCTGGTCGAGATCGCCGACACGAGACCGCATCCGACGAGCTAGGTCGATCGGCGCCTGGCTCTGGTATTCCGCGGAGTGTTCCTTGGTGTACGAGTCGAGGATGGCGCGCTTCGCCTCACCCGAACCCGGAAGCGGAACGTGATACTCCTTGTCCGGACCACCTAGCAGCCAGGCGATGACGCCGTCTTCGCCTTCCCAGATCGGTGAAGGTGCACCTTCACCGCGCATCGCACGGTCGACTGCCTCGACGGCAACCTTGCCGGCCAGCGCAGGCGCGTATGCCTTCCAACTGGAGATCTCGCCCTTGCGAGACTGCCGTGTCGCCGTCGCGAGGTGCAGCGCCTGACCGATTGCCTGGTAGACCGTCTCGGTGTCGAGACCGAGCAAAGTTCCGATACCTGCCGCAGCCGAGGGGCCGAGGTGTGCGACGTGGTCGATCTTGTGCTCGTGCAGGCAGATAGCCCGAACCAGGTCGATCTGAATCTCGTAGCCGGTTGCCAGACCGCGAATCAGGTCCTTTCCGTCACGGCCGGTGTGCTGAGCGACGGCGAGGATCGGCGGGATGTTGTCACCGGGGTGCGAGTACTCGGCGGCGAGGAACGTGTCGTGGAAATCTAGTTCACGAACCGCGACGCCGTTGGCCCAGGCGGCCCATTCAGGCGAGAACGTACCGGGGATACCGAACACGGTGGAGCCTGGCGTATACGGATGCGACTGTGCTTGCGCCCGCGCATTCACCACGGGACGGCGCACCAGGGAGGCGGCAGCAACCGCCGCGTTGTCGATGATCCGGTTGACGATCATGTCGGACGTGGCATCGGTGACGTCGACGAAATCCGTCGCAACCTCCGCGATCTTCCACGCGAGGTGGTCTTCCTTGGGGAACTCTTCGGCAGAGCGGTGGGTGCGTACGAGATGCGTCTTCATCGATCCTCTTCTCACGTGCTTCGGTATCTATTTGCACGCTACGCAGCTCATTCACCTCGGGATAGGCCCTCGCAATTGCCTATTTGTGCAATAGCGATCCTGCAATGTTGCGAATGTTGCGAATGGCTCCTCGGTAGGGTGAACGCGATCGGCACCGAGGAGATTCGATGAAGAAGATGTACGCGGGAGCGCGGCTGCGACGGCTGCGGGAAGAACGAAACCTGTCACAGTCCGCACTGGCGAAGGCACTCGAACTCTCCCCCAGCTATGTCAATCAACTAGAGAACGATCAACGACCGCTGACGGTCCCCGTCCTCCTCAAGCTCAACGCCGAGTTCGATCTCGACGTGCAATTCTTCGCCTCCGATTCCGACGCACGCCTGGTTGCAGACGTTCATCACGCCCTGGCCGAAACCTCGGAATCCGGGGACGTATCGCTGGCGGAGGTGGACGAACTGGTGGCACGGATGCCGGCGGTCGGACGCACCCTCGTGATGTTGCACCGCCGCCTTCACGCCGCAACAGAGCAGTTGGACCAGTTCTCGACGCAGTTGTCCGCCGAGACAGCATCTGATGTGTCGCTCGTGCCCATGCCCTACGAGGAAGTTCGGGACTTCTTCTACGACCGAAAGAATCACATCGCCGTACTCGACGACGCTGCTGAGCGGATGTTCGTGGACAACGAATTGTCCGTGGGCGCAGTAGATCTGCAACTGGCACGACTGCTTCGCGATCAGCATGGCGTCACCGTGACGATCCGCACGGACGAACCAGACAAGCTCGGCCCCAAGCGCTTCTACGATCCGGACAAGTCGATCCTCACCCTGGCGCGGCGTCTGTCTGCAGGACAACGCGCGTTCCAGATCGCGATGCAGCTGGCCTTCTTCACACAGGCTGACGTGATCGATACCCTTGTCGCCGAGGATGAATCGTTGAGCGCCGAGTCCGCAGCACTGGCGCGCATCGGACTCGCGCACTACTTTGCCGGCGCACTGCTACTCCCGTACACCCAATTCCTGGAATCCGCCGAGGCCCTGCGATACGACATCGACCTGCTCAGCCTCAAATTCGAGGTCGGCTTCGAAACCGTCTGTCACCGGTTGTCCACCCTGCAGCGACACGGACAGCGCGGCGTTCCCTTCTTCTTCGTCCGAACCGATCGCGCCGGAAATATTTCGAAGCGTCAGTCTGCTACCGCCTTTCACTTCTCCCGAGTTGGCGGCAGTTGCCCGCTGTGGGTCATCCATGAGGCCTTCGCGAGCCCCGGACGTATCCTCACCCAGGTTGCGAAGATGCCCGACGGCCGGACATACCTCTGGGTGGCGCGCACTACCCACAGCGGCGGACTCGGATACCTCGCACCGGAGCGGAACTTCGCCGTCGGGCTCGGTTGCGACATCGGCTACGCCGATCGCATGGTCTACTCACACGGAATCCAGACGGACGACCCCGCGACCATCGTGCCGATCGGGGCTGGTTGCAAGGTCTGCGACAGACCGGCGTGCTCTCAACGCGCGTTCCCCCAACTCGGCCGCTCGATCTCCGTCAGTGAGAACAGCAGCAGCCATCTGCCGTATCCGCAACAATAGGGCGCAAACAATCGGGCGCACCGACTCCACCTGCGGTTCCCCTGAGCTACGACGCTCTTCTGCTTCCATGGACGTCATGCAACCCGATACCGTGCCCCCTCGTCGACTGGTTCTTCGCCGCCTTGCGGCCGTGGTCGGCGTTGCCGGAATCGTGACTGGTGTGGTTGCCTCGATCGCAACTCAGTTGGACGTCGATCACAACATCGTGATCGTTCTGGCGTCGGTGGCACCCTTGTTGATGATTGCTCCGCTGATCGGTGCCGTCGTCTCGGGTATCGGGCGTCAGTGGATCGTATGCGCCGCATCCCTTGTCGTCCTTGCACTGTTCGGATGGTCTGTGAGCCCGCTGTACATCGGCGGAACTGGGGAGTCGACGTCTGCGAACGGTCCATCGATTCGGTTGATGCAGGCCAACTTGATGGTCGGTGCAGCGGATCCGGAGTCGCTTGTGGCGATGGTCCGCGAACGCAACGTCGACGTGGTGACGGTCCAGGAGTTGACGTACCAGGAAGTCGAAGCGCTCGAAGCCGCCGGGCTTGAAGAGGTTCTGAGCCACCAGTTCCTGATCCCCTACGCCGACGGCGGTGGCGGGGCCGGAATCTACAGTCGCTTTCCGCTCTCCAATCCACGTAGCCTCGACGGGTTCTCACCCGAAACGCTGTCCGCAGAGCTGAATGTCGGCTTGGCGCAGCCAGTCACACTATTCGCCGTGCATCCGGCACCTGCGTACATCTCGCCGGCTTCGGTGTGGGCGGCCGAGCAGCGAAGGCTTGGGTCTTACATGGACGAAGCCGCCGGGATGGACAATGTGATAGTCAGCGGCGATTTCAATGCGTCGTACTCGAACAAGCAGTTTCGGAATCTCCTCAGAAACGGATATACCAGCGCCGCCGATCAATTGGGTTCCGGTCTGATCCCAACCTACCCGACCGACAAGTCGTATCCGGCGATGGTCGGTATCGACCACATCATCACCAAAGGCGCTGTGGTGACGTCCCTCGAACGGATCGAGATCAGGGGATCCGATCATCACGGCCTGATCGCCGACATCACGTTGTCTTGAGTAAATACTGGATTGAGCGAGCACCGGGGCACGACTGTGCCCCGGTGCTCGCGTCTTCAGTTGTCGCGGTTCACGCCGCTGTGGGCGGGCTGTTCCCGCCGATCGGATGCTGATACGGGTCAACGGACATCGGCGGATAGAACACCGTCTTTCGATCGGGGCCGATCTCGACCCGCCATTCGGTGTGGTGCAGTGTCCGGTGGTGATGACCGCACAACAAGATCAGGTTGTCGAGATCTGTTGGGCCACCATCATTCCAGTGAACGATATGGTGAGCGTCGCACCACCCCGAGGGTGTTCCGCACCCCGGAAACGCGCACCCGCCATCCCGAACTGCCAACGCCCGCCGCTGCGGAACTGTCGCTGTTCTGGCTTCCTTGCCGCAGTCGAGCGGAACACCATTTTCATCCAACAGAATCCGGGTGACCGTGCAGTCGCAGGCCAGCATCCGGGCAGTGTCGATACTGATGGGGCCCACCCAATCCGTCCACGCAAATCCGAGTTCCTCCGTCGACGGCAGGAGGTCTTTCAAAGCTTGCATATCGGTCATGTCTTTTGCGCTGGCGGTGACCGTGATGTGTGGTTTCACCCCGCCCTCGATTGGACCCAGTCCCGCCCGCTCGTACCGGCGCAACAACTCACAGAACCCGTCCGCACGTCGTAGTGCCGGAGTGCGGGTGTCCTTGACGCCGTCCTTCTCCGGCGTCGGCGCAGACAGACTCGACAGCAACGTGATCAACCGCGCCCCGTTCACAGCATCCAAATCACCCTTCACCGTGACCCGTCCGTACAGGCCTTTCGAAGCGTAGAACTCGTTCCGCTCCGAATCCTCACCGACAGGGACACCGTCCTCGCGTTTTCCGCACTGCTTCTCGATCCGCCGGATCGCCGCCCGCACCGCATCACAATCGGCAATGTTCTTCGACGCCAACCCCAACAGGATCCCGCGAGCTTTGTCGACATCGGCCGGCGTCATGTTCTTGGGTGGATGCTGACAGAACGACGCCACCTGCCGGGCTTTCAACGCATCCACATCACCACGATGAAACGCATCCGCGACAACAGGTTCGAGCATCAACAACCGCGCCAAACCGACCAGCAGACTGCACTCACCGATCTCCAAATTCGTCGAACCATGCAACCACTGCGCGATCGCCCGAAAACCCTTCCCACCGAGAACCTCCCGGGAAAACATCTCCACGATCAGCAACACCATCCGCGACTGCAACTCGTGCCGGACACGCACCAGATCGAGAACCTCGCTCTTGAGGCTCTCACCATCCAGTTGCCACGCATCCCGACTGTCCATTCCCAAAGTTTAATCGAACATACTTTCGATAACCAGAGACAAAACGGACAACTTCAGGAGCGCCCAGAACTCGAGACTCGTTGAAATACATCATCATTGAACTGTCCCACGCTGCTAGGTCGGAGTGACCATCGCAAAGTTCGGGTCCGGCTCGTCGAGGTACCCGGCAAGTTCTGCGAGCTTCGCCGGGTCGCCGGCAACCGAGATAGTTCCATTCGCAATCTCGGCACCCAAGTCCGCACCACCGAGCAGCACACCGAGTAAGTCGCGCCGACTCAGAGCAAAGGTCGCATCCACAGACCCTGCTCTCTCGAGTGGATCGATATCGAAATGAATCAGAACTCCGTTGCTGAGTTCCGTTCGATGAACGATGTTTTCGTCAGTGATGTTCCAATCGATGACGATGTGCGATCCCGCTGCGCGCACTCCGTCCACGCGCAGCGATACTGCATCGAAGACTTGACTCACCGACAGCGCCGCAGTGATGTCGGGCGCCGCGGCAACCGCGGGCGTTCCCACTGAGCCGTTCCGCAGTTCGTATGCACCGGTGAGGTAGAAGTTCCGCCATGTGCCGTTCTCAGCGCCGTACCCGAGTTGCTCGAAGGTATCGGCCTGCAGGTTCTTGGCCTGGACGTTGTCCGGTTCAGCGAACACCACGTAGTTCACCACCTGGGCAACCCAGCGAAAGTCGCCGCGCTCGTATGATTCCCGAGCTTTCCGTAACACTTCTGCTGATCCGCCCATGAACTCCACGTGACGCTTGGCCGATTCGACGGGTGGATGCTCCCACAGATGCGCAGGGTTACCGTCAAACCAACCCATGTATCGCTGGTAGATGGCTTTGACGTTGTGACTGACGGAACCGTAATACCCATGCGTGTGCCAGGCCTGCGCCAAAGCGGCTGGCAGTTCAATCGATTCGGCGATCTCGAGACCGGTCCACCCCTGATTGATTCGACGAAGTGTCTGATCGTGAAGGTACCCGTAGAGGTCGCGCTGCAATGACAGGAACTCGGTGAGCCGCTCCGTCCCCCACGTCGGCCAGTGGTGGGACGCAAACACGACATCGGATCGCGAGGCGTAACGGTTGATCGATTCCGTCAGGTACGCAGACCAGACGTGAGGATCTCGTACCAGGGCACCGCGAAGTGTGAGCAGGTTGTGCAGATTATGAGTTGCGTTCTCCGCCATACACAGTGCGCGCAAATCCGGGAAGTAGAAGTTCATCTCGGACGGCGCCTCGGTGCCTGGGGTCATCTGGAACTCGATCCGGACGCCGTCGATCGTCTCCGTGTGCCCTGTCTTCGAGATCGACACCGTCGGCGAAATGAGCGTCGGCGTGCCGGTTGAGGTGGTCTGCCCCAACCCTGCTCCGACGGCACCGCGAGGACCTCGGGGTAGTGCAGCCCCGTACATATAAGCCGCGCGTCGAGCCATTGCCGTTCCCGCATAGACGTTTTCCTCGACAGCATGCTCCACGAGTCCAGTGGGGGCTACGATTACGCATCGCCCGGCAGCGACGTCGTCTTCGGTGGTCACGCCTTTGACCCCGCCGAAGTGGTCGATGTGCGAATGCGTGTAGATCACCGCGACTACTGGTCGATCACCACGGTGCTCCCGGTACAACGCGAGCCCGGCGGCAGCGGTTTCCCGGGAGATCAGTGGATCGATGACGATGATTCCGGTCTCTCCCTCGATCAACGTCATGTTCGACAGATCAAGTCCGCGAATCTGATAGATCGAATCCGTCACCGCAAAGAGTCCTTGCTTGGCGACCAACCTCGACTGACGCCACAAGCTCGGATTGACCGTTGGCGGGCAGTCCTCATCAAGGAAAGCGTAGGAATCGTTGTTCCACACGACTTTCCCGTCCGAATCGGCAACCAGTCCCGGATCGAGCGCGGCGACAAAACCTCGCTTCGCATCGGTGAAATCGGTGTCGTCGGAGAACGGCAGAGTCTCGGCGACTCGGAAGTTCGCCGCTTCGATTGCGGCCGATGCTGCGCGGGGGTCGATCATGAGCCAGCCTTTCATGCAGAATTACGGCAATGCCGTATTGCCGTTCGAATGGAGGAAAACAGCAGGGCTAGCTCAGCAATTGCGCCTTTGCAGCCGCAAACTCTGCGTCCGTCAACAAGCCGGACTGATGCAGCTGCCCCAGTTCCTGCAATTTGGAGACCAGATCGTCGGCGCCGGAGGGGGGAACGGACTGTACGGGAGCGACCTGGGCCGGCGGGGCCTGTTGCTGCTGGTACTCCTGCTGCTGATCGTCAGCCTTGCGCTGGCTCCGTCGATCCATGGCGTTGGACGTCGCTTTTGCGGTTCCAGCCACTACCGCAGTGCGCGCTACCGTGCCGAGCAACCCCGGCCGCCCTCTGCGTCCACCTCGAAAAACCATGCCGAACTCCTTAGATGATTGTCGCTACTGAAATGCTGCTTCGACCGCTGCGACGACTACCTCGCGCGGGATCTGAACGTGTAGGACTACGTCGCCGCCGCCGCGAACCGTCGACGCGAGTTCACGCGCCCACGTCTGCTCGTAGACGATGACTGCGGCGGACGTGCCTGGTTCGAGTGACTCGCGGACCACGTCCAGATCCTCGTCACTGATCAATGCCTTGGCTTCGATGGACAGTATCGCCAGTCCGATGTCGGTGAGATCTTCGTCGACGTCTATCTGCGACACCTGTCCGTCTGCGTCCTTGGCGATGTAGACGAGGTCGAGCAGAGTGACAAAACCTCGTTCCACCACGTTCTGCAGCGCGGCAACCGCTTCGGGATCCACACTAGAGCCTGGGAATGCCAGCACCACGAGCTCGACCGGTCCGATGTTCATTGCGTCGTTCATCCATCAAGCCTGGTGGCTCGGACGCTTGGGAACCTCACCCGCAGGGGATGAATTACCCGATGCGATCGAGTTATTTGTTGCGACGAATGACTTCACGGATCGGGCGTACGTGTACGCCTTCTGCTGCGAGGGCGCGCCGGGCTTTGCCTCGGGTGACGAGCACGCCGACGATGCCGAGAACCCAGACCGGATATTGCACCATCCAGGCGACGCGGAAACCGTCGAACGTGTATCCGCCCATGTGTCCGAGGATCACGCCCATCACTTGAATCACGATGAGCGAAGCGAGGAATCCGCCGATGTTGACCATGCCTTGCGCTGTGCCCATCGCCGAACTCGGATTGGACGTGCGCGCGTAGTCGAAGCCGATCACCGAACCCGGCCCGCCCACCGAGATGACGACCACCAGGATCGTCAACAACCAGAGCGGAGACGGTTCGCTGCGTGAAAGAACGATCGTCCACATGAGCGCGCTGGCCACCATGATGGTGAGAACCAACCACGATCGACGCATAGGATAGCGACCGGTGAGGATGCCCAGTATCGGACCGGCCACGATTGCCGAGATGACCGACAACGTCAGCAATGAGCCGACCGTCGCAGAATCGAGGCCTTGAGCCGATTTCAGATACGGCACACCCCACAGCAATGCAAAGGTCGTGATCGAGAACTGTGTCCCCATGTGACTGAAGAACCCGAGACGTGTGCCGGGCCGCATCCACACCGTCTTGATCTGTCGCCCGATCTCCCTGGCGCCGGCCGGAACGGCCACCACTTCGGCGCCCGGAGGAGCGTCGCGGATGACGCTCAACGCCAGTGCAAACGCCAACAGTCCGACGGCGGCAGCGCTGCCGTAGGCAAAAGTCCAGCCCGGACCGGACAAAATCAACATGAACGGGAGCGCAGACATCACCTGGCCCAGCTGACCGAGGATGCCCGTGAACTGCGAGACCAACGGCACCTGCCGGGGCGGGAACCACTGCGGTACCAACCGCAGCACCGAGATGAAGGTGAGTGCGTCGCCGGCGCCGACGGCAATACGTGCACCGATCGCGACGGGCAGCGATTCGGTGAAGGCGAGTGCCAACTGCGCGGACATCATGATGAACGCACCGACTGCGATCATGATCCGCGAACCGTAGCGGTCGAGGAGGACTCCCGCCGGAATCTGCATACCGGCGTACACGACGATCTGCAGCACGACGAAGCTCGACAGAACGCTGGGCGAGATCGAGAACCGATCAGCAGCAGACAGACCCGAGACACCGAACGAAGTGCGGTGAAGCACGGCGATCACGTAGGCAAAAACACCGACACCCCAGACCAACCACACTTTTTTCATCGGGTCTGTATGTTACTCCTGTCTTTCGCAAGGCTCAGGACATGATTATTCGCGGCCCTGAGAGACCCAATTCAAATCTGCTGAACGGAAGCCTTCCGTAATCGCGGCGAGGGAGTCGAGGCGAGCGATCTGGTCTTCGCTCAGAACGATGTCCAACGCTCCGGCGTTTTCGGTGACTCGTGCAGCGAACCGCGTGCCGGGAATCGAAACAGAAGGCAACCCGTACTGCCGGCCCTTGGCATCGAGCCATGCCAGGGAAACCTGTGCAGGCGTCGCGCCGAGCTCCTCACCGACGGCGCGGACCACGTCGAGAACCTTCTGATTAGCAGGTAGCGCGGAGTCCGAGAAGCGTGGGAAGCGTCGGCGCAGGTCGTTGTCACCGAGCGTCTCCGCATCGAACGATCCCGCCAGGAAGCCTCGGCCCACAGGTGAGAAGGGCACGAATCCGACTCCGAGTTCCGCGGCGGTGGGTACTACCTTGTTCTCGACGTCCCGACTCCAGATGCTCCATTCCGACTGGATCGCCGCGATCGGATGCACCCCGTACGCACGACGCAGTTCATCGCCGGTCGCCTCGGACAGGCCGATGTTGCGGACCTTGCCCGCCTTCACCTGCTCTGCGATCGCGCCGACGGTGTCTTCGATCGGGACGTTCGGGTCGACCCGGTGTAAGTAGTAGAGGTCGACATGATCGACGCCGAGTCGTCCCAGAGACTCGTCGAGTGCCTGCGGTACGTAGGCCGGGTCTCCGTTGATCCCGCGCTGACCGTTGGCGATGTTGCCGACCAGACCGAACTTCGTCGCCAACTGCACTTCGTCCCGGCGGTCTTTGAGAAGCTCTCCCACCGCACGCTCGCTCGAGCCCTCGCCGTACACGTTGGCGGTGTCGATAAACGTGATCCCGATGTCCACCGCATGGTGCAACGTGGCGAGCGCCTCGGCCGGATCAACGGGGCCGTAGACAGGGGCGACGGACATCGCGCCGTATCCCTGGGCACTGACGGTGAGACCTTCGGCCAGAGTGACGGTGGGGACGGTCATGAAATCTCCTCGATTCGGCTAAGCGACAACCTCGACAGTCTTCACCGAATCGACGCCTCACGCACCGATTAACGTCACGCTGATCGGGTTACCCTCGAGTGATGGCATTCGATTGGCTCGAACTCGTGCTCACCGCCCACCGCGAATTCGGTTCACGACTCGCCGCAGTCGAGGACTGGAACGCACCCACGCCTGACTCCGACTGGCAGGTCGAACACCTTGTTCGCCACGTCATCGAGGAGCAGCAGTGGGTACCGCCGCTCCTGGCCGGACTGACTGTCGGCGAGGCAACTCCGGACATCGTTCCCGTCGGGGACGATCTGTGGACGGAATGGCAGAAGTATTCCGATGCCGCCATCAAGGCGTGGAAATCGACGGACCTCAGTGCCCACGTTCACCTCTCGTACGGCACGGTGAAGGTGGAACCGTATCTACGCCAACAGACCTCGGACGTCACGATCCACACCTGGGATCTCGCGCGAGCGGTCGGCGGGGACGAGCGACTCGATCCCGACCTCGTCGAGGCCGTCTGGTCCGACCTCGACGGGCAGCGCGACATGCTCGCCGAGAGCGGGCTGTTCTCCGCTCCCGTCGAACTTCCTGACGATGCGTCGTTGCAGGACAGGCTGATTGCCCTGACCGGTCGCGACCCTCGCTAGACGTTCAGCGACACACCCGCTGTGCGGGCGACGCCGTCCCAACCACCGGCAGGTGCACCGAGGCCGAGCAGAGCCGCAACCGTCGGCGCGACGTCGATCGTGCGAGCCTGCGTGTCGATCTTCCGTCCGCCGTCGAGAGCGGGATGCCCACCACTGAGGAAGAACGGGATGGGCAGTGTCACGAAGTGACCGTGGTTGCCGGGAATCGGGTTGGACAGTGGAGTCGGATCACTGAATCGCCAACCCTGAGCGCAAAACGCAACGACGTCACCGGCATTGGTACCGAGATCGAATTCGGCCGGAAGGTGGCTGGATTCGACGCCGTCGACTCCGTCCACGATCTGCTGAATCCGGCTGACGGCTTCCACCCGTTCGCCATCGGGTCCGATGAAGTAGATCAGGTCTGCACCACCGTTCTGGGCGATCCGAATCTTGCCTGCCAGCAACGGGTCCGCGTTCAGCGGTCGATCCAGGCCGATGAGCCTCGCGGGCTCCGACCAGTCCATGGAGTGGTCTGCCAACACGATCAGAATGCTCCGATTCCAACGACCGGTGTCGTGAAGGAAGTCGACGAAGCGGCGAACCTGGCTGTCGGTGTTCTGAAGTGCGGCGGTGCGGGCGATACGGATGGACGGACCGGACAGATCAAGGTGGCCGACGCGATCGACGTCACCGAGATTCGTGAACGACAGTCGCGGCGAGTTCCCACCGACGATACGGATCAGGGCGTCGATCGTGAAGTTGTCCGGCGCATGCTCTGTACCAGGAACAAGCGGCTGAGGATCCCACACCAGTGAGGCGCGATCACCGAACAGCCCGTGCAGGTAGCGCTTGGACAGCACACTCGCAGTGGTCAATCCGAGTTCGGTACGCACCCGATCCAGAACCGTCGAGGTCTGCAGGTCGGAAGGCCGATCGAGGTCGCGCTTCTTGTCGATGGACGGATCGTAGACGGAGTTGGCGGGTACGCCCGAACGCGCCGGCAGCACTCCCGTCATCATCGCGGTGTGGTTCGGCAGCGTCTCCGCGATCGGGATGGCGCTGGCGTCCGGGTAGTGAATACCGCCGACCGCAAGCCCGGTCAGCGTCGGGGTGAGCTCCGATCGCAATTCGTCCGGACGCATGCCGTCGACGACGATGACATGCACGTCCAGGTCTGGGATTCCGGCGCTGGTGGGAACACTCGCACGAGCCGGCGTTCCGAGCAAAGCCGTTCCCGCAACAACACTTCCACCGATCAGAACGCTACGACGCGAAACTTCGATACTCACTGGTCGACTCCTGGTCGGTACGAGGCCTGATCGAGGGCGGCCGAGGTGGGTGAGACTCTACTGCCCGCGCCTGCCGGTAGACGGTAGCTCACGGCGTAGTGCGCATTGCTCTGCGGATTGGTGAGATCGTCGACGTAGTACCAGTCCATCTGAGTACCTTCGCGGGCGATTTCGAATACGCCGTAGCCGTGCGAATCCAGTTCGACGTACCGCACATGTCGGTTCACGGCCTTGAATGCCTCTTCTGCCGCAACGGTTACCGTGCGCGGCGGCACTTTCAGCATGTCGTCGATGTTGGGCGAGGTCACCGACGGGACGACGAACTCGGCGCCGACGGTCGTCCCACCCGGATAGTTGGCGGCGTTGGTCGGTAGGTCGCACGCCCACGACGTGTGGATGTCACCGGTGATGAAAACGGTGTTGTCCACACCGTTCGAGGTGATCGCGTCGAAAAGCCTGGTGCGGTCGGCGGTGTACCCGTCCCACTGATCCGTGTTGTACGGGACACCGGCCTGCGGCACTCCCACCAGTTCGGTCAACGCCGAGGTGGTCGCCGGCTCCAGCGGCGGGAACACGCACGGCGTGATCATGACCGGATTGCCGACGATCTTCCACTGCGTCGGGGAGGTGACGATTCCGTTGGTCAACCAATCCATCTGTGCGCGTCCGGTAATGGTGCGCGACGGATCGTCGACCTGCTTCATCGTCGGCTGCTCGTCACGGTAGGTACGCAGATCCAGCATCGAGATCTCGGCCAGATTCCCGAAGCGGAACCGTCGATACAGCTGAACATTCGAACCACTACCCGACGGGCGGACGGGCATCCACTCGAAATATGCCTTGGCCGAGTTCGCCTTTCGATCAGCCCAGTCACCTTCGACACCGGGAGTGTGGTTTTCGGCGCCGTCCAGGTACGCGTTGTCGGCCGATTCGTGATCATCCCACGTGGTGATGAACGGGAGCTTCAGGTGCAGAGCTGCCAGATCCGGGTCGGTCTTGTACTGCGCGTGCCGAATTCGGTAGTCGGCCAGCGAGATGATCTCGTGGGCCGGCTCGTGAAGGCGAACGGATCCGTTTCTCGCGCCGTACTCCCCCTGCCCGTACTCGTAGATGTAGTCACCGAGGTGGATGATCGCGTCGAGGTCTTCGCGAAACGCGAGGTGACGATAGGCACCGAAATACCCCGCCTCCCAGTTGGAGCAGGACACCACGCCGAAGCGGAGACGATCAAGATCTGCCGAGTTCGACGGAGCCGTGCGGGTGCGGCCCACCGGAGAAACGGCCGAACCCGCAGTGAATCGGTACCAGTACGCCGTCGACGAATCGAGGCCGGTGACGTCGACCTTCGCGGTGTGATCGGAATCTGCCGAAGCAGCAACACTTCCGGACGCAACGACGCTCGCGAACCCCTCATCGGTCGCGACCTGCCAATTGAGCGTCACCGCCGGCCCGACGCCGGAACCGGGCGTCGCGTCTGCCGTCGGGGTGATGCGGGTCCAGATGATCACCGCATCCGGCAACGGGTCGCCGGATGCCACGCCGTGCGCGAAGCCCGGGCTGCCACCCGGAACCTCAGCACCGGCGTGGCTCGCCGAAGCGACACCGAGACCTACTGCGCCGGCGAGGGCCGCCGATCCCTGCAGCAGGCCACGTCTGGATATTCGATCGAAGGCATTCGTGTGCACGCTAGGAGTGAACCCGCACCTGAACAGCCGTTCAAGAGAGCTTCGGGATGTTCACCCAGGCTTCGCCTGCGCTTCTCTGGAAGTTTGATCGAGTCGATCCCGTTCACAACCGGTAGTCGAGGGCCGAGCCTCGAACCACACCGACCTTGACTCCGATGTAACCGCCGAGTGCGCCCCCGGCCGCGATCAGGATCCAGAACGCCGGCGGAATCAGAGCCTCGGACCCGTCGACCTCGGAGAACGCGGAATAGCCGGCGATCAACGCACCGAACAGCACGGGCAGTGTCAGCAGTGCAGCAAAGAAAGTCACCCACACCGATACGAAGCGCCCCTTCCACCGGGCAATCTCGTGCAGAACCGTCAGAACGACCAGGAAGACACCACTACCGGTCAAGAAGGCGGCCAGAACTGCAAATCCGAAAGCCGAAGTCGGTTCCGACTCCACGTGAATCCCCCTGTACGTCAATCACCTGCACACTCAGCCCCAACTGCGATGCGACGAGTCTATTCACGACGGACAACGTTTGTGGGCAACTCGAGTCGCTCGTCTGCCGGAAAGACACCCCGCTGACGCCTATGCTTGGAAAATGACCGAACCCGACATCAAGCCCAGAAGTCGTGACGTCACCGACGGACTCGAAAAGACCGCAGCGCGCGGCATGTTGCGTGCAGTAGGAATGGGCGACGACGACTGGGTCAAATCGCAGATCGGCGTCGCCTCGTCCTGGAACGAAATCACGCCGTGCAACCTGTCCCTCGATCGCCTGGCCAAGGCCGTCAAGGAGGGCGTACGGGAAGCCGGCGGGTTCCCTCTCGAATTCGGCACTATCTCCGTTTCCGACGGCATTTCGATGGGTCACGAGGGCATGCATTTTTCCCTCGTCTCTCGCGAGGTGATCGCCGACAGCGTCGAGACCGTCATGCAGGCCGAACGCCTCGACGGATCGGTTCTTCTTGCCGGGTGCGACAAGTCGTTGCCCGGCATGATGATGGCGGCGGCCCGCCTCGACCTGGCCAGCGTATTTCTCTACGCCGGTTCCACTCTCCCCGGCGTCGCGAAGCTTTCCGACGGCACCGAGCGCGAAGTCACCGTCATCGACGCGTTCGAGGCCGTGGGCGCCTGCTCGCGTGGGCTGATGAGCCGCGCCGACGTCGACACCATTGAACGAGCGATCTGCCCGGGCGAAGGCGCGTGCGGCGGCATGTACACCGCAAACACGATGGCCAGCGCCGCCGAGGCCATGGGAATGTCGCTGCCCGGCAGCGCTTCACCACCCGCACCGGACCGTCGCCGAGACGGATTCGCCCGCGAGAGCGGCAAAGCCGTGGTCGAGCTCCTGCGTCGAGGCATCACCACCAGGGACATCCTCACCAAGGAGGCGTTCGAGAACGCCATCGCGGTGGTCATGGCTTTCGGCGGTTCCACCAATGCGGTGCTCCATCTCCTCGCGATCGCGCACGAAGCGTACGTCCCGCTGACGCTCGACGACTTCGCTCGCGTCGGCGCGAAGGTCCCGCACCTCGCCGACGTCAAGCCCTTCGGAAAGCACGTCATGACGGACGTCGACCGTATCGGCGGCGTCCCCGTCATCATGAAGGCATTGCTCGACGCGGGACTCATGCATGGAGATTGCCTGACCGTCACCGGCAAGACCGTGGCGGAGAACCTGGCGCACATCACCCCGCCCGATCCCGACGGCAAGGTTCTGCGGGCGATGAACAAGCCCATTCACCCGACCGGAGGCATCACGATCCTGAAGGGGTCGCTCGCTCCCGGCGGAGCAGTCGTTAAGTCGGCCGGATTCGAATCCGACGTATTCACCGGAACTGCACGGGTTTTCGAACGCGAGCGCGCCGCAATGGACGCACTCGAAGACGGAACCATCACTGGTGGTGACGTTGTCGTCATCCGCTACGAGGGCCCGAAGGGCGGCCCCGGAATGCGCGAGATGCTGGCGATCACGGGCGCGATCAAGGGTGCGGGTCTCGGCAAGGACGTCCTGCTGCTGACGGACGGACGATTCTCCGGCGGCACCACCGGCCTGTGTGTCGGACACGTTGCGCCCGAGGCCGTCGACGGCGGTCCCATCGCGTTCGTTCGTGACGGCGATCAGATCCGGCTCGACGTGGGTACCGGACAACTCGAATTATTGGTCGACGATTCCGAATTGGAAGCCCGCAAGAAGGGCTGGGAGCCGTTGCCGCCTCGCTACACGCGCGGTGTGCTGGCCAAGTACTCCAAGCTCGTGGGATCAGCCTCGGGTGGAGCAGTGTGCGGCTGATCCCAGCCCGCTGCTAGATGGGCCGGTACCCGGCGCCAACTCCTCCGTGGGCATTGATCGTGTCCACGATGGAGGTCATGTTGGTGCCGAGTTCCGGCCCCAGGCACGGCACCCAGAGATAGGCGTTCACCATCGCGACCAGTGTCGTACCGACCGTGACCGGAGCTCCCGAATCACCGTGGTCGACGCAGATCTGAGTCCAGGTGGATGCGTCTGCGCTCAGGTCTCCCCAGACGACGCCGCAGGTGGTGCCCGTCGTACGGCCTTCCTTGCAGGCTGTGGCCGGGAAGCTGGCCGGAGCGCCGATCGAGGTGATGGTGGCCGCGCCCACCGTTCGAACTGGCGTGACCTTGCCCGGATCGAACTGTATGACGCCGTAGTCCAGCTCCGGGTTCGACTCGACGAACGTGCCGACCACGCCCGCGCCCTCATTGCTTTCCGGGATCACGGAAGATCCAGGGCCACCGCAGTGACCTGCGGTGATGCCCACAAGTCTGCCGCTGTTGTCATGACCGATGGTGGTCAACGTACATACCAACTGGTTGTCGATGATGATGCCCGAACCACCGCCCATGGGCGTGGGTGCAGCAACCGCGTTACTGCTGACGATGAAGCCGAGTCCGAGTGCCAAGACCAACGCTGCCAGAGCCGAAACAATTCGCTGCAACATCACAATCTCTCCGCCGGTAATCTCCCCGCTGCAAAAAACGCATACCCCGGAAAGTGGAGACTTACGCAGCGGTTCTAGTCGGTAGCTCCGAGCGCCTCGAGCATCTTGCGAGCCTCTTCGAGTTGACGACTCAACTCGTCGACTCGCGCCGCAGCCATGTCTCGCGCAGCGACGATGATGGACTCGACGGCTTCGATGGCGGTGGGCTCACCCAACTCGCGGACAGCTCGCTCGACTGCATCGGGTGCGACCGGAACCGCTTTGCCCGGACGCTTCGCGCCCTGTGTGACCGTCACACTCCAATCGTTGTCCGCACCCGCATGGATGGTGACGCTGATGCCGGCGGGCAGTTTCTTCGCACGCTTGACGGCCGGGCGAGGTGTCGCGGCAGGAGTAGCCGGGGCGGTCGACACCGGGGCGGGTGCAGACTGTGCCCGGGGCTTGGGCCGAACGGGCTCTACGAGTGGCTCCATCGGCTCCATCAAGGGTTCGGACTCCACAACTGGTTTAGGCCGCGGCGCCGGTTTGGCCGGCGACGCGGACACACGGTTGATGCGCAATTCTTCTGCCTCGAAAGGCAATTCGTCGTTGACACCTTTGGGGCGGATGAGCACGGTATTGCCGTCCACCGACACGACTTTCGCCGAGGTACCGGCTTCGATCCCCAGGCTGGGGGTTGCCTCGCGCAGATAGACGGTGGCGCGCTTGCCTTCGGCGACAGCCGTGGCGAGCGCTGCCAGATTTTCCGCAGTGAGGTGATCCGGCGTTGATGCGGCAGCGCCGGAACGTCTACGGGGTGGCATGCGCAAGTCCTTTCAGAAGAATGTGGTGCATTTCAGTATCGATAGTGCTTTTCTCGGGGCAACTCTTGCACAAGCCACCGACGTGTTCGCTCTCACCGCCCGCATGAGCCCGAGGATTCGGAGGCGGTTCAGCCGATTCAGTACTGTTCTCGGGGCACCGCGTGGAAGATGGTGGACAGTAATTCGTTGCGGCAAGAAGGAGCACGGTGAGCAGTTCGGAGTCAGAGTGGATCGACGAGGTCACCGAACCCGCACCTTCTGAATCTCACGCTGCCGAACCTCACACTGCTGATCCGGTCGACGTCGATGCTCATCTACTCAGCAGAATTCAAGCCGACATCGAGGAGTCCCTCCTCGGCGGACCGCGCTGCTTCACGCAGTCGCAGATCGCGGAATTCGCCGGTGTGACACGCGAGCGTGCCGATCGTTTGTGGGTCGCGATGGGCTTTGCCGTCGACGAGGATCCCGACGCGGTCATGTTCACCCAGCAAGACGCCAACGCACTCAAGACGATCATCGACATGGTCAATCGAGGAGTCATCTCGCAGAACAGTGAGGTGGCAGCCGCTCGTTCTCTCGGACAGTCGATGTCGAGGTTGGCGGAGTGGCAGGTCTCGCTGATCAGCACCCACATCATCGATCAGCTTGCGGACTCGGTGGATCACGAACCCGACGCCATCAGAAATGTCGTTCTACGTCTGGGCGCCGAAATCATTCCCGCTGTCGAATCACTCCAGACGTACGTCTGGAAGCGCCACGTCGCGTCGTCGACGGGCCGCAACGTGGGAAACCCGGGCGAAGAAGTCGCGAGTCGTGTTCTGGTCGTGGGTTTCGCCGACATCGTCGGGTACACCTCGCTGACCCGCGGCCTCGACTCCGCCGAACTCAACGATCTGCTCGAGCGGTTCGAGTCGGCGTCCACCGAAATCATCGGGCGCAACTACGGCTGGGTGGTCAAGACCGTCGGTGACGAAGTCATGTTTGCCGCCGAAAGTCCCCACCACGCCGCCGAGATCGCTTTGCAGATCCAACAAGCCGTCCTCGCCGATCACGACGATCCACAGCTTCGGGTGGGTCTGGCCATGGGGCCGACGTTGGTTCGCTTCGGAGATCTCTACGGTTCGGTGGTCAACAAGGCCGCGCGCCTCACCAGCTCCGCTCGTCCCGGCACCGTGCTGATCGACTCAGAGCTGGCCACCCAGCTCGGCTCGGACGCCAATTTCAAACTGCGACACCTTCGTCCGCGACGAGTGCGCGGCATCGACCGCCTCGAGCAGTACGTGCTACGACGCAACCTGGAGCCGTGAGCGTCAGCTCGACACTCCGCGTGCAGCCAGAAAGTCGTCTACGATCTGCTCACACGCAGCCTCCCCGAGAGGCGTCAGCGTGGCCAGCTTGGTGAGCACCAAAGGTCCGACCAACTGAGCAAGTGCGACGTCGTAGTCGTACTCCCCCAACGCGTCGATCGCGTCCGGCGCGCGCAGGATCCGATCGAACGCGTGACGGTACTGCTCGAAAACCGTCTGGCGCAGCGATCGCAATTCGGGCTTGTCCGTGGACAGGGCATCGACGCTCGAGTAACCCTTCAGCTCCGGCCCCAAGCCGAGCCAGCACATCGCCGTCACCTGGATCGGTGCGCTTTCGATGGCCTTGGCCTGACTGGTCAACAACTCGAGCAATTGCGCGCGGAGATCGCCTTCACCGGACATCTCCGGCACGGGCGGTAGTAGACGTGCAAATGCCGCGGCGAGTAACTCCGTGCCGCTGTCGAAATGGCGATACAGCGTCGCACGGGCGACGTTGGCCAACTTGGTGACGGCATCGATCGTCACGGCGTCGACGCCGCCTTCTGCCAGCAGCTTGGTCGCTGCGTCGAGCAACCTGGACCTGGAACGCTGTTTGCGCGGGTCCTCGTCGTTTCCCTGCTTGTCGATTCCCACCGTCACAACTTCAGTTATACCCACTTGGGGGTTGTGGAACTGCTGGTCTTGTAACAATACTGATGGTCTTGTTTCTATCGGGAGGTTTCGTGAGTAGCGATACGACGCTCGAACAGTCCACGTGGACCATCCGACAGATCTGGATGCTGACGGTCGCGTGCTGCGCCGTCGCGCTGGTCGTCGCAGCGATGGCCGCGCTCAACACGGCCCTTCCCGACTTGGCCCGCGATACCGGTGCAACACAAAGCCAGCTCACGTGGATCGTAGACGGGTACACGCTCACGCTGGCTTGTCTCTTGTTGCCGGCGGGCGCGCTCGGCGATCGTTACGGTCGACGCGAACTGCTCATGTTCGGACTACTTGTTTTTGCTGCCGGCTCGTCGATTCCGGTCCTCGCGGACGAACCGTCGTGGATCATCCTCTCCCGCGTGATCTCCGGCGTCGGCGCCGCATTTGTCATGCCGGCGACGTTGTCTCTACTCACTGCAGGTTTCCCGCCGGCGCAGCGTGCCCGCGCCGTCGGAGTCTGGTCCGGCGTCGCAGGGTCCGGTGCAATCGCCGGACTGGTCGTCTCCGGCCTGCTCCTCGAAAAGTGGTCGTGGCATTCGATATTCGTCAGCCTGGCCGTCGTCTCCGTCCTGATCCTCGCAGTATCGTTCACGATCGTGACGTCGAAGGACTCGGAGGCAACTCCACTCGATCTTCCAGGCACCGCACTGATTGCCGGCTCGATCGGACTGTTTGTCCTGGGGATGATCGAGGCACCCGCCCGTGGTTGGTTCGATCCGGTGGTTCTTGCTCTGCTGATCGGCGGAATTGCCATGACGGCAGTCTTCAGCTGGGTCGAATTACGCACTCGCCATCCACTTCTGGACGTCAGACTGTTTGCCAATCGCGCATTCGGCAGTGGCGCAGCGTCACTGACCCTGCAGTTCCTGGCGACCTTCGGCCTGTTCTTCCTGATCGTGCAGTATCTGCAACTGGTACTCGACTACTCCCCCCTGCAATCGGCGCTAGCCCTCATGCCGATCGCCGTGCCGGTGATGGCCCTGTCCGTGGTTGCGCCCCTGATGATTCCGCGTATCGGTCTACGCGCCCTCACCGCCACCGGAGTCGCCTTCCTCGGAACCGGAATTGCACTCCTGACTCGCTTGGACGCCAATTCGACCTATGCCGAAGTCTGTGTTCCCTTGGTAGTGGCCGCCATTGGATTGGGTTTGTCGACAACCCCCGCAACTGCTGCCATCGTCTCCAACGCACCGGACTCCAAACAGGGAGTTGCATCAGCAGTCAACGACGCAACCCGTGAGATCGGCTCCGCCATCGGCGTTGCACTGGCGGGAAGTATCCTCGCCGCAGGCTACGGAAATCACGTCCAGCCCGCGGTCGACTTGCTACCCGAACCGGCCAAGGAACCGGTCTCCGGTTCTCTGGCCGCTGCTCTCCACGTCGCCGAAGCAGCCGGGCCGCAGGGTGCCCAGTTGGCCGACTTCGCCCGTGAAGCCTTCATCAAAGGCATGGACCAAGGAGCACTCACACTCGCCGCGATCATGTGGGTATCCGCGATCGTTCTGGGATTCTGGGCTCCGGGTCGTCAGCGAGACTGACCGCCTCGTCGATACGCCGGGGCCTTGGTCGCCTGCTTCGACTGCAACGTCTGCAGCAGGGGCATCGACCGGAGCGGTACCACCACCGAGAGAACCATGACGCTGGTCGACCGGGTGGCTATCCCCGACCGATTCAGTTCGAGCAGCGTCGCTTGCAAATCCTCGTGCGAAGCAGCGGCAATCCGGCACAGCACGTCGCCGGAGCCGGTGGTGGCAAAGGCTTCGAGCACACCGGGGATTGCCTCGAGTTCCGCTGTGACGGTGTCGAGCGCCCCCTGGGCGATCTGCAAAGTCACGAATGCCTGTACTCCGAAACCCGCTGCAGCCAAATTGATGTGCGGCGCGTATCCGGCGATGACGCCCGCATCTTCCATCCTTTTCAATCTCGCCTGCACTGTCGCCCGCGCAACCTTGACCTGACGCGAAAGCTCCAACGCACCGGCTCTCGGGTGCTTGTTCATCGCGTCCAACAGAGCCAGATCCACTGCGTCGAGATTCACGTCTGCTCCACTCGTCGTTCAACTATGCAAATTGTCTACAAAATAGTGCCACCATCTTCGCATTCCGGCGCTGTGTCTACTTTCAACTACCTCCGTTGACTACCCAACCTTTGAAGGACTTATCTGTTTGTACTGGCAGTGCCGAACATAACTCGAGCACCGCGCTGTGTACATCGCACTCAGAGGGGACTCATCATGACCGTCGAACAGACTCTCACCGACGACGAACAGTTGGCCGGCCTGGATCTGGAGCAATTGCGCCAGTTGGTCGGCTTGGTCGAGTACGACAGCGATCACGATCCTTTCCCCGTGAGCGGTTGGGACGGCCTCGAATGGATCGTCGGAAATGCCACGCAGACTTCACATTTTTTCCAGTCCGCGTTCGGCATGGAATTGGTGGCCTATTCAGGCCCGTCGACGGGAAACCGCGACCACCACGCGTTTGTACTCAAGAGTGGGGCGGTGCGGTTTGTCGTCAAGGGTGCTGTGGATCCGGCAAGTCCGCTGATCGAACATCACAGCCGTCACGGCGACGGTATCCGCGACATCGCGCTCAGCGTCCCGGACGTGGACAAGTGCATCGCACACGCCATCGCCCAAGGTGCGACAGTGTTGGTCGAACCGCACGACATCACCGACGAGCACGGCACCGTTCGCCTGGCCAGCATCGCGACGTACGGCGAGACTCGGCACACCCTCGTCGACCGTTCCCGCTACACCGGCCCTTACCTTCCCGGATACGTCGAACGGACGTCGTCGTACCGCAAGCGTGACGGCGCGCCCAAGCGAATCTTCCAGGCCCTCGACCACGTGGTCGGCAATGTCGAACTCGGCAAGATGGACCAATGGGTCGACTTCTACAACCGGGTCATGGGATTCACCAACATGGCCGAGTTCGTGGGTGGCGACATAGCCACCGACTACTCCGCGCTGATGAGCAAGGTCGTCTCGAGCGGCAATCACCGAGTCAAGTTCCCACTCAACGAACCTGCCATCGCGAAGAAGCGGTCACAGATCGACGAGTACCTCGAGTTCTACCAAGGTCCCGGCGCTCAGCATCTCGCGCTTGCGACCAACGACATCCTCGGAGCAGTCGACGCTCTCGTCGACGAGGGAATCGAGTTTCTCTCCACTCCTGCTTCGTATTACGAGGATCCCGAACTGCGCGCGCGTATCGGGGAGGTAAGAGTTCCCATCGAGGAATTGCAGAAGCGAGGCATCCTCGTCGACCGCGACGAAGACGGCTATCTTCTTCAGATCTTCACCAAACCGATCGGAGATCGTCCCACCGTGTTCTTCGAGATCATCGAACGCCACGGCTCACTGGGATTCGGGCTGGGAAACTTCAAAGCTCTGTTCGAAGCGATCGAGCGTGAGCAGGCCGCGCGGGGCAACTTCTGAGGTAGGTCAGCTGGCTTGGGTCCATGCCCAGACCACCGCGGGTCGCCCGGTGGCACTGACCCGGACTCGTTCGTCCGTACGTTCCAGCCCTGGCAACGCTTTGAGTGTCCGGTTCAAGTTGCCCGGGTCCGGACGCACACCGGAAAGCTCCTCCGCCACTGCCAGCGCGTACGACGCCGGAAACGACGGTCCCAGTAGTGCACGCGTGAAAGCCTGATCACGCCACAACAGGGTGTCAGCGAGGATCGGGCGGGTATCGGCGACTATCCGATTGTGGTCGAACGCGAGGTCCCCCGGGTTGTCCCAACTCACCCATTCGGCCGAACCCGGCACCTCGTTCGACGAGATCACTGCCCACATGGTCACCGAGAGCGTCGGACCGCGAGGGTCGCGATTGGGCTCGTCGAACACGGTCAGTTGTCCACCGGCCAGGATCTTCTCTTCGGGAATTCCGAGTTTAGTGGTCACCGCTCGCCTGGCGGCATCCTGCAATCTCTCACCGGCGCCGAGAAGTACACCGGGCAGCGCCAATTGCCCGGTGTACGGCTCCGCTTGCCGCGGCGTGACGGCAAATCGCAACATCCCGGGCTCCGGATTGCCGAAGCGGAGCGCGATGACATCGATCGAGACAAGTGACTGGTCCACACTGTCCATCATGCAGGCACTGGGCATCGCACCTGACGATCGGCCCGGTCGGCACCGTCCGCGGTCAGAACCACCGGCGCCCCCATTTCCTCGCTCAGATACCGGGCGAAATCGTCCGGGTCGGCCGGAAGTTCCTTCGGCACGACCCCTACGGCTTTCAAGGAATCTGTCAGCTCCTGTTGGTGATCGAGATCCTTCCACTCTCCGACGGGAACGGACGGCAGTCCTTCGTATGCCTGCACTCCGTGTACCGGGGTGCCGGCAACCCGCGCACGATCCATCGCATCGAGATGAGTGAGCGCCAATCCGTCGACACCGCCGCTCACCTCGATTGCGTAGCGCAACAACAATTCGTCGAGGTGCCCCACCCGGAATCCGCCTTGATACTCACCGGCCCCGTTGTGCAGCTCGGGCAACACCTTCGCCAGCTCCAGATCCTCGGTCGGGAACGGTCCAGCTCCGTGTCGTGTCATGTACGTGCGGGTGACGCCGAGTACATAACTGTCCCGGCCCAACTCATCGATCATCGCTCGCACGTTGGACGGCTCGACAGTCGACCACGTGGTGTGTGGGTGAAACCCCCGCCACTCGTCGAGAAGGACACCTTGTGCCCCCTCGAACACCAGACGACCACCGGCTCCCAACGCAGCCAGCGCATCCGGGTCGGCGATGTCCACTACATCACCGAATTCGGCATACATGTCGACCATGTCGTCGATCGGCGGAAAACCGTGGCGACTCTCCGCGATCAACGGTCCGTAGAATGTGGCCAACGCCGACAACTTAAAACGCAAGGAATCAGGTCGCCGGCAGTCTCCCACCGTAGGCGCATTCGCAACTTCGAGCGCATACGCCGCAGTCTCACCGATCCCCTTGCCACACGAGCCGTGCCGGTTACCGCCGCGAGCATCCTCGCGGGCCCTGTTGGCGGCCACGTGAATCGGCGTCGTCAACAAAGCGCGCGCGTCGATCCGTATCAGATCGAACGGATTTCGAACTCCGAGCGCTTCCAGAGCACGCGTCTCCCGGGCGAGCGCGATGGGCTCGACCAACACGAATCGCGAAAGAAACGTCGGGACGCCGGACAGCGTTCCCGAGCCGAACTGCGAGAACGTGTGGTGGCGCTCGCCGACCGTTACGTTGTGCGCTGCCTGTGCCCCACCGTTGAACCGAACCACTGCGGCCACATCCAGATCGGCTTGATCGGAGCAAAGCCAATCGACCGTTGCTCCCTTCCCTGCATCTCCGAACCCGAGGTCTACGACGACGATATCGCGGTCTTCGAATGGCTCCATCATGATCTCCTTCTAGGCGAAATCGACATCGTCCGTACCGGTTCCGAGATCGTGGGGCAACCCGGCCACCGTCGCGGTGCTGCGCCCTGGAATCAGAGCGAGAGCCTTGCCGACAGTCTCCGCTTCAGCCCTGGAACCGATGTCACGGAGATCCGCCAGTCCATCACGCAGGTCGATACGGTCCTCGCCGATTCCGACCGTCAGCGCGATCAGTTCGCACACCGCGGCGGGGCCATCGAGTTTGACGAAGCGTTCACCGAGCAACTTCTTCCAGTGATCCGCGATTTCCGGATCGTTGAAGTACGACGACTGATCCGGCAGAACGAAGTAAACATTCCATCTTTCTTCGAGTTCACGGTAGATCGACGGTACCGATACGTCCTGACGAACCTTGTCACCGATCACCGAACGGATGTGACGAGTCGAGAGTCTCGGCTTGTTCAACTCGTCGCCGATGACGAAGAGGTAGCCCTTCCGTCCCCGCTTCTCCCAGGCGTCGGTACTCGTGTGACGCGCCATGAAATATGCCGCCAATTCATAGCTTTCCGATTTCTGACCGCCTCCGTTGCCTTCGAGAAAAATGGTGCGTAGCTGTTCGTCCATCGCGTTTCCCGACTCGAACTGTCCCACTTGAAGCGGCACCCGGTCGGAATCTGCGTCGCCGATACCGCCGAACAGAATCTGCGGATCATCCGCATATCCCTTCCGTTGCAGCAGGCCGTGCAGCTTCCCGAGCTTGTCCTGCATGATGCGAGGGACAGCACCCATCGAACCGGTGACATCGAAAAGCACTGCTATCGGCAGAGAATCGGGGTGTCCGTCCGAATCTCGGCATTCACGCTTGTCGACGCCGAAGGGGTCGAGGGTCGGGTCCGCTTTCCAACTGCTTCGTGGACGCGACCGAAGCGAATCGGTGTAGCCGAAGTCATCGACACCGCGCGCGGCACGGAAAGTCTTGCCCGCCAAATAGGTGTTGTCATCCCAGTATCCGTAGCCCATGACGATCACTGTCCTTTTGTGGAGGGGACGGCGAACGGACGAAATGTCCGCCGGCCGTAGAGGAGATCGAGGAGTTCGTCGAACTCGTCAAGTAGGTCGACCGCGTCGGGACGCAGTCTGGGGTTGTCCTGCAGGCAGCCCCGAGCAAAAGCCTTCATTCTCTCGTGAGCCTGCTCGCCCAGCATTCGCAGCATCAAGCGATGAGCCATGTAGACGTCCCACGCGGGAGACGCTGTTTCGCCGACTTCCGTTGGGTAGGAATCACGATCGGAACCGATCGTCGCCACCGGGCGGTTGCCGGTGCGGGTGGCAAAGGACCACCCGACCAGCACCACCCCGTGCCGATCAGGCTCGATCAGCACGTTCTCCGCAGTGATCGCGGTGTGCACCCAACCAGTCGCATGCGCCGCTGCCAGAGCCCGAAGCAGCCGTCGGTGCATCCACGCCCAGTCACGTGGATCGAGGCCCCCTGGATACGCCTCACGAACGTCGGCGAGGCTCACGAAACCTTCGGTCAGATCGTCCAGCACGTCGATCTGGCGTCGCGCGCCGGCGTCCACATGAGTGATTCGGTCGATCAACCGCGGGAAGTACGGCGCTGCCCAACCGGCTTCGCACGAATTCTCGATGTCCGTCAACACATTCCGTTCGGCCTCGATCATCGAGTTCGCCCGAGGGTTTCGCGGAATCTTGAGTACGACACCGGCATCGGACCGGTACAGGTTGGCGACCGAGCCTCGGGCTACCAGTCCACCCAACGAATACTCTCCCCGCTCGCCCACATATACGGGACGAGAATCTGCGGACTCGAACTCTGCCGACCAACTCCGGTACAGCTCGTTCAACCGAGATGTTGCCGCCGAGTACCGCACCCGATCTTCGGGCTTCGCCCGGTCCGGATGAATGGCGGAGGCGATCCGATGAAAACGACGCTTTGCAGAGCGACGGGTGTCGAGATCGCTGGAGTCTCCCCCGAACACATCGGCCGAAACTCGTGCTGCCTCGACGATTTCAAGTGCCGTGCTGATCGTTTTCATAGTTTTAGTCTAACTGACTAAAACGAAGACGGCAAGAATGCGTATTACATCCGAGTACATGCGCATCACATCAGGACACGGCAATCACCTGGCGGCACCGAGGGCTGAAACAGCTTTGCGTAGCTCGATCACTGCCGGACTGCTGTCGCCCTCGCGGGTACACAGATCGATCGAACACTGCTCGATGTCGGAAATGCGCACGAAACTGATATCCGAGCGGGTGTAGTACTCGGCAATGGTTGCTGCCGTTATCACCACCGCCCGACCGTTGGCGACAACCTCGAGCGCTTCGTCCATCGTGCGGACCGAGGGACCGTACCGGACAGGTACACCACTCGGGCGCGGGTCCACCGACCACCATTTCACCCATTCGGGTGGTGCGCCGTCACTCGAAACCTGCACAGTCCCATCTATTTCAGAAATCTCGATGCTCGCGCGACCCGCCAACCGGTGCCCCCGAGGCAGGGCCACCACCCGCGGTTCGACGCCGATCCGTTCGAGCACCACACCGTCGAGCACCGGCAGCGGCGGTCGCACGAATGCCGCGTCGACGGTCGCGCTCGCCACCGCCGAAACCTGTTGGGACCAGTCCAGTTGGACCAGCTCCACCTCCGCATGCAACGAATCGATCACCGCACGCCCCAAACTCCCGGCAGCCCCGTTGATAAATCCGATCCGAAGCCGCCTGGCCCGCCGACGCTCGAGTGCGTCGAGACCGTTCATCGCGCGAACGGCAAACTCGAGAGCGGGCCGCGCATCCGCGACGAACACCTCACCCGCGGCGGTGAGCACCACCGGATGCGAACTGCGATCGACCAACTCGACTCCCACCTGCTCCTCGAGTCGACGAATCTGCTGACTGAGAGCAGGCGCCGTGACGAACAACCGGTCTGCCGCTCGTCCGAAGTGCCCTTCCTCCACGACGACGAGCAACGAGGACACCAACCGCAGATTCAGATCTTCACCTCTCCTCGCCTTTTTCATTACCGTCCATTCGGTTGTTTTTTGCCGCGGTGAATCCACAAAGTGACGACCATCACGGTATCTGAACAGCGGAGTTAAGCAAACCGGCAATTTTCGAACGAAGTTCTACATGTACAGCGAATGCCTCGCGAGGTCACAGTTGTCGCAGATCCGGACAGCCCGCCGAATCTGCGAAACCAGGAGATGTGATGAGCAAGTACGAGCACGAATTCGTCCACATGATGGATGGCGTCGAAAAGCAATTGGAAACCATCGACAATCCGCGGCACCAGAAGATCCTCCGAAACTACCGGCGCCACGCATTGCTCGAGGTCTCCGGTCGTTACAAGGAAATCCTCTCACCCGACATGACCGTCGAAGAACCCGTCTACCGGTTGTTCGAAGACGGGCAGTCGATTGTTCTGGACGGCATGGACGCCGTCACCAACTTCTACCAGTCACTCGCCGAGACGGACACCCTTGTCATGTGGACCGGACAGTCCGACTTCGCGGTCTCCGACAGCGGGTTCTCGGGTGAGACCCTCTTCAGTCAATTCGTCCCAGGATCGATTCTGGGAGACGGGGTGTTCGGCGCGGTGCACGAATCGAGTGGATCCACGCCCGCAGCCCCCGAACAGTCGTCGGACATCGACCCCGACGGTTGGTATCTCGTGCGTCGGACCTTGGCATTCGTTTGGCCGTACGACGAGCAGGGGCGACTCATCGGTGAGCATGTCTACGAAGATTCTGCTTCGAAAGTCGTGACCAAGGTGGACCCGAGCGAAGTCATCACGGCGGCGCGCGCAGCCGAACTGCTTGCCCCACTGCTCGAAACGCACCTGCCGTGAGCGCGCCCGTAGCCATTGTCACCGGCGCAGCTGCCGGGTTGGGCGCCGCTATTGCCGAGCGCCTTGCAGAGGACTTCGGCACCCTGCTTCTCCTCGACATCGAAGAGGCTGCACTCGCCGACACCGCAGCACGCCTGGAAAGCCTAGGCGTAGCAGTCCACACGGCACGATGCGACGTTCGACGTGAAGGTGACGTCAAGAACGCGTTCGACGTGGCTGCGTCGGCCGGAAGTCCGACTGCACTCGTCAACGGTGCCGGAATCGGCGTCTTCACTCCGTTTCTCGAGATCACCGAAGACCAGTGGGACAACACCTTTGCGGTGAACACCAAGGGCAGCTTCCTGATGTGCCGCGAATTCGTGAGTAGAACCGAGGGTCCGGCAGCGATCGTCAACATCGCGTCGATCGGTGCCCGCTTGGGCGGTGACATGCTCGCGCACTACGGACCGTCGAAGGCCGCCGTGATCGAGATGAGTCACAGCGTCGCCCGGATCGGCGCGACTCGAGGACTCCGTTCGAACACGGTCATGCCCGGACTGATCCTCACCGACATGTGGCTTCGAACCATCAAGGAACTGCGTCGACGCGATCCCTCGCTCACAGATGTTTCCGATGCTGACGTCTTCGATTCTTTTGTCGCCCAGATGGTTCCGATGGGTCGAGCTCAGACGCCCGGAGACATCGCCGAGATGGTCGCGTTCTTGCTCAGCGACAAGGCTCGCAACGTCACCGGGCAGACGATTGCCGTCGACGGCGGCGCCGTGATGACCTGATCGGGTCGATGGCGGTCAGCCCCAGCGCGACTGGCCGCCGTCGAGCGGGATCGTGGCACCCGTGAGGTACCCGGCGTCTTCGCTGACGAGGAAGACGACGGCACGACCGATGTCGGTCTCGGGGTCTCCGACGCGTCCCAGCGGGATACCCGCGACAAATGCCGCTGCCTCTTCAGGATTCTTGTCCATCCACCACTGCAGTGCTGGGGTCTTGGCGTGCGGGGCGACGTTGAGAACGCGGATGTTGTCCTTGCCCCATTCGCAGGCCGCGGCGCGGGTCAACGAGCGCATGCCTTCTTTGATGGAACCGTAAGCGCCGTAGTTACTGGCATCCCAGCGCACGGCCGCCGAGGTGACCATGTTGATGATGACGCCGCCCCCACGACTGTTCATGTGCGGGTACGACGCCTGCATCATGCGCAGGGTGGCGAGTGGCCCCGTCGCGAAGGAACGCTCGAAGTCTTCGTCGAGCACGCTCAAGAGCGGGCCTGGCTTGCAGTCGTTGGCGTTGTTGACCAGGATGTCGATTCCGCCGAACAGTTCGACGGTTCGGTCCACGGCCGCCGTGATGTCGTCCTTCTTGCTGACGTCACAAACCACGGCCTCACCGCGCGCACCGATGTCAGCGAGTAGTCCGCAGGTGGTGTGCAACTTGGATTCGGTGCGACCGGCAACGGCGATCACGGCGCCCTCTTTGGCCAAGGCCAGGGCAATCCCCTGCCCGATTCCCTGACCCGCACCCGTGATGAGTGCAACTTTGCCTTCGAGCTTGCCCATGTGACTACTCCAATGTCTGTCGACGCAGAGGTCCCTTTGCGGGAAGGACCGGTCGATTCTGGTGACTGCCGCCGTTTGTCGTCTACACTCGACCTACAAAACAACCAAGCACTTGCTTGACCCTAAGGTGTGCGACCACGCCGCGTCAATCACATTGGGCGGCAATTCAGCTCGGCACCGCACCAGGAAGGCTCCACCGTGACACTGCCCAACCCCGTCGATTTCAGCGGACGCTCGGTGATCGTCACCGGCGGCACCAAAGGCATCGGCTACGTCATCGCCGAAACCTTCCTCGCCGCGGGTGCAAACGTGCTGGTCTGTGGCCGTAACGAGCCCGAAAACCTACCCACCGCCGACGGCCGTAGCGCAGCCTTTCGCGCCACGGACGTCCGCGATCCCGCCGACGCCGCAGCCCTCGTCCAGGATGCCGTCGAGCGCTTCGGCCGTCTGGACGTCCTGGTCAACAACGCCGGCGGCTCCCCCGATGCCGATGCTGCGACGGTGTCACCCCGCTTCGTCGAGAAGATCGTGGCCCTGAACCTGTTGGCACCCTTCAACGTTGCCCAGGCTGCCAACGCAGTGATGCAGACTCAGGACGACGGCGGTGCCATCATCAACATCGGCAGTGTCTCGGCAATCGATCCGCAGCCCGGAACCGCGGCGTACAGCGCAGCCAAGGCAGGCCTCCTCGTTCTTACCAAGGCATTAGCCCTCGAATGGGCGCCGAAGGTGCGGATCAACCACATCACCACCGGCCTGATCCGTACCGAGGCTGCCGCCGAGGTCTACGGCGCCGACGGCGGCGCTGCGGTCACCAGGACCATTCCGATGGAGCGCATGGCCGTCCCGGCCGATATCGCCAACTCCTGCCTGTTCCTGGCAAGCCCACTCTCCTCGTACGTCAACGGCGCCGACATCGCCGTTCACGGCGGCGGTGAGTACCCGGCTCGCTACATGGCGACCCACCAGGATTGAAACAAATACAAAGCAGCCCCTGAGCGGATTCGTTCAGGGGCTGCTTCTTCGTGCGAACAACTGCGGGGTGCGACGAGGGGTCAAGCACCCCGCAGTTGAGTATGGAGGGACTAGTGGGCGGAGAAGCTCACTCGTGCACCGGAAATCGCTACCTGACCATCCTTGGTGACCTGGAAGGCCAGGTCATCGGGAGAACCCCACGCAACGATGGACGGCGCTTCACCCGGATGGATTGCCGCAGCGAATCGACCCTCGAGGCTCACGAGGTCCGCCGGATGCACTCCGGCGACCCGGGCAAGCTCGAGCGTGCTCGCAGCCAACGTGCACAGGCCGTGCATGATCGGACGCGGCTGGTTGATCCGCGCTGCAGCCTCGGGATCGATATGGATGTGGTGCTTGTCGCCCAGGAGCCGGTACATCGCCGTCTGGTTCTCCGCTGTGGTCAGCACACCGGTCAGCGAAGGCTCGCCAGACGGCTCCGCCGGACGTGAGGGTCCACGTTCGCCGCCGAATTCGCCGGAACCGGGAGCAAAAAGTGACCAGGTCGCGACGAAGTACTCGCACTGCACCTTCACCTCGAACACCGCAGCAGCACCCTTGTCCCACACCTCACCGACCGAAGCCTTCAACGTCACGTCACCGCTACGCGGAAGCGGAGCAAGCACTTTCAACTCTTGCGAGCCGTGCAGTGCCGTCGAGGTGTCGAAGGCGCCCGCCGAACCCAGAGCGTCGGGAGCCCACTGCGCCAGTGTCAGAGCAAAGGTCGGCAGTACCCGAAGCTGATCCTCGAAGACGAGGTCCAGCTCGGTTGCCTTGGCGCCCACGGCAAGTGCGTACAGGATCGCGTCGCGCTCGGTGTACGACACGGTGCGGGTCCCGAGATCGGCTCCGCGCCAATCGCCGGCGGTCTTCGCAGCTTCCGAAGTTGTCACTGTCTTTTCCTCTCTCAAACAGCGCCGAGAACGAGACCGCTGGTGGGTACTGCTGTTCCGGCTGTGACCAATACGTTCTCGACGCCCTCGGGCTGGTTGGTCGACGTGCCTCGCACCAGTCGCACACCTTCGGCAATTCCGTTGACGCCGTGCAGGTACGCCTCGCCGACCTGACCACCGTGAGTGTTGGACGGCAGGCGTCCACCGATCTCGAGGTTGCCTTCGCGGATGAAGTCCTTGGCTTCGCCTGGCTTGCAGAAGCCCAGTTCTTCGAGCTGGGGAAGCACCAGCGGAGTGAAGTGGTCGTACAGGATCGCGGCGTTGATGTCGTCCGGTGTCAGGCCACTCTGGCCGTACAGCTGACGAGCAACCAAGCCCATTTCCGGGATACCGGAGATGTCGGGCCGGTAGTAGCTGGTCATCATGTGCTGATCCTTGCTACTGCCCTGAGCAGCACCCTTGATGATGACGGGTTTGTTGGCCAGATCCTTTGCGCGCTCGGCAGAGACGATGACCAGCGCCTGGCCGCCGTCGGTTTCCTGGCAGCAGTCGAGCAGGTGCAGCGGCTCGGCGATCCAGCGCGAGTTCTGATGGTCCTCGAGCGTGATCGGACGCTCGTAGAACCAAGCAGCCGGGTTGTCGGCGGCGTGCTTGCGCGCCACCACTGCAACTCGTCCGAAGTCCTCACTCGTCGCACCGTACTGGTGCATGTAGCGGCGGGCGAACATGGCGACCCACTGAGCGGGAGTCGACAGGCCCTGAGGGGTCATCCACGCATATGCGGCGCGGTCAGCCGTACTGTCCATGGGGCGATCGTGCTGGCCCAGGCCGTAGCGCACACCGGAGCGCTCGTTGAAGGCGCGGTAGCAGACCACGACGTCGGCAACACCCGTCGCAACTGCCATGGCTGCCTGCTGCACAGTGGCACACGCAGCGCCGCCACCGTAGTGGATGCGCGAGAAGAACTTGAGCTCGCCGAGGCCACAGTTGCGAGCCACGATGGCTTCGCCGTTGGTCTCCGACGTGTAGGTGGACAGACCGTCGACCTCGGACGGATCGATACCGGCATCCGCGAGCGCGGCCACGATGGCCTCACACGCCAACTGCAGTTCGGTGCGGCCGGAGTTCTTGGAGAACTCGGTGGATCCGATGCCGACGATGGCAGCGGCACCCGAGAGTGGGCTGATCGCCATCAGGGCCTCTCCTCTTCCTTGAAAGCGACTGCGACGGTGCCGGATGCATGGTTGCCGAGGCTGTTTGCACCCTGCACCTTGACCACGACCACTCCGTCTTCCTTGGACACGACCTCACCGGTCATCGTCATGGTGTCACCCGGGTAGTTGGGCGCCCCGAGACGAATGGCGATGCGGCGCAGGGTCGATGCAGATCCGGCCCAGCCCGTGACGTATCGACCGACAAGACCGTTGCTCGTGAGGATGTTCATGAAGACATCCTTCGAGCCACGCTCCTGGGCCAGGCTCGGATCGTGGTGCACGTCCTGGAAATCGCGGGTGGCGATTGCGGTGGCGACGATCAACGTACGGGTCAACGGGATCGCCAACTCGGGCAATGCCTCTCCGACAACGACGTCTGCGTAACTGCGACCGGCAAGTACGGTCATGCGAGCACCTCCACACCGGATGCGAGCTGCGCACCCAGACGCGCTAGATCGGAGCTGGAACCACCGAGGGTGGCAGCAATCTGCTTGCCCCACAACAGGTGACGGTGAACCGGGTAGTCGGTGTCGACGCCCATGCCGCCGTGAACATGCGTGGTGCGATGCACGACGCGCTGTCCGCCGTCGGTGGCCCACCACTTGGCGACCAGTACCGAGGTGCCGAGATCCAGTCCCTCGGAGATGCGCCAGGCAGCCTGCCACAGTGTCACGCGCATCGCTTCGAGATCGATGTAGCAGTCAGCGAGTTGATGATTGACGGCCTGGAAGGTCGCCAGCGGACGGCCGAACTGCTTGCGGCCGTTCAGGTACGTGACGGCCTGCGCGACTGCACCCGACCCGACGCCCCATTGGATTGCGGCCAATGCCAGCTGAACGCGGTCGATCAGCCACGGAACCGTCGTACCGTCGGCCGCACCGATGAGCTGCGCCGGTGCACCGGCAAAGGTGACGTTGGCACAGATCTCCCAACTGGTGGACTGCGTCTGTTCGAGCGTCACTCCCTCGGCACTCAGGTCGACCAGCAGCAGTGCCGTACCAGTGGAAGCGGTTGCCGAAACGAGAGCAAGGTTCGCGACGTGAGTCATGGGCACTACTGCCTTCTCACCCGTCAGAGTCCAGTTGCCGTCGGCGTCCTGCTCAGCCGTGGTCAGTGGGTCGCCGCCAGTGTACGGACCGAACTCTTCGAGACCGACGGTCAGGAATCGACTGCCGTCGGCAACTCCCGGAAGGAGTTCGGCGCGAAGGGAATCAGAGCCGAATTCGTTGACAGCCAATGCTGCAAGGGTCGTTTCCCAGATCGGCACGGCCGCAACGTGACGTCCCTGCTGTTCGAGCAGTGCGTACAGCTCGGACAAGCCGAGGCCACCGCCGCCGAACTCCTCCGGCAGGGCGATTCCGAGCAGGCCGGTGCTCGCGAGTTCGCGCCACAGTTCACGGTCGACGCGCTCAGCGGAGAGTTCGATCTCCTTGGTGCGCTCGATCGTTGCCTTGCTGGTGAAGACCTCGTCGGCCAGTGCGCGAATTGCTTCCTGCTCTTCGCTGAAATTGAAGTCCATCAGTGCTCCTCGCGTACGGCCGGCCGGAACGCGGGAAGCGTCAGATCCGGGTCGGCGTCGATCCAGTCAAGTTCCACGGGCATGTCGACCACGACATCTTCGGGCGCGATACCCATCATGTTGGCGATCAATCGGGTTCCCTCTTCGAGTTCGATTACCGCAACGATCAGCGGGTAGTCGAACGCGTCGATCTTGGGGTGGTGATTGACCACGAAGCTGTACACCGTGCCCCGGCCCGACGCGTCGATCGTGTCCCACTCGAGTGACCGGCACTCCCCGCACATCGGGCCGGTGGGATGACGCAGCGTCTTACAGGACGTGCAGCGCTGGATCACCAGACGGTGCTCCCTGGCTGCTTCGAACCAGAAAGCGTTGTCCGCGTTGAGAGCCGGACGCGGACGCAGTGCACGAGGAGCTTCGGGCTCAGCAGATTCCTGAGGCTTGAACCGCAGCGTCCGCCACCGCTGGGTGCCGACAACTTGGTCGTCACCGTTGCGGTAGGTCTTGAGCGTCGTGACGAAGTGCCCGACGCCGAGGCCGGTCTTCTTCTCCGGTGAAATCGACTCGATGACCTCGGTGTAGTTCACGCGATCGCCGGGGCGCAGTTCGGTGAAGAACTCCTGATCGGAATCGGTGGCCACGACGGAGGAGTATCCGGCCGCGTCGAGGGTGGCAATCAGATCGGTCCACACCTGCGAGGGGTCGTTGCCTGCCATCTTGTCGGTGAACGTCCGCATGATCCAAACCTGGAGCATCTGAGCGGGAGCGACGACGCCGTCACGGCCGGTGGCGCGGGCGGCTTCGTCGTCGAGGTAAACGGGGTTGGTATCGCCCATGGTTTCGGCCCAATGCCGGATCATGGGGATGTTGACCTCGTCGGGCCCCCAGGTGGTGGGAACCAAAGTCTGGCCGACAAAAGCGTCGAGTTGCGCCGAAATGTCGCTCATTTGACCCTCTTCTCGCGAACGAGTCCCAAGCCGATGGTGCCGACCATGTCACGCAGAACTTCGTTGACGCCGCCGCCGAAGGTGTTTACGACACCCTGACGCGAGATCTGTTCGATCTGACCGGCAAGCAGCGCACCCGGAGACTCGGGGCGGATGCGTCCGGCGGAGCCGAGAATTCCGAGCAGGGTGCGGTAGACGTCGACGTGAGTTTCGGTGCCGTATGTCTTGGTGGCACCGGCGTCGGCTCCGGAGAGCGTGTCCTGCGCGACGGCTGCCGTCATCTTCCAGTTCAGCAGTCGCATGGCCTCGAGCTTGGCGTGTGTACGAGCGAAGTCCTGCTGCACCCACGGGATGTCGATGGCGCCGTTTTGCTTGGCCCAGTCCAGGACCAGGTTCCACAGACCGTAAGTGCGACCACCGATGGCTGCCAAGCCGATTCGCTCGTGATTGAGCTGAGCCGTGATGAGCTGCCAGCCGCCGTTGACCTCGCCGACAACATCCTTCGACGGGACGCGAATGCCGGAGTAGTACGTGGACGTCACCATCAAGCCGCCGACGGTGTTGATCGGTGACCAATCGAAGCCTGCGTCCTCGGTGGGGACGATCAGGATCGAGATGCCCTTGTGCTTGGGGGCATCCGCGTCGGTGCGGCAGGCCAGCCACACGTAGTCGGCGGTGTTGGCGCCACTGGTGAAGATCTTGTTGCCGTCGACGATCCACTCGTCACCGTCGAGAACCGCGCGAGTCTTGAGTGATGCGAGGTCGGTGCCGGCCTCGGGCTCGGTGTACCCGATTGCGAAGACGATGTCGCCGGCCAGGATGCCGGGCAGGAAACGTTCCTTCTGTTCTTCGGTGCCGTACTTCATCAACGTCGGTCCGACGGTATTGACCGTCACGAAGGGGAACGGCAGACCTGCGCGCTGAACCTCGTCGAAGAACACGAACTGCTCTTCGATGGAGCGACCCTGGCCACCGAATTCCTTGGGCCAGCCGATACCGAGCCAACCATCCTTGCCCAGCAACTTCACGATCTCGCGGAAGTACTCGCCACCCACACCTTGCTCGCCGGCCGCGCGACGCTTCTCTTCCGGCAGCAGCGCCGCGAAGTACGCGCGCAACTCCTTGCGGAGCTCCTGCTGCTCAGGCGATTCCCTCAGATCCATCGCTGTTTCTCCTATGGCATTCATGGCTGGCAACTCTTGGCCTGGACGCTAACCAGATGCCTAGGTGGGCGCTGTGAATGTCTCGATGAGCGGGAAGCCGAAACATGAGCGGCGTCACATAAGGTGAGATATGCGCATGGACTCCTCGGATCGCGTCGCTCTCACCGACTTGGCCGCCAAGTACGCACAGGCCGTCGACCGCCGAAACACCACTGCACTTGCGGCTCTCTTCACTGACGACGTGGCATTCGTCCTGCCGCCGGCACTGAACGGAACGGATGCACCGACGGAGATACGTGGGAGCTCCGTCGTCAGCAGTTCGGTGATCGGTGCCGTCTCACACCTGCACTCGACCCGGCACATCGTCGAGCAGCAGATCCTCGACCTCGACAGCCCCACCACCGCGCACGGTGAGGCCTACTGCTCCGCCCACCACATCTATCCGCGGGGCGAGGGCCACCGGGACAACCGGATCGAGATTCGTTACCAGGACAGCTTCGAAAAGATCGACGGCACCTGGCTGTTCTCGCGTCGCGAACTGGTAGTCGATTTTGCCGAGGACGTTCCGGTCATCCTGCTCGATGCGTAAGAAACACCAATCTAACGAATTCGATATCAAGAAAACCACTTAGTTTGCACTTTCTACCTTAGCAACCCGCGCTTGGGATTCGTGCGGATGCAGCCATTGAATGCGCAAGAAGCCACTATCTAAGAGCCAATTCGTCCCGCACGCACGCGCTGCCCGAAGCGACACCGTAGTCTGACCGCAAGCAAAACTCGGATGATTGGAAGACTTGTTGCCTAAGGGACGAGAGGGTCATGCACGCGTGGCTGTTTTGACGGTCATTCCTGAGGAAATGGACGCCGTGATCGCCGTACTTGGCGCAGACCGCGAAGCAGGTTACACCGGTGCAATGACTTCGGCAGCGGCCTTGTGCAGTGGCCTTGATGCTTTGCCCTTTGTTGTTGCGCGCTGCGACGAACGGTCGAACGGTCCTGCGGGAAGCAGTGCACGACAACTACTTGAATCCTGGCGTCCCGAAACGATCATCCTGACAGGGATCGCCGGTGGCATCCGGAGGACAGAGTCCGACCCGACCGGAGGGATCAAATTGGACGACGGCCCAGAACTCGGTGACGTAGTCATCGCGGAGATGATCCACTTTGGCGACTACGGAAAAGATCTACCTTCAGGCTTCTTACCAAGATGGTTTCCCCTCGTCCATCCACCGACTTCACTCGTACGACGCCATACGGAAGCCCTTCGGCTTACAACCAACTGGGCAAACGAACTTGCAGATCAACGACCTGATTCGACTGGCGTTCCCAAGGTTTGGACCGGAGAACTTGTGGCGGTCGAGGCTGTTGCGGGGAACCCTTTTGCACCGAGGCAACAGGCAATCCTCAACTATTTCGACAAGGCAATAGCGATTGATATGGAGTCCATGGGAGTTGCACGGATGCTGCACGACTACGAGGCAGACGTCGGAGTGCACTATCACCCACGGTGGCTGTGCATCCGCGGTATCAGCGACCTCGTTGTGGGCAGCGACGATGCGGTGGCACTGCTTGACGAAGGCGACAACAACGCTCAAAGGACTCAGTGGAAAGGGTACTCCGCACACACGGCCGCACTAGTCACCAAGATCATCCTTGATCGCCTCCTACAGCAACCCCTCCCTCCGTACCCCGCGCAACCAGGCGTGCCGCCTTGGAATGCGTCAGCAAGCCCAAGTATCGATCGTGTCGGTCCCTGATGGGAGATTGACAGCATGACAACGTCCTCGACCGTACAGACACCAGATTTCGACTACAACGTCGTAAGCGCCTCGACCTTCGAGGACTTGGTCGCCCACCGAGGTAATGTGATTAGCGACCAAGACCTCATCGCTGAAGCATTACGTCGCGGACGAGTGCTTTTGCAGGCGCCCGGCGGCGCTGGAAAGACAACGACGCTCAAGCGACTCAAACGACTCGCGGAGGATAGCGGGCTTCGAGTTGGTTTCGTGCCTGTCCATCGCATCAGCATCGACAGAATCGAGCAAAGTAGTATTGATGGGCTACTGGAGGCCTCAATCCCTCGACTAAGTCGAGAAGAGCTTGCAGGTGGTGAATCTTTGCTACTTTTAGTAGATGGGTTGAGCGAAGTTGACCGTAGTACCGCCTCAATCGTCCTAAACGCGGTGGATGATTGGGCGGCCCTTGGTCCAAACTCAGGTACCATTGTTGCCGATCGACTAGTACGACGCGATATTGACACTCGCCGTTGGGCGCTAGCCACCTTACAATCCGTTCAATTAGAAAAAGTGCAAGAGTTACTCGGATTCAATGTTTCCGGAGCTGAACGCGAGCTCTTGACCAATCCCGCCCTCCTCGATCGGGCACTTGCGCTCTCACGCCCTTTCAGATCCAGAAGCGAGGCATTCGCTGCGAATCTGAAGTTCAATACCAATTTCGATGAACCAACATTGTCCATCTTGGCCAATCATGCCCTTAATCACTATCGCAAGTCGAGCAGTCGTATTTTTCTGTACGACACAATCGTTGATGCCGTTGGATCTGACGCTACGAATCAGATGTTTGAACTCAAACTTCTTTCTCCATCGCTCTCAGATAACCGCGGCCAACAGTTCGTGTGGTACCGCCACCACCTAATTCATGACTACCTTGCCGCCCGGGCAGCGTCAGCAGATCCCTCAGAATGGACGCACGAACTCTTCGATGCTCTTAGTTTTCGCGGTTCTTCTTACGACTCATTGGCAATGCTTCTCGAATTGTCACCTGTTGAATCACGCGATCTTTTAGTACGCAAAGTATATGACTGGAATCTGTACGCTTCAGCATACCTTCTCGCACATGATCGCCATTCAGACGGCACGGTCACCGAAGCCACGGAGCACGAGGTATTAGCGTTACTCGGCGAACGACGGTTCGACCGATTCGTCGCATCTGCCCAGCAGGTATCAGACGCTCTCACGATGCACGGCAGCGACCTGTCAGCCCGGTATCTCTCGGCTTCCACCCCAAAAGAGACGAACCAAATCGCAAGCGAGCAGCTACCGCTCGACCCGATGTACCAGAAGTGGCTGACACTGTTCTCAAATTCTACCGCTCAGTCACAATCACAACTGGTCGAATATCTGACTGAAGCTGATGGAGTCGATGGATGGACAGCTACCAATGTGGTCCGGCGCTCAGAAATTGACGATAGGACACTGATCAAACTAATTAACCTCACGTCAGACCCGACGCCGGTAGTCAGATGGCGCGCAGTCCATGCGCTCGGAATGGCCAATAAACAAGCAACGGACCGGCTATTCGAAGTTCTCACTTCTGACATTGATTTATCGGTCCGCTATGGCGCCTTACGCTGCATAGTCGAACACGCATTGCTGTCCCTTGATGAAACACGACGAGATTCTATATTTCTTCGCCTCAGAAAGGAAGTCAATATCCTCCGTCAGTACCCTAAATTGGCACGCGAGTTCGCCCGCGTCCTGGAGGTACAGGCCCCTCCAAGCCATTGGGCAGAATCTGCGAGCGTCGTCATTGAGGCTCTGCTTGAGCGAGCAGAGACTACTGAACAGCAGGACTTTTGGCGTAACATAAGCTCCAACCTCAGACTCGTATGGCCCAAAGAACAGCAAAATGTCTGACCAAATTCTTAGATTAGCCAACGCGGCATGGCAAGTCAGGAAAAACGCGAGACTAATAGGAACGACTGCCGTCGGTTGCGCGGTCCTCTCCGACTCCGGTGCAATATGGAGCGGATGTAATATCGAGCACCAGTTCAGATCACATGATATTCATGCAGAAGTAAACGCAATTGGAAACATGATTAGCGGCGGCGAAAAACGCCTCCGGATTGTTCTGATCGCGGCACAACGTGAACGGTTCTCACCGTGCGGCGCTTGCCTCGACTGGATATTCGAATTCGCCGATCCAGAATGCCGGGTCATTTGGCAAGGCCAACCAGGGGGACCCCTCAATTCTAAATACGTAAGAGAGTTGATGCCCTTCTATCCTAAATAATTGACTCCGAAATCAAACCTGCTGTCGCAGAGAGACACATTTATCCACAAATTAGAATGCGAAAATTCAAATCCAGAAAATCAGATAGGTCACATTTCAGAAAATTCGGGAAACTCGAATTCAACCGAATGGATTTATCGGTCGACCGCTCGAAGCAATATCGCCGACCGTCGGCGTCGAATTCAATGATTTCATAGCCCAGCAGTCGAAGATTGAATGTTGCACCGCTATTCACGAAAAACGGCCTGCGCGGAGTTAGCTACCCCGTAACTGTGATGTATTCGCAAACGCCCGGGGAGGAAGGCTCGAAGATTCACCGTAATCGACAGTCCCTTGGGCCGCTGTTCTAGAAGGTCGACGCCAGCTTAGACCGCAAGCTGTAACTGCCAACGCTCATCTGATCAGCTCGACACCATCGCGATCGCAGTTCGCAAGCCACGCCGCCTACCGGTCTGCGGATCGACGCCGAACACTTCCTTGATTCCGCCTCGGATGCGGAACTTCAACTCCGAGTGTGTCTCCGGAGCATCGTCCTGGGAAGCCGAGAGAAACCTGTTGGGCAGCGACAACTTCCAGATGGTGCGCAGCGTCAATCCGTACTGCTTCCACAGCGGCCCGGTCGTGTACGGGAGGTCGTACTTGTCACACAGGTCGCGCAACGGCACCGCGATTTCCGAGTACCGATTGCTCGGCAGATCCGGGAAGCAGTGATGCTCGATCTGGTAGCAGAGGTTGCCGCTCATGAAGGCCATGACCGGGCCGGCGTGAAAGTTGGCGGAGCCCAGCATCTGTCGTAGGTACCACTGAGCACGCGATTCGTTCTCGAATTCCTCGAGCGTGAACTTCTCGGCACCGTCGGGAAAGTGCCCGCAAAAGATGACGGCGTAACTCCAGTAGTTTCGGATGAGGTTCGCAACGACGTTCGCCGTCAACGTGGTCTTCCACGCCGGGCCGGTCAGGGCGGGGAACAGGATGTAATCCTTCGCCACCTGACGCGCGATCTTCTTACCGACGTCCTTGGCCATCTCCGATTTCTCGGACCACTTCACCTCACCCTTGCGGAGTTTGTCCGTTTCGAGGTGATGCAGTGCCACTCCCCACTCGAAGAGGGTCGCGAGCACAAAATTCGTGATCGGTTGAAAGAGGTAGTCGGCATGCCACTTTTGATCGCGCGTGACGCGCATGATTCCGTAGCCCACGTCGTTGTCCAGTCCGACGATGTTGGTGAACTTGTGATGAGTGAAGTTATGCGAGTGCTTCCATCCCGAGGACGGGCAGGTGTTGTCCCACTCCCAGTTGCTCGAGTGAATCTCGGGATCGTTCATCCAGTCCCACTGGCCGTGGATGATGTTGTGGCCGAGTTCCATGTTCTCGATGATCTTGCCGACCCCCAGGAGCGCAGTCCCCAGAATCCAGGCAGGCTTCTTCTTGCTGGCGAACAAGACGATGCGGCCGGCCACCATCAGAGAGCGTTGAAACGCGATTGTCCGCTGGATGTATCGAGCATCGTGCGCGCCGCGCTTCTCCTCGATATCGACCCGAATGGCGTCCAGTTCACGCCCGAGCGCCTCGACGTCATCCTCGGTGAGGTGGGCATATTCTTTGATGTCGGTGATCGCCACAGTGTTTTCTCCGTATCGGTTTTTCTCCATGCCGCAGGACTGGTCCGTCGGGCGGTACCCCTGGGAGTCGGTGAAGAAACGTCGGCTCCGATATTCATGTGCGTCTTCGTGCAATCTATGCCAGAGTCGATATACGTGAGCCCCGAAAACAAGATCACCATCCGCACCGCTACCGAGAGTGACTGGCCGGCTCTCCAACTACTCGACTCGGTGGGGTTCGGTTTTCATCCGTCTCCCGCAGTCAGCGAGCTGACAAAGGCGCTCTACAAGCCCGAGGACATCATCCTTGCCGTCGACGGTGACGTACCTGTCGGCGTGGCTATCGAGATCGACATGGAATTCACCGTGCCCGGCGGACGCCAACTCCCCACGCGCGGTATCACCTGGGTATCCGTCGCCCCGACTCATCGTCGTCGCGGCGTCCTACGCTCGATGTTCACTGCACTTCACGCCCATATCGAGTCGACCGGCGCTCCGCTTGCAGCGCTGACGGCCAGCGAGGCCGGCATCTACAACCGCTTCGGATACGGCCCGGCAACCGTCAGTGAGGGCATCACCCTCGATCGACGCTTCGCGCAGTTCCGCCCGGAGGTACCCGACAACGGCGGTGTGTCGATTGTCGACGTCAAGGCTGCCACAACGCTTCTTCCCGAAATCTACGACCGCTGGCGACTGCAAACCCCCGGCGCGCAGGTACGTCCGCAACCACTGTGGGATCACATGTTCGCCGACCCGTCCGAGGATCGTGACGGCGCCTCCGGACTGTTCTTTCTGACACACGCGGACGGATACATCGCTTACCGGCACACGAGCGAGGGCCGCGACAGCATCGCCCGGATCGACGAGTTCGTGACGATCACCGAAGATGCGCACGCGGCGCTGTGGCGCACGATCTGCGGCCTCGACCTCGTCACCCGGATCGAGACACGCCAACATCCCGCTGATCCCCTACGGTTGATGCTCACCGACTACCGCCTCGCCCGGACCACTGCGCGTTCCGATCGTCTGTGGCTTCGCATCATGGACGTGCCCGCGGCGCTCGAGGCTCGTGAATACGCTGCTGACCTGGACACCGTCATCAAGATCGATGATCCGTTCCTGAAGGCCGGCGGGACTTTCACACTTCGAGTCAAGGGTGGCAAGGCCACCTGCACGGCCACCGACGCCGAGCCTGCGATCACGATGCCCGCCGACGTTCTGAGCAGCCTGTACCTCGGCGAGCACCAGGCCAAGGTCTTTGCTGCGGCGCACAGACTCCAGGCAACTGATTCGCAGGAGATCCAGAATCTCGACTTCGCGTTCAGCACGTCGAAGCCGGCTATCCTCGGGTACGGATTCTGATGATCTTGCCGACACGAGCGTCGACGATTTGTGCCCTCGACCGTATTCAGGGTTAGCCTCGAACAATGGCGTTTGTCGAAAAGATGGTCAATAGGCTTCCTGAGCGGGTTCTCGTGCGCGTCCTGCCGCACGCAGAAATGCTCAAGTTCCTGGTGGTCGGCGGCATCGCCTTCATCGTCACCACGGTGCTGTTCTTCGGCATCAAGTGGACGGTTCTGCCTCAGCACCCGGTGACGGCCAACATCCTCGCGGTCCTGATCGCGACGGTTCTGTCCTACGTCCTGAACCGCGAGTGGTCGTTCGCTCAGCGCGGTGGTAGACAGCGCCATCACGAGGCTGCGCTGTTCTTCATCGTCGCGGGTATCGGTTTGGCCATCAACCAGGTACCGCTCTGGACCTCCAGGTACGTGTTCCACCTGCGTCAACCCGAGGTATCGGTGTTGATGGAGAATTTCGCGGACTTCATCAGCGGATCGATCATCGGGACCCTGCTGGCGACGGCCTTCCGCTGGTGGGCCATGCGCCGGTACGTCTTTCCCGAAGACGCCACCGACAGCCAGGTCGTTCTCGACATCGAAGCGACTCCTGGCGCCAAGACGCCGACAACCGACGCCACCACCCTCGACTGACTTCCCCGACCGACAACGCGGCCTTCGTCAGCGCGATGGTCCTGAATGGGCTGGCGCATCCCTGATCAGACGAAGGACTACGCTCCGAGCCCCAAGCGCTTCGAGCATTCGACCATCTCGTCGATGATCAGTTCCAACGACGTGCCACGACGGCTGGCGGACAGCACGATTCGATCGGCTCCCAAACCGCGTGCCCAGTCCAGCTTTGCTTCGTCGAGTCTGGGTAATGTCGCACCGAGAACGAGCGAGACGTCGGCGGGATCTCGGTCGACCTTGACCGCAGCAGCTTTCATCGCTGCAACGGCCTTGTCGAGGTCTTCACCAACAAGTCCCAGCGGCTGGAAACCGTCACCCAACCGGCCTGCTCGCCTCGCGGCCGCGAGACTGTGTCCACCGATATAGAGCGGAACTCCCGACTCGCAGTGAGGCTTCGGCCAGCTGTATGCACCCTTGAACGAGAAGAAGTCACCGTCGAAGTCGACCGCTTCCTTGCCTGCCCAGAGTGTGCGCATCACCGCGATTGCCTCGTCGGCAACCTTGCCACGACGCTCGAAGTCACCGCCGCACGCTTCGATCTCTTCCTTCATCCAGCCCAGTCCGAGGCAGATGCGCAGGCGCCCCCCCGAAAGTCGATCAAGCGTCGCCAAGCGCTTGGCAAGCACTACCGGATTGTGATTGGGCAGCACCAGAACTCCGGTCGACAGACCCAAAGTGTTTGTGGCGCCGGCCACGAACGAGAGCAGTTCAAGCGGATCCGGGATGTCGCAGTCATCGGGAAGATGCGACTTGCCGGTCGGAGAATAGGGGTATTCACTCTCGGTGTCGGCGATGACCACCGAGTGCTCCACAGCCGAGATCTCGTCGAAACCCAACGATTCAGCCGCACGGGCGAATTGCAGAATCCAATCAGGGTCTCCACTTCGACCCAATTCGACCGGAACGACTACGCCGAGCTTCATACCGTTTCCTCCAGTGTCGCCATCAATTTCGGACCGTCCACGACGCGACCGAGGAACCGGTCCGCATCGATCTGTTGCAAGCCACACCGCCGCTGCAGCGGGTACGGATGCCGGTGTGGCCGCAAATCCGGCTTCCACTATTGCTTCCGCGCCACCGCGGGCTTTCCCTGATTCCGTGATGACAAATCCCGGACTCAGGTTGAACGCTTTGATTCCGGCGTTTCGATACTCGGAGTTGATCGCTCCGGCGATACGTCCGAACGACGCCTTCGACGCGGCGTACGACAAACCCCAACCACCCTCGCCGGGCGGCGCAGGCGGATCCATGGTCGCCGAGCCCGATGCCAAGTTGACCACTACGCCGTTGCCACTTTTGATCATCGACGGGAGTATCACCTGAACCAGAGCGAGTTGGTGCAGATAATTCCCGATCACCATCGCCTGAGCGTCGTCGATCTCGATGTCGAGCACCCGGTCCATGTTTCCGACCGTCTGTGCGTAGGCGTTGTTCACCAACACGTCGACGTGTCCCCACTCCGTCAGAACCCGTGTTCCGGCAGCTCGGACGGAGGCCAGATCGAGCAGGTCCATCGGGACGGCCAACGCTCGCACACCGAAGGCCTCGATCTCGGCGACCGTCGTCTCCAGGCTGCCGGGCACCGGAATCACTTGCTCGCCCTGCCTCGTTCGCGGAGCAGCCCGCCCCTCTCCTTCACGAACGGTGCGAGCAGTGATTGCAACGTCGAATCCGGCGCGCGCGAAGGCAAGCGCGCACTCTCGGCCGATCCCTCGGGAAGCGCCGGTGACCAGCGCAACTCCACTCACAGGAACCGCGTGCGGCCGTGTCATAGGAACCGCGTGCGGCCGTGAGTCTCGAACTCCTTCTCCAGGTTCACCACGTCAGCTTCGGTCATCAACGTGTATTCGGGGGTGCCACGGCCCACCCAGTGGAACACCGGTTCGTCGGTACGCCAGCGGTCGGCCTGCAATTCACGCTTGAGCACCTTGTTGGACCCTGTGACCGGCAGGTCCGTCGAAACGCGAACGAACCGCGGTGCCGCCTTCGTACCCAAATCCGCCTGCGCGGCAAGGTAAGCCGCGAACTCGACCGGGTCGAAATCAGCAAAATCGGCGACCTCGATCGCAGCCATCACCTGATCACCCGATCGCGGATCCGGCACCGCGAAGACACCCGTTGCAATCACCTTGGGGTGGCGACGCAAGATGTGCTCGATCATCAACGCCGACGTGTTTTCACCGTCGACGCGGATCCAGTCACCCTTGCGACCAGCGAAGTAGATGAACCCGGCCTCGTCGACGTAGCCGAGATCGCCTGTCCAGTACCAACCGTGGCGAATCTTCTCGGCTATCGCGTCTTCGTTCTTGTAGTACCCCTCGAACTTCTTCGATCCGGCCTTGTCGACCATCTCGCCGATGGCTTCGTCGGGGTTCAGCACGTGAGAGTGCTCGTCGAGGATTGCGCGGGGTCGCTCTTCGCGGGTATCGGGATCGACGATGACGATGTTCTCGTTCGCGGGACGGCCCAGTGCGCCGGCAGGCTGGTTCGGATCGAGCACCACCGAACCGGCACCTTCACTCGAACCGTATCCCTCGAAAAGCTGTGCACCGAAACGGCGGATGAACTCTGCCTTGTCTCCCGGCGACGCCTCGGTCCCGAAGCCGTGAGTGAGGGTGTTCTCGATGTCGTCGGGCAGTTCCGGCGTCGCCATGAGATACCCCAACGCCTTACCAACATAGGTGAAATATGTTGCGCCGTAGAACCGGACGTCCGGCATGAATCCCGAGGCGGTGAACTTACGAACGAGGCAGACCGTAGCTCCCTGCGAAAGGGCCGGCGCCCACAGAGCCATCAATGCGTTGCCGTGGAAGAGCGGCATGCAGCAGTAGCAGATGTCGTCGCGGTCGATGTCGTACTTGGCGCAGTTCGCGTAGGCCAACCGCGTCAGACGCCCCTGACTGCACCGCACTGCCTTGGACATTCCGGTGGTGCCCGAGGTGAAGAGAAGCAAGAACAGCGTCGACGCGTCGACACCGAGGTCGACCTGAGGCGACTCGACCTGGTGAGCGGAAATCTTGTCCGGGTATGACGCGTCGTCGACCAGAACGAAACGGTCTTCGGTCAGTCCGAGGTCAAGGCCGGACAACTTCTCGTAGCCCGCTTTGTCGGTGACGATCAGCTGGCAGTCGACGTACCGAACCTCGGCCTCGAGTTCAGCTCCACGCCTGGTCGGATTGATGCCGACGATCGTGGCCCCGGTCAGGGCCGCGCCGCCGAGCCAGAACAGGAACTCGGGATCGTTCTCGAGAAGTACTCCGATGTGAAACGGTCCGGGCGCGCGAAGCGACTTCGCCAGCGAGCCGCGCGCTGCGCTCTCGCGCACCACCTCGTCCCAGCTCCAGTCCTGCGTCCGCGTCCGCAGGCCCAGGTGCTGATCACCGAGACGGTCGATCAACATCTGCGCGACGTCCTCGCGCTGAGGAGCTGCAAGAGCTGCATTCGAAGATGCTTCGGTGGCGGTGTTCGTCATCGTGTCCTGTGTCCTAGTCGATATCGGAATGTCGATTACTCCAACTGCGATACGACTCGAACGTATCGACGCCTCAGAGCCGGAACCGTCCCAGTCTCGCTCAGTGGTAACCGCCGCCACAGATATGATTTTCTCGTGAGATTTTGTGACGTGAAAAGCGCCACAATACGAAAGGCCATTCCATGACTGCCCCCGCAGATCCGCAGTTGCTTCTGGACCAGGCGGTCTCACGCCTCACCGGTCCAGGTGGGCCATTCGAGATCGTCGAAGAAGAGGTTCTCGGCACCGTCATGCCTGTGATGAAGAACCGCGGTCACGCCATCGGTGAACTCATCTCGGCATCTCGCGCCTGGGGCGACGGCGACTATCTCGTCACCAGCGATCGTCGAATCTCTTTCACCGAGCATGCCGATTCCGTTGCCGCGCTGGCAACTGCTCTGCGGGACAAGTACGGAGTCTGCAAGGGCGACCGTGTGGGCATCCTCGCTGCCAACACTCCCGAATGGGTCATGACGTTCTTCGCGACGCAGGCGCTCGGCGCGATCGCAGTCGGTCTCAACGGTTGGTGGGTTCCGCGCGAGGTCACTCACGGGATCGAGCTCTCACGTCCGAAGGTTCTGGTCGTGGATGCCAAGCGCGGCGCCGCCCTCCCCGAACTGCCGGCAGACATCACGGTCCTCACCATGGAAGAGGATCTGCCCGCGCTCATCGCGGAGTATGCAGGCTCCGACGTGCCGAGCACCGACATCGACGAGGACGACCCCGCCGTCATCCTGTTCACCAGTGGTACCAGCGGCCGCCCCAAGGGCGCACTCCATTCGCACCGCAACGTGATGGCCGTCGTCGACTACCACAAGTACAGCGACGCGATCGGCGCCGCATTCACCGGCCGTGAGTACGACGCTTCCAAGCCGAGCCCACTGCGTTATCTACTCACCTCCCCGCTCTTCCACATCGCCAGCCTGCACAATCTGGTGGTCCCCCGTCTCGCGACCGGCAGCGCCGTCATCCTGACAGAGGGCGGCTTCGACGTCGACAAGGTGCTCGGACTGGTCGAACGCGAGCGCGTCACCAACTGGGGTGCTGTCCCCACGATGGCATCGCGGCTACTCGAGCACGGCAACATCGCCAAGTACGACGTCTCTTCGTTGACCGCATTCTCGCTGGCGTCTGCGCCGTCGTCGCCCGCGTTCAAAGAACGCCTCAAGGAGCAGGTGCCGTTCGCACGCAATGCTCTGGTCGACAGCTACGGTCTCACCGAATGCAGCACCGCCATTGCGGTCGCCGTCGGCGCCGAACTCGAAGAGTTCCCAGGCACTCTCGGACGTCCGATCATCACCGTCTCGATGGAGATTCGCGATCCCTTCGGCGAGTGGCTGCCGGACGGCATCGAAGGTGAAGTGTGCGTGCGCAGCCCGTTCGTCATGCTCGGATACTGGGAGAACGACGAGGCGACCGAGTCTGCAATCGCACCCGGACGCTGGCTCCGCACCGGCGATTTCGGTGTCATCGAGAACGGACGTCTCCGTCTCACCGGTCGTCGTTCCGACCTGATCCTGCGTGGTGGCGAGAACGTCTACCCCACCGAGATCGAGCAGACGCTCGACGAGCACCCCGACGTGATCGAGTGCGCTGTCATCGGCATGCCACATCCCGACCTCGGCCAGGAAGTGTCCGCCGTGGTGGTCCTGCGTCCCGGAGCGGAGACCACGGAGGCGGAGCTGCGTGACTACGCCGCCGAGCGACTGTCCTACTTCAAGGTGCCGTCGAAGTGGCGCATCACCAGCGATCTGCTGCCTCGCAATGCAACCGGCAAGATGGTTCGGCGCGAGATCACCGTATGACCGCGGAGCTGTCACGGATCGTTGCCGAGTCGGCGATCCGCGACCTGCTCTGTGAGTACACGCATCTGATCGATCAGGGCAGATTGCGTGAAGTCGCCGCACTGTTCGCCCAGTCCGACTACGGGCAGTGCGGACCGGACGGGGTTGCCACCACAGTCATTTCGTCCGACGCCGAGGCAGTGTTCGCAGCCTGCAGCGGCTTCATTCGGATGTACGACGAGCCGCCGGTTCCACGAACCAAACATCTGCTGACCAACACGCGGATCGCGGTCGACGGCGCATCAGCGACGGCACTCTCGTACGTCACGGTCATACAAGGTACCGAAGATCTTGCCCTGCAACCCATTTTGTCGGGGCGCTACTTCGATCGCTTCACCTGCGTCGACGGAACGTGGCAGTTCAACTCGAGGCTCTTCTGTATGGACAACATGGGCGACATGTCCGCCCACGCCAAGCGGGCACTGTAGAGGAAGGACTGTGAGAATCTGCGTCAACGTTTTGGGTCTCGAGACTCGACTGGACGACCAGCATCAGGGAGGCGTGACATGGACCGGGCACTGCAGGATCTCGTCGACAAGCAGGCTATTCGTGAGGTTGTTTTGACGTATTGCCGCGGCATCGATCGCCTCGACTTCGATCTCGTCCGCAGCGCGTACCATCCGGATGCGGTCGACCATCACACCGGCTTCGACGGCAACATCGACGAGTACATCGCCTGGGTCACACCGAAACTCTCGGCGATCGGCGGCACGATGCACCACATCGGCAATCATCTGATCGAACTGCACGGCGACCAGGCGATCAGCGAGGCCTACTCGATGTCCACACATTGGGGCGGCTCCGAAGATATCGGGATGGTCAACTTCACCAGCGGTGCGCGATTCATCGACCACATGGAGCGACGTGAGGGACGTTGGGCTATCAAGGAGCGATGGGCCGTACGAGAGTGGACCCGCTCGGACGAGGGTCGCTTCGTCAACCCCGAGGGGCCTGGTCCGCGCGGGCGACGAGATGCCTCGGATCCTCTGACAGAATTACGGCAAACCCTTGTGATGCACTGAGATTCAGAAATCGGACTTTTCCGACTGATTTGAGGATTCGATTCTATTCGAACACTTATTCGAATAGAATGAAGGGATGTTCAACCCCGCGACGGAGCTTTTCGGTATCTCAGCACAGCTGACAGGTACCGAAACTGATTGTGCCCTGGTTGATCTCATGACCGATCTGCATGCATGCGAGGCGATGCTGGTCGAACGCAAGCTCGCAGTCGTTGCCGAATTCTTTTCGCGGCGAAGCTCAGAGCATGTAGCCAGTGGGACCTGGTCGTCGACCGCGCACGAGCTGGCGGAATCGGAAATCGGTGCGACGCTCACGATGGGTCGCGCAGCTGCCGGGAAGTTGATCGGGTTGGGTTTCTCGTTGAAGACCCGTTTGCATCGCACTCGAGCGGCGATGGCGCGTGGCGAGTTGGATCTACACCGCGTGGGTTTGATCGATTCGGCAACGGCGAACGTGAAAGACGAGTTGATCGACGAGGTCGAACGACTACTGCTCGAACAGGTTCTCGCACCAGCGGTTGCCGGCGGAACCGGCTTGACGGGAAGGCGACTGACGGCGGCGATCGATCGGATCGTGGCGATGGTGGACCCGGAAGGCATGCGAGAACGTCGACGTCGCGCTCTCACCGATCGGTTCGTCGGGGTCAGTGCCGCCGAGGACGGGATGGCCAAGATCTTGGGAAGCGTTCCGGCCGAGCAGGCTCGGGCATTCGACGGCCGGTTGCGCGAGTTGGCAATGTCGGTGTGCCGACACGACTCGCGAACCTACGAGCAACGGCGAGCCGACGCGCTCTTCGAGTTGACCAACGGATCACCGTTCTTGCCGTGTAACTGTGGCCGAGCTGATTGCCCACAGGATCGTCGGGGTGCTGTTGTCGTTCGTCGCCCCGTGGTCCACGTTGTGATGACTGATGCGACTCTGCACGGTGGCGGCGAGCCCGCCCACCTGGACGGGTATGGAGTGATCAGCGCTGAGCATGCCCGCGACATCGCACAGGACGCCGTCATTCGAAAGGTCCGCGTTCCCGCTGATGTCGCCACCGAACCGGTGGCGGCGTCGGCACACGTCTACCGGCCAGGTGCAGTACTCGATACGTGGTTGCGGATCATCGCGGGCAGCTGCCAGTGGCTGCATTGTGATGTCCCGGCCTGGAATTCCGACCTCGACCACAATGAACCGTTCCATCATGGCGCCCCCGAGCGCGGCGGCAAGACAGTCGAGTCGAATATGAGTGCGTTCTGCCGCAATCATCATCGCCTCAAGCATTCCGACCGGTGGCGGTTCGCGCCGAACGAAGATCGAACCATGTCACTGACGTCGCCGACCGGGCACAGTTACCGAACGCGACCCGCAGGGTTGATGGCCGGCCTGCACGAACTGATACCGCCGCAAGGTGGTCGAAATCGGCGGACTCGAGCGGAGAACAAGGCTGCCCGTATCCAGAGCGAACGCAATAACCAGCGCGGACGGATTCAGAAACGAGCAGAGAAGCACGTTCAAAGTAGGCTGCGGAATTCACCGCACGTCAACCATGAACCCATCGATTACGGGGACGACCCGCCACCGTTCTGAATGCCAAGCGGCCGGAAGGAGTACCGAGGCGCGTCGCCAGGATCAGTCTGACGTCGGCTTGGTGTCGTCGTCTGTGGCCGGATCGTCTTCGGCAAGCGGATCTATGGTGTCGACACCTTCGAGGACGGTCAGCTCTTCTTCTGCCTCGGCGAGGAGCCCCTTGGCTTCAGCTTCGACCTTCTTCACCCATTCGGACATTCCGAGCCTCTTCTCCTCCGAAGCGAGTTCCCGCTGTATCTGAACTCAGACTACGTCGCCGGCGACGAGTTTCGCCGTCCCCCCGAGTCGGTATTTACGCCACTCGCCAAGAAGGTAGCGATGGAGCGATGGTCGTCGTGGGATCAGCGCCACGCGCCACTGGACTCCGCGCGAGCCGCCGGGAGAAGTATCAGAATGCGCAAACTCGACCGACCTAGCTGTAACGAACCTCCCGTCTGGTTTGATACCGGAAAGACGCAACTTCACGAACAGAGGGCAGCACATGGCACCGCGATTCAACCCAGCCCCCGGATGGCCCGGCGCCCCTGAGGGCTGGCTGCCCTACGAAGGGTGGGTGCCAGACCCGTCATGGCCGCCAGCACCCGGCGGGTGGCAACTGGTAGTCGACGATCAAGCGACTTCCTGAATGAACGGATTTGCCAATCGAATCAGGTCAGCGACGCAGGATTTCACGGCTCGGTCATCCTCTGAGGCGTCCGCCCTCGAAGGTGCGCCGGGAGTTCTCTGGTCTGCGAAGGGGCAGCCACTCACGGGCATCGGCGGCGGTCGCTACCGCCTGACCGCAACGACGCTCTTCTTTGAGCGAGGAACACTCACAACAAATGCACAGCAAGTGCCGACGAATCAGCTGTTCGACATAGATCTCAGGCAGTCACTCACTCAGAAGACGCGTGGCGTTGGCGACGTCGTCGTGCATGTCCAACGTGCGTCCAGGGTCGAGCAGGTGATCTTGAACGACGTTCCGAACCCGCGCGAGGCGGTGAACATCATCAACGAGGTCGCAAACCAGGCACGCATCAACGCGCACACGATGGCCAACACCCGGCATTTCACCTCCAACCCCGCACCCGCGGTGCCTGCATCACCGCCAGAAGCGGCCCCGCCAATGACAACCGCGCCGGACGCGATCGAGCAGCTCACGAAGCTCGGTCAGCTCCGCGACGCTGGAATCCTCACCGAAGACGAGTTCGCCCAGAAGAAAGCGGACATCCTCGCAAGAATGTGAGATCGGCGGGTTGATAGATCCGCCCGCCACCGAAGTGGCGGGCGGAAACACAAATGTTGGAAATTTTCTGAACTTCCAAAACGCACGAGCGCAGCAACGGTCGATCAGTCGACGGTCGGCGCCCACTGCACCCCGTTGATGTGCCCACCACCGTCGACGAAGAGAGTGTTGCCGGTGACGTAACGGCTGTCGTCACTCGCCAGGAAGGCCGCAACGGGGCCGATATCGTCGAGAGGATCGCCGATCCGCCCCATCGGGTTCTGGGCGGCCATCACTGCTACGTTCTCCGGATTGGCTTCGGCGACACGCTTGTACGCCGCGCTCTGCGCGCCGGGGCAGATGACGTTGCAGTTCACGTGCCGAGGAGCCCACTCACGAGCGGCGGTTCGAGTGAGCGTCCGCAAAGCTTCCTTGGCCGCGTTGTACTGCACCGAATACATGTGGGCGTTGACGCCGTTGAGGCTGCACATGTTGATCACGCGGCCCGTGCCGTGACGCTCGAGTTCCGGTAGTGCAGCCTGCATGGCCCAGAAAGCCGCCATCACCGCCATGTCGAAACCGCCGCGCAACTGCTCGTCGGTCATCTTCTCGAACCGAGCGAAACCGAAAGTCCGCCAGGCATTGTTGACCAGAATGTCGAGGCGTCCGAACCGCTCGACAGCCCGGTCGACCATGGTAACAACCTGCTCTTTGTCAGTGACGTCGGTGCGGATGAACTCCGCCTCCGCGCCCCATTCGTCCCGCAACCACTGGGTGGTTTCGAGGCCCGCTGCCTCGTCGATCTCGGCAACCAGCACCGACGCGCCTTCACGCGCGAACGCGCCTGCCACTCCACGCCCGATGCCCATACCGGCACCGGTGACCACTGCTACACGTCCGTCGAGTTTGCCCACAGGGGCCCTCCTTCGTCAGAACCCCTATCTGGGGCGTGGCACGGTCTTGTCGATGAACAGTCCCTCTACCGACACACACAATTCGCCGTCTGCAGTCTTGATCTCACCGACGGTGTGGATCTTGCGGCCGTCCTTGGAAAGGAATTTGCCGCTGATCGTGAGGGGCTCGAACAGCGGAGTCGGGCGATGGTACCGAGTGCTCAATTGTGCTGTCATGCCGGAAGTTCCACCCCAGGCGTTCGCGACGCCGAGAACGTGATCGAGCAGCAACGCCGAAACACCGCCGTGTACATGGCCAGGAGGGCCCTGGTACGGCAGCGTCAACGTGACCACTCCCTGCACCGACCCGTCAGCGAGCCCTTCCAGAACGAGCGGCGGCGCAATGGCATTCTCGAGGCCGGTCACCGGATCGTGTCGAGTCACGCCCTCGCCGTTCCACATGTCGATCAAGCGCTCGGCCACCTCGGGTGAGTGCTGCTCGAGGTGCTCGGCAATGCTGTTGAGTTCCTCCGCAACCCGGTCCAGGTTGGCGTTTCCGCGGTCGGTGCGCAGCATCGCGTCGACAACGCGACGGGCCGCTGCCGTCGCCCGGTCCACCGGGGCGTCCTGAGGCGGCGACGTCAAAATCGTGCCGCCCGGGTGTGTGGCTGTTGTGGGGTGGGTGCCCAGGTCCATCAGTTGATCTCCATTGTTGCGTGTGTGAGAACCGGGGAGTTCTCGCGTTCGGGGCACGTCGCCGCCAAGGTCAGTGTGTTGCCGTCCTGCCATACCGAGGTGGTGATGGATTCGCCGGGGAACAGCGAACCGGCGAACCGCACCGAGTAGTTCTTCACCCGCGTCGGATCTCCGTCGAGAATTCCGTCTACCACTGCCTTGCAGACGATGCCGTACGACGCCAGACCGTGCAGAATCGGAGCGTCGAATCCCGCCATCTTCGCGAAGGAGGGATCAGCGTGCAGCGGGTTCATGTCTCCACTGAGTCGGTACACCAGCGCCTGTGAGGGACTCGTGCTCGACGTCAGTACTTTGTCCGGTGCTCGATCAGGCACCCCGGCAACAACTTCGGGACCGGTGCCACCACCGAATCCGCCTTCTCCGCGCGCCCAGATCTGCATTCCGGTGGTCCACAACGGGTTCCCGTCAAGGTCGTGCGCCGCGGTCTCGAGAACGATCACAGCTGCCTTTCCCTTGTCCCAGACGTCGGCGACCCGGGAGGAAATACGAGCGGCACCCGTCGACGGGATCGGCGCGTGAAGTGTCAGCGACTGCCCACCGTGCAGAATCTTGCGGAGGTCGATGTCGATTCCCGGCATACTCATCGACGGTGCGGGCAGTACACCCGCCGAAACTCCCTGACCTGAAACCATTGCAAACGTCGGGAGTACCTTCAGACCCTTTTCGTACACCCAGGTGAGCTCGGCGGGATCCAGAGCGTTCACGCCGGCGCCGAGCCCCAACTGGTAGAGCATGACGTCGCGGTCGGTCCACGACGCTTCGCGCACAGTCGGTTCGGCGGACAACGCCACCTCGAGATCGATAGCCATCAGTTCTCCAAAGTTCCGGCTCGGTAGACGGTCACGACGCACGCGCCGCCCAGCCCGAGGTTGTGCTGCAATCCGATTCGCGCGCCTTCGACCTGGCGAGCGTCCGCGGTCCCGCGAAGCTGCCACGTGAGTTCGGCGCACTGTGCCAGCCCGGTGGCACCCAGCGGGTGGCCCTTCGAGATCAGACCGCCAGACGGGTTGACGACCCACTGGCCGCCGTACGTAGTCGCACCGGACTCGACGAGCTTTCCGCCTTCACCGGCGCCGCACATTCCGAGACCTTCGTAGGTGATGATCTCGTTGATCGCGAAGCAGTCGTGCAGTTCGATGACATCGACGTCGTCGATGCTGATGCCGGCTTCGGCGAAGACCTGCTCGGCGGCCGCAGCCGTCATCGGCGCGCCGACCACGTCGATCATCGACTTCTCGGCAAACGCTGCCTCGGTGTCGGTGGTCATGGCCTGAGCGACGATCTCGATCGCACGATCCTCGAGTCCGTGCTCACGGACGAACTTCTCACTCACGACGACGGCAGCACCGGCACCGTCCGAAGTCGGTGAACACTGCGAGCGCGTCAGCGGCTCGTGAATCATCTTGTCGCCGAGTACCTGTTCGAGGGTGTACTCGTCACGGAACTGCGCATACGGATTGTTGACCGAGTGCTTGTGGTTCTTGACCGCCACGGCTGCAATCTGCTCGACCGTGGTGCCGTACTTCTTCATGTGCTCGACGGCGGCATTACCGAACAACTGAGCTGTCATGGGTGATCGGGCGAAGCCGTAGTCCTCGACCATGATCTTCAGCTGCGAGTCCAAAGTGGTGACCTTGGGCATCTCACCGTTGCCGGTCAGCGCCGTTTTGGTCATCTTTTCGAAGCCAACGGCCAGTGCGCAGTCCGCTTGTCCGGCCTGGACCCACTCGCGCGCCATCATCAGTGCCGTCGAGCCGGTGGCGCAGTTGTTGTTGACGTTGAAGATCGGGATACCGGACAGACCCGTTTCGTACAGGGCACGCTGGCCTGCTGTCGACACGTTGAACACGTAACCGACTGCAGCACGCTGGATCTGGCCGTAGCTGATCCCGGCATCGGTGAGTGCATTCGAGACGGCTTCGGTCACCATGTCCGGGTATTCCCAGTCGCGGGTCTCGATCTTCTCGAACTTGGTCATGCCCACGCCGATGACGAAGGTGCGATTGCTCATGTGCAGGTCACTTTCCCGGTTCGGGGTCACGAGGCAGACCCAGGATTCGCTCACCGATGATGTTGAGCTGAACATTGGTTGTACCACCCGCGATGGACATGCACTGCGAGTTCAGGAACATCTGCGTCGCAGACATCCGATGCTGATTGCCCAGAAGGGAACTGGGACCAGCCCACTCCATCGCCACATCCCAGACCTGCTGGATGTGTTCGACCCCGATCAGCTTCGCCACCGAGGACTCAGCCCCCGGTTGCGCGCCTGTAAGCGAGCGCAGCGTGGTTCGCAGACCGAGCAGACCGCCGGATTGCGCGTCGCACAGCACCTTTCCGAGAACCGTCAGCTGCTCGTCGTCGATACCACCGGGTAGTCCGTCGACCAGGCTCAGAAGAGCCTCACCGCCCGATCCGAGAGACGAGTCGTTGGACAGCGAGACACGCTCGTTGGCCAGTGTGGTGCGAGCGAGCTTCCAGCCGTCCCCCGGCTCGCCGACCAGGCACTCGTCGGGGACGAAGACGTCGTCGAAGAAGACTTCGTTGAACAGTGCTTCACCGGTGATCTCGCGAAGCGGGCGAATGTCGAGGCCGCTGTTCTTGATGTCGATCAGGAAGTAGGACAGGCCCTTGTGCTTGGGGGCGTCGGCGTCGGTGCGCGCGAGGCAGATTCCCCAGTGCGCGTCGCGTGCCATCGACGTCCACACCTTCTGGCCCTGCAACTTCCAGCCACCGTCGACCTTGGTGGCCTTTGTACTCAGCGCGGCGAGGTCGGAACCTGCGCCGGGCTCGGAGAAGAGCTGACACCAGACGATGTCGCCGCGCAGTGACGGCGGGACGAACTTGGCGAGCTGCTCTTCGTTGCCGTGCGCGATGAGCGTCGGGATGACCCAGTTGCCGATGATCATGTCGTGCGGCTTGATCTTCGCTGCACGTAGTTCTTCGGCGATGACCAGCTGACTGACAGCGTCCGCGGACTTGCCCCACGGAGCCGTGAAGTGTGGTGCGGTGTAGCCCTTTTCCGCGAGATACGTCTTCTGCGCGGCACCTTCGAGGTCCAAAGCCGGTGCGAGCTCGGCGCGGATGTCCGCGCGGATCGCCTCGGCCTCGGGCGGCAACTCGATGCTGAGCACGCGACGGGTACCGGCAATGGTCAGCTCGGCAACCCGACGGCGCCAGGATGCCGTGGAACCCAGCAGAATTCGCAGGGACTGCGCGCGGCGAAGGTACAGGTGCGAGTCGTGCTCCCACGTGTAGCCGATTCCACCGAGCACCTGGATGCAGTCACGTGTGACGGAGAAACCGGCTTCGAGGGCCGTAGCTCCGGCGACGGCTGCTGCGAGAGAAGCCTCTTCGGCACCGACGCCGTTGGCGGGCGTCAGTGCGCGGGCAGCGTCCCAGGCGCAGACGCGCGCCTGCTCGGCAAGAGCGAGCATCCGGGCAGCCTTGTGTTTGACACCCTGGAACTGGCCGATCGGGCGACCGAACTGCTGACGCACCTTCGCGTACTCAGCCGACGTCGTGACTGCCCAGTCGGCCAAGCCTGATGCCTCGGCCGCGAACAGTGTTGCGGCAATGTCGAGTACACGCTGGGTATCGATGGTGAGGATCTCTGAATCGGTGAGGACCAAACCGTCGACGGTGACTTCGGAGTTACGACGCACGACGTCGTAGCTGGCCAAGTCCGTGACCTCGAGGCGGTCACGTCCGAGCAGAACGAATCCGCTGTCCGTCGCGAGGAGGAACACGTCGCCGACATGGCCACCGAGAATCTGGCTGGACGTTCCGCTGAGGGTGGCGGTGTCGCCGTCACGGGTGATCTTCAGCGAACCCGGCTGCAGTGCAACGGCTCCGAGTGTGCTGCCGTCGACCAGTCCGGCCAGCGGCGCGGTGACTCCGGCGTCGCTGAGAACGGCGCTGACCACGACTGTCGGCAGGAACGTGCCGGGAACCATGGAGCGCCCGAGTTCCTCGACGACAATCGCGAGCTCGACTAATCCGTATCCGGCGCCGCCGAATTCCTCGGCGACGTGTAGTCCGAGAAGTCCCTGCTCGGCAAGCCCGTTCCAGAGTTGGGGGCGGGTTTCGACCTTCGCCTCGACCGCTTCACGGATAGCGGTGGGTGTTGCGTGACGCGCCGCCCAGCCCCGTACGGAGTCGCGGAGGTCACGATCTTCTTCACTCAATCCAATGGTCATGTCTACCTCGTCAATTCGACAGTGTGAGTGCGGGTCAGATGCGTTCGATGATGGTGGCGGTCGAGAGAGCTCCACCGGCGCACATCGTGACCAGCGCCGTGGACTTGTTCGAGCGCTCGAGTTCATGCAGCGCGGTCGTGATCAGACGAGCGCCGGTCGAACCGACGGGATGCCCGAGTGCGATCGCACCGCCGTTGACGTTGACCTTGGACAGATCTGCGTCGTGAACCTGCGCCCAGGAGAGCACTACCGAGGCGAACGCTTCGTTGATTTCGACGAGATCGATGTCGTTCAGAGTCATTCCAGCCTTGTCGAGCACCATCTGGGTGGACTCGATCGGTCCGTCCAGGTGATAGAAGGGATCGGATCCGACCATGCCGGACGCGACGATCCGCGCGCGCGGCTTCAATCCCAGTTCCTGTGCGCGCTCTTCACTCATCAGCAACACTGCTGCGGCGCCGTCGCTGATCTGCGACGAGTTGCCGGCGGTGTGGATATGGCCCTCGATGACCGGCTTGAGCCCGGCGAGCGCTTCCGCTGTCGTCTCACGCAGCCCACCATCGCGCGTGACAGTGGCGATCTCGCCGGTGGGCGTACCTTCCTTGTCCACCACCGGAGCCTTGACGGGAACGATCTCGCGGTCGAAACGGCCTTCCACCCAGGCCTGGGCTGCGCGGCGCTGCGACTCGAGACCGAAGGCGTCCACGTCGGCGCGCGTGATGCCACGCTTCTCGGCAATACGCTGCGCAGAAGTGAACTGGTCACCCATGTCGATGGTCCAGTCGTCCGGGTACGGGTTTCCCGTTCCGGGCGCATTTGCCTGACCCAGGAACACACGGCTCATAGCCTCGACGCCGCAACCGATACCGGCCGAGATCTGACCCGACGAAATCAGGCCGGAAATCAAATGCACTGCCTGCTGGGCAGATCCACAGGCGCAGTCGATAGTGGTTGCCGCGGTGCTGTATGGCAATCCGGCGTGCAGCCACGCCTGCCGCGTGACGTTGTTGGACTGCTCACCCGCCTGCGTGACACAGCCACCGATGATCTGTCCGATGTCTTCCGGTGCGACGCCTGCCCGTTCGAGAACGCCGAGCTGTGCTGCTCCCAGAATCTCGGCGGGGTGCAGTCCCGCCAGGGCGCCGCGACGACGGCCGATCGGTGTCCGAGCGGCCTCGACGATGACTGCATGACCCATGATGTGCGCTCCTTCGTGGAGTTTTCGGTCGGTGAGCTGACTCACCGTCAGCTTTTCTGTAATGTATTCTATTGATGATGTCAGGGCAATGCCGGAATGAACGTCATCTTTGAACCAAGTCTGACTCGAATAATAGAATTGATTTCAATTTTGAGGACATGACGAACCCACCCCGAGAAGGGGCGAGGTCACGTCAGTGTCGTGAGAGATTCACCAAAAGCAGGTCGCACCCCTTGCGGATGTCGTACTCCGCATCCGGGATGGAAATTCGACCGTTGAGGCACGATTGGATGACCCCGAACCACAGCTGCATCAGCAGACGCAACCCGGTGTTGTCTTCCTCGGTCGGGTTCTCGATCCCGGCCGCATCGAGGATGATCTGCCGGAAGCCGCGATCGATCTTGCCCACGTCCGGCACCGTCGCGACGTTGGCGGTACTGGACGACTGCAGCATCGCAGTCGAAAGGGCCGGCCGACGCAGTAACCCGCGAGTCGCGCGCACCAGGACCTCGTACACCGCGTCCTGCGGATTGGCCGACTGCACCTGATGCTTGGCAAAACTGTCGCCGATCTGATCGATCTGCTCGACCATCACAGCGACGAAGAGGTGCGTCTTCGAAGGGAAATAACGGTAGAGAGTGCCGATGGCCACGCCTGCCCGCTTGGCAACTTCGTGCATCTGAACCCGCGAGAGTTCTTTCTCGGTCCCCAATTCGGCGGCCGCTTCCAGCATCCGCACATGGCGCGCCCGCTGCTCGTCCGAACTGGGCTCAGCAGCGTCCCTGACCTCGGCAATTCTCGGCAACGTCGCCCCCATCATCGATTATGTGTCCCGGCCGCGAACGACCGCGCTAATTCTCTCACCTGGACCACCCATCTCGGCATATTGCCCGCTCAGTGGGACCTGGCATGGCCTTCCAGTGCCGTGCGGTATTCCGTGGACACCCCACCCTCTTGGAGTAAGGACGCAATGATGCAGGACTGGACCAGCGAGTGCGACGTGTTGGTAGTCGGCTCCGGCGGCGGAGCGCTGACCGGCGCATATACCGCCGCTGCTCAGGGATTGACGACGATCGTCCTCGAGAAAACCGATCGTTTCGGCGGGACCTCCGCCTACTCGGGCGCCTCGATCTGGCTCCCAGGTACCCAGGTGCAGGAACGCGCCGGACTTCCCGACTCGACCGAGAATGCCCGCACCTATCTGCGCGCGTTGCTCGGTGACACCGAGTCCGAGCGCCAGGACGCCTACGTCGAGACCGCTCCCGCTGTCGTCGCTCTACTCGAGCAGAACCCGAACATCGAATTCGAGTTCCGTGCGTTCCCCGACTACTACAAAGCCGAAGGCCGGATGGACACGGGACGCTCCATCAACCCTCTCGATCTCGATCCCGCCGACATCGGTGACCTCGCCGGCAAGGTGCGTCCGGAACTGGACCAAGACCGCACCGGTCAGGATCATGCTCCCGGCCCGATGATCGGTGGGCGCGCACTGATCGGCCGTCTGCTGGCCGCAGTTCAGAGCACCGGCAAGGCAGAACTTCGCACCGAATCCGTCCTCACCTCGCTAATCGTGGAAGACGGCCGTGTTGTCGGCGCCGAGGTCGAATCCGGCGGCGAAACCCAGCGAATCAAGGCGAACCGCGGTGTCCTGATGGCAGCAGGCGGCATCGAAGGCAACGCCGAGATGCGTGAGCAGGCAGGCACCCCCGGCAAGGCGATCTGGAGCATGGGCCCCTTCGGCGCCAACACCGGCGACGCGATCTCCGCCGGAATTGCTGTCGGCGGCGCAACAGCCTTGCTCGATCAGGCGTGGTTCTGCCCCGGCGTCGAGCAGCCCGACGGCAGCGCCGCCTTCATGGTCGGCGTTCGCGGTGGGCTCGTCGTCGACAGCGCCGGTGAGCGCTACCTCAACGAATCGCTTCCGTACGACCAGTTCGGACGAGCCATGGATGCTCACGACGACAACGGTTCTGCCGTGCCGTCGTTCATGATCTTCGACTCGCGCGAGGGTGGCGGACTGCCCGCCATCTGCATCCCGAACACGGCGCCCGCCAAGCACCTCGAAGCCGGAACCTGGGTCGGTGCCGACACACTCGAAGAACTCGCTGCCAAGACCGGACTACCGGCCGACGCATTGCGCAGCACTGTCGAAAAGTTCAACGATGCCGCAAAACTGGGCGTCGACGAAGAGTTCCATCGCGGCGAAGACCCGTACGACGCGTTCTTCTGCCCACCCAACGGTGGTGCGAATGCGGCACTGACGGCCATCGAGAACGGTCCGTTCTACGCGGCCCGCATCGTCCTCAGTGACCTCGGCACCAAGGGCGGATTGGTCACCGACGTCAACGGCCGAGTCCTGCGTGCTGACGGCAGCGCCATCGACGGCCTGTACGCCGCCGGCAACACGAGCGCGTCACTGAGCGGCCGCTTCTACCCCGGCCCCGGAGTTCCACTCGGCACGGCCATGGTCTTCTCGTACCGAGCAGCCCAGGACATGGCGAAGTAACCAGCACAACGAGGTCGTGGGGCAGGCAATGTCAGAATCACCTGCCCCACACTCTTTCTCACGGCGTCGCGATTTTGTATCACTCCGCGTCGATACCGGGCAAACCGTCCACACTCTTCGCGTTCTTCTCGGCGCGATAGGCGATGAGCCGCTCCGGACCCCGCTTCTCCGCTACGCGGTCGAGCACGTCACGATCGGATTGGTAGTCCATCAGCGGTACTGCGTATCCGCACGAATCCGAAATGCGCGTCAGATCGACCACGACGATCGACCGCAGCCCCGGATGCTCCGGGAACCTACCGACAATCGCGTTGAACGCTTCCGACCCTGCAAGCAGAACTTGTCCGTGACCGTGCAGTCGAACGATCTTCGGCGGACCGTCAAATGCCATGAACATCAGGGTTATTCGGGAGTTCTCGCGCACGTGCGCGATGGTTTCCACACCGCTGCCAGTGAGATCGAGGTACGCCACCCGGGTGGATGTCAGCACCACAAACGATCCGACTCCCCCTTTGGGTGAGCAATTGATCAACCCGTCAGGAGACAACGGCGCGGTAGCAACAACGAACAGCGGTTGAGCCTGCAACCACGTGGTGAGCTTTTCATCGATGCCTTCGTAGACGCGCCCCATGTCGAGAGTGTAGTTCGCGCCGACGGCACGTCACTTGGCGGACGCTGAGGCCGCGCGTAGCCCCTCACACATCGCTGCGAAGGTGCGGTCGTCGGCGGGATCCGCCGGCACTGCCAGTGCAATGCCGTCGCAGAGACTCGCGTATTTCGAACTCAGCACCTCGGGGAGCTCGGCGTAGGTGCATTGCGTGACCAGCCTGTCGAGAACATCCTCGGTGAGGACGGCACCCAGATCAGCCCACTCCCCAGCTCTCCCCATTGCGGTCAACTTCTCGCCGATCCCCGCCAAGCCGAGAACCTCGAGCGCGGTTCGATATGCCGGCGTGGAGTAGAGAAAGGCAAGTTCGCTGCGCACCGCTTCTCGTTGAGCAAGTATCGCAGCACGATCTTTGCCGGTGATCGTCTTCGGAACGGCAATCAGTCGCGGCTTCCTTCCGCCTGCCGTCAATGATGGAATAATCCTCTCCGCGAGCACCTTCGGATGGGAGCTGGTGGGGTGAGCAACAAAACCGTCGGCGACGGCTCCTGCCAGTGAGCACATGCGGGAGTTCACTCCCCCGGTCCAGATCTCCGGAGCCTGAACATCGAGCGGCCCCGGATTGAAGTAGGGCTGCAGTCGGTTGAAGGTGTAGTGCGTTCCGGCATAGTCGAGTTCACCGCCCTCCTGGAACACTCGGAAGATCTCGCGTACAGCACTGACGTAATCACGCAGTTGCGCAACAGGATCCGTCCACGGCATCGAGTACCGCCCGACGATGTTCCCTCGCACCTGCGTCGCGAGCCCCAGCTGGAATCGTCCGCCGGAGAAGTCCGCCAGATCCCACGCAGCCAAAGCCGTCACCATGGGACTGCGCGCAAATGCGACAACCATCGACGTCCGGACTGTGAGGGTGGTGCTGTGTTCGACGGCGAGTGCTGCCACCGCAAAAGGATCGCGGACGGTCTCGGAGATGTGTACCGTGTCGAAACGGAGTTTCTCGATGCGTTCGACGTGCTGAGCTACCTGCCGTAGCGGAGTGTCGGCAGGTAGCGAGGTCACCAATTCCATGTCAGCCCAACGGCTCCAGGCGAATCGACAACAGCTTTCCTTCGTTGGCGACCTTACGAGCGTGCTCATTGAAGTCCGGTGCGGCGCAGACGAACAGCGTACGTCCGTCGGAGCCGCCGAGCCCGCACGCGAAGACACCGCTGTCGAAGGCAATTTCATCGATTATCTTGCCGGCGCTCACATGAAGAACACGACTTCCAAGGGCATCGGCCACCCACATCGAATCGTCTCCGTCGATGCAACATCCGTCGGGCGCAACGACGATCTGAGCGAGAGTGGTCTCCACCTCGGGGCCACCAGGTACCGGCCCGAACGACGCCCAATCACGGCGTTCACTCAGGGAGCCGTCGGCCTGAACCGCAAATGCACTGATTCGATTTCCCAGCGTTTCGTCCACGAGCAGATCTCCGGTCGACGTCAGAGCCATACCGTTGGGGAAGTGGAGATCTCGCGCCACGACGTGTACCGATCCGTCCGGGTCGACGCGGAGGAGATCTGCCGTCTCGACGGGAGCCAGGTTCATCAGGTCGAACCCGAAGTTGCCCACGTACGCTCGTCCCTGCGCATCGACCAGCATGTCGTTGACGTTGGCACTGACGTACTCGGACAAGTCTGCGTGCACCACCAACTCGCCGTCGGATTCTCGCCGCAGAATCTTCTGGTCCCGCATGGAGACCACCAGCAATCTGCCGTCCGGAAGCCACCCCAGCCCGGACGGCTGCCCTGGAACCTCCGCCTCGACGCGTATGTCGGTCCCGTCCTCGCGGGCCGAAATCACCTGGTAGGTGTAGAAGTCCGACACCCAGATCCGGTTCTCGTGCCAGCGCGGGCATTCGAAGTAGGTGTATCCCTCGAGAACTACCGCAACTTCTGGTGCCATCAGGCTCTCCTGCGTCGGTGAAGAATGGTGTGTCAGCCTCATTCAATCACCGGCGCCCCGGTCGCGGTGTGCAATTCCCGACTAGTCGCCGGCGCGAACTTCTTCCAACACGTCGAACGCGGATTCCCACCCGTCGTACACATTCCCGTCACCCTTGAATCCCGGAATCCCTACCAGGTGGAATGTCATTTCGGTTTTGTCACCCCGTTCTGCGAGCGTGACCGTTATTCGAGGCGCAGCGCCTACCGGATCACCCGGATTTCCCCAGGTGAAGACAAGCCTCTTCGGCTCGTCGACCTCGAGATAGGTTCCGCCGGTGGGGTACTCGGCTCCATTCTCGTCGTTGATCATCAAGTAGCGGTACGTTCCGCCAACTCTGGGATCGATCGTGACGTGCTCCCGGGGGCTGCTGACGCCCTCGGGATGCCACCAGCGTGCTGCCTCGTCGGGATCGGTCCACGCTTGCCACACGAGTTCACGTGGTGCGTCGAAGATTCGGGAGATGGTGAATTCTGCGGTGGTATCTGCATTCTGGTCACTCATTGTCCTTCTCCTTCTTCAGTCGACGTTGCTTCAGCTCACGTAGACGCTCGTCGAGGAGATCGAAGCGTTCGTTCCAATCCCGCCGATGTTCGTTGACCCAGGCACTGGCGTCGTCGAGTCCCTCTGCGCGAAGGGTGCAGGTGCGCCATTGCGCAGTGGCGGTCCGTTCGATGAGACCTGCCTTCTCCAACACCTTCAGATGCTGCGAGATGGCGGGTCGACTCATCTCGAACGGCTCAGCCAACTCACCGACGGTCATCGAACCATCCGTCAGGCGAGAGAGCATTTCACGCCTCGTCGGGTCGGCCAGTGCGCTGAACACTGCATCGAGCCGGCCACTTCGCTCATCCATGTAAGCAACTCCTTAATTAAGGAATAACTTAAACATAGAACTCAGGAACTTGGGCGTCAACCCTTCAACTCCAGGTGTATCGAAGCCGTTCGACGGTTGTCGCCTCGTCCATCTGGGAGAACGTCTCCCGCTCAGCTCCCTTCACGGACACCATCGCTTCGATGATCGACTCCCCGAAGATTTCCTTCGCCGCCGAGGAACAGTTGAACTTCTGCACTATCTCGCCGAGATCGGTGGGGACTCGGGTCACCCCGCGCTCATCGCGTTCCGCATCCGTGAGAGTCGACGGGTTCACCACAATTTCCGCAGGTAATGGCGCGGCATTGCCGATACCGATATGCGAAAGGCCAAGTATCGCAGCGGTCGCCAGATACGGGTTGGCCGACGGATCGACGTTTTTCACTTCGGCGTTGGCGCCGTGCGGATTCGACGGTGACTCTGCGCAGAACCTCAGTGCCGCTTCGCGGTTCTCGAGCCCCCAACAGACGTAGGCCCCCGACCAACTGTCCGGGCGCAGCCTGAGGCCGGAGAGCGGTGAGGACGCAAAGACGGCCGTGAATTCCGTCAGATGAGCGAGGACTCCACCCAAGGCGAAAGCTCCCGCATCCGTCATTCTGTGCTCCCGATTGCCACCGGAGAAGATTGGCCTACCATCTGCGGTCATCGAAAAGTGCTGGTGTGCACCGTTTCCTGCGCCGCCCAGGGTGGGAAACGGCGAGAACGAGGCCGCCAATCCGTGCGCTCTGGCTGTACGGCTGATCAAGATCCGAGCCAACACCGCGAGATCAGCGGCTTGAACAGGAGCACTCGGCGCGATCGACATCTCGAATTGATCTGCTCCGTACTCGGCATGGACTTGCTCGATATGCAGTTGTGCGCGTTCGGCATTGCGCAGGAGGTCCTTGAGGAAGTCTTCGCGACCAAGGACTGCGCCCAGACCGTAGGCCGACCACTCACCGCCGCACACATCACCGAAAAGAGTGAACTCGATCTCGTTACCCACCCGAGCTTCCAGTCCGTCGGCAGCAAGCCGCGCCACGACCGCGGCAAGCGCGGAACGTGTGCACACGGCAGCCGTCGAACCGTCTTGCTCGTGCAACGTGGCCGGCGCCCACGACACACCCCCGCCGAGATCGCGGAGGTCGGATCGGTCGATACGCAATCGGAGATCACCGACGACCGAGAAGGAATCGGTGAAGGCAATCCGATCATCGCTACAGAAGACGTTCCAGCTCGGTGAGACTCCCGCACCGACTTCCTCGAAGACACCGGTTCGGCCAGCCGGCATCACTTTCGCGCGCGCGACACCTGCCATGTCGACGATCGAGCCGATGGTCAGAGCCGGTACTTCCCTCATCCAAAGGCAAATACCCCACCCGGTGGCGCGCCAACCGGTCAGATCAGGTTGTCCTCCACCGGCAGTCCGAACGCCGCCCGGCCGTACAGCGCCAACGCGCGCTCGGGTTCGTTGGCAACGTGAACGCTGCCCGCATGAACGTCACGCCACGCACGCTCGATCGGGTTTCCGCGAGAGAGGGAGTTGCCGCCTGCCGTCTTGAACAGCATGTCGATCGCTTCCACCGAACGTTCCGTCGCGCGAACCTGATCACGACGCGCGCGCAGCCTCATCGAGAGCGGAAGCTCCTTGCCGGCGACAGCAAGTTCGTACATCTCCCGGATGTTGCGATCCATCTGCAGAATCGCGGCATCGATCTCCGACGACGCACGTGCGACGGCGACCTGAGCGAACTGGTCCTCGCTGAACCGTCCGCCACCCAGGCTCAGACGGACGCGCTCACACATCACGTCCAGGTACCCCTCGTAACAACCGGCGACGATGCCCACACACGGAGCAGCGACCGTCGAGGTGAAGATGCTCCCGAACGGAAGTTTGTACAGCGGGCCAGGATTGACCGCTTGGCCAGGCCCACTCAGTTGCGCGGTTTCGTAATTGCGTTTCAAGCGGTGCTCGGGAACGAACGCGTTCTTGACCACGATCTCGTTGCTCGCGGTGCCTCTCATTCCCACGACGTCCCAGACGTCGCGGATCTCGTAATCGGTGCGCGGCACCAGCACCGTCATGAAGTCGACGGGACGGCCGTCCACGCCGACCACCATCGCTCCCAGCAATGCCCAACTTGCGTGATCACAGCCGGAAGAGAAACCCCACTGGCCCGACAGTTCGTAGCCACCGTCCACCGCCGTAAGTCGACCGACCGGCGCGTAGGCGGACGAGATGAGCGTCGTCTGGTCCTCTCCCCACACGTCGTCCTGCGCTCGGTCGTCGAAAAGCGCCAGATGCCACGGGTGCACTCCCACCACCGAGGCGACCCAACCGGTCGAGCCACAGGCAGCGGAGATGGCCCTGATGACTTCGTAGAAGTGGACCGGGTCGCTCTCGGCGCCTCCGTATCTCTTCGGCGCAAGCATGGAGAAGACACCGGCTTCGGACAGTTCCCGGATGGTCCGTTCGGAGATCTTGCGCGAATCGTCGACCTTCTGAGCACGGGCCGCGATCTTCGGAAGCAGATCACAGACTGAGCTCAGAACCTTGTTGACCATAGGAGACACTCCTCGCACCGAACCGTGAGGGAGCGGATCGGCAGATAGACATAACGGCTGCCTCGCCACGATATGTCGGTCACGCGGTCCGGTGATCGGAAGTCCCGAAGGCCGGGATGAGCCGCCGGATCCTCGCGCTCTCCGCAGGTCCCGGCCAGTGAGACGAGGCCCCAGAGGCAATTCACGCTCCCCTAGCGTCGGGCGTCGACACTGCCCCTGGAAAGGACGGGACTCATCGTGACGATCAATCAGTCCGACAACGACGAAGTTCGCGAGATCCAAGCTGGAACCGCGCCTACTCGCTTTGCACGTGGATGGCACTGCATTGGGCTCACGGAGTCCTTCAAGGACGGCCAGCCGCACTCCATCGAGGCGTTCGGCACCAAGCTCGTCGTCTTCGCCGACAGTGAAGGCAACGTCAAGATCCTCGACGCGTACTGCCGTCACATGGGTGGCGACCTGAGCCAGGGCACCATCAAGGGCGACGCCATTGCCTGTCCGTTCCACGATTGGCGATGGGGCGGCAACGGCAAGTGCCAGAAGATTCCGTACGCACGCCGCGTTCCCCCGCTGGCCAAGACGCGCGCATGGCAGACCCTCGACCAGGACGGCATGCTCTTTGTCTGGCACGACCCCGAGGGCAACCCGCCGACCGACGACGTAGCCATCCCCCGCATCGAAGGCGCGCTAAGCGACGAGTGGAGCGACTGGGTCTGGTACACCACGACCGTCGACACCAACTGTCGTGAAATCGTCGACAACATCGTCGACATGGCGCACTTCTTCTACGTGCACTACTCCTTCCCGACGTACTTCAAGAACGTCTTCGAAGGCCACGCCGCAACGCAGTACATGCGCGGCGTCGCTCGCTCGGACATGCGTCCCCACGCAGCAGGCACCCCGAAGATGGTCGGCAGCAACTCGGTTGCGACATACTTCGGCCCCTCCTTCATGGTCGACGACCTGACCTACGAGTACGAGGACTACAACGTCGACTCTGTGCTCATCAACTGCCACTACCCGGTCAGCGCTGACAAGTTCGTGCTCCAGTACGGCATCATCGTCAAGAAGTCCGATCGCTTCCAGGGTGAAGCCGCCGACGCGATGGCCGCGAACTTCGGCACGTTCATCGCCAAGGGCTTCGAGCAGGACGTCGAGATCTGGAAGAACAAGACTCGCATCGAGAACCCGCTCCTGTGCGAAGAAGACGGCCCGGTCTACCAGCTCCGTCGCTGGTACGAACAGTTCTACGTCGACGTCGCTGACATCGCTCCCGAGATGACCGAGCGCTTCGAATTCGAACTCGACACCGCGCGACCCGTCGCCGCCTGGCAGAAGGAAGTCGAAGACAACCTCGCTGCGAAGAAGGCAGACGAAGATGCAGCCTCTTCAGTGCGCTGAGTGCAAGGCGCAGGTCCTGGTCCAGAAGAACAGTTGGGAACACACCACCGTTCAGTGGAGTGACCAGGCCCGCGCCCAGTGCCTCGAAATCGCCGACGACCGTGAATTCGGGCAACGTGAGGGACGACCCGGTGCTCCTCGCAAGGAGTGCGGCGCCTTGATCGCGTCCATCGTGAACGCCGCGACCGCCGGCGAGCTCGAGATTCTCAACGACGAGCCGGCGCCTCAGCCGATCATCGACGACAGCGAACCAGTACCCGCTCCGTTTCACTAGACGAGCCAACATCTTTCGAAGAAGGTAGTAATGATCGATCCCCAGTACTACGGCCCGTGGGCAGTCATCGCCGGCGGTTCCGAAGGTGTCGGCGCAGGGTTCGCCGACGAGCTCAGCAAGATCGGCATCAACCTCATTCTCATCGCCCGCAAGCCGGGCCCACTCGAGGAGACCGCGGCCAAGGCACGCGCCAACGGCGTCGAAGTACGAACTCTTGCACTGGATCTATTGGTTCCCGACGCGCTCGACCAGATCAAGGCTGTCACCGACGACGTCGAGGTCGGCCTGCTCATCTTCAACGCCGGCGCCAACAGCTACGGCCACGAGTTCGTCACCGGTGATTTGACGGGATTCGCCGGAGTCATCGAGCTGAACATCAACAAGCAGCTCGAACTCTCGCACCACTTCGGCGGTTTGATGAAGGATCGCGGACGAGGCGGCATCATGCTGCTCGGCTCGCTGGCCGGATTCATGGGCTCCGAGCACCAGAGCATCTACGCGGCCTCGAAAGCTTTCGGTCGCATCTTCGCCGAAAGCCTGTGGCTCGAACTTCAGCCGTACGGCGTTCACGTCGTCGAGTTCATTCTCGGTGTCACTCGCACGCCGGCCATGATTCGCGCGGGATTGAACTTCGACATCCCGGGCATGAACGTCGCAGAGCCCGAGGATGTTGCACGCGAAGGCCTCGAACACCTTGCCGACGGCCCGATCTGGGTTGCTGCAGGAAACTACGAAGGCGCCAAGAAGCGCAGCGGCTTCCCCCGAGACAAGATGGTCAAGGGCGCTGCCGAAGCGATGCGCAAGCTGCTGAACCGCTGACTTCTGCTGTGCGCCTTTATTAACCCCCGACGCCCGAGAAAGGCGCACAGCATGAGCGTCGACATCACCACTCTTCTCGACGAACGCGAGATCACCCGCTCCATTTTCGAGTTCGCCCGAGCCATGGATGCGCGGGACTGGGATGAACTCCACCGGATCATGACTCCGGACGCTACGGCAGAACTGGGAACCGGAACTCTGTGCGGACCCGCCGAGGTAGTGGCTTCCATCCGCTCGTTCCTCGACGAGTGCGGTCCCACCCAACATCTGATCGGCAACGTGCTGGTCGAGGTGGTCGGTGATATTGCCACCAGCCGCTCCTACGTCAGTGACATGCACGTGGGCACCGGGAGCAAAGCTCACCTGAACTTCTTCACGCTCGGCGACTACCACGATTCGTGGTCGCGAATCGACGGAACGTGGCGAATGACGCACCGCACCAAGCATTCACACGCCAGTCAGGGATCCATCGAGGTTCTGGGAGCCGGCCCCAGCGGTTGGCGGAGCTGACTCAGCTCAACATCGACGACCGGCCGGTCGCGAGTGGACTCTTGCTGGTGAGTCCGCCGTCGACCACCAAGGTCTGCCCCGTTATGTAGCGAGATTCGTCCGACGCCAGGTAGACCATGGCGTGTGCGATGTCTTCGGGTTCGCCGAGGTAAGGCAGGGCGTTGGCCTGCTTCATGCCTTCGATGACGTCAGCAGGGATGTTGTCCACGAGTGCGGGTGTCATGATCGCACCCGGCGCTACGGCGTTGCACCGAACACCGTTTGCTCCGTACTGAACTGCGATGTATTGAGTCAACCGGATGACCGCCGCCTTGGCAGACCCGTAGGCCGACTGCAGGGAGTCTCCGATCGATCCACCGACCGAGGCCGTGTTGACGATCGATCCTCCGCCGGCACTGTTCATGTGCGGAATCGCAAGGCGTGAAGCGACCACAGTGCTTCGGACGTTGAGCGACATCACGCGATCCCACTCGTCCAGGTCCATCCGTAGCAGGTCGAGATCCTTGCGCGGATTACTACCGCCCACGTGATTGCACAAGACGTTGATGCCACCGAATTCGGCGACCGCCCTTTCGATCATCGCTGCCAGGGACTCCTCGTTCATGACATCGACGCCGAAACCCAGCGCAGTGCCACCGGTCTCGCGTATCGCCGCCGCTGCTTCCTCCGCTCGAGCTGGATCGAGGTCGGCAACCAGCACCTTGGCGCCTTCTGCCGCCATGAGTTGTGCTGCTGCACGCCCGATTCCGCTGGCGGCGCCGGTGATCACTACATTTTTGCCTTCGAGCCTGTTCATATTCATTCCCTTCGCGGGGAATCGCCGTACCCGGATCTCATGTGCCCGAAATTGACAGCTCGGCGATTACCCGATCACTACCAGTGAACGCAGGATCGACAGCCGCGTCCAACTTTCTTGAATGAACTCACAAGTACGTGACCACGGCCCGCGCACCTGCTACACCGCCGAAATCGAGTGGCGACAGAAGACACCACTGTGCTGAAGTGGCACTATGCAGAATTCTGTTCGACCGCTGTCCATCAACGACCTCGACCGTGCCGCCGAGGTTCTCGGCGAGGCTTTTGCCGACTATCCCTGGACGAACTGGTGCGTCGCCGAAGACTCTCACGTGGAACGGGTCGCCGCTCTACAACGGATCTACCTCGAACACCTGGCACTACCGTTCGGACGTTCATACATCGATGATTCAGGCAACGGCGTCATCGCAGTCCTGCCGCCCGACGCCCCGGAGCCTGATGAAGCGACTGTCGAGAAGATCGTGGAACTGCACGGAGATCGGTTCGAGCGCATTCTCCAGGCTGACGAACAACTGTCTGCGCTTCCCGCCCTCGAGCACGCGTGGTCGTTGGCAACGATCGGTACGACACCGCGTTCACAGGGCAGTGGATTGGGCTCTGGACTACTGAAACATGCTTTGGCGGAACTGGATCGAACCGAACAGACTTGCTGGCTCGATACGTCAACCGAACGGAATCTCCCGCTGTACCAACGGTTCGGTTTCACGATCGTCGGACAGACCTCGCTCCCCGACGGACCGGACGTATGGCGGATGCATCGACTTCAGGGCTGATTGTTCGACTTCAGCACTCGCCGAATCATTTTCGACAACGACGCGTATTGGGTGATCGTATTGACGGCGATCCACCTCGACACCGGCCACGTCCGGGTCCACGAGAAAACCCCGACCGACAGCAGTTGATCGTCGTCGAGAGTTTTCACATACCGACGCAGCGCTGCGACGGCCGCGCGCAAACGATCCCGAAGCTCTCGAACCGAGGTACCTGCACTCGCCTCGACCACCGACTGGTTCAGCGCGGGTGTTTGCGTCCACTTGTAACCCGCAGCCGGCGTCTGCGGTGTCTCGTCTCGCAATCCGGCACCTATCCACTCTACGACGGCCTCTGCCCACCAGACACGCAAAGAGAGTACGTCGTGCACCGTCCACGCATCGACGGCAATGGCGTCGAAAACATCGGCCTCGGCGGCGCTCTCGAGTAACGCGTCGAGTTTCGAATACGCCTTGTCCAGCTCACTCGCCAGTTCCTCGCGTGACAAGGTCTGCGCCACAATGCCTCCGAACTTTCGTCAAAAAATGGAAGAAGCGGAGCCATCGCAATCCGATGACCCCGCGTCCAACTTAACGTCTACCGAAGCTAGTTCAGTTCTCCCATGAATCTGTTGACGTTCTCGGCGATCTCCTTCGACTTGGTGTGGTGCAGGTAGTGGTCTCCGTCCAGCAAGACCAATTCACCATGATCGACCGATGCTGCCTGTCCTTCGTGCAGCTCTGTCCAGCCCTGGACCTTGGAATTCTGTACCGCGAACAACAGAATCGGAAGATCGGCCGGGAACGTCTTGCCGATCGCCGCGGCGAAGTTGCTCGAGAGGTGATCCATTTCGTTGAGGTACGTGTCGCTGAAGTTGTTCTTCGCGACCAGTCTGCTCATCTCTGCCTTCTCGGCTTCATCGAGGTATGCATCGGTTTCCTCGCTGCCACCGAGTTTCGCCAGGACGTCGGAGAAGCCCAATTTCTTTGCAACGCGGAAGGCTTCGATCGGGAACTTGGTGTCCATGTTCGGCTGCCCCGGGACGCTGCTGTCGATGCCCACGAAAGCGGTGACCTCGTCGCCGTACTTCGCTGTGTAGTCCAAGGCATAAACACCGGTGATCGAGTGACCCATGAGGATGTATTCGTCAATTCCCAAGGCCTGCACAGCCTCGTGTATCTCTTCGACGATGTTCTCAGCCGTGCGGTCCTTGTCGGTGGCGTCGCTGTATCCGTAGCCGAAGGGCTCGATCGTGACCACGCGGTAATCAGGGGCAAGCTCGTTGATGAGCGATTTGAAGTCGAGAATCGGTGCAGACGTTCCGAACCCCGGTAGCAGCACTATGGTCTGATCGCCGTTGCCGCGGATCGAGTAGCTCATGTTCTTTCCGTCTACGGACACGAACTGGTTGCCGGTTTCCCCGGTCGGAACACTCGCCTTGGCGGAGCCGACATTGAATACGAGCGCTATCGATACCAGCACAACCAGAACTACGGACACCGAAGCAAGAACCTTCAGTGCAACGGTACGAATCTTCTTCATTCTCATCCCCATCTTTTCGGGCGTCGATACGGCTAGGAAAGGCTCGACATCGAGGCCACACTTGTCTCGTCGAGCACACGCAACACGTTGTTGCCCATCAGCTTTGCCAAGTCTTCCGCAGACCAACCGCGTTCCGCCAGACGGTCTATCAACACCGCGAAACCGGATACGTCCTGCATACCGTCCGGAAAGTCGTCGAATCCATCGTAGTCACTACCCAAACCGATGTGGTCGATGCCCGCGACGTCTCGGGCATGCTCGACATGTTCGGCCAGATGGTCCACCGTCATCGCCGGCCGTGGGCCGACCCGCCCGCCTTTGAACCACTCGTTGTACTCGGAAGAAAGGAACATGGGCACAAAGGCGATCATGATGACCCCGCCGTTTGCCGCGAGCAGCCGCATGACGTCGTCGGGAACGTTGCGGGGGTGACCGCATAGCTGAGAGCAGGACGAATGGCTGAAGATCACCGGTGCCGACGACGTCTCGATGGCATCTCTCATCGTTTCCACCGAGACGTGCGACAGGTCGACGAGCACGCCGAGCCGGTTCATTTCGCGCACGATCTCGCGGCCGAAGTCCGTCAGCCCGCCGTGTACTCGCGTATCCGTCGCGGAGTCCGCCCACCCGGTGTTGTCGTTGTGCGTCAGAGTCATGTACCGAAGACCAAGGCGCGCCATCATTCTCAGGACGCCGAGCGAACTGCCGATGCTGTGACCGCCCTCTGCGCCTAACAATGACGCAACCTTGCCCTCGCTCCAGATGCGACGCACGTCGTCACCTGTACGCGCGAATTCGAAAGTATCCGGGTACCGCCCGATCATCCGGTACACATAGTCGATCTGTTCGAGTGTGTAATGGACAGCCTCGGCCTCCGTCCGGTCACACGGGGTGTAAACCGACCAGAACTGTGCACCGACGCCACCGCGACCGAGTTTGTCGATGTCGGTTTGGAAGATGGAATCCTTCTCGAGATTCTCCACCGAGTAGGCGGCAGTCTCGCGAGCCGTCCATGCCAGATCGTTGTGACCGTCGATGACCGGCGCAAGGCCGTAAGCATCCAGTGCCGCTGGGTGATTCACGTCCGGGAAAGGAGCGAGAGGTTTCATCATGAGTCTTCCTCGGGAAAGTAGTGCGGGCAGGTCGAGGGCCCTCATCGCCCTCGACCTGCCCGAGATTTCATCCAGCGGAGAGAATCATCTCGCCGCGACTAGTCGGAAATCTTCTTGAAAAGCCTGGTCATGTACAGATATTCCTCGCCATCGATCGTGAGATGAGCCATCTCACCCGAAGCGCTCTCGTTACTGATCGAGAACCGGGAAGCCGACAGAGGCACGACCTTGGTGGGCGGGGCCGGCGGCTCGCCGTCGATCTCGATCTTGGCGAAGTTCTGCACCTGGAATCCGCCGTCGTCGCCACGCGTGAGTTCGATGCGAACGGTTGTCGATTCATAGGTTCCGAGAATGTTCGACAGGTCGATGTCTTCTGCATTCGGCTCGGACTTCGGCTCCGGCAAAACGAGGTCGAGCTCCTGCGCGATCTCCTTCTCGATGTCGTGGGCCAGGGCACCGCCGCCACGCGAGTTGGTGACTACGGCCATGGCGAGACCGAGCTCGGGGAAGGTGTGAAAACGAGTGATCTGACCGATCGTCGCACCGCCGTGCTGCGCGGACGTCACACCGCCCCAGTCGGACAGGATCCATCCGAGACCCCAGGCCTGATCGACGCTCGAGACCGCGGTCAGGTCGAATTGCGGAGTGCGCATCAGGCGCGCGGACTCTTCGGACAGAATGCGTTCACCCGTCAATGCGAGGCCGTCACGCATATGTGCAGCACCGAAGGTCAGGAGCGAGCTGACGGATCCGGTGATGATGCCGGCCGGACCGATACCGCGGGGAAGCAGCCACTGCTTGGTCGGAACCACCTTGTCCGGCGACGTCCAATCCGGGTTGGCCACATGGCCGACAGCCGTGCGGAACAGCGGGGCGTCCTTGGCCTTGGTGATGATGTGCGTCAATCCGAGTGGCTTCCAGAGGTATTCGACCAACGCCTCGTCCCACGTCATCTCACGAAGAACCTCGACGATACGGCCGGCCACGGCGAAACCCGCGTTGCTGTAACTCAGATGCCCGCCGGGCTCGGTGACGCTGATCGCGGTCGCGAGTTCGTCGACGTACTTCTCGACGCAGTCGTCGCCGTCACCGGTGTCGTTGAACAGGTCTCCGTCGATACCGCTTGTGTGCGTGAGCAACTGGCGGATCGTGATTTCCTTCGTGTTGGAAGGATCTGCGATCGTGAACTCCGGAAGCACCTCCACCACCAGGGTGTCCAGCGTCAGCTTGCCCTCGTCGACGAGTTGCATGATCAGCGTCGTCGTCCAGATCTTGCTCGCGGATCCGTACTGGAACAGGGTGTCGGCATCGACGTCGACTCGCGTGTTCAGGCTCGTCACTCCGGTGGTGATCACGCGGATATCCGCAGTGCCGTCTTCACCCAGCGCGATCACACCGACCTGCGCGCCCGGTACCGAATGCTTGGCTGCCAGTTCGTCGAGGCGTTCCTGCCACTTCGGGGCGACAAGTAGGTCCTTTGGCAAGTCGGTCACAGGTCGAACTCCTTCGATCATGGAAGCCAGTGGCGTAGATGGCGTTGCTTCGATCCGCTCAGGTCTCACTCGTCGGGAAGTGAGGTTGCGGAAGCAATAGCCGTCCACCCATGATCTCAGTGTGCTCGCAGTCACGTCCTGGTCGATTGCACCGAAGTTGCACCCGAAAATGGTGCGATCGGACGAGCCTGTGTTCAGGATTCGCCATTCGAAACGATCAGCGCTCGAAGGTTCCTTCCAAGCGATTGCGTGAACCCGGATGGATCAAGCGCGCCGCACTGACCAACCCGTTGGCCGACCAGGTGCGGCGGCGAATCAGCAGGCATGGTTCCCCTCGATCGATGCGGAGCAGCTCGCATTCGTCCGGGCTCCCCAACACCGCTTCCACGACATGCTCACCGCGAACCAGAGGCGCAACGTCACTCAAGTAGTTGTTGGGGGTGATCGCAGTGAAGTCCTGGCGCAGATAGTCGGGCGCCTCGTTCGGATTCACGAACCGATCTTCCACCTGAATCGGAGTTTCGTCCTCGAAGTGCACCATCAGCGAATGGAACACCCGTTTGCCCACCGATTCACGAAGGAACGTCTGCCCGTGGTCGGTTTCTTCCTCACGAACGAAGACGACCTCGGTTCGATGACGGTGGCCGCGGCGCTGAATCTCGTCGGCGATGTTCTTGACTTCGAACAGCGGGGACGCGGTCTTCGTGGCGGCGACAAAGGTACCGACCCCCATCATCCGCACGATCAGACCGTCGTTGGTGAGTTCACGAAGCGCTCGATTGATCGTCATACGTGACAATCCCAGCGCACTCACCAGTTGGTTTTCCGAAGGCAGCTGATCGCCTTCGGTCCACCGACCCGAGTTGATCTGCGAGACCACGAGGTTCTTGACCCGTTCGTAGGCAGGGGCGGACTCGCCGCCTGCCTCGTTGAACAGCACGGCGAGTTCTGCGTCCACCTCGGCAATCGCCATCGCCACCACCCGTTCGTCGAAAACCACCGAGTCGGTTCTCCCGTTCGGCCTCCGAAGTCTATCCGCCTCGTGCACCTTTCCGATCCATCCGCGGGCGTCCGCGCCGGGCCTAACCCACCATGCGCCGCAATTGGCTCGTCGCAACCGAAAGCGCAGCAAGATCGTGTTGCCCGGATGCCTCGATCTCGGCGAGCGCGAGAGTGGACCTCTCGATTCTCGACGCATTCCTCTCTTCCCACCGGGAGAGTTTTTCCGCTGTCGAGTCACCCGCTTGCGCGTCGGCCAAGACGTCGAGGGTCAATGCCCGCACCGTCGAGTACAACTCGTCACGCAACGACAACCTGGCCAGCGCGTTCCACTTTCCGTCCTTGCTCAATGCTGACACTCGATTGAGCATCGGGACGAGCCCAACATGCTCACCGAGCCGGAAGTAAAGCTCGCCGGTCTCCGCGATTGTGCGATCGGCGAGGTCCGCGATCTCCACCACGTCCAGCAGCCCGAACTGGTCGAGCAGGATCTCCACTCGCCTGACCAGGTTCTCCGGCGCGCCCTTGTCCGTGATGAGGACAGTTCGCGCAGCCAGGTTCCGCTGATCTGCACCTACCAGCCAGCCATCGAGTTCGGCCGATGCCTCGGCGATGCGATCACCGAATCGGCTGATCTCCGCCCCGACGGCCAGCGGTTGAGGCCGACGCGTCAGCATCCACCGTGACGCGCGGTCGAGCAGTCGCCTGGTGAGCAGGATCAACTCGTCGGACACAGCAGTCGAGCTCGAGGCTTCTCTGATGTCGCGCCACAACTCCCACAGACCGAACACCTCGGACACCACGGTGAAGGCGCGTACTGCGTCCTCCGGATCAGCGCCGACCTCTTCACCGAGGCGATACACATAGGTGATGCCTCCCCGATCTACGACGCTGTTCGTCAGCACCGTCGCGACGATCTCGCGCCGCAGTGGGTGCCGGTCGAGGGCGTCGCCCCCTGCATCTCGAACGCCCTCCGGAAAGTAGTTCACCAGCGCCTTGCGGTAGATCTGGTTGTCGATCGAGCTTCCCGCCAACAGAGTGGATTTCAGATCGAGTTTGACGTGGGCCATCAATGTGGCGAGTTCCGGCGACGTCAGTCCCGTTCCCGCCTTCTCGGCCGCGGCGAACTGCTTCTTGGTCGGAAACCCTTCGATGACGCGGTCGACGATTCCGCGAGCCTCGAGGCTCGAAATCACTCTGCCGTGCACGCCGATCATCGCCCCCGCATCCGCACGTGTGGTGCCCATCAGTTCGTTCTGTGAACGGTTGTCTGCAAGAACGAGTTCGGCGACCTGATCGGTCAACGATTCGAGCAGTGCGTCGCGATGTGAGTCCGCGACGGCGCCTGAGCTGATCAGGGAGTCGAGAAGGATCTTGATGTTCACCTCGTGATCGGAGCAATCGACTCCCGCGGAATTATCGAGAGCGTCGGTATTGATCCGCCCGCCGATGCGCGCGTATTCGATCCGTCCGGCCTGGGTGAGGCCGAGGTTGCCTCCTTCACCGATCACACGTGCGCGCACTTCGTTGCCGTTCACCCGAACCGCGTCGTTACTCTTGTCACCGACTTCGAGGTCGGACTCACCGGAGGCCTTGACGTACGTTCCGATGCCGCCGTTCCACAACAGATCTGCCGGGGACCGCAGAATCGCCCGAACCAGTTGCGGTGGAGTCAATTCGGTGACGTCGTCCTCGAGGCCCAGCGCCTGTCGCATCTCGTCACTGATCGGAACGCGCTTTGCCGAGCGCTCCCACACTCCGCCGCCGGCACTGATCAGGGTCGGGTCGTAGTCGGCCCACGACGATCGTGGGAGCGAGAAGAGACGTGATCGCTCGTCGTACGAGCGCTCCGCTGCCGGGTTCGGGTCGACGAACACGTGCCGATGATCGAACGCCGCGATCAGGCGAATGTGATTGCTGCACAACATTCCGTTACCGAAGACGTCACCGCTCATGTCTCCGATCCCCACCGCGGTGAAGTCGTCGTGATGAGTATCGACGCCGAGCTCCCGGAAGTGCCGCTTGACACTTTCCCAGGCGCCCTTCGCCGTGATACCCATGGCTTTGTGGTCGTAGCCGACCGATCCGCCGGAGGCGAAGGCGTCGCCGAGCCAGAATCCGTACTCCGCAGCAACTTCGTTCGCGATGTCGGAGAACTTTGCAGTGCCCTTGTCCGCGGCGACAACAAGATATGTGTCGTCTCCGTCGTGGCGAACGACCCGTCGCGCTGCGACAACGGCGCCGCTCTGTTTGTCGACGTTGTCGGTGAGATCAAGTAGTCCGCGAATGAAGGATCGGTAGCACTCGATCCCGGCCGCCAAGGTAGCTTCTCGGTCTGCGTCTACACCCTGCCCTGGAACCGGCGGGCGTTTGACGACAAATCCGCCCTTCGCGCCGACAGGCACGATGACTGCGTTCTTGACTGCCTGCGCCTTCACCAATCCCAGGACCTCGGTGCGGAAGTCCTCTTTCCGATCCGACCAGCGCAAGCCGCCGCGGGCAACCGTACCGAAGCGAAGGTGCACACCTGCTACATCGGGTGAGTACACGAATATCTCGAACTTCGCTCGAGGGAAGGGCAGTACGGACAGCTTCTCCGAATCGAACTTCAACGAGAGTGCGCCGAGCGATTCGGTGCCATAGACGAAGTAGTTGGTACGCAACGTGTTACGGACCAGTTCGGACAATGCACGCAGGATCCGATCGGCGTCGAGTCCTTGCACTTGTGCCACGGCCGTTTCCATCTCCGCTGCTGCACGCGCACCTCGATCTCCGTCTACGACGTCGGGATCAAAACGGCTCTCGAACAATTCGCACAGACCAGCGGCGATCTCGGGATGATCGGCAAGTACCTCGGCGACGCGACTGGTGCTGTACGGAAATCCTGCTTGCTGCAAGAACTCCGCGTATGCCCGCAGCACCACTACCTGTTTCCAACCGAGTCCGGCGATCGCGACAAGTTCGTTGAACGAGTCCGGCTCGGCGGAGCCGTTTCGAACCGCGGCAAACGTCGCCGCGAACCGCGCGGCAAAGTTGTCGAAGCCTTCGACCGGCGCACTCGGATAGCCGAGCGTGAACTCGTAGATCCAGGACTGTTCCGAGCCTGCCGAGACGAGCTCGTACGGACGCTCGTCGACCACTTCGACGCCTAGGCTCTGCAATACGGGCAGCACCTCGCCCAACGAGAGCGGATCACCCGATACGTACAGCCCGAGACGGTGAGTACCGGGTCCGTCGACAGATCGGGCCAACCGTGGACTTACTTCTCCGGGCGCGAGGCCCTCGAACACCGCCATGTCCTCGGCGGCTCGGACAGCGTCGAAATCCTGCTTGTATGCCACCGGAACTCGCTCGGCGAACCGAGCACGCCTGCGCCGCTCGTCGTAGTGCGAAGCATCCAGAACGAATCGCTCGTCCCATGTCAGGCACGCGTCAACGACGAGGTCCCGAATCTCCCGTGCTTGTCGCGCCGACGCGAAGTTCGCGCCGCCGCCGACTGCGGCCGTGAAATGTACGACGGCCAAGGGGGATTCCGAGACTCGACTGGAGAACTCGATATTGCGGGCACCGAGTGCGTCGGCGAGTACCGACTCGGCCGTTGTTCTGATCGTCGTACTGAACTTCTCGCGCGGAACGAAGAGCAACGCCGACAACTCTTGGTCCGGCCCAGCCGCAGGAGAACATCCCACCGGTTGCAAGAAAAGATGGATCGACGTGCGGCCGTCCACCGAAGTGAGTTCGTCCAGCGCGTCCGCGATTCGGGCCGGCTCGGCTGCAAACAGCACTGTGATCGGGATCGACTGGATTACTGCCAGCATCGATTGTCCGACAAACGAATCGACGGTGGATCCGGAGGCATCGAAGATGTCTGCGACACGTCCACGCACGAGCGGGGTTCGTCGAACATCCGAGACAAGGCCGGTCGCGGTCAAGGACCCGATGAACCGGTACGCACGGTCACCGACAGACACATCGATCTCGGTGGCGTAGGCGGAGCCACCGAACCCTTGCCCGAGAGACACCACCCCGACCGAGAGGGGCGCCGCTTTCGAATCCGAAGAGCCGGTTGGATCGGGGAGCACGCCGAGAGTCTTCGTCTCCTCGCCGTCGATTGTCCGCGCTCCGCCGACGACGCTGAAGTTTCCGGCGCTGCACCACCGGAGGAAGTCAGCCTCTTCTGCGTAGCCATCCGAGTCCAGTTGCTCGCGAGCCTCGTCGACAAGATCCCGCAGGGGTAAGGAATCGCGGAAGGCATGCGCGATTCGGTCGAGGATTCCGTCGACGTCCTCCGCGATCACCTGCGCCTGCTCGTCCGAACAATGTGCGGGTAGTCCTATGTGAATCCATGATTCGGTGCGCTCACCAATCTGGGCGCCTCCGGTGCTGTGCGCCGGTTGCACGACTGTGCCAAGCACGGGGTGCACCACGAATTCCGGTTCCATGCGAGCGCGGGCGAGTGTCGCCAGGACCGCTTCGACGAGCTGCGGCATGTCGTCGCCGACGTATTGAATCGCCGGGCCGTCCCCTAACTCCCCGGCCGGCGCGAGTCGCGAGATCGACGAATTATGTCCTCGCCGACGCGAAAGGTCCATGTGCGCGGCGACGATCGCACGCTTGCGGTCTTCGGCAAGCGCAGCGTATCGATCCGCCGACAAGCCCTCGAAATACGTACTGGACACCCTCCTCACATTCTCGGAGTCCGGTGTCATGTCGACTGAAACGAGGCTCATGTCAGCACCTTCCGCCGAAAGCCACGCTGCTTCCGACTTGTAGGGGGTTCGATCCGCGATCAACTTGTCTATACAGGAGTAGACAAGTTGATCATTGCAGAACGTGAGCCGCGACACAACAGCTACACCTCTGGACAAATTCGCCACCCTCGGCCATAGTCAGTCCATGCCAACTAGTGGCAATTTGATTCCATTAGATGAAATTCGTTAGACACCTCGCCTCGAAGGAGCCCCCGTGACCACCCAGACCGCGCCCGACATCGACAACATTGATCTCGCAGAGTTCCGCAGCACCGTCCGAGCCTTCGCCAACGCCGAGGTTCACCCCGGTGCGGCCGCACGCGACGAGTCAAAAGAGTTCCCGGCGCAGCTGGTCAAGCGCCTCGGGCAGCAGGACCTGATGGGCATTTCCGTGCCGGAGGAATTCGGCGGACTGGGTCTCTCGACACGAACCCAACTGGTCGCCATCGAGGAGGTTGCACGCACCGACGCCGCTCTGGCGTCGATCTACACCGCGCACTACCTGGGCCTCGAGCCGATTCTCGTCGGCGGCTCCGAAGAGCAGAAGCATCGCTGGTTGCCCCAGTTGGCTTCAGGCGAACTACTGGCCGGCTTCGCACTCACCGAACCCGACGCCGGATCCGACATCGCGTCGATGCGTACCGTCGCTCGACGCGAGGACGACGGCTGGCATCTCTCCGGATCCAAGACGTACATCTCCAACGCGAAGGAAGCCGACCTGGTCGTGCTCTTCGCCAAGACGGACCCGAGCGCAGGATTCCGCGGCATCACCGCCTTCGTCGTCCCCAAGGGCACTCCGGGAATCAGTTACTCGGAGCCGCAGGACAAGATGGGAATTCGTTCAGCTCCGACATACACCGTCTACCTCGACGACGTCGTGTTGCCGCTCGACTCGGTGATCGGCACCGAAGGTCGCGGCGGCAACATCGCCTTGACCGCACTGAACCGAGCGCGCATCGACGTAGCGGCAATGGCGAACGGCATCGCTTTGCGCGCTTGGGAACTGGGACGTGAGTACGCAACGGAGCGAAAGCAGTTCGGCACGCCGATCTTCGACTTCCAGGCAATTCAACTCCTCCTCGGTGGCTGCGATGCACAACTGGTCGCATCACGCGTCACCGCAGACTGGGCCGCCGACGTCAAGGACACCGGCCAGGACATCCGTCGCGCCGCATCGATCTCGAAGTACGTTGCCACCGAAGCCTGCTTCTCGATCGTCGATCAAACCGTGCAGATCCACGGCGGCGCGGGATTCATGCGCGAATCGGAAATCGAACGCCTGTACCGCGATTGCCGCATTCTCCGCATCTTCGAGGGCACCTCGCAGATCCAACTGCTCACCATTGCCGGCAACGCTCCGTCGCCGCGTTCCACCGATTTCTGAAAGGCGCGGACATGTCTGCACTTCCCCCACTCGACGGCATCCGGGTCATCGACCTCTCTCGCGTCCTCGCCGGGCCCTACTGCACCGCACTGCTTTCCGACGCCGGTGCGGACGTCGTCAAGATCGAATCCGAACACGGTGAAGACTCGAGGCACCTCGGCCCGTTCCGCGACGGTGAAAGCATCTACTTCAACGTGCTCAATCGTGGCAAGCGTTCGGTGGCACTCAACCTCAAGAACGACGAGGACCGTGAGGCGCTGCTGACGCTCATCGAGACCGCCGACGTCGTCGTGGAAAACTTTCGCCCGGGCGTCACCAAGCGCCTGGGAATCGACTACGAGGCTGTGCGGGCTCGCAATCCGCGGATCGTGTACGCGTCGATCTCCGGTTTCGGCCAGGACGGCCCCATGTCCGGCGCCGCCGCCTACGACCTTGTAGTCCAGGCTCTTTCGGGAATCATGAGCATCACCGGCTCGGAAGAATCCGGGCCGACACGGCTGGGCGAGTCGTTCGGAGACCTGGTCGCCGGGCTGTTCGCTGCCTGGGGAATCAGTACCGCCCTGCTGAGCGCGCGGGCGACCGGGCTCGGGCAGCATCTGGACGTCGCGATGTTCGACAGCATGCTCGCCATGCTGCCGACAGCACACAGCCAACTGCAATCCACCGGGCTCACTCCCCCACGCGTCGGCAACCGTCATCCAGTGTCCACACCGTTCGACACCTATCGGGCCGACGACGGACTCTTTGTCCTCGCAGTTGCGAGCCAATCCGGCTTCGAGAAATTGGCGCAGACGATGAATCGCATCGACCTGATCGCAGATCCCCGATTTGCCGACGACACCGCCCGGACTGAGAACGAGCCGGCACTGCGCAAGGACATCGAAAACTGGGCTGCCGGAAAGACCGTCGCCGACGTGGTCGGCATTCTCGGCGACGCGGGCCTCGCCGGCTCGGAGATCTGGGACGTTCAGCAGGCACTCACCTCCGCACAGGCCGAGTATCGCGGAGTCGTCCAATCGTTCGAGCACCCGGTAGCAGGAAAGATCTCCTACGTACGACAACCCGTCGTCTTCGGTGAGAGCCAGCGCCCCGTTGTCCGCCGCAGCCCCCTGCTGGACGAGCACCACGGTGAGGTACTGCCGGGGTCGCGATAGATTCAGCGCAGACAACCCTCGGCACTTGGAGTAGGACATGGCCCCCGGCGACGTGACCCGCAGCGCGAATCGCACGTTCGAACTTCTCGGTGCGATCGTCGAGCATGGCGGGTTGACGCTCGGCGACGCCGCCAAGGCAACCGATCTGGCAACCAGTACCGCGCTTCGCCTGATCAGAAGCCTCGAACAAACCGAGTTCGTCGTTCGCGGCGAGGACAACGTCTATCGCGTCGGCCCACGGCTACTGCAGATCGGAGCTCGCGCTCTCGGCGACAATCAACTGTTGCCGAGAGCCCGGCCCGCGATGAAAGCCATCGCCGAAACCACGAGGGAGTCGACCTACCTGTCGACGATGGGACCGAAAGACACTGCGCTGTATCTCGATCAGATCGAGGGCACGCACGCGATCCGCCACATGGGGTGGGTGGGCCAGAGCGTCCCCCTGAACGGCACCGCCGTCGGCGCTGCGTTGAGCGGCAAGGTCGGTGAGAGCGGATACGCCATTGCGCACGACACCATCGAGGACCACTCGACCGGAGTTGCCGCGCCGATCTACAACGCAGTCGGTCAGATAGCCGGAGCGCTCAGCGTCGTCGGCCCGACATTCCGTCTGACGGACGAGGTCTGCGCCAGCCACGGTCGCGTCTTGGTGGAGCACTGCGCCCGGTTGTCCGCGGAACTCGGCAGCCAGACTCCCTGAGCCACCCCGAGCGCTTGGCGATTCAGTCTCGTATCCGAGCGCTTGGCGATTCAGTCTCGTATCCGAGACAATGTGGGTCCCCCGCTAGCTCCTCCGACCTACCTGTAAGGACACACCCATGAGCACGAGCCGCGTGAAATCCGCTGAGCGTGTGCTCGACGTGCTCGATCTGCTGGCTCGCCGGGGTGTGCCGCTGGCGACCGCGGACATCTCCAGCGCCCTCGACCTACCCAAGAGCACGACGCATCATCTGCTCAATGTCATGCGGGATCGACGGTTCGTCTCGTACTGGGCTGATCAACGCGCCTGGACTCTGGGTGTCTCGGCGTTCGAAGTCGGTGCGTCGTACATGCGATCCGGCCCACTGCACCGCGAGGGCCAACGATTCATGCTGGCACTCACGCAGTCGACGGACGAGACCTCCCACCTGGCGGTACTTCAAGGTTCTGACGTCATCTACCTCGACAAACGTGAACCGCTCAAGCCGGGCGTGCGGTTGGTGACCGAGATCGGGACCCGCCTTCCGGCGCACCTCACCGCAGTCGGGCGGGCAATTCTGAGCCGCCTGGACGCGGAACAGATCAGCGCGCTGTACGAGGGGTACACCTGGCCGACGCGGACCGGAACGGGACCGTCGACCCTCGCCGAACTGCGAAACCTGCTCGCCGAAGCACGCGAGAGCGGGTATGCGGTCGAAGAGAATGCGACGACATCCGGGATCAATTGCATCGCCAGCCCCGTGATCACACGGGACGGTCGTCCGGTCGCAGCTCTCGGCGTCACCTTCCTCTCCGGCTCCAAATCGGCCGAGGAGAGTGCCCTGATCGCCGACCGAGTGCGCACCGTCAGCGCCGAGTTCTCCGCCGACCTCGGCGATCGAATGGTGGAGACCCCGACCGCCGACATGTAACAAAATTCTCCCCTGCGTACTTCTCGGGCCTTGTTTTCGTCTCATATTCAAGACTAGAGTCTCGTATACAAGACTTACTAAATCACTGCCGCACCATTGGAGTCCCATGAACGCCACCCCTGCCACCCAGACAGCCACCCGAACCATCCAGGTCGGAATCGGCGCTGTCACCATCGCCGACGTCGTCGACGTCGCACGAAACGGTTACGGCGTCGCGTTGACCGCCGAGTCCCTCGCCGCGATCGCCGAAAGTCGTGCACGCATCGAAGCCCTGGCCGCAGACCCCACGCCGGTGTACGGCGTTTCCACGGGATTCGGCGCGCTTGCCACCCGGCACATCCCGGAGCATCTACGGACGCAGTTGCAGCGCAGCCTGATCCGCTCGCATGCGGCAGGTTCGGGGCCGGAGGTCGAACGCGAAGTGATCCGGGCCTTGATGCTGCTACGCCTGTCGACGCTCGCCACCGGACGGACCGGAGTGCGCCCCGTGGTCGCGCAGGCGTACGCCGACCTACTTACCGCAGGCATCACTCCGGTGGTGCACGAATACGGCAGCCTCGGATGCTCGGGAGATCTGGCACCACTGGCGCACGTGGCGATGGCAATCATCGGTGAAGGTTCCGTTCGCACCGCCGACGGTGAACTCACCGATGCCGCAACGGCATTGGCCGACCATGGCCTCGAACCGGTGGTTCTAGCCGAGAAGGAAGGCCTCGCACTGATCAACGGTACCGACGGGATGCTCGGCCAATTGGCCCTCGCGATCACCGATCTCGATCATCTACTCAAGCTGGCCGACATCGCTGCCGCGATGAGCGTGGAGGGTCTGCTCGGCACCGATCAGGTATTCGCCGCAGATCTTCAGGCGCTTCGCCCCCACCCCGGACAGGGTGCAGCGGCCTCGAATATGGTGCGGTTGCTGGCCGCCTCCCCGATCGTCGCCAGCCATACTGGCCCTGACTGCACCAGGGTTCAGGACGCGTACTCACTGCGGTGCGCTCCGCAGGTCGCCGGCGGCGCACGTGACACCGTCGATCATGCCCGCCTCGTCGCCGGACGCGAATTGGCCAGTGCTGTCGACAATCCCGTTGTCACCCTCGACGGGCGGGTTCGGTCGAACGGCAACTTCCACGGCGCTCCCGTGGCCTACGTCTTGGACTTCCTCGCCATCGTGACCGCGGACGTCGCGGGCATCAGCGAACGCCGCACCGACCGCTTCCTCGACGTTGCGCGCAATCACGGCTTGACTCCCTTCCTCGCCGACGACCCCGGAGTCGACAGCGGACTGATGATCGCGCAGTACACGCAAGCTGCCGTCGTGTCCGAACTCAAGCGACTCGCGAGCCCCGCCAGCGTCGATTCGATTCCTTCCTCGGCCATGCAGGAAGATCACGTCTCCATGGGATGGTCGGGTGCACGCAAGCTCCGCCGGTCCATCGACGGTCTCACCAGGGTTCTCGCCATCGAGATACTGACTGCAGCACGAGGAATCGATCTCCGGTCCCCACTCGAGCCCTCCCCCGCCACCGGAGCGGTTCTCCGGACGCTACGCGAGAAGGTGCAGGGACCGGGTACCGATCGCTTCCTGTCGCCCGAGATCGAGGCGGCAGTGGACTTGGCCGCATCCGGCGCACTCGTTGCCGCCGCGGAGAACGCGATCGGTGCCCTGGCATGACCGCGCCCGGAGCGCTGAGGCCTCGTCCTCGACCCGAAATCGAAGCACTTCCTCGATACTCCAAAGCAGCCGGCCTCGAGCAGGTTCGGTGGCGGGCGTCGAGCAACGAGTCGACGGTTGCACCCTCGGCCGCAATTCTCGACGCCGTCAATCTCGCGGCGTCACAATCACACTTGTACCCGTCGTTGTTCGGCGACACGCTGATCGCCCGGTTGAGCGATCGCCTGGGCGTCGGCGACGACCAGGTGTTGGTCGGCGCCGGGTCGTTGGCACTGCTCCAGCAGGTATTGACTGCGTACACGGGTCCGGGCACCGAAGTCGTCTACCCGTGGCGCAGCTACGAGGCGTACCCGATTCTGATCGGAATCGCCGGAGCGAGCGGTGTACCTGTCGCACTCGATTCCGAACATCGACACGATCTGAGTGCGATGGCGGCAGCCGTGACTCCGCAGACCCGCGCGGTACTCGTCTGCAACCCCAACAATCCGACCGGAAGCGAGTTCTCGACCGCGGAGTTCGTCTCGTTCGCCCGCTCGATCCCAGGTGACGTCCTCATCCTTCTGGACGAGGCTTACCGTGAGTTCGCGACCAGCGATGTCGACGGCGTCGACCTGCTTCGAGCCTTTCCCAACATCGCCGTCTTCCGAACCTTCTCCAAGGCTTACGGATTGGCCGGCCTGCGTGCCGGCTATGCCATCACCAACTCGGCGATTGCAGCGGACCTTCGTAGCGCGGCGCCCCCCTTCGGTCTCAGCGCAGTTGCCGAGGCCGCGGCCTGCGCAGCGTTGACCGATCCGGCGCACACCGATTCGATAGTCGAAACGGTAACCGAGGGTCGCGCTCACCTACGTGAGCAATTGGCTCTGCGCGGCGTCGAGTCCGTCCCCAGCGGAGCCAACTTCGTCTGGATCCCTGTCGGCGAGAGAGCTTCTGCACTCGAAGCGGCTTGCGTCGCCCAGGGTGTCTCGGTCCGGATGTTCCCTCGTGAGGGGGTTCGGGTCACCGTCGGCGAGCGGGCCGCAGAAGACGCCGTGATCTCTGCTGTGGACGCTCTCGCACAAAACCTTTGACCGACTGGAGAAAAGAATGTCCGTCCACGAACTTGCTCGGTCGATCGGTTCGAGTCGCCTGATCACCGACCCGGCGGTAATGGACTCGTACCGCCGCGACGAGGCCCATCTCGCCGAACCCGGCCATCCGGTAGCCGTCATGCTCGCCGAAACAGCGGCCGACATTTCCGAGGCTCTGAAATGGGCTACTGCTCACCGTATCCCGGTGGTAACCCGCGGTGCGGGAACCGGTTTGGCGGGCGGCGGGGCAGCCGTCGAGGGCTGCCTGGTCATCTCGACCACTCGCATGCGCTCGATTCTCGAGGTCAATCCGGACGATCAGCTCGCTGTCGTGGAGGCCGGGGTGATCAACGCCGACATCAGCCGAGCCGCAGACGAGTACGGGCTGATGTACGCCCCGGATCCGAGCAGTTTCGAGATCTCCACGATCGGCGGGAACATCGCCACCAACGCTGGTGGACTTCGATGCGTGAAGTACGGCGTCACCCGCGATTCAGTCTTGGGCCTCGAGGTGGTACTCGCCGACGGGCGGATCGTGCGAACGGGCCGAAGGACCGTCAAAGGTGTTGCGGGATACGACCTGACGAGCCTTCTCGTCGGTTCGGAAGGAACTCTCGGAGTCGTCACGAGCGCCACACTCAAGCTTCAGCCCAAACCCAAGAGAGCACCGGTCACCGTCGTCGGCAGTTTCGATTCTCTCCGCTCGGCAGCGGACGCAGTTGCCGCTGTGGTTCGTGACGGGATCGGGCCGAGCCTGCTCGAACTGATCGATCGAGCAACGCTTCGCGCAGTCGACGACTGGAAACGAATCGGATTGGAGGACAACACTGCCGCGATGCTGATCGCGCAGACAGACGGGGTCGACGCCGAAGCAGCAGCAGCGGCGATGCAGAAACACTTCGAGCAGGCCGGCGCCGATTTTGTCGCCGTCTCGCAGGATGCATCGGAAGCCGCGCAGCTACTCGAGATCCGCCGGCTCGCCTACCCGGCGTCCGAACGTCTCGGGCAATGCCTCGTGGAAGACGTCGGAGTTCCGCGGTCGAAACTGCCCGACATGCTCGAAAGTATCGACCGGGCCGCTGCCGAGCACTCGGTGAAGATCATGACGGTCGCCCATGCGGGTGACGGCAACGTCCACCCGACGTTCGTATTCGACCGCACCGAAGACGGCTCGGCCCCCGAAGCCGTGTGGACCGCCGCGGACGAGGTCTTCCGACGTGCTCTCGAGCTCGGCGGGACTCTGACCGGAGAGCACGGCGTCGGCGTTCTGAAGCGTCGCTGGCTCTCTCTCGAGCTCGGCGAGGACAGCATGCAACTGCACCGATCGATCAAGGCCGCGTTCGATCCGCTCGGAATCCTCAACCCGGGTAAGGGTTTCTGATTCCCGAGTGGTGTTACACAGCATTTACGTGAAAACGGGTTCCGGGTATTGACGCCTGTATATACAGGCATATACATTTATCCGCAGTGACAGTGACCCAGCGCACAGAGCGCCGAGCAACAGGCACAAAGCACGAAGAAGGTGGGCAATACCCCGACGTCGATTCCGTCGCTCGACGGGCTCGCAGCAGAAAGACAGGCCTATGACTCACGATGGACCGGCCGAGGTCATCCTCACTCCGGAACGACGCACTATCGACGTCGTCCCGGATGCAGAACGACACGGCACCCCGCGCAGCCAGTTCACTCTCTGGTTCGGCGCCAACATGCAGATCACTGCAATCGTCGACGGTGCCCTCGCCGTCGTATTCGGCGCCGACGCCATCTGGGCGATCGTCGGACTTCTGATCGGCAATATCTTCGGTGGCGCTGTCATGGCGCTGCACTCTGCACAGGGTCCGCGCATGGGCCTCCCCCAGATGATCTCGAGTCGCGCACAGTTCGGCGTCAAGGGAGCCGTCGTCCCGCTCGTTCTCGTCATTTTGATGTACCTCGGCTTCGCTGCCACGGGCACCGTGTTGGCCGGACAAGCCGTCAACAAGATCCTGCACATCGACAGCCCCACCGTCGGCATCGTCGTCTTCGGTCTCCTCACCGCATTCGTCGCCGTCACCGGCTACAAGCTCATCCACATCGTCGGCAAGGTCGCGACCGTCGTCGGCATCGTCGGATTCTCCTACCTGGCCGTTCGACTGTTCCTCGAGTACGACGTCGCCTCGTTCGTCGGCATCAAGGGCTTCGACATCGTCACCTTCCTGCTCGCGATCTCGTTGGGTGCCGGTTGGCAGCTCACCTTCGGCCCGTATGTCGCCGATTACTCGCGGTACCTGCCGCGCAGCACCTCCGAGAGCACCACCTTCTGGTCGACGTTCCTCGGCAGCGTCATCGGATCGCAGTGGTCCATGACCTTCGGCGTCCTCGTCGCGGCCTGCGCCGGTGATGCGTTTCTGGGTAACCAGGTCGGTTTCATGGGAGACCTGGCCGGGCCGGCCGCCATCGCCTTCCTCATCTACTTCGTCATCCTGGTCGGCAAGCTGACGGTGAACGTGCTCAACGCCTACGGCGGATTCATGTCGATTCTGACCACCGTCACAGCATTCAACGGACAGTCACGAATCTCGAGCACCGCACGCACCCTCTACATCCTCGGTTTCACTGCGATCTCGGTACTGATCGCGATCGCCGCCAGCGCCGACTTCCTGGACAACTTCAAGAACTTCGTCCTGGTGTTGCTGATGGTGTTCACGCCGTGGAGTGCGATCAATCTGATCGACTACTACCTGATCTCCAAGGAGCGCATCGACATTCCGGCGCTCTACGACGTCAACGGTCGATACGGAGCCTGGAACTTCACTGCCTTGGCCTGCTACGCCGCAGGTGTTCTCGCCCAGATCCCGTTCCTCGCACAGAAGATGTACACCGGCCCCGTCACGGACATGCTCGGCGGCGCCGACATCTCTTGGATCGTCGGGATCGTATTCACCGGCCTGATCTACTACCCACTCGCCAAGCGCACCAGCAATCCGCCTGCGTCGATGATCTACCCCGATCACACCACGATGACCGACTCTCGCGTCTGATCCCCCACCACTTTTCGAACTTCAGTACAGCTGGAACTTCAGCGAGCAAGGAGAACACAATGGAAATCAGCACCCCCGGCCACGAGCCGCGCCCCGTCCGTGCTCCCCGCGGCCCCGAGCTCACGACGCTCGGTTGGCAGCAGGAGGGCGCCCTGCGCATGCTCATGAACAACCTCGATCCCGATGTTGCCGAGCACCCGGACAGCCTCGTCGTCTACGGCGGAACCGGTCGCGCAGCACGTAGTTGGGCCGCATTCGACGCCATGGTCGCCACGCTGAAGACGCTGAAGAACGACGAGACCATGCTGGTGCAGTCCGGCAAGCCGGTCGGCGTCTTCCGCACCAACGAGTGGGCACCGCGAGTGCTGATCGCCAACTCCAACCTTGTCGGTGACTGGGCCAACTGGGAGGAGTTCCGCCGTCTCGAAGACCTCGGCCTGACCATGTACGGCCAGATGACCGCCGGCTCCTGGATTTACATCGGCACGCAGGGAATCCTGCAGGGCACCTACGAGACCTTCGGCGCCATCGCGAAGAAGCGCTACAACGGCTCACTCGCCGGAACCATCACCCTCACTGCAGGTCTCGGCGGCATGGGCGGCGCTCAGCCACTCGCCGTCACGATGAACGACGGTGTCGCGATCTGTGTCGACTGCGACATCACCCGGATCGACCGTCGTATCGCCCACAAGTACCTCGACACCAAGGCCGACAGCATCGAGCACGCGCTCGAACTGGCGACCGCGGCACGTGACGCCAAGAAGCCGCTCTCCATCGGCCTCGAAGGCAATGCGGCAGAGATCTTCCCGGCGCTGCTTGAGATGAAGGCCCCCATCGACATCGTCACCGATCAGACCTCGGCGCACGATCCACTCGCCTACCTGCCGATCGGCATCGACTTCTCCGACATGAAGATCATGTCGGAGAAGGATCCACAGAAGTTCACCGAAGATTCCCGCAACGCGATGGCCGCGCACGTCAAGGCCATGGTCGGATTCATGGACGCCGGCGCCGAGGTGTTCGACTACGGCAACTCCATCCGTGACGAAGCCCGCAAGGCCGGCTACGACCGCGCTTTCGACTTCCCCGGATTCGTTCCGGCCTACATCCGCCCGCTCTTCGAAGAAGGACTCGGCCCCTTCCGCTGGGCAGCGCTCTCCGGTGACCCCAAGGACATCGAGGCCACCGACAAGGCCATCCTCGAACTCTTCCCCGAGAACGAGCACCTGCGGCGCTGGATCACCATGGCAGGCGAAAAGGTTGCCTTCGAAGGCCTTCCGGCCCGCATCTGCTGGCTCGGATACGGCGAGCGTCACCTCGCCGGCCTCAAGTTCAACGAGATGGTCGCCTCGGGCGAGCTGTCCGCACCGATCGCCATCGGCCGCGATCACCTCGACTCGGGATCGGTCGCCTCGCCGTACCGCGAAACCGAATCGATGATCGACGGGTCCGACGCCATCGCCGACTGGCCGCTGCTCAATGCCCTGGTCAATACCGCGTCCGGCGCTTCGTGGGTTTCACTTCACCAGGGTGGCGGCGTCGGTATGGGACGCTCCATCCACGCGGGTCAGGTGTGCATTGCCGACGGCACCGAACTCGCAGCCAAGAAGCTCGAAGCAGTTCTCACCAACGACCCCGGTATGGGCGTCATCCGGCATGCGGATGCAGGATACGACCACGCCATCGACACGGCAGCCACGCGCGGCGTCCGAATCCCGATGACCGAGAACTGAAACAGCTCCACCACCTCACACTGAGTTAGGAATTACATTGACCACGAATGGTTCTCGAACCACAGTTCTGACCAACATCGGAACCCTCGTCACCAATGACCCGACTCTGGGTGAGGGCAAGCTCGGCGTACGACACGACGCGGCAATAGTCTTCGACGACGGCGTTGTTGCTTGGGTCGGCGATTCCGCCGACGCCCCGGCTGCCGATATCGGTCAGGATATCGGCGGTCGGGCACTGCTCCCCGGTTTCGTGGAGAGTCACTCACACCTGGTGTTCGGTGGCGAGCGGGCCGAGGAATTCGCAGCTCGGATGGCGGGCGAAAAGTACGCCGCCGGCGGCATTCGCAACACCATCGAAGCGACGCGCTCGGCCACCGACGAGCAATTGCAGGCCAATGTTCGGCGCCTACTCGCCGAATCCCTGCGCTCGGGCAGCACAACCGTCGAATGCAAGACCGGGTACGGGCAGAACACCGAGAGCGAACTACGCAGCGCGCTGATCGCGGGGCAGTTCACCGACGAGGTCACACTGCTGGCCGCCCACGTTCCACCACCCGAATATGCCGGCCGCGCCGATGATTACGTCGCCATGGCGTGCGACGAGATGATCCCTGCCTGTGCGCCACATGCGAAGTGGATCGATGTCTTCTGCGAGCGAGGGGCATTCAACCGCGAACAGGCACATGCAGTCCTGAGCGCAGGCGTCGCCGCCGGGCTGATCCCCCGCGTCCACGGAAACCAACTCGGCGAAGGGCCAGGAGTCCAGCTCGCCGTCGAGATGGGTGCCGCGTCCGTCGATCACGTCACCTACGTCACCGCCGAAGACATCGATGCCCTGGCTCAGAGTTCCACCGTCGCAACACTGTTGCCCGGCGCCGACTTCTCCACCCGCAACAAGTACCCCGACGCCCGCGCACTTCTGGACGCCGGAGTCACCGTAGCTCTGGGCGCCGACTGCAACCCCGGCACCTGCTACACCACCAGCCTTCCGTTCTGCATCGCAATTGCGGTGCGAGACATGCATATGACGCCCACTGAGGCGGTCTGGGCAGCCACTGCAGGTGGCGCCCGCGCGCTACAACGTACCGACGTCGGAACCCTTTCTCTCGGAACACGTGCCGACGCCATCGCGCTCGATGCACCGTCGTACCTCCACCTCGCCTATCGCCCGGGCGTGCCTCTGGTGCGCGAGGTCTGGAAAAACGGCGCACTCGCCACCAGCTACTGAAATACACTCACCGGGAGGCCGTCGTGGCACATCAGATCGCAGTCGACATCGAACCCAAGCCGTGGACCGGCCGCTCCGACGGTACCTCTGCCGAGCATCTGCGGTGGCATCATGCCGTACAACCGTATTCAGTCGAAACCGCGCCTGGCGACTGTGTTCTGATCGGGTTCTCCAGCGACGAAGGAGTCCGCCGCAACAAGGGCCGTCGCGGTGCCGCGGACGGCCCGGACGCATTGCGAGCCGGGTTGGCTTCCATGGCGCTGGCCGAACCGCTGCAGATTCAGGACGTGGGAACCGTTGCCGTGTCGGGTGAGGAACTCGAGGCCGGTCAAGCCGCACTCGGGAACGCAGTCAGCGCTGCGCTCGATTCGGGACACTTCCCCGTGGTTCTCGGAGGAGGACACGAAATCGCCTATGGTACTTACCTCGGCGTCGCGGGCTCCAAGTTGCGGACCGCCGGAGCCAAACTCGGAATTCTCAACTTGGATGCGCACTTCGATCTACGTGGCGATCCGATCCCCAGCTCCGGCACGCCCTTTCGTCAGATCGCCGAGGACGAAGCCGCGGCCGGTACCTCGCATCAGTACAGCGTGATCGGAATCAGCCAGCCCAGCAACACCACTGCTCTGTTCGACACGGCCCACCGTCTCGGCGTTCGCTATCTGCTCGACGAAGAATGCGGAGTGATCGATCGAGGCGTCGTGGATCAGTTCCTCGCAGACTTCCTCGACGACGTCGATCTGGTCTACCTGACCATCGACCTCGACGTACTTCCTGCCGCCGTGGCGCCGGGCGTCAGCGCACCCGCGGCCTACGGTGTCAGCCTGGAAACCATCCAGTACGTATGTGATCGAGTCACGTCCAGCGGAAAGCTCGCGGTTCTCGATGTCGCCGAACTGAACCCGAGCCTCGACGTCGACAATCGCACTGCCCGAACGGCTGCTCGCCTGATCCACAGGATAGTCACGAAGCACGTGCCGATTCAGCGCTAGCCTCGGCGTGCCTCGAGCGCATCGAGGATGAGATCTAGACCGTAGGCGAACTCACTCGTGTGGTCGTAAGCCGAACTCAGACCGTGGTCGACGATCATCTCGTGAAGGAAGGGCAGCTCTTCGACAGGAAGGCGCTCGAGGATGTCACTCGCAACTTCTTCGACGTCGCCGGGTGCGCTCATCGGTAGATTCGCCTCCTGGAGAACATATCCGCCGATGTAGCTGTCGATCAGCGAGGCCCCGTGGGCGGCCATCGGCAGCGTGAACCCCGCCTTCCGGAAAACTCCCAGCACAGCGTCGAGATGACGCAAAGTCGCCGGGCCAGGGTTGCGTCGCGAATCCAGCAGGCCGAGAGCCCAACGGTGCTGAGACAGGACTGTGCGAGCGGAAAAGGCGCGGCCGCGGATCGCATCTCGCCAATCCTCACACTTGCTGTCGGGCAGGTCGATCGCCTCGAAGACCGCATCGACGACGCCGTCGAGAATCGCATCTTTGTTGGGCACGTGGTGGTAGAGCGACATCGCCTCGATGCCCAACTCCTGGGCCACCCGTCGCATCGTGACGGCCTCGACACCACCCGCGTCGGCAACTCGGATGGCACCCTCGATCACGCGAGTTCTGCTCAGCGACTGTCGCGGTTGCCGTGACACACAGACTCCCCTCGGCGGAACGAATACGCTGACAACCTTACATACGTAAGTCACCCTTACAAGTGTAAGCCCGCCTTACGCTCGTAAGGCGCTAGCGAAAGGAGATCACAATGCCGATGCCGAGATGGTGGGGACACGTCAACAAGCGAGTGTTCAATCCTCGCGCGATCTCGAGCGGGAAGCGGCCGGTACTGACACACGTCGGACGCACATCCGGCACGACCTACCGGACGCCTCTCGACGCCTATACGGTCGACGGCGGCTACGTCTTCATCCTGCCCGAGGCTGCTCCGCATCACCGAGTACCTTCGGATGGATCTGATTACTGCCTGAGGCTGCCCGTCACGCGAGGATCTCACGCACTGCGGACCTGACTTCCTCCATGCCGCAACCGGATTCGATCAGTTCAGTACCCGAATGCACCAGCGAGTTGATCAGCTTGGCGGTGAGCCTCGGGTCCGAGACGCCACGAAGACGGAGGGCCTCGACCAGAGGAAGCACAAGACTGTCGTGCATTTCCATGATCCGCGAATCTCGAAACGTTTGCGGGGTCAGTGTCGCCAACGCTCCGACTATCGCATGCTCCCCGTCGGCAACCAGTTGGAGGTTTGCTTCGACGTACGCCCATACCGGATCGTCGGCGCCTGCCATCGACTCGACGATCTTGTCGTTCCAGCGCGGGAACATGTCTTCGACGACGGCGCTGAGGAGATCTTCCCGGGACCGGAAGTAGTGGTAGGCACTCGATCTGGCGAGCCCGGCCTTCGCTGCCACCTCACCGAGCCCCGGCGGCCGGTCCGGGGCCTCGGACAGAAGAGCGTGTGCAGCGTCGAGGAGGGCGCGGCGCTGAGCAGCACGATGCTCGACCACAGTGGGCGCATCGATCCTCGGCACCGAATCTCCTCCAGTCCCCTTGCGGGCTTACTCGCTCTGACGCAATCGACCGTCAACCATTTCGAGGATGCGGTCGCAGTGCCCGAGCACGTCGTGATCGTGGGTCACCATGATCGTAGCGACGCCTGCCTCGTGAGTTTCGCGCGAGAGCAGTTCGACCACCTCATGGCTGCGTTTGCGGTCGAGAGCAGCCGTCGGCTCGTCGACGAGCAGTAGCGAGGGATTGCTCATCAATGCCCGAGCGATACCGACACGCTGGCGTTCACCACCGGAGAGTTGACCAGGTCGACGATCTGCACGGTGACTCATACCGACCGAGTCGAGCAATTCCTCGGGATCGCGACCCGGACGCCCCGTGAGCTTGGGAATCAGCCGAAGCTGATCGCGCGCCGTCAGTGCTGGAATCAGATTGCCGGATTGAAAGACGAAGCCGACCTTGTCTCGTCGAAGTTTGGCCAGGGCGCGGGCCCGCATCGCCGACACGTCGACGCCGTCGATGGCAATCGTTCCACTCGACGGCCGACCGAGTCCGCCGGCCACAGCGAGCAAGCTGGACTTTCCAGCGCCTGACGGCCCGACGATCGCGACAAGTTCGCCGCCCAAGACCTCGAGGTTCACGTTGTCGAGGGCGAGCACGGTGGAGTCACCGTCACCGAATCGAAGACTGACAGCGGTCAATACCAATCCGGTAGTGGTCTTTTCGACTGTGGTCATCGGTTTTCTCCCAATGCGGTGAGCGGGTTGACACGGGTAACGCGGACGATGGCAACGGCTGCGCCGACCAGCCCGAGTACCGCCAAGAGCACGGCGCCGTTGACGACAGGGCCGGACTCGAGGGCGAACGGCATCCCCCCGCCTTCGAGTCCCGAACCGAGCCCCAAGCCCAGCAACACACCGATGCCGATGGAACCGAGCAGCACTACCAGTGCCTGCGCCATGCCGTCACGAAGCAGGAAGCCGGTGGAGGCGCCCATCGCGCGCAACACTGCGAGTTCACGACCACGCTGAACCGTCCAGATACTGAAGAATGCACCGACCACCAGCGCGGAGATCGCGTACAGAAACGCCTTGATCATCGACATTGTCATCATTTCCGCGGAGAAGCCTGGTGAGGAGTCGAACGATTCCTCGAGCGTCTTGGCGGACGTTCCCGCCGCCGCATCGCCCGACACGAGGTCCGGCAACGCGCCACCAATGCCCCGAATCGCAACAACACTCGCTTCGGAATAGGCACTGGCGTTGGCGGTTTCGCCGATCTTGGCACCGGCGTGAACCTCCTGCCAAGTACGCAGGGGCAGGTAGGCCACGTCAACGTGACCGAAAGTGCGCTTGTCTTCGGTGAATCCGACAACTGTCAGCTCTGTACCGAGTCGATCGAGTATCACGGTGTCACCGATCGCAACACCATCATCACGGAAGGTAGAGCTGACGATGATGTCCGTGTCGGCTTGCAGTCCCCTCCCGTCGGCGGAGACTGGCTCGAGGAAGGAGCCAGGTTCGATGCCGAAAAGAGTGAGATCGACGGGAGTGCCACTGCGAGTTTTTGCATTGACGATCATGTTTCCGAACAGTTCGGCGTCTTGGACATCCGGTTGCGCGCGCCATGCCTGCGCCTGCTCTTCGGTGACGACCGAGCGCGAAAACGCCGAGTCGGCTTTGGTGTCCGGGGCGAAGGCAAACGCCTGGATCGGCGTCCGCTGCAAAGCGGAGACACCGTCGTTGACCAGGCCGGACGAGAGGCCGGACAGGATCACCATCAAGATCGAGATGAGGGCAACCACGGCGCCCATCAAGAGGAATCGGTTTCGCGCAAACCACAGTTCACGCAGGGCGAGGAACATTCGGGAAGCTCCAAAGTCGTCGGTGCGAGTCACGCCGACTTTTATCGACGCCTTGTCGAAATCATATCGACAAGGCGTCGAAAAATTATGTGAGGTGCGTTACTACGATTTGTAGTAGGCGCCTCGGGGCAGTGAGCGCCGAATCAGCCCACAATGCCCACCGGTCGATCTCCCACAATCGAGATTCGGTCCATCACACGTCTCGCAGGGAAGTAGTCGCTGGCTGCATAGTGCTGGCACGTTCGGTTGTCCCAGAAGGCAACGGTATTCGGCTCCCACTTGAGACGGACCTGAAACTCCGGACGGTTGACGTGTCTATAGAGCATCGTGAGAAGCTCGTTCGACTCCTCTTCGGATACCCCCAAGATTTTCTGCGTGAAGGTCATGTTGACGAACAACACCCGCCTGCCGCTTTCGGGAATGACCCGAACCACCGGATGTTGCACAGCGGGGAACTTCGGACGCAACATCTCGACCGCATCCGCCGGCATCGACCTCCCGAACGAATTGATCCAATCATGTTCTGCAACAAGCGGGTCGATACGCTTCTTGACGTCCTCCGGAAGTAGATCGTAGGCAGCAGCGGTGTCAGCCCACAATGTGTCACCACCCACCTCGGGCACCTCGACTGCACGAAGCACGGCAGCAAACGATGGAAACTCGTGCCACGTCACGTCGTTGTGCCAGTTGTTCTCGACGCCGCCGACCATCGCATCCTTGGCCAGCGTCGTGACATCGACGTCCGTCTGCCCGGGCTGCGTGTACTTGAAGAATGGATGCTGTTCTAGATCACCCCAACGCTCGGCAAAAGCTCGATGTTCCGCTCGGCCCAGGTCCTGATCCCGGAAGAAGAGGACTTTCCATTCGAGGAGAGCTCGGCGGAGTTCCGCAATCACGGCATCGGACAGGCCCCCGCTGAGTCGAATACCGGAGATCTCCGCTCCGATCGTCGGCGCGACCGCCTGGACTGCAAAGTGTTCGTACGGTGCCGGATCTACCGACTCGGGATTCCGGCGAGCAACGAGTGGACCGTAGGCAGCAAGCGGATCGGTGGGGATCGGAAAGATTGTTGCCGCAGGTAAAAGGGTAGCCATCGGGGCACTTCCTCGGAATCGACGATGTCGTAACGGACGAAATCCAGATTAAGGCTATGTCCTTAACGTGTCAACGGTCACGTTCTCTGCGCGAACCTTGACCCTGACGCCGCGTCAGGGTTGGAGAATGGTTTCCACAGACGGAATCCGAATCGACAAACGGGAGGGCGAGGCGATGATGACCATCGGCGAGCTGGCGAATCTGGCCGGCACCACTGTCAGATCCGTTCGCTACTACCACTCGAACGGACTTCTCGAAGAACCACAACGCCAACCCAACGGCTACCGCATGTACCGGGCGGTGGACCTGGCACGACTGAGCCGCATTCGCCGCCTGCGCGATCTGGGGATTCCTGTTGCCAAGATCGCCGAACTGCTCGACGGCGACGCTCATGACACCCGGTCCGCACTCGACGCACTCGACAAGGAACTGGCAGCTAAAGCCGAACAGATCGCGGTTCAGCGTGCTCACATCGAGTCGCTTCGCCGCAACGCCGACCCCGAACTACCCGATGCATTTTCGGAAGTGCTCGCACAGTACGTCGTTGCGGGTGCGCCGACAGCGTGGATCGACAACGAGCGCGAACTCCTGATCCTCGCGCTCACGGTCTCCGGGGGTGATCCCGAAGTCTGCGATTCACTCCTGAGCGCACACCGCCGGGCGTTGGCGGAACCGAACCGCGAGCAGGCAATCGAATTGATTACTCGCATGTACGCCCTCACCGAGGCTCCGGCGGACGCCGACACGATTGCGGCCCTTGCCATTCAGTTCTGCGATTTCACCGAGAGAGTGCTACCCGAACAGGCTGCTCCGGAGGGCCCTTCACCCACGCGGCTGGTAGCGGTACTGCGCGAACACCAAGCGGATCGACGAACCGTCACCCAGGAAAGATTCGCGAAGGCTGTGGCTGCGGAGTTCGCCGACCGCCAATCCCGACTCTGAACCCCGACACCGAATCCCCACATCAGAAGTGGGGCGATCAATGCTGCCCGAAGCGGGCCCGACCCAAGGACACGACAATGACTGGATCCATCATGCCCAGATCACGCTTGCCTCGACCACGAAAGTGGCTGGCTACCACAATCGCCGCTGCCGCGCTCGCGGTACCTGCATTGGCGGCGTGCTCGGATCCTGCTGCTCCGCAGGAAGATCCACAATCGAATCTCAGCGCGTTCTACGACCAGGATGTCGAGTGGGGGCCATGCGCCACAGACACCGGAACGTCGAAGGCAAGCGACTGTGCAATGGTCACAGTACCTTTGGACTATTCCGCCCCTGACGGTAAGACGATCGAAGTGGCGATCTCGCGGGTCGCGTCCACCGACCCCGCGCAGCGACGCGGGATCTTGCTCACCAACCCTGGCGGCCCGGGCGGCCGAGGACTGGGATTGCCCGAGATTCTGAATGCGGGCATGACACCGGAAGTCGCAGCGGCATACGACGTCATCGGCATGGACACCCGAGGACTCGGCAAGAGCACACCGATCGACTGCGGCGTCGAGCAGATGACATGGATGCGTTCGCCGGGTATCACGGATGAGGGGTGGAACGAGAGTGTTGCGCTCGCACGCGAGGCCGCCGACACATGCTGGGACAAGTACCCGGACTATCTGCCGCACATCAATACTCAGAACATCGCCCGCGATCTCGACCTGATTCGCGGTGCCCTCGACCACGAGAAAGCGTCGTACTTCGGGTGGTCTTACGGCACATATCTGGGTGCAACCTATGCTCAAATGTTCCCCGACAGGATCGACCGTGTGGTTCTTGACAGTGCACCGGACCCGAAAAAATACGGATACGAAATGTTCCAGGACATGGGCCCGGCCAACGAGAAGGCTATCGACGGTTTCTCGCGGTGGGCAGCAGAACACAACTCCACCTATGCACTCGGATCGACACCGGCCGAGGTTCGAGCCCTCATCGAAAAGCTGATCTCGGACGCTGCCACCACTCCGATTCGGATCGGTGACTACGCCGTCGACGATCACGTCCTTCCATTCCTGATGTACGTCAACGGAACCGGCGACACCGAGAAGGAGAGCGAGGCATTCGCACAGGTACTGGTTCAGTTGCGCGATCTCGCCGCCGGTAAGACCGTCGAGAACATCCATCCCCAGCTGACGGGACTGATGCAGGCGTGGTTCCAGACCGAGTTGGGAACCGGCCCTGACTATGCCGGAACAATCGCCATTGTCTGCGGAGACGTATCGATGCCGAGCGATCCCCAGTGGTACCGCAACAAGTTGGAGGAGCACCGTGATGATCAGCCGATCTTTGCCGGCACGCACAACACGATCATGCCCTGCGCATTCTGGCGCAGTGAGGCCCCGACGCGGATCGACATCGACAACAACGTTCCGACGTTGCAGATTCAGGCAACCGGTGACACCCGCACGACGTACGACGAAGGTCTCGGCATGCATGAAGCGATGAAAGGATCACGGCTCGTGACAGTTCCAGGCCGCACACATGCGGTGTTCCCCGGCTACGCGAATACTTGCGCAAACGCCGCCGTCAACTCGTACCTACTCGACGGCACACTGCCGGCAGAAGACGTGGTGTGCGAGTAGTGATCTCAACCAGCCAGCTCGCTCTTGATCTCGTTCTTGAGAACTTTGCCGACCTTGGAGCGAGGTAGATCGTCCCAGACGATGACTTGCTTCGGAGTCTTCACACTTCCGATGCGAGACTTCACGAAAGCCATCACCTCGGCGCCGTCGATGTCTGCGCCGAGGTGTGGCTGCACCACGGCCACAACGCGTTCGCCCCACTTGTCGTCCGGCAACCCGATCACTCCGCAGTCCTGAATCCCCGGATACGCCATGAGTGCCTGCTCCACCTCGACCGAATAGACGTTGAAACCGCCGGTGATGATCATGTCCTTCGCACGATCGACGATGAACAGGAAATTGTCCTCGTCCAGGTACCCGATGTCGCCGGTGTGATGCCAGCCGTGGGCTGACGCTTCCGCGGTCGCGTCGGGGTTCTTGTAATAGCCCGCCATCACCAACGAACTGCGGATCACCACCTCACCACGCTCACCACGCTCACCACGGTCGAGCAGTGCGCCTTTGTCGTCCATGATCCCCACGGTCACCAACGGCGACGGTCGACCGGCCGAGGAAAGTCGCGACGTTGCGACAGTGCCGTCCGGGCCGAAATGTTCCTTCGGTGACATCGTCGAGATCATCATGGGGGCTTCACTTTGCCCGAACAGCTGAGCCATGACCGGGCCGATCTTGTCGATCGCCTCCTCGAGCCTGGTCGGGGAGATCGGTGCCGCGCCGTACCAGAAGCACTGCAACGAGCTGAGATCCGTGGCTGCAAGACTCTCGTGCTCGAGCAACATGTAAATGAGCGTCGGCGGCAGGAAGGTGTGAGTCACCTTGTGCTTCTGAACGTTCGCGAGGAAGTACCCGAGGTCGGGCTTCGGCATGATCACCACTTCGCCGCCGAGGGCCATAATCGGGAAGCACAGAACACCGGCGGCGTGAGTCAACGGCGCCAACGCCAGATACACCGGGCGTCCCTCGAACGGATAGCTCATCAAGGTGATGGCCGTCATCGTCTCGATGTTGTGCCCGGTCAACATCACTCCCTTGGGCCGACCAGTTGTACCACCGGTACCGACCAGCATCGTGACATCATCGGGTGCAACGACATCGAGTTCTTGTTCCCCGAGCCAGCTTTCGAGGGACTGAGCTGAATCCCATTCGCCGTCGATACAGACGAGCGTCACCAGCTGGGGAAGCGCATCCTTGATCTGGTCGACGAGCGGCGCATAGGACTTCTGGAAGAAGAGAGCGCGACAATCGAACAGGTCCAACAGGTCTCGGTTTTCCGCAGCTTCGTTGCGAGGGTTGATCGGGCACCAGACCGCGCCAGCCCTACTGATACCGAATACGCAGGAGAACGAGATCGGGTCATTGCCGGACAGAATCGCGACCTTCTCGCCCGCCGCGATGCCCGAAGCCGCGAGCGACGCTGCGAAGCGTCGGCTGAACTGTTGCACCTCGCTGTAGGTGAGAGTGCGCTCCCCCATCGTCAAACACGGTGCGGTGGAACCCAGAGAGGCTCCCTTGTCGAGATAGTCGGTCAAACGCATGGGGAGCCTCCAGGGCGGGGCTCCCGGCGCGATGCACGCCGGGGGCCGTGAACATGATGACGAGGGCGACGAACTAGGCGTTGATAGTTACTTCCGGTTCCAGAGCCAGCCCAAAACTACGTAGCGCGCCGAGCAATTCGCGATGGCCGAACGCCTGGCAGGCCGAGGCAAGCCCGGTCCTCTTGGGCGCCTGCTGAAGCAACGAATGCGCTGCATAAGCGTGCAGGAGGCCCGTCTGCTTGTAGTTGCAGTTTCCGTGGATCACGACGTGCGAGCGACCCAGCGGTCCCGACGCGTAGACGGAGTCGAGTGAGGTGTTGATGCGCGGATTTTCACGAGGGGGCATACCCGCCTGAACCGAACCGGCGATCTCGGCCAAGGCGGCTTCCTGCTCGTCGGCGGGCAGGGTCTTGATCTGCTCCTCCACGATCTTCTGTGTCGCGACAACACCTTCCATCACGGTGCGGTCGAACACCCCACCCGCAGCCTTGACGTTGGAAACTCGCGGATCGTTCTTGAACCACACCGGGTGGCAAGTTCCGCCCCACGGCAACGCAAGCGCAGTTTCGTGTTGGCCGGGAACGACGACGTCGAAAGTCTGGCCGGGCGCCCACTGCACGTACTTGTTCTGCTCGAGGTAGTACCAGTTCGCCTTGAGGATGGTGAAGATCGTCTGAGTGGAGGCGTAGGTGGGAAATCCCTTCCACAGCACGAGAATGTCGAGCGTATCGAGACCCGGCGTTTCCAGTGCGATGTTGGCCGCGATCTCACCGGTGGTGTACATCTGCGCGATACCGGGCGAGAGAAGCAGACCCTTCTCCTGGTACTTGTCGCCGAATTTCCCCTGGACGTCGAGTACCCAGTCCTGCTCACCTGTGGTGTCCATGTAGTGGCAACCGGCATTCAACGCAGCCTCGACGACGGTGCCGCCAAGCTTGATGAACGGCCCGACCATGTTGCTGACAACCTGTGCGCCGGTGAACAGTTCAGTGAGCGCCTCGACGGTGTGCTCGACCTCTACGACCTCGTGATCGACGGTGTCCAAACCGGGGATCTTGTCGAGGACCTCTTGGATGCGAGCCGCGTCGCGACCGGCTGCGATGAACGGGATGTTGAACTCGCGCAGGTATTCACACACCAGACGGCCGGTGTACCCGGAGACGCCGTAGACGATGACTGGCTTCTTTTCGGACATGTTCGTGGAACCTTTCGAAGACGTGAGGAGGGTGTACGTACGAATGGGGAGGACAGTTACATGCCCATGCCACCGTCGACCGGTAGGCCGATTCCGGTGATGAATCGCGCGGCGTCGGAGGACAAGAACACCACGGCGTCAGCCATGTCGTTCACTTCACCAAGGCGGCCGAGCGGGGTGAGACCGATGACGTCGCCGACTGCCGCTTCGGCACTGGGCCACAGGCCGAGCTTCTCCATGTCCGCCGCGAGTCCGAGACCCATCTCCGTGGCGACGAGGCCCGGGTAGATGCAGTTGACGCGGACCCCGTAGCCGAGCTTGCCCGACTCGGCGGCGGCAACTCTGGTGAAGCGATCGACCGCGGACTTGGTCGCGGAGTATCCACTGATCCCGGGAAACGGAATGGTTGCGGCCACTGAAGAGATGTTGATGATGGAGCCGCCGGTTCCGGCTACGCCACCCGGACGCATGCTGCGCAGTCCGTGTTTGGTTCCGAGCGCCGTGCCGAGGATGTTGACCTCACACATACGGCGGATGTCGCCCGGATCGAGGTCAACCACCAGCGAGGAAATCTCGATGCCTGCGTTGTTGACGAGGATGTCGAAGCCGCCGAGAGTCTCCGCGGTGGCGGCGACTGCCTCTTCCCAGTTGGCGTCGTCGGTGACGTCCAGCTTTACGAAGCCGGTCTTGACTCCTCCCGAACCAACAGCCTCTGCGGTGGCACGACCTTCGTCTTCGAGAACGTCGCCGATCATCACTGACGCTCCCGCCTTTGCCAACGCCTCAGCCATTCCGGCTCCGAGCCCCTTGGCACCACCTGTGACCAGTGCTTTTCGTCCATCGAGATCAAACACGCTCATTTTCGACTGCCTCCATGACTGAAACGACTCTCGCGATGCCACCGTTCACAGCGACGCTGCCAAGTGGTGTGAGTCACAGAGTATTCAACTTTGGACGAGTGTCAAGAGAATTCTTGACGATTGTCAAGATTTTGTTACACGCTCGTCAAAGACTAAGGGTTACACTGATTCGGACGCGGCGATCGTGCCGCTGTGAAAACCGCAGGGAACAGGACGTGCCATCATGACCACGACAGTCGAGAAGCCAAGTGGGGCAGGAAAAAAGGCGGTTCCTGCTTCTTCGGAGAAGCGGTCCAACGCCGACAAGGTGTCACGTCGCCAGGTCGACAAGTTCTCCGAGCGACGCGATCAACTGGCCGAGGCTGCACTGCAAACGCTGGCCGAACTGGGTTACGCACGCACGAGCCTGCGCGAAATCGCCCAGAATTCGGAGTTCTCACACGGCGTTCTGCACTACTACTTCAGCGACAAAGTCGACCTGATCACCCACTGCGTGCGCCACTACAAGGCGCGCTGCGTCACCCGCTACGACGGCATCGTCGCCACCGCTCAGACGCCGGAGGAACTGAAAACCGGGTTCGGCGCGCTGCTGGCGGAGACCATGATCGAAGAACCGACGATGCACCGCCTCTGGTACGACCTGCGCGCGCAGTCGATGTTCGAGGAGTCGTTCCGAAGCGACGTGGCCGCGATCGACGAGAGTCTCGAAAACATGATCTGGCGCATCGTTTCTCGCTACGCCGAGCTTCTCGACGTCGAAGCATCGGTCACCTCGCCGGCGATGTACGCGATCTTCGACGGTTTGTTCCAGCAGAGTCTGCTGCGCCATCTGTCCGGTGATCAGACTGCTGCGAACTATCTTTCGGAGAGCGTCCAGCAGATGCTGCCCCTGGTCGTGCCCACACCCTGAATCAGCGGGCAGCGATGCCTTCCGCGACGTACCTGGCTCCGCGATCGAATTCGCCGACCACGTCGTAATCGGCGTCTTGCCGCCAGAAGCGGACCAACGCCCCGTAGGTACCACCGATCATCTGCGCGAGAAACAGCGGCGGGTAGTCCGATCTCACTTCGCCGGCTTCGATACCGGCAGTGACGATCCGCAGAAGTTCCACGTGGAACCGATGATCGTGGGCCGCCCCCGCTCCAGAGGAGGCGAAGTCGCGCTCGAGTTCTGCAGTCACCATGCGCAGATAGCGCGGATGCATGATCGCTTGCTGCGCAAAGTCCTGAAAAATCCGGGAGATGCGATCAGAAGTCGGCATCGGCGATTCCATGAGCTGATCTACCAGTGCCGCAAGCTGATCGAGATGATCACTGTGCAGCGCCTCGAGGACCGAGTCCTTGCCCTGGAAGTAGTTGAAGAAGGTGGCTCGCGACACCTCGGCTCGCTCGGCGATGTCGTCGACGGTCGTGCTGGCGAAACCCTGCGCCGAGAACAGAATTCGAGCAGCCGAGAGCAACCTGTCGTTGGTGTCGCGCTTGTTCTGTTCTCGTTTGGAAATCACGTCGACCTGCCTTTCTCCGCCTCAGCACACAGTCTTCGCCACAGTCCGGAATGTGTCCAACGTCCGCCCCGTCAGGTAACGCACCACCCCTTCGATAGATGGACTACAGTCCAATTATGTCGACTGTTTCCACCGAACGCCACGACCGCGTCCTCATCGTCAGGATCGAACGCGAAGAACGTCGTAACGCGATCAATCGCGAAACTGCCGAGGGAATCGAAGACGCACTGAACCTTCTCGACGACGACCCATCCCTGTGGGTCGGCATAATCACCGGAACCCCCAACATCTTTTGCGCCGGAACCGATATCCGCGAACGCGCCGACCTTCGTATGCCCCGCGGCGGTGAGTACGGCGTGATCCGGCGTCAGCGGAACAAGCCCCTGATTGCTGCCGTCGAGGGATACGCACTGGGTGGAGGTTTCGAAATCGCTTTAGCCTGCGATCTCATCGTCGCCTCTGCCACAGCACAATTCGGCCTTCCCGAAACCAAACGCGGTTTGGTTGCGACGTCCGGTGCACTCTTTCGGGCGCCTCGGACACTCCCGATCAACATCGCCCGCGAACTCCTGATCACCGGCCGCACACTCGATCCCATACGGGCCAGGGACCTCGGCGTCGTCAACGCAGTCACTGCGCCAGGAAAGGCATTCGACGAGGCGTTGGTGATGGCGGCCGAGATCTGCGATTCCTCCCCAACCTCGGTGAGCTTGAGCCTGAAGGCGATCGACGCACTCTACGCCGAAGCCGATGCCGTCGGATGGAACGTCACCGACGATGCCAAGGAAGCAGTGTTGCGTTCCCCAGACATCGCCGAAGGACTCGACGCCTTTGCGGGTCGTCGGACACCCCGATGGAGCGGACTGCCGCCCGCATGAGCGACCACGATCCGAGACAGATTTCCTACAGGGCTGGTCGGAAAGGGTGTGAACCGGTTACAGTCTCTTCCGTGACGGGAATTGGCGCATACGAGACGGGCACGCTGCTGACGCGGCGACGCCATGTCGATTTTGCGCACGTCTGTACATCCGGGTGTCCGATCTACTGATCGGACCTACGACGTGAGCGCCGCTCACGTCGATTCTCGTATGTACACCCAGATCAGGGGACATTCCTGTCATGACCACCGCTTCCATCTCGCACCTGAGTTCCGTCGTAGCAGCCAACGCCGACGCCATCGACAAGGACACAAGCAAAGCGCACGTCGTCTTCAAGGCTTCCGCTCAGGCACACGACGCCGTTGCCAGCACCATTTCTCTCGGTAAGTACAGCGTCGAGGTCGACGAACCGCCGGCCCTCGGCGGCGCGAACACCGCAGCCAATCCTGTCGAGTACTACCTCGCATCCCTGCTCTCCTGCCAGGTGGTTACCTACCGCGTGTGGGCGGACAAGCTCGGTATCGCGCTCGACGACATCTCGGCCAGGGCAGAAGGCGACCTCGACGTTCGTGGATTCTTCGGCTTCGACGACGCCGTCCGCCCAGGTTTCTCCGAGGTCCGCGTCGTGGTGACCCTGACCGGCCCGGAAACTCGCGAGCGATACCTGGAGTTGCAGGAGGCGGTCGACGCCCACTGCCCCGTACTCGATCTCACCCGAAATCCCGTCCCAGTGCATACAGTCGTCGAAACCGCCTGACCCGCACCAACCCACCTTCACCACGGAGTATGAATTCATGAGCGAGAACACCCCCGTCGACACCGATCCGACCGCCGATTGGTCATTCGAAACCAAGCAGGTTCACGCCGGACAGGGCCCGGACAGCGCGACCAACGCTCGGGCGCTTCCGATCTACCAGACCACCAGCTATGTCTTCGACAGCACCGACCATGCGGCGGCGCTCTTCGGCCTCGCCGAGCCAGGCAACATCTACACCCGCATCATGAACCCGACGCAGGATGCCGTCGAGCAGCGCATCGCCGCCCTCGAAGGCGGGGTCGCGGCTCTGCTGGTTGCGTCGGGTCAGGCCGCCGAGACCTTCGCGATCCTCAACATTGCCGAGGCCGGCGACCACATCGTCTCCAGCCCTCGTCTGTACGGCGGCACGTACAACCTCTTCCACTACACGCTGCCCAAGCTGGGTATCACCGTCGACTTCGTCGAAGACCCGGACAACCTCGAGCACTGGCGTGCAGCCATCCGTCCGAACACGAAGGCGTTCTACGGCGAAACCATCTCCAACCCCAAGAACGACGTGTTCGACATCCCCGGCATCAGCGCAGTCGCCCATGAGCACGGCATCCCCCTGATCGTGGACAACACGGTGGCAACTCCTTACCTCATTCAGCCGCTGAAGCACGGCGCTGACATCGTCGTCCACTCCGCCACCAAATACCTTGGCGGACACGGCACCGCGATCGCCGGCGTCATCGTCGACGGTGGCACCTTCGACTGGACGCAGGGTCGCCACACCAACTTCACCACCCCGGATCCCAGCTACCACGGCGTCACCTTCGCCGATCTCGGTGCACCCGCCTACGCCCTCAAAGCACGCGTTCAGCTTCTGCGCGACCTCGGTTCGGCCATCGCACCGTTCAACGCCTTCCTCATCTCGCAGGGCATCGAAACCTTGAGCCTGCGCATCGAGCGCCACGTGTCCAACGCCCAGAAGGTCGCGAAATTCCTCGAGGGCCGCGCCGAAGTCACGTCGGTCGCGTACGCCGGACTGGAATCCTCACCCTGGCACGAGCGCGGAAAGCAGCTGGCACCCAAGGGAACCGGCGCCATCGTCGCGTTCGAGCTCGCCGGTGGAGTCGATGCAGGCAAGAAGTTCGTCAACGCACTGACGCTGCACAGCCACGTCGCCAACATCGGTGACGTTCGCTCACTCGTCATCCACCCCGCCTCGACGACGCACTCGCAGCTCACCCCCGAGGAACAGCTCGCTTCGGGCGTCACCCCGGGACTCGTCCGCCTCGCGGTCGGTATCGAAGGAATCGACGACATCCTCGCCGACCTCGAAACCGGTTTGGCAGCAGCAGCTTCCTGATCAAGCACACGAAAAAGCTCGGTCCCGACAAGCGTCGGGACCGAGCTTTTTCGTTGCGCCAGAACTAGCTCTTGGGAGTGAACGCGGCCAGCGGTTCACTGTCGGACCAGTCGTGGCCCCAGTAGCTGTCCGCCGTGATTTCCTCAGCGGTGTAGAAGGTTTCGTCGACAAGCATGCCTTCGCAACCGAACTCGAGATCCCAGCCACCCGGTGCGCGCACGTAGAACGACACCATCTTGTCGTTCGTGTGGCGACCCAACGTCGAGGAGATCGAGAAGCCGAGCTTGGCAACACGATCGAGAGCCTGACCTACCGCGTCGAGAGTCTCGGCTTCCATCATCAGATGCACGAGACCGGGCTCGTCAACCGGCGGCGCCGGGCATAGCGCCAGGCTGTGGTGGCGCGAGTTGACACCCATGAAGCGAACGCGGCGAGCCGGCGGCGGTGCATCGATACCGCCGAGACGGATGGAACCGCGCGGGAGGAATCCGAGCACCTCGGTGTAGAAGGTGTACGCCTCGTCGAAACGCGTAACTGGAAGCACCACATGGCCGAGGCCCTGATCGCCGGTGACGAAACGGCCGCCGTGCGGGGTGACCAACGGGCTGTGGTCGAGCACCGGTCCGAAGAAGACCTCGACGCGATTGCCGTTGGGATCGTCGAATGCGATGACCTGCTCGGCATCGCGGTAGCTTGCGTCGACCTCGGAGAGGACCTCGACCTCGACTCCGGCCTTCTCTACTGCTTCACGAACGCGCTGGAGCGCGAAATGATCTCGCACTTCCCAGCCCACTGCGAGGGCCTTGTCGGTCTCACCGGGCAGGACGATCAGTCGCGCACGACGCTCGTCCAGGCGCAAGTAGAGGCCGTCGGCTTCTGGGCCACTACCGACCGCGAGGCCGAGTCCGTCGACCACGAGCTCGCGCCAGCGAGCCACGTCCTGCGTCTGGATCCTGAGATACCCCAGGCCCCGAATTTCAGTCATGCCTAACCGTCCTTGCTTCGAGAGTAATTGTGGGACTAGATCATCGAGCGGTGGATGCCTTGCGGTTCGCCACCGAGCTGCGAGAGCGTCGACGCATGGAAAATCGAACCGGGTACGTGGATCGCATGCGCCAAACCGGCATGCGCATCACGCCAGAACCGCTGCATCGGCGTGTTCAACTGCAAAGCGCCACCACCGGAACGAGCAAAGATCTCGTCCACCGCGCGCACCGCCCGCCACGCCGCAGCAGTCTGCGTACGCCGACCGATCGCACGAAGCTCGAACGAAACTTCCTGCCCCTTCTCCGTCATGTCCCAGAAACGATCCACCGTCTCCAAGATCGCAGCCCGAGAAGCAGCGATCTCGGCCGCCGCCTCACCGATCGCGAACAGCACGTACGGATCTTCCTTGATCGGAACACCACTGACCGTCACCCGCTCACGCTGCGCCGCCATGTTGCACGCCAACGCACCCTCGGCGATACCGATCAACGACGAGGTGATTCCCAGCGGGAAAATGCACGAGAACGGGAACTTGTACAACGTCTCCGTACGGCCCGCTTCCTTCCACGCCGTCCCGTCGTACACCTTTCCGGCGTCGATCGTGCGGTAGGTGGGCAGGAACGCGTCCTTGACGATCAGGTCCTTCGACCCGGTTCCGCGCAGGCCCACGACATTCCAGCTGTCCTGGTCGATGTCGTAATCGGAGCGCGGCAGCAGTACGTGCAGGTGCTTCGGCGGCATCAACGGCTTACCGGACTCGTCACCGACCATCGCGCCGATCATGATCCAGTCACAATGATCGGTACCCGAGGAGAACGACCAGCGACCATTGAGGATGTAGCCACCCTCGACCGGCCTCGCCACGCCCATCGGCGCATACGGTGACGCCATCCACGTATCGGGATCGGTTCCCCACACCTCTTCCTGAGCCTTGCGGTCGAAGAACGCAAGCTCCCACGGATGAACACCGACGATGCCGCTGACCCAGCCGGTGGCACCGTCCATCGCGCCGATAGCCATTGCCGTCTCGGCGAATTCACGCGGATGCGCCTCGAGGCCTCCGAACTCCTTCGGCTGGAACATCCGGATGACGCCGGAGTCGCGCAGGCGCTTCGCGCTGCCGTCCGTCAAGCGCATCAGCTTGTCGCCCTCGACTCCGTCGGCGCGGATCTCGTCGGCGAACTGTGAGATGTTGTCCAGAACCTGACCCATGATTTTTCCGGCTTTCTGGTTTCGCTACCCGGCGAGTGCCTGGGCAGAATGAAAATCTGTTGGTGAAACGGTGGCAGGTAGCCCGCCGAAGTGCAGAAACGCTTCCCGGTGAGTGGGAGCACCCCCTGTGCGCCTTTTTGGTAGTGGGAGCTACCAAAAAGGCGCACGGGGGCGAAGCCCCTTACTTGCCTTCTGGACGCGTCAGGAATGCCAGAACGGACGCGACCCAGGCGTCACGGGCCTCGATCATCGTCCAGTGTCCGCAGTTGGGGAAGATGTGAACTTCGCCGTTGGGGATGTCGCGCATCGGCAGTATCGCCATGTCCACGGGGCTGACGCGGTCGTCGCGTCCCCAGGTCAACAGCGTCGGCGCCTTGATCTTGTTCAGCTGCGCCCAGTACGGCACGGCGGTCGACGCAGCGGCAGCCGCGCCCATGGCGGCCATGGCCTTGCTGCTGTACATACGTCGGGCGATCTCGAGCGTCGTCGGCTCGGTGGCCAGGGCCCAGCGCTCTTCGATGAGCTGCTCGGTGACGACCGCGCGGTCGAAGACCATCGAGTGCAGCCACCGGACCAGTGCTTCGCGGGTGGGGTTGTCGGTGAACTCCATGAGAAGTTTGATGCCTTCACCAGGGCCGGGAGAGAAGGTGTTCTTGCCCATGCCGCCGATGGTGACGAGCTTGCTCACCCGGTGTGGTTCGTCGATCGCGACCTTGGTGGCGACGATGCCGCCCATGGAGTTGCCGATCATGTGGACAGGTCCGAGGCCGAGGCCGTCGAGGAACATCCCCACCGATGCCTGCGCCATCATCATCGGGTGGTCGGGGCCGGGATCGCTGACGCCGAATCCGGGGAACTCGAGAACGTAGCAGTGGAAGTGCTCCGCGAAGTCCGCGAGAACGCCGCGGTAATTACGCCAACCGGTGACACCGGGGCCCGAACCGTGCAGCAGCAGGAGCGGCGGGCCGTCGCCGGCTTCGTGGTACCGGAGCACACCGAGATCGGTCTGCAGTTCCTTCAGGGTTCCCTCGTAGCTCAGTTCAGTCGTCATGGTCCGAACGGTGCCATCAGTGCCGCTGAGCTGCTATGACTCGTCCCGATCAGCGAGACAAGTCGATCTAAATACGTCAGATCCAGTGGTCGGACGACGCTGCCAGCAGGCGATCCATCGTCTCCGCCGAGAACGTATTGGTCGGAACGGGAGGCGTCTTGCGGCCGCGGCGAGGAGCGCCCAGTTCGGGGTACAACGTCCGCGAGACCTCGCGAGCCGCGTCGACGACCAGCGGAGCAACTCGCTCGAGCTGAGCGGTCCGCATGTCACCACACAACGCGATGCTGCCGACGGGACCCTCGTGTCCGCGAATCGCCGACGCCACACAAGCGACCCCACGCGCCGACTCACCGCGCTCGAAGGCCAGTCCCCGACGCTGACGGATCCGGTTCAGTTCCTGATGGAGCACCGCGACGTCGGTGATCGTGTTCTCGGTGCAGCGGGGAAGACCCGACCCGAACAGAGCGTCGACACGCTCGGGGTCGATCCACGCCAGCATCGCCTTGCCGCCGGCCGTCGAATGAGCGAGCACTCTGCCGCCGACGCGGGACGGTAACGCCGCGGCGAACCGCCCGCCGACCTTGTCGAGGTAGACGCTCTCGCGCCCGTCGAGCACCGACAGATGAACAACCATGCCGGTCTGCAGGTGCAGTTCGTGCAGAAGCGGCGCTGCGGCTTCGCGGATCTGGCTGTGGCCGCCGTCGCCACCACCGAGGCCGAGCGCGCGGCGCCCGAGGCAATAGCCGAACGATGCGTGATCGACCCAGTCCAGCTTGACGAGCTGATCGAGAATGCGGTGGACGGTGGACCGCGGCAACTGAGTGCGGCACGCGACCTCTTCCAGCGTCAGCCGCGCAGCGCGGCCGTCGAAGGCGTCGAGAATCAGTGTCATCCGCTCGACCATCGACGGCGGCAGATCCTTCTTGGGTTGCTCGGCGGCGGTCTGGACGGTGGACAGTGTGTCGTTCATGTCAACGATGGTCATGGACGCCTCCCGAAAACTGGAATTGATTCTACCGACTATAACCCAGGTCACAGTTTCTGGAAAGTGAATCAACCTTTTCGATCCCGATCAGCGGTAATTCACCTGCCTCCGCGTGAGCGGGAGGGTTATAAACGCCCGATGCACCTGGGAATCGTCACGCCGGTCCTGATTCAGCACCCGAGCACGCGTTCGGAGTGGGAGGCGAGCGCCGACATCGGTGAGATTGCCACAATTGCGGCCGCGGCGGATCGACTCGGTTTCCACCATCTGACCTGCAGTGAACATGTGGCGGTTCCAGAGGAGATCGCCACCGAACGTGGCGGAACCTACTGGGATCCGCTCGCCACCCTCGGTTTTCTCGCCGCACGTACGTCACGAATCCTGCTGGCGACGCAGGTGCTGGTACTGGGTTATCACCACCCCCTCGAGATCGCCAAGCGCTACGGAACGCTTGATCGCGTCAGCAACGGACGCTTGATACTCGGGCTCGGAGTGGGGACTCTGAAACAAGAATTCGATCTCATAAATGCTCCGTTCGTCGACCGAGGAGCGCGTGCCGACGACGCTCTCGCCGCACTTCGAGCATCACTGTCGACTCCGACTCCGGAGTATCACGGCGAGTTCTACGACTACTCCGGATTTGTCGTCGAACCCCATGCCGTCCAGAAACGTGTGCCCCTCTGGATCGGCGGCCGGACCAAGAGATCGTTGCGCCGGGCCACCACACACGGCGACGGGTGGGTGCCGTTCGGGCTGCGATTCTCCGAACTGAAGGAAATGCTCGACGCCACGACGCTCCCCGACGGATTCGACGTAGTGCTTCCCGCCGGTGCGCCGCTCGATCCCCTCGGCAATCGCGAATCCAGCGTCCGCGCCTTGACACGCGTCCGCGACGCCGGGGCGACCATCGCCAGTTGCTCGATCAGCGCCAGAAGCGCAGAACACTACTGCGAACAACTCGAGGAACTTCACCGAATCGCCTTCGCCGAGGGCTTCGCTTTCACCACCCCATGATTCGTCAACCTTCCTACGCAAAGGACGTACCGATGACCGACTCGACCGCCCTGATCGAATCCCTGCTCGCCCGAGTGGAATTGCTCGAGGACAAGCTCGCGATCACCGAGCTGCTGACCACGTACAGTCCCGCCGTCGACAGCGGATCAGCCGACCAGGTCGCGAACCTGTGGCTCGAGGACGGTGTCTACGACGTCGACACCGGCGCGATGCACGGCCGCGGCGAACTGCGGGCCATGGTTCACAGTGCCTCTCACCAGAACTGGATCATGAACGGCGCGGCTCACATGATGACGCCCGCGCACGTCCGCATCGACGGCAACAAGGCCGTCGCTACCTGCCATTCGCAATTGGTGATCAAGGATCCCGAGAACCCGACGGGGTTCAAAGTCCTCCGCATCACGGCAAACCGTTGGGAGCTGATCAAGACGGACGGCGAGTGGAAGGTCGAGCTGCGCACCAACGCCCTCCTCGACGGCCGACCCGAGGCTCGCGCCCTGCTGGCCGCCGGAGTGACGGCCTAACCCCCTGTGCGCGGTTAAGGACCCTCTGCGGTCACTGACCGCGCACAGCTGTTGAAAGTTCGGCTACCCGAACTCTATAGTTCACTTATTCGAACCAACAGGTCCGAGTACGTGTGACCAGGAGACCGATGAGCACCAGTACGCAAGAGCCGACGACTCCGCGCCGACGACCTACGGGGAGATCCATCGCTCTGCTCGGTCCGGCGTTCGTCGCGGCAATTGCGTACGTCGATCCGGGCAACGTCGCCGCCAACCTCACAGCCGGCGCGAAGTACGGCTATCTCCTAATCTGGGTGCTCGTCCTCGCCAACGCGATGGCCGTCCTAGTGCAGTATCTGTCCGCGAAACTCGGGTTGGTCTCCGGCAGATCCTTGCCCGAAATGCTGGGTCAGCGCCTGCGTAAGAACAACCGTCGCGCGTTCTGGCTCCAGGCCGAGATGATGGCGATCGCGACCGACGTCGCCGAAGTCATCGGCGGCGCCATCGCACTCAACCTGCTCTTCAACATCCCGCTCTTCCTCGGCGGACTGATCACCGGATGCGTGTCGATGGTGATCCTGACGATCCAAAGTCGGCGCGGACAGCGCACTTTCGAGTTCGTGGTCATGGGATTGCTGGCCATCATCACCATCGGCTTCCTGACCGGGCTCGCCTTCACCGACGTCTCCGGGAGCGAAGCAGTCGCGGGACTGGTCCCCCGCTTCGAGGGAACCGAGACCGTACTGCTCGCCGCCAGCATGCTCGGAGCCACGGTCATGCCGCACGCGATCTACCTGCACTCCGCGTTGGCGCGTGATCGCCACGGCCACATCAAACCCGGGCCACGGTTGCAGCGACTACTCAAAGTCACCCGCTGGGATGTCGTCGTCGCCTTGATCATCGCCGGTGGCGTGAACATCGGCATGCTGCTTCTGGCCGCTTCGGCGCTGCGCGGAGTACCCGGCACCGACACCATCGACGGTGCGCATGCCGCGATCGAGAATTCGCTCGGCCCGGGCGTAGCCGTGGTGTTTGCGATCGGCCTCCTCGCCTCCGGACTCGCGTCGACCTCCGTGGGATGCGCGGCCGGCGCCGAGATCATGCATGGTCTTCTGGCCATTCGCATTCCGGTGATCACACGCCGAATCGCCACTCTCATCCCGGCACTGATCGTGCTCGGACTCGGCGTCGACCCGACGCTGGCACTCGTGCTCAGCCAGGTGGTCTTGAGCCTGTGCATCCCCTTCGCGATCATCCCGCTGGTGCGAATGACCTCGGACCCCGAACTCATGGGCGACGCGCGCAATGCCCCGCTCACGACCGTCGCGGCGTGGATTGCGGCGGGCTTGATCGTTGCACTCAACGTCGCTCTGCTGGTTCTGACGGTGACAGGCTAGAGCACCGGAGCCACCCAACGCGTCCCTCACAAACGCGCTGGACGGCTCCGGCCGGACTAGGAGACTTGCTCGGCGAGAGTGGCCTTGGCCCAGCGATAGTCGGCCTTTCCGCTGGGAGAACGCCTGATCGACGGAACGTTCATGACGGTGCGCGGCACTTTGTACCGAGCGACCTGCGACGCGCAATGCTCACCGATCTCGGCAGCGTCCGGGACGTCGAAGCCTTCGCGGGTCGTGATGACCGCAGCGACGCGCTCACCGAACTTCGCATCCGGAATTCCCGCGACCAAAGCGTCGAGCACCGCCGGGTGACTCTTGAGCGCCTGCTCGACCTCTTCCGGATACACCTTCTCCCCGCCGGTGTTGATGCACTGAGAACCACGTCCCAGCAAGACGATCGAGCCGTCGGCTTCCACGCGTCCGACGTCGCCGAGCACCGACATCCGCACCCCGTCGATCACCGGGAACGTAGCCGCGGTCTTGACCGGATCATTGAAGTAGCCGACAGGCACGTGACCACTGCGAGCGATGTAACCGGTCTCGGGGGATCCGGGCTCCAGCGGCCGCATCCTTTCGTCCACGACGCGGGTCTCGTCGCGAGCGGCGATGCGCATCAGGCCGTCTTCGCCGATCTCGAGATTGCCGTCGACGCCCGACTCCGAGGAGCCGAATCCGTCGCGGATCACCAGGTTCGGAAGTATCGACTTGAGCTGCTCCCGCAGTGAGAGCGAGAACAAGGCTCCGCCGGACGAGACCATTCCGACCGTGCTGAGGTCGTAATCTGCTGCGTTCGCAGCCAATTCGTCTGCGAGCGGACGCGCCATCGCATCTCCGACGACGGTGATGGAGACGGCCTTCTCACTCCCGGCGAGCTGCAGGGTCGTCTTCGCGTCGAACCGCGCCATCAGAATTGCGTTGCCACCCATGAAGAATCCGGTGAACAGCGAGTACGACGCCGCACCGTGCATCAGGGGTGCAGTGCTGAGCATGTTCATCGCGGGCACGTTCGGGACCGCGGCGTACAGAGCTTCAGCGGTGGTGTGCGGCGGACCGAACGGATTTCCTCCGGTGAGCGCCGCGAAGTAGAAGTCCTCGTGACGCCACATGACGCCCTTGGGCATACCCGTCGTGCCGCCGGTGTAGATGACAAAGAGGTCGTCGTTGCTGCGGGGCGCGAAGTCACGAGTGACGGACTGCTCCGCGGCAGCGTCGGCATATCGAACGATGTCGACGCCTTCGATATCGCGGACGGCTGACTCGCCGACGACAACGACGTGTTTGATGCCGGGTGCGGCCGGGAGAACCGCCTCCACGACGGAAATGAACTCCTCGTCCACGATCAGTGCTACCGACTGCGAATCGTTGTACAGGTAGGTCAGTTCGGCGTCGACGTAGCGATAGTTGACGTTGATCGGGACCGCTCGGATCTTGAGGCAACCGAGCAAACTTTCCACGAACTCGATGCTGTTGCGCATGTGCAGAGCGACGTGATCGCCCGGCCCGACACCGACACTCGCCAAGTGGCGGGCAATGCGGTTCGATCCTTCGTCCAGTTCGATGTAGGTGCGACGACGGCCATCGCACACGAGCGCCGTGCGGTCCGGAATCAAATCCGAAATGCCCTCGTACAGATCTGCCAAATTCAGTGACACTACTGGTGCCTTCCTTGATGTCCGGCCCGGTGAATTCGGGACCGACCGTACTGCGTTTTCGGTGAGAACTATCCGACCCTGGTGCCGACGAAGGCGGCCGAGAACTGAGCGGATCGGTGGTGACGCAAATGCGTACGCGGTGGGATCGCCGCGTCGACCCAAGGTGGCATGCGCCGCTCGTGACCCAGATCACCGCTCCCGCTCAGTGAGACTACTCGTCTTTCGGCCGACCTTCTGCTCAAAACTAGAACTAATTCTGATTTTGCTCGAATGATTTTTTCGGAACGACAACCGAACTCTCGACTTCAAATTAGAATGAATACTAATTTTGTTGAACCTACTCGCCAGACCGGATCGAAGGAGCACGACATGACGCAATCACTGAGCTTGGAAGGCAAAGTTGCCGCCGTCACCGGCGCCGGTGCCGGGCTGGGTCGCGCCGAGGCACTCGGACTCGCCGCTGCCGGCGCAGCCGTCATCGTCAACGACATGGGTGCAGCGGCCAACGATGTGGTCGACGAGATCAAGGCCGCAGGTGGACAGGCACTCGCCATCACCGGCGACGTCTCCGACTGGTCGCTCGGCGGGCGCATCATCGAAGAAGCTGTCAAGAACTTCGGATCCTTCGACATCCTCGTCAACAATGCAGGCATTCTGCGCGACAAGATGATCTTCAACCTGACCGAATCCGATTGGGACGACGTCATCCGCGTGCACCTCAAGGGTCACGCCGCCACCTCGCACGCAGCCGCAGTCCACTGGCGCGCAGCCAGCAAGGCAGCCGACGCACCGGTCTACGGCCGCATCATCAACACCTCTTCCGAGGCCTTCCTCTTCGGCAGCGCCGGACAGCCCAACTACTCGGCAGCCAAGGCCGGTATCACCGCTCTGACGCTCTCGAGCGCAGCAGGCCTCTCCCGCTACGGCGTCCGCACCAACGCGATCTGCCCCCGCGCCCGCACCGCCATGACGGCAGAAGCCTTCGGCGAGAACAACACCGGCGTAAGCGGCCTCGATCCGCTTGCACCCGAGCGCGTCGCGACCCTGGTCAGCTACCTCGCATCCCCCGATTCCGACGAGATCAACGGCCAGGTCTTTGTCGTCTACGGCAAGATGGTGGCGTTGATGGAAGCACCCAAGGTCGAGAATCGTTTCGACGCAGCCGGATCCGCGTTCACGGTCGAAGAGCTCGGTGGCCAGCTCTCGTCCTACTTCTCAGGCCGCGGACCGTACGAGACCTACGCCGCCTACAGCGTCGCCGGCCTCGAAAAGATCGCACTTGCAGTCGACGAGACCGCAACAGTTTAAGCAGCACTGACGAAGAGGAGCGTTTTCATGAGGTTGAACGGCAAGGTAGCGATCGTCACCGGCGGCGCCGGTGGAATCGGTCGTGCCATCACCCGAGTCTTCGCCCGTGAAGGCGCGAAGGTCCTGTTCGTCGACATCAACGACGAGCAGGGCCAGGCCCTCGAACAAGAACTAGCCGGCTCCGGCAAGTTCCTGAACGTCGACCTTGCTGCCGCCGGTTCGGCCGAGCAGATCCGTGACGCCGCGCTCGAAGCTTTCGGCAAGCTCGACATCCTGGTGAACAACGCTCACGCGTCCCGTCAGGCTCCGTTGCTCGAAACCACGCAGGACATGTTCGACCTGTCCTTCAACACCGGTTTCTACCCCGTTGTCCACCTCATGCAGGCGTGCCACGACGAACTCGCGAAGACCAAGGGTTCGGTCGTCAACTTCGCATCGGGTTCAGGTTTGGACGGAATGCCCACCCAGACGTCCTACGCTGCGGCCAAGGAAGCTGTGCGAGGCCTGACGCGCGTCGTCGCCAACGAGTGGGCGCCAGAAGGTATTCGGGTCAACGTGGTCTGCCCGTTCGCCGCCACCGAAGGCGTCGTCAAGTGGCAGGAAGCCTTCCCCGAGCGCGCAGCCGCATCGGTTGCCAAGGTACCTCTCGGACGCATCGGTGATCCCGAAACCGACATCGCTCCCGTCGTGGTATTCCTGGCGAGCGAGGACTCCAAGTACATGACCGGACAGACATTGATGGCCGACGGCGGCAGCATCAAATTGCGATGAGCGAAATACTTCTCGGTGGGCTCAGCTCACCGAGAAGAGTTTCGCAGCGTTGTCGTGCACGACGGCTCGCAGCCATTCGTCTCCGAGATCGAAGCGCGTAACCGCTTGCAAGGCTGTGAGATACGGGTACGGAATGTTCGGGAAGTCGCTACCGAACAGAATCCGGTCCTGCATGTCGACGAGCCGTGAAACGTCTGCCTTCGGGAAGGCGCACTGCTCTTCCGTGAAATCGGTGAACGCCATGGTCGTATCCAGGCGGACGTTGCCGTAAGCCTCTGCCAGATCGAGGAATTCGCTGTACTCGGGCATCCCCATGTGGGCGACGATCAAAGACAGGCGCGGGTACCGTGCGAGCAGCGAAGCAATGCGGTCGGGTCCCGTGTACTCCCCCGGCGCCGGTCCCGATCCACAGTGAATCACGATGGGCGTCTCGGAGTCCTCGAGCTGACCCCAGACCTTGTCGAGCAGAGGGTCGTTCGGATCGTAGTTTCCGACCTGGATGTGGGACTTGAAGATTCGCGCGCCCGACTCCAGGGCCTTTCCGACGTACGACGCCGCCGACTCCTCGGGATAGAACGTGGCCGTGTGCAGGCAATCAGGTGTTTGCGCGGCAAATTCGACGGCCCACTGATTGAGCCACTCGGCCATCGCGTGCTTGTGCGGGTAGATCATCGACGTGAAAGCCCGGACACCGAACTCGCGGAGACGATGTACCCGCTCCTCCTCGGCAAGTCGGTACGCGATCGGCCATGGTCGACCGATCATCGGTCCCGCCGAATCGAAGTAGCCCCACACCTTGTCCATGACGCTCTTCGGCATGAAATGGGTATGGACGTCGATCACGCCCGGAACACCCAACTCGCGCCAGAAAGCCCGAACCTCGGCGATCTCCTCCGGTCCGGTCGATGGGACCTCTTCGGTACACACGTCTGACACCCCTTTCGTTCGCTCGACCATACCGAGTGCCGTCGCGCTCACCGGGACAGGTCGTTGACGGCCCGCGTTGAGCACCCGAATGTGAACCCATCTTGCCGATCACCGTTGGAGGTTGAATGTCTCAGGCCGAGTCCGAAGTGGGATCGATCAGTGCCGTCGAGGAACTGCTCGCAATCGAGGAAATCAAACGTGTCTTCGCCGCGCGCCTACGCTGCATGGACACCAAGCAGTGGCACGTCTACCCAACCCTGCACACCGCAGACGTCGTCAGCGAGACGTGGGGCGGACTCCCGACAGACAAGCAACCCAAGACCGGTGACACCTCGAACCAGGTAGTGGGCATCGACAAACTCACCGCGGCAATTCGGAACATGCTCGACGGCGACATCCCCCTCACCACGGCGCACCACGCACACACTCCCGAAATCGTGCTGACCTCACCCACCACCGCAACCGGTATCTGGGCGATGGAAGACATGCTGTGGTGGAACGACGGCGAGAAAGAACTACACCTGCACGGCTACGGCCACTACCACGAGGAATACCGCAAAGAAGACGGCAAGTGGCTGATCAGCTACCGAACCCTCACCCGGCTCCGTGTCGACCAGGACCCCGGATTCTTCCGATTCATGAAAGCGCTGTGACGAAGTGACCAACCCGCTGTTCCAACCGCTCCGCATCCGTTCGCTCGAACTGTCCAACCGAATAGTCATGTCGCCGATGACGCGCACGTACTCCATCGAAGGTGTGCCCGGCAGCGACGTTGCCGACTACTACCGCCGACGCGCTGAGGGCGGCACCGGGTTGATCGTCACCGAAGGCGTCGCGATCGATCACGAGACGGCTGTCGATCACGCCAACGTCCCCAACCTCCACACCCCCGCTGCGCAGGCTGGATGGCGCAAGGTCGTCGACGACGTGCACGCGGCGGGCGGCAAGATCGTGCCTCAGCTCTGGCACGTCGGACCGCTGTGGGGCGCGATGACGCAGATGGACCCTTCACTCAAGCCGATGCGCCCCTCCGGTGAATGGGGCCCGCTCGGCGTCACCTCGTACTCCGCTGCCTACGTCGAACGCGCGCAGGCGAGCACCGAAGCGATGACCGAGCAGGACATCCAGGACGTCATCGACGCGTATGTCCGTAGCGCGAAGCACGCCGTCGAACTCGGCTTCGACGGTATCGCGATCCACGGCGGTCACGGCTACCTCCTCGATTCCTTCTTCTGGAAGGGCACCAACCAGCGCGACGACGCGTGGGGCGGCGACCTGGAGCGTCGTACCAAGTTCCCGGCCGCCGTCGTCGCTGCGATCCGCGCGGCCATCGGACCGGATCTGCCGATCATCTACCGTTTCTCGCAGCACAAGCAGCAGGATTTCACCGCGAAGATCGCGGAGACCCCCGAGGAGTTGGGCGTCATCCTGGGCGCGCTGGTCGACGCCGGAGTCGACGTTCTCGATGCCAGCATCAGGCGCTTCGACGTCCCGGCCTTCGAAGGCAGCGACCTCTCACTGGCCGGTTGGGCAAAGAAGCTGACCGGTGCCGTCACGATGGCCGTCGGTAGCGTAGGGATCGGAAAGTCACTGCGCGACAGCCGCATCGAAGGCGTTGCGCCGGTGGTGGACAACATCCCGCAACTCGAGGAGCGCATCGGCAGTGGTGAGTTCGATCTGATTGCGATCGGCCGTCTCCATCTCGCCGATCCTGCGTTGGCGACGACCCTGCGCGCGGGCGGTCCGCTGCCGGCTTTCGATCGAGCGGTGCATGAGGGCAGCTTGATCTAGGGGCTCCGCCCCTGTGCGCCTTTTCGGTAGTTCGCACTACCAAAAAGGCGCACACCGCCGAAGGCCTTTATGTTCGACCTATGACTACCTTCAACGCCTGGGTCGCCCGCGACAGCGACGGCACCATCGACTTCGCCCCCGAAACCGTCGACGAATCCATCCTCCCTGCAGGTGAGGTCACCATTCGCGTCGAGTATTCGAGCGTCAACTACAAGGACGCCCTCGCGGTCACCCCGAAGGGCGGGGTGGTTCGCGACTACCCGATCGTCCCCGGCATCGACGTTGCCGGCGAGGTCATTGCCTCCGAGTCCGACGCGTTCGCCCCCGGCGACAAGGTCGTGGCCCACGGGTACGAGATCGGGACCGCCCGTAACGGCGGCTACGCGGAGATCGCCCGGCTGCCTGCCGAGTGGGTCGTGAAGCTCGACGGCATCTCCACTGCCGACGCTGCTGCAATCGGCACGGCTGGATTCACCGCGGCCATGAGTGTCCAAGCCATTCTGGCCAGCGGAGTGAAGCCCGCCGACGGTCCGGTACTGGTGACGGGAGCGAGCGGCGGAGTCGGCACCGTCAGCGTCGACCTTCTGGCACGCGCAGGCTTCGACGTGGTCGCCTCCAGTGGCAAGCCCGGCGCGGCAGACCTTCTGACGTCTCTCGGTGCGTCTTCGGTGATCGGCCGGCTCCCCGAGGATCCCGACGCCAAGCCTCGCCCGCTCGGAAAATCTCAGTGGGCGGCGGCCGTCGACTGCGTCGGTGGGAAGACCCTCGCTCACGTTCTGAGCACGATCAACTACGGCGGTGTTGTGGCCGCCAGCGGATTGACCGGTGGCGCCGCGCTGCCTACGACCGTGCTGCCGTTCATTCTCCGCGGAGTCTCACTGCTGGGCATGGACTCGGTATTGATGCCGATCGAACCCCGTCGCGCGCTGTGGACCCGTCTGGGCTCCGACTTGGCGCCACGTCATCTGAAAGAGATCACGAACCTCGTCGCCGTCCGCGACGTCGTCTCGGTGATCGATCAGGTACGCGAGGGCAAGTACACGGGCCGGGCGCTTGTTCAGGTTGCCGACGGTTTCTGAACCGCTCAGAAAAGTGTGAACAGATCTGCCGGTTCTTCGGCCGTCGTGGACTTCTCTTTGTACGAGGAGTTCACGACGGTGGGTTCCTTCTTCACCGGCGCCGCAAGCGGGACCGACGCGATGTCCCCCGAGACGATGGCGCGTGCGGCTTCGCCGGCCAACTTGTCTGCCATCTCGTTGTAGTGGTTGCCGACGTGCCCGCGCACCCAGCGAAAGCGCACCGGTCCGACACGGTCGGTGATGGCTCGGTCGATGCTCTGCACCAGTTCCAGATTCTTGACCGCCCCGCCGCCCGCGGTCTTCCAACCCTTGCGCTTCCAACTGGGCAACCATTCGGAAGCGCACTTGATGGCGTACTGCGAGTCGGATTCGATGAGCAGAGGATCCCCACCCGGATGCGCGACGACGGCCTCGAAGAGGGCACGCAACTCGGCAATCTGGTTGGTACCGGATGCTTCTCCGCCAGACATGCTCGGACCCTCGTGATTGACCCACGCCCAGCCGATAGCCCCACCGGGGTTTCGCAGACAGGATCCGTCGGTGCTCACGATGATCATGGCTCGGACAATACGTTGCGCCACCGACACACGCCTTAACGGAGGATGGACGGTGGCGATACGCTGATCTCGATGACGCCGCTATCTCCGGCCGACGAAGTCACGGTGACTTCTCAGCGACCACTCGATGCCGCGCTGACGCTCAGCCCGCATCAGCGCGGACCCGGCGACCCCGCACATCGGCGGTCCGCCGACGGAGCGATCTGGCGAGTTTCCCGCCAACTTTCGGGTCCTGTGACCTACCGCATCACGCAGTCGGATCGGCACATGGTCCGCGTGCAGGCGTGGGGTCCCGGTGCCACGGAATTATTGGAAGGCGCCGACGCGCTGCTCGGCCTCGACGACGAAGCCGAAGATTTTGCCCCCGAACATCCCAAGCTCGCCGAAGCTCATCGACGCTTCCCTCATCTGCGCATCGGCCGCACCCGCCGCGTCATGGAAGCTCTCGTTCCCGCGATCCTCGAGCAACGAGTTCACGGCATCGACGCGTTTGCCGCGTGGCGCCGCCTGCTGACCAAGTTCGGTGAGCGCCCACCCGGCCCTGCACCCGACGGAATGCGAGTCCCACTCACCGCGGACCAATGGCGTCGAATGCCGTCATGGGAGTTCCATCGCGCGAACGTCGATCCCGCGAGGTCCAAGACGATCGTTCAGTGCGCTCGCGTCGCCGACCGCCTCGAGCAGGCATCCACGTTCCCCAGGGCCGAAGCGACCAAACGATTGCGAGCGGTGCCCGGCGTCGGAATCTGGACTGCCGCCGAAGTGGCTCAGCGTGCCTTCGGCGATTCCGACGCACTCTCGGTCGGCGACTACCACCTCGCTGCCGTCGTCGGGTGGTCACTACTGGGTGAACCGATCGACGACGCCGAGATGGTGCAGTACCTCGCTCCTCTCCAACCGCATCGATACCGCGCGGTGCGGCTTCTGCAGGTCAGCGGCCAAGCCGTCAAACCCAAGTTCGGTCCGCGAACTGCCGTTGCCGACCACCGCTGGCACTGAGGGATTGCACCGAGAACAAGGAGATAAGAAATGTCGACCCGATACGCACACATCGCCTTCTCCCCCGCTGCGGTGGAGCGTCAGCGGTCGACCGGGAGTTTCACCGTCTACGGTTCGAGACTCGATCAGCCCGACGAAGGCCCGATGGAATTCGATTTCCGCGCTCAGGGATTCGTGAAATCCGTGGATACCTTCTTCATGTCCACGGTGACGCCCGACGGTTGGCCGTACGTCCAACATCGCGGCGGCCCGCGCGGATTCCTGCATGTGTTGGGTCCGAATCGAATCGGATTCGCCGATCTTCCCGGCAATCAGCAATTCGTGACACTCGGCAATCTGGAAGCGAACAATCGCATCTCGCTGTTCGTCATCGACTACCCAACGCGGACGAGATTGAAGATCTACGGGCGTGCGCACGTGATCGAGGCGGACGAGGACCCTGCACTACTGCAACAGCTCTTGCAAGTTCCCGGCGGCACCATGACGGCAAAAGCCCAGCGTTCCATCGTCATCGACGTCGAAGCGTTCGACTGGAACTGCAGTCGAAACATCACACCTCGTTTCGACAAGGAGCGCATGGACGAATCCCTCGCTCTGGCACGCCAACCCCTGCAAGCCGAGGTCGATCGGCTTACTGCCGAGGTCGAAGAATTGCGTGCGCGGTTGTCGAAAAACGAATGAGACTGGGCGGTTTCAGGGCACCCGGAGTCGGGTAGCCACCAAACACGGCCCGTCGCGCGGAGACGACGGGTCCCGTTGTGCCCGAGGAGGTCCGCACGATCGATCCAGACGGTGGAGTTCCGGCTAGCGAACTGCACCGCTACCATTCACGACTGGTTCCACACAGACAGATTGGCCGTCCCCATGAAACTGTCCCGAACTCTCACCATGTCCGTACTCGTTGTCGCCGCAGTCGGCGCCGGAACCGGCACCGCGGTCGCAGCGCCCCCGAATGCGGGCTTCGATCCGTCCCAACCCCTACTGACCCCGACCGCAGAGTCGAACAGCCAGGCGGCGTTGATGCTCTTCCCCGGTAACGATCCGAAGCAAGCCGCGTTCGACACGATGGCCAACGAGGTCAATATCGGCTGGAACAACGGCGGCGTGCAGTCGACGCTCATCGGAGCCAACCTCGGCGTCGGAATCGGTTGCCTGTCGATCTTCCCGAACTTCATCGCCGGCTGCATCGTCGGTGGAGTCATCGGAACGGTTGCCGGGGTCGGCGCGGGAATCACCAACGGAAACCCGAACGCTGCACCGGCCGTCGAGAAGTTCTTCGCGACTCCTTGAGAAACGGTCAGCTGTGCGTGTGGCCGGGGGTGGGTGTCTCGTCGTGAAAATGCGTGGCGCCGATCGAATGCAACAGTTGGTGAACGGTGTCGTCTGCCAGTTGGTATCGCATCGATCGGCCGTCACGCGTCGCGCTCACCCACCCCTGGCTACGCAGTAGCCGCAGCGCATGTGAGACGGCTGTGCCGCTCATCCCCAGCGCCACGGACAGATCCGTGACGCAGATACCCGGTGCGTGGTGAAGGCAGAGCAACAGACGCAGACGGTTGGCGTCGGAGAGCAACTCGAAGCGACCGGACCAACTGGTGACATCGAGACCCTCGAGTGCAGCCCTGGCGCGACGAACATCCTCGACGCTCAGCGCGCCACTGGTGTCTGCTGCATTCGTCAACCGACTGCCTCCGTAGAACTTCCGATCCCCGGCGCAAGTGTACCCAGAAGCGAACCTCGTCAGGCAGACTCCACCACGGCTGCCATGCCCTGGCCACCGCCGATACACATGGTCAACAGCGCTTTTCCGCCGCCGCGACGGCCGAGTTCGTGAAGCGCGGTTGTTGCCATACGCGCACCTGTCGCTCCCACGGGGTGCCCGAGCGAGATGCCGGAACCGTTGACGTTCAGTCGATCGAGGTCCTCGAAGCCCCATTCCTTCACGACGCCGAGAACCTGGCACGCAAACGCCTCGTTCAGCTCGACCAGATCGAAATCGGCAAAGCCTGCCCCTGTCCGAGCAAACAGTTTCGAGACGGCGGCAACCGGCCCGAGGCCCATCAGCGCCGGTTCACAACCGGCCGCGGCCCAGCTGTCGAGGAACCCGATGGGCTCCAGCCCCAGCTCGTCCAGACGATCCTCGGCGACCACCAACATCGCTGCCGCAGCGTCATTCTGTTGGCTGGCGTTACCAGCGGTCACCACGCCTCCCTCGGTCACCGCACGCAGCCGTGCCAGGGTTTCGAGTGAGGTATCCGGACGGATCCCCTCGTCAGCACGAAACCGTGTGACGTTCCCTTTTCGATCCGTCAGTTCGACGGCGACGATTTCGTCATCAAAGCGGCCGGATTCTCTTGCCAGTATAGCTTTTCGGTGACTGTCGACGGCGAAGGCGTCCGACTCTTCCCGCGTGATCCCGCAGCGTGTCGCAACGTTCTCGGCCGTTTCGATCATTCCGCTGATCCGGCCGAAACGCCACTCGGGTTGCGAGCGCTCTCGACCACGATCGAGGCGGTCGAACAGTTGCAGCCCACCGGTTTTGGTGCCCCACCGCGCTCCGGTGGTGTAGTGCTCGATCCCGCTCATCGATTCGACGCCACCCGCGAGAACCACGTCGGCCGCACCTGTCTGGACCATCATGGCCGCGGTAACGATGGCCTGCAGACCCGTTCCACATCGGCGATCCGTCTGGAAGCCGGCTACCGAAATCGGCAACCCTGCCTCGAGCGCCGCCCACCTTCCGATGCACGGTGCCTCCGAATTGGCATACGACTGCCCCATCGCGACGTCGTCGATGCGGGACGGATCGATTCCGCTACGACGCACGGTCTCCTTGACGACAGTGGCGGCCAAACTTTCCGCAGGCACGTCACGAAGTGCCCCTCCGAAACGGCCCACCGCGGTTCGGACCGGCGCGACCAATGCTGCTCGTTTCACAACTGACCTCGAATCTCGTTCTGGAAGAATGGAAAAGGATTCAGGAGACCAACAGGCGCACGGTATCCGCCACCAGCGCCGGTTTACCCGCTCCTTCGATTTCGATCGTGTACCGCACGACAATCGTCGCGCCCTTCGCGGTGCGCTCGAAGGAAAGAATCTCCGCACCTGCCCGCACCGAAGAACCGACCTTGACCGGTTCGGGGAATCGCACCTTGTTGCTGCCGTAGTTCACGGTCATGGAGATTCCGTCGACACGCATCACCTGAGCGCCGAGCACCGGCAACAACGAAAGAGTCAGATAGCCGTGGGCGATGGTTCCGCCGTACGGCCCCTGCGCTGCGCGCTCGGGATCCACGTGAATCCACTGGTGATCCTCGGTGGCGTCGGCGAACTTGTCGATCCGATCCTGTGTGACCGGGAACCACTCGCTGTAGCCCAAGTGCTCACCGACAGCCGTCTCTACTTCGTCGATTCCGTTGAAAATTCGCATAGTTCTCTCCTGAAAGGTGTTGAACAGCAAAGGAAGCAACAGCGCCCGAGCGCAGTTCTAATGTGCGCCCCGGCGCAGTGTCACCCGATACGTGTACTGCTCCGGCAAGAAGTAACTCACCGACAACTCGTTGGCGACGCCCTGCGCGTTGGAGTACAACCGGTCTACCCGCAACATGGCGTGCCCGATCTCGCAATCGACGTCCCTGGCTACGTCCGCCGTCGCCGGGGACACCGTGATCGATTGTGCTGCTTCGACAATCGGACTGTCGATCAGCGGTTCCAGCAGGCCGATCACCGTATTGGCGCTCACCGCACCGGCCGCCATGGCAGGAAGGTCGATGATCTGCCGAGCGATCGCCTCCGGCAGATGCGCCGTCGTCTGGACGAACGGAACTCCTTCGTGTATCCGCCGAAAGACCACGGTGTACACGACGTCGGTGTCGAGCCGAAGCCGACTGGCAGCCTCGATGTCCACGCGCCGTTGCAGCGGTGAGACTACTTCCATGGTCGTATCCCGCGAAAGGTTCATGAGATCTTCGATGGACCCTAGATGACGGAGATAGCGGCCACTGTTCTCGGTCACGAACGTTCCGCGCCCGGGTACCCGGTACACGATGCCCTCGGCAACGAGGTCGTGAAAGGCTCGGCGGACGGTCTGTCGGCTCACGCCATGATGCTGCGCCAGTTCGGATTCGGTGGGCAGTTGAATGCCGTCGCGGTAGGTACCGGCAGAGATCTGCTGACGAAGCTCACGAGAGAGGCGTTGGTACGCCGGCTCCGTCTCTCTTTCCTTACCGCTCATAGCGACATGATCCTACTTGCTCACCGGGCCGTCACAGACCGCCGCGGGCAACCAACTGCGAAACGATCACGTTTCGCTGAATTTCGTTGGTTCCCTCACCGACGATCATCAGCGGTGCATCACGGAAGTACCGCTCGACGTCGTACTCCGTCGAGTAGCCGTAACCACCGTGGATGCGGACGGCGGACAACGCGATTTCCATTGCCACCTCGGAGGCGTACAGCTTGGCCATGCCTGCCTCCATGTCGCATCGCTCGCCGCTGTCGTACATCTGTGCCGCGTGCCACGTCAGCTGCCGCGCGGCCGTCAGCTTCGTTGCCATGTCGGCGAGGTAGTTGCCGATCGACTGGTGCTTCCAGATCGGCTGGCCGAAGCTCTCGCGCTGCTGCGCGTACGCAAGTGAATCTTCGAGTGCGGCCGTGGCGACGCCCAGTGCACGGCAAGCCACCTGGATACGGCCGGTCTCGAGCCCTTTCATCATCTGCCCGAAGCCCTTTCCGGGAGTGCCGCCCAGAATGGCCGACTCGGCGATGCGGTAATTGTCGAAGGACAGTTCACAACTCTCGACGCCCTTGTATCCGAGCTTCGGGAGATCGCGGGAGACGGTCAGCCCTTCGCCGTGCTCGACGAGAACGATCGAGATGCCCGCATGACGAGGGCTTGCGCTTGGATCGGTCTTGCACAGCAAGGCGATCACGCCGGATCGGCGGGCATTGGTGATCCATGTCTTGGCGCCGTTGATGACCAGATCTGTGCCGTCGATCTTGGCGTTGGTCGTCATGGCCTGCAGATCGGAGCCACCGCCGGGCTCGGTGAGGGCCATCGTTGCCCGGATCTCGCCGGTAGCCATTCGCGGCAGGTACTTCACCTTCTGCTCTTCGGTACCGAACAGCGAGATGAGCTTGGCAACCACTGTGTGTCCGCCCATCGCTCCTGCCAGGGACATCCATCCGCGCGACAGTTCCTGCGTCACCTGCGCATAACAGGGCATGGACACCGGCGATCCGCCGTACTCCTCGGGAATCGTGAGGCCGTAGATCCCGATCTGCTTCATCTGATCGATCCACTTCTCGGGATACTCGTTCGCGTGCTCCACCTCCTGGACCGTGGGCTTGACCTCTCGGTCGACGAACCGGCGCACGGTTTCGATCAGGAATGTCTCTTCGTCGTTGAGCTTGAGCATGAATCCGCCTCGACTTGAAATAAGTTTGTACGGCCATATTTCGATATTGTTCGCGCAATGTCAATACCGCGCCTTGACATCGATACGCAGCAACTGCCAGCATCGAGGCAGTTCGCTGCATATCAACGCCGTTCACGGCAGCACATCTATTTCGCAACTGGCCGTACATTTGATCACCAGATCGAGGTAATCGACACACTATGGACGAGAACCACTACCGCGCGACCAGACGCCGTGCGTCCCTGGTCGCTCCGGGTTCAGACGAGCGCAAGGCCCGCAAGGCACTCTCTTCGAACGCAGACGAGGTGATTCTCGACCTCGAAGATGCCGTCACTTCGGCGAACAAGGACCTTGCGCGAGCCCTCGTCACCGCACTGGTGCAGGAGTTCGGTGCGACGCGCACCATCTCGGTGAGGATCAACGGCCTGGCCACGCCGTGGGCCCGCGACGACCTGATCGCCTGCGGCACCCTCGGAGAATCGCTGACCAGCGTGATCGTCCCGAAGGTCGAGTTGTCCGACGAACTGCTCGAGGCCGAACAGATCCTCGCGACTGCCGGTGGGCACCACACCACCCTGCAAGCCCTGATCGAAACTCCGCTCGGCGTCCAGAATGCCGACTCCATTGCCCGCGCGACTCCTCGTCTGCAGGCCGCGATCATCGGATACGCCGATCTCGGTGCAGCGCTGGGTCGCTCACGCTCGGCACTGCCCGAACACTGGCTTGCCGTCCAGGACAGAATCCTGATCGCCTGCCGCGCAGCCGGCGTCGCCGCCATCGACGGACCCTTTCTCGGCATCACCGACGACGACGCCTTCCGCCGCGCCGCGCACTGGACCAGCGCTCTCGGGTTCGACGGCAAATGGGTCATCCACCCGGCGCAGATCGACTCGGCCACTACCGCATTCACTCCTTCGGACGACGCCGTCAATGACGCCAGACGGGTGTTGACCGCACTCGAAGAAGCAGAAACCCTGGGTTCCGGCGCCGCCCAGCTCGACGGTCAGATGCTCGACGAAGCTGTGGCCGTGGCAGCGCGTCGTACGCTTGCCCGAGCCGAAGGAGTCACCGTATGAGCGAGTACTACGTAGGAGGACCGTACTTCGACGAACTCACCCACGGTCAGATCTTCGACGAAGCACCAGCGGTGACGTTGACCAGTGGACTCGCCGCCTCCCATCAGGCGATCCTCGGTGACCGCATGCGCTTGCCGCTCGACGCACACTTGTCGTCGAGCGTCACAGGTTCCGCTGCACCAGTGGCGAATCCGGGACTGGTCACCGACGTCGCCATCGGCCAGTCAACCGTGGTCACACACCACGTCAAGGCGAACCTCTTCTACCGCGGACTGCGATTCCACCGTTTCCCGGTACTCGGTGACACCCTGTACACGCGCACCGAGGTTGTCGGTCTACGCGAGAACTCGGCCAAGCCGGGACGCGGCGCCACCGGACTTGCCGCGCTACGGATGACGTCTGCTGATCAGAACGGCAACACGGTCCTCGACTTCTATCGCTGCGCCATGCTCCCACTGAGCCCCGACCCGATCGAGACGAGAACTCGCCACGCCGACGATCTCTCCGTGATCGGTCCGTCCGAACCGGCGCCGTACGTATCACCTGACGGTTGGGACCTCGACATATATCGCGAGCGGGTACCCGGCAGGCACTTCGAGTCGGATTTGGTGGGCTCGGTATTCCTTAGCAGCGGCGACGTCGTCACCAGTGCACCCGAACTTGCCCGGCTGAGCTTGAACATCGCAGCGACGCACCACGACGAGCGCGTCGGCGCCCACGGTCGCCTCGTCTACGGCGGCCACACCATCGGGATTGCTCTCGCCCAGGCAACTCGCGCACTGCCGAACGTGGTGACAGTGCTGGGGTGGCACTCGTGCGATCACACCGGACCCGTTCACGAGGGCGATACCCTCTCGAGCGAACTGCACGTCGAAGGTTCGTCGCCCCTCGAACACGGAACCGCAGTGCAGCTGCGTTCACTCGTGTTCTCCCACAATGCTTCTGCAACACAAAATCCGGTCCTCGACTGGCGTTTCACCGTGTTGATGGCATGACCGCACACTCTTCTACCCCGGAGGAACACAGATGACTCAGACCCCAGGCCCGTTGTCCGGGCTTCGCATCGTCGAGGTCTCGAGCTTTGTCGCCGCACCCCTGTGCGGGCTTACTCTCTCACAACTCGGTGCGGACGTGATCCGGATCGATCCGATCGGAGGAGCCTCCGACTACAACCGATGGCCGGTGACGGCCGAGGGTGAAAGCATCTACTGGACCGGGCTCAACAAGGGCAAACGCTCACTCTCGGTGGACATGCGTGCCGAGCGCGGCCAGGAACTGATTCGCCAACTGGTCACGGCTCCGGGACCTGGCGGCGGAATCCTGGTCACCAATGCCGGCGGCCGCAACTGGATGAGCCACGACTCCCTGGCCCAGTTGCGCAGCGACGTCATCACTCTCGAGATCCTCGGGCGCCGCGACGGCAGCCCCGGGGTCGACTACACGGTCAACGCCGCGTTGGGATTTCCACAGATCACCGGCCCCGCCGACTACGCCGGAGTTGTCAACCACGCACTGCCCGCCTGGGACGTCGCCTGCGGGCTCTACGCCGCCCTGTCGATCACTGCCGCAGTGCGCCAACGTGACTCGACCGGACACGGCACGCAGATCACGCTGCCACTCGAAGACGTCGCATTGGCCACCGCAGGAACACTCGGCTACCTCACCGAAGTACAAGTGAACGGTCGCAGTCGCGAGTCCGGCGGAAACGCCGTCTACGGCACGTACGGAATCGATTTTGTCTCCCGCGACAACGAACGGTTCATGATCGTTGCACTCACTACCCGCCATTTCCGCGACCTTGCGTCGATCACCGGCACCACGGCGGCTGTCGACGCCGTCGAAGGTGCCCTCGGAGCCGACTTCTCCACCGAAGCGGATCGCTACCGCCATCGAGAGATACTCACTGCTCTGTTCTCACATTGGTTCCGGGAACACAGCGCCGCCGAGATCGTCGCAGCGCTGGACACATCGTCAGTTCTGTTCGAGAGGTACCGCAGTTTCGAGGAAGTAGTGAATTCCGGTGAACTGGAGAACAACCCGATGTTCTCCGCACTCGATCAGCCTCGAATCGGAAGTTATCTGGCTGCCGCGAACCCAGCCTCGTTCGACGGCGCCCACCTGAGCACCGGACCGGCCTCCGAGGTCGGCGGCGATTCGATTGCGGTGCTCGCGGATGTCCTCGGAACCAACGCCGATCACGCCTCGGCACTGATCGCGGACGGCATCGTCGGCGTTCCGGCGAACTGATCTACCTGGAACATGTTTTCGGCCTCGGAACAAATGTTCCGAGGCCGAAAACATGTCGAGAGTGCGTCAGAGACCAAGATCCTTCGCGATGATGGTCTTCATGACTTCACTTGTGCCACCGTAGATTCGTGTGACACGCGTGTCTGCGTAAAGACGCGCGATGGGATACTCGGTGATGTAGCCGTACCCGCCGTGCAATTGAAGGCACTTGTCGATCACTCGACCTGCTGCCTCGGTGCAGAACAGTTTCGCCTTCGCTGCGTCGGGAATCGTCAGAGTGCCGCGGTCATGACATTCGAGTGCGTTGTCGGACACCAGCTGGATGGCATCAACCTCGGTAGCGCATTCGGCCAGAACGAATTTGGTGTTCTGGAATGCCGCGACGGGCTTACCGAACACCTTGCGATCTTTGACGTAGTCGATGGCAAAGCGAAGCGCTGCACTGGCAGTGGCGGCCGCTCCGAAAGCGATGGTCAACCGCTCCTGAGCCAGGTTGTGGGTCAGATAGCTGAATCCGTCGCCCTCTTCTCCGAGTCGGTCCTCGACGGGCACCTGTACGTCGACAAACGAAAGCTCCGCAGTGTCGGAGGTCTTGAGACCGATCTTGTTGATCTTGCGCCCCACCGAGTATCCGGGCGACGACGTGTCGACCACCAGGATCGACAACCCGGTGCGTCGGTTCTCCGCTGTGCTCGGCGCGGTGCGGCACACTACCAGGACGCGATCGGCAAGTACCCCGCCGGTGATGAACGTCTTGGAACCATTGACCACGTAGTGCGTACCGCCCTCCGACAGCTTGGCCGTCGTCGCGATGTTCGCCAGATCCGACCCTGTTCCCGGTTCGGTCATCGCAATCGCGAACATCAGATCGCCGGAGGCGAAGCCCGGCAACCAGCGGCTCTTCTGCTCGTCGTTCGCGTACTCGAGCAGGTAGGGCAGGATCAGGTTCGTATGCACCGACTGCGAGCCGAAAGACGCCCCGGCGGCAGCAACCTCCTCGGCGACGACGACGTTGAACTTGAGCGACTTCTCGCCGCCTCCGCCGTATTCCTCCGGCACCTGAATTCCGAGTACGCCCAGCTCTCCGAGTCGTCGGTAGAAGTCACGAGGCGGGTGACCGTCCTCTTCCCACTTCTCGTGGACCGGGGTTACTTCCTTCGCGATGAAATCGCGGACGGTAGCCCGGAATGCCTCGTGATCCTCGTTGAACACGGTGCGCTGCATGTATGAACTCCAGTCGGTCAAGGGAACAGGGTGATCCTGATCTCACCTTGCCTCAAGGTTCCGCATTCGATCCAACACTCATCAGCTATGCGTCCGATAGGGCGTACCAATATGGCCTGACCTGCGATACATAGGCAACCGCTATCGTTCCGATCATCGACGCGACATTGCTCAAAGTGATCCAGAACACGTTGAATGGGTCAGCCGGCAACCACAACACCATCGATCGCTTCGAGGCCGCGCTTCGAGCACGATCGCATCCGCCCACCAGTCTCGAAGGGACGCCACGTGACCCCCATCGCGCCACAGCGTAACGACGTCCAGCCCGAAGCAACAGCAACGCCAGATTCGTCAGCAGTCCCCGTCTTCGGTACCCGCAAGCGTGCGTGGACGATGACCGGGCTCGTCGTCTTCCTCTACATCGTCAACTACGCGGACAAAGCAGTCCTCGGAATCATCGCTCAGCCCCTCGCTCGCGAGCTCGGACTGAAGTCTTCGCAAATCGGCATGGTCGGCTCGCTGTTCTTCCTGATGTTCTGCATCGGCGGATTTCTCGCCGGACCGCTCAACAAGTACCTGACCCTACGTTGGGCGCTGTTGATCCTGGCCGCAATCTGGTCCGTGGTCATGCTCCCCCTCGTTCTCGGTGCCAGCCTCGCGATGTTGATCGTCTCGCGCATGCTCCTCGGATTCGCCGAAGGCCCCAGCTCGGCGCTGATGCACACCGCCGCGTACTCGTGGCACCCGCCGGCCAAGCGCGGCCTTCCCGGTGCAATGCTCGCCGGATCCGCCTCCGTCGCGAAGATCGCCCTCGCGCCCGTACTGACCTTCATCGCCGTTCACTACGGCTGGCGCGCAGCGGTTCTCTCGCTCTCTGTCCTCGGACTCGTGTGGATGGGTTGCTGGCTGGCCGGTTGGTCCGAAGGCCCGTACACGAGCAAGGCCGTCAAGTCGACCAAGACTGCAGATACAGAAGCAACCGAGGCGACCAGGACGGCAACGAAGGCAGTCACCGAGCCCAACGTTCCGTGGCGCAAGATCCTGCTCTCCCGCACCTTCGTCAGCTGCTGCTTCCTCATCGCCACCATCTACGCACTGACCACCGTCGTTCTCACCTGGTTGCCGTCGTACTTCGAGGTCGGCCTCGGATACAGTGCGATGCAAGCCGGTTCGATGTTCGCGCTGCCCTCGATCGTCGGTCTCGTCCTCATGATCACCTCCGGTTCCGTCACGGACAAGTTGATCGGCCGCGGCTTCACCTCTCGCACGGTTCGCGTCATCGTCCCCTGTGTCGGCGTTCTGATCTGCGGATCGATTCTCCTGTTCCTGCCACAGATCTCCACTCCCATCGTCGCTGTCGCCATGGTCTCGATCGGCTACGGATTCTCGGCAATCACCTTCCCGCTCATCAACGCTGCGATCTCCGAACTGTGCCCGCCGCAGCAGACTGCAGGCACCATGGGATTCTTCCTCGCCATCATGTCGATCGGCGGCCTGATTGCCCCCTACGCAACGGGAGTCATCGTGGACAACGCAGCAACCCCGGCCGACGGTTACGCCCAGTCCTTCCAGGCAATCGGCATCATCGGAGTCGTCGCCGCGGTTCTGGTCCTCGTCTTCGCCAATCCCGAGCGCGATCGCAAGCTCATCCGCGGCTGAATGCTCCACGTATAGCCATTCGCTAACAAAGCCATTCAGCGAAAGACATTGCCGGGTCGACCCGCTCGTGATCGACTCGAGGTACGCCCCGACCGCACAATCGCAACACCGGGCACGAACAGCAGGAGAGATACATGCGAGATGCCGTCATCGTCGACGCAGTACGTACACCGATCGGCCGTCGAGGACGCGCCCTCTCGGAGATCCATCCGGCCGAACTGTCCGCACATGTACTGCGTGCACTCGCTGAACGGACCGGACTCGACGCGGCCACGGTCGACGACGTGATCTGGGGATGCGTCAGTCAGGTCGGCGAACAGGCCGGAAGCATCGCCCGCACAGCGGCACTCGCCGCCGGCTGGCCCGACAGCGTTCCCGGCGTCACATTGACCCGGGCCTGCGGATCGAGCCAGCAGGCAGTTTCCTTTGCTGCCGCCACCGTCATCTCCGGTCAGAACGACGTGGTCGTAGCCGGAGGCGTCGAATCGATGTCGCGAGTTCCGATGGGAACCGCCAGCAAGAACGGTGAGCATTTCCCGGCTTCGGTACTCGAACGCTACGGTGTGGACAGTTTCAGCCAGGGAACCGGCGCCGAGATGATGGCCCGGAAATGGGCACTCACCCGAACGGCCCTGGACGAATATTCCCTCCGCTCACACGAACTCGCGGCCAGCGCCACCGATGCTGGAGCATTCACCGGGCAGATCACTCCGATCGCCGACTTGTCCCAGGACGAAGGCATTCGGCGAGGTGGAAGTCTGGAGTCGCTCGCGAAGTTGCCCCCGGCCTTCGACGCCGACGGTGTCATCCACGCCGGCAACTCTTCTCAGATCTCCGACGGAGCGGGCGCCACACTCGTCACGACCAGCGAGTACGCCCGGGCACGCGGTTGGAAGCCGCTCGTTCGTATTCACACCGCAGTGGTCGCAGCCGACGACCCGGTCATCATGCTCACCGGTCCGATTGCCGCCACCGCAAAGGCACTAAACCGCTCAGGGTTGTCCATCGACGACATCGGCGCCTTCGAGATCAACGAGGCATTCGCTCCCGTCCCGCTTGCCTGGCAGGCTGAAACCGGAGCAGCCATCGATCGTGTGAATCCGCTCGGCGGCGCTATCGCTGTCGGCCACCCACTCGGCGGATCAGGTGCGATCTTGATGACTCGCCTGGCACATCACATGCGCGACAACGGAATTCGATACGGTCTTCAGTCGATGTGCGAGGCCGGCGGCATGGCCAATGCGACCATTCTCGAATTGATCTGACCCGACAACGCTTTCGGGTCACACGTCATCCAGCAGGAAAGAAGAATTGATTCATGAAACTCGAGGGACTTTCCACCGCGATCACCGGCGGCGCTTCAGGTCTCGGCCTGGCCACCGCTCGACGACTGCTCGACGCCGGGGCGCAGGTCACGTTGATCGATCTGCCTTCCTCCGACGGTAAGCAGGTGGCGGCCGATCTCGGAGCTGCCGCGCAATTCGCCCCGGCCGACGTCACCGACAGCGAACAATTCGCCGAAGCACTCGACGCGGCGCACGAGCGCGGCGGCCTTCGCGGCGTCGTCCACTGCGCGGGTGCCGGGCGTCGCATGCGCATTCTCGACAAGGACGGAAAAGCCGGATCGGTCGAAGATTTCGAGTTCGTCGTCAAACTGAATCTTGTCGGTTCGTTCAACGCACTCCGTCTCGGCGCCGAGCGGATGGCCGAACTCGACGCCGTGGACGGTGAGCGCGGTGCCATCATCATGACGGCGTCGGTCGCGGCATTCGAAGGTCAGATCGGTCAGATCAACTACACGGCATCCAAAGCCGGCATCGTCGGTATGACGGTCACCGCTGCTCGCGATCTCGCCAGCCGAGGAATCCGCGTCAACACCATCGCTCCTGGCATCATGGACACTCCCCTGCTGGCGCGCCTGCGCGAAGACGTGCGCACCGCCCTCGAAGCTTCGGTTCCCAACCCTTCACGGTTGGGTCGCCCCGACGAGTTCGGTCAGCTGGCCGTCTCGATGCTCGAGAACCGCTATCTCAACGGCGAAACCATCAGACTCGACGGCGCGATCCGAATGGCTCCCCGGTGACGGGCATCAGCGTGATCGCCAATCCACAACTGCGCCACAACATGCACTACCCGGACACCACCATGGCCTACTGGGCACCCAGCATGGCGGCGCTCTACGGTGATCGCCTCGCCGTCGTGGACGGCGAGCGCACGTGCACCTTCCGCGAACTCGGTCAGCGCAGTGCGCAATTCGCCGGCGCACTGCGGCAAGCCGGGGTGGGCGTCGGCGACGTGGTGTTGATGCACCTCGGGAACTGCGTCGAGTTTCTCCAGGCTTACTACGGATGCCTACAGGCCGGGGCGACAGTCACATTGGTCAACCCACTGCAGCCAGAGCTCGGCCTGCGCAAGCAGATCGAAGAGACGTCCGCCGTTGCTGCAGTCACTCAGAGTTCGCAGCTTCACATACTGCTCGCGGCCGCTTCAGGAACCTCCGTGCGTACGATCGTGATGGTCCAGGACACCGAGGGCGCGCTCGACACACCGGAGTCGGTCGTCGCATTCGACTCCTTCATCGCCGATCTACCCACCGAATTCACCCCTGCCTCGGTTCGTAGCGACGACATCGCACACATCGCGTTCACGGGCGGAACCACCGGGGTGTCCAAAGGTGTTCGCGTTCTTCACCGCAACGTCGTCGGCAACATCACGCAGATGTGTGGTTGGAGAACCGGACACGAGTTGGAGGCAGGTGCCGACGGTCTCGTCACGCCTCGACGCATCGACGGCCTCGACGTGCTCGGTCCGACGCCGGGGACCGGGGCGACCATCGTGGTCTCACCGCTCTTCCACGCGCATTCGTTGCTCAACACGTCGTTCCTGTTGATTTCCGGGCTCACCCAGGTATTTGCCGGCCGGTTCGAACCCGGCCGGATGCTCGAGCTGATCGAAAAGCACGGTGCCACCTATCTCACCGGGTCTCCCGCCATGTGGCACGCACTGTCGGTTCATCCCGACGCTACGGTGCGCAACACCGACAGCGTGTGCGTCGTGTCCTCGGGCGCTGCCCCGATCGACAGCGTCACGCTCGCCGCACTCCGCCGGGCATTTCCCAAAGCGCTCGTCGTCGAAGGGTACGGGCTGACCGAGGCCACTTGTGTGGTCACGGCCGCTCCGCTGATCAACGGCTCGCAATACCGTCAGAGCAGCGTCGGCCTCCCGATCTTCGACACCGAAATCCAGATTCGCGATCAGCTCGACCGGAAGACCGTTCTGGGCGAGAACGAACGTGGTGAACTGTGGGTGTGTGGACCTCAGGTCACCGACGGCTATCTCGGACACCCGGAAACCACCGCAGAACAGTTCGTCGACGGCTGGTTGGACACGGGCGACATCGCGTACCTGGACTCGGACGGATACCTCTTCATCTGTGACCGGGCGAAGGACATGCTCATCTACAAGGGGTACAACGTCTATCCGCGTGAACTCGAAGAGATTCTGGTCTCGCACCCGGCGATCTCGACTGCCGCGGTTGTCGGCCGCGAAGTGGGGAGCAATGGTCAAGAACCCGTCGCCTTTGTGGTGATGATTCCGGGTGCCGAGTTCGACGCCGAGCAGATCAAGGCGTTTGTCGCCGAGCAAGTGCTGCCGTACAAGAAGATTCGCGATGTCGTCGAGGTAGAGCTACTCCCGACGTCCGCCGCCGGCAAGGTCCTCAAAACCGATCTCCGGTCGAGGCTTCTCGAGTCGGTCGACAAGGCAGGTTCCAAATGACAACCTTCGCAGATCTGACGTCGCAACTGCGGGTACCCGTTCTCGCGTCACCGATGTTCATCATCTCGACGCCCGACCTCGTCATCGCGCAGTGCACGTCCGGGATCATCGGGTCTTTCCCGGCCCTGAATGCTCGTCCGCAGTCAGCACTTCGGGATTGGCTCAAGCTGATCACGGTGGCGCGCGAGGAGCACGATCGTGCGCACCCGGAGAAGCCCTCCGCACCATTTGCGGTCAACCTCATCGTCCATCGGTCCAACAACCGCCTGGAAGAGGACCTTGCGACCATTGCCGAGTTCGAGGTCCCGATCGTCATTACCTCGCTCGGCGCACGCACGGACATCAACGATGCGGTTCATGCGTACGGCGGAATCGTTCTCCATGACGTTATCGACAACCGCTTTGCGTGCAAGGCGATCGAGAAGGGCGCGGACGGGCTGATCGCGGTCGCCGCCGGAGCAGGCGGACATGCCGGTAGACAGTCGCCGTTCGCCCTGATTCGGGAGATTCGTGAGTGGTTCGCCGGTCCGCTACTGTTGTCAGGTGCCATCGCTCATGGTGATTCGATTCTTGCTGCACTCGCGGCCGGTGCCGACCTGGCTTATGTCGGTTCGGCTTTCATCGCAACCGAAGAGGCCAACGCCGATCCGGCGTACAAGGAGATGATCGTGGGTTCAGGGGCCTCCGACATCGTCTATTCCAACCTGTTCACCGGAGTACACGGAAACTACTTGCGGGGCAGCATCGTTGCTGCCGGCTTGGACCCCGACAACCTAGCCGAATCCGATCCTTCCGCAATGAGTTTCGCGACCACCGACACCGATACCAAGGCGTGGCGTGACATCTGGGGCGCGGGCCAGGGAATCGGTTCGGTCGACGCCGTACTTCCGACGCATGCAGTAGTAGAGCGTCTCGCATCCGAGTACGAGGCGGCTCGCGAGCGTATCTGCCGACGCTAGGGCTGAGACAGGTATTCGTCGGACAGGTATTCGTGGACCAGGTTCACGAATGCCTGTCCCACCGGCGACAACGTCGAGGGGTCGAAGGCGAGACCGTACGCACGCAGGAATCTCGGCTCGCAGGCTCGTTCCACCACCTGACCTGGCATCGATTTCGCCACCGAGCGCTCGACCAACGAACCGCCGAGCCCAGCGATGACCATCGGTAGCCGCGACTCCCGCTGCTCCGTGACCACTGCGAGTTCCGTTCTTGTACCGGCTTTTCGGATCGAATCTTCGATCGCGTCCCCCATCGCCGCCCCGCGAGGAACGAATACCATGGGAATGTCCGGCATTTCCGAAAGACGTACCGGCCCCTCGGGCAGATCAGTTCCCGCCGGGTAGACCAGGCGGTACTCCTGCTCCCCCAATTCTACGATCTCGAGCCCTTCGCCGGCCTCGAGCGGCAGATGCGCCACCGCGAATTCGCAGTGACCGTCCCGGATGAGACTTTCCAGATTGTCCTCCCGCTCGAGTTCCGAAAATCTGACTCGCGCTTGCGGATACCGTCGACAGAACTCCGCGATCAGATCGACGATCGTCCCGGAGGTCAGAGCAGGAAAAGCCATGATGTCGAGTCGACCGACAATCGCACCGTCGGATGCTGTCAATTGTTCCGCCGCGGCTGCAACGTCTCGCAGAACCTGTCGACTCGGGCCGACCAAACTGCGACCGGCTGCACTGAGCACCATTCCGCGCCCGATCCGGTGGAAAAGCCTCACTCCCAGTTCACGTTCCAACCCGCGCAACGCCTGGGACACCGTCGGCTGAGCAACACCCAAAGCCGCTGCGGCACCGTTGATTCCCTTGTTCTCGACGACCGCGAGAAAGTACTCCATCTGTCGAAATTCCACCGCTCAGTCCTTCCCCGTGGATGAAGAGGACGTGGCGGCCATCTCGGCAGCCGTCGCGATGAGCGCGGCAGCGGCCGGCGATTGCTCGCCCGAGCGGTAGACGATGCCGACGTCGCGTCGAAGCGGCGGATCGAACGAGAAGGCACACACATCCGACATCTGCTGTTGTGCAACCTTTCTCGGAACAACCGTGGCGCCGATTCCGCGACGGACCAGGTCCCACGTCGTGACCGGATGGACACAATCCACGACGACGTTCTCGGCGCCTTCGCTGAGCAAACCCCGGAACTGGTTCGATTGGTCACCGAGGTCGACGACGAGAGGCAAAGTGTGCAGTAGCGCTCGAGGAACCGGATCCATCAACGGCGCCACCAAGCGGCCGGACAACGACGCGTGCGTGGCGAGCACCAACTCCTGAGTGACGATCGGAGCCGTGACCAACCCCTCGTACCCGATACTCAGATCGGTGACACCGACCTCGGCCGATCCGCGCCGCAACGCGTTGTCGACCCCGGCCGGGCCGTACGTGTCGAGAACGCGCACGACGATCTTCGGGAAGTTGGCCCGGAATCGACGGACCAACTCGACCATCGGATCGATCGAGAACGCCGAGTACGAGACGACGTCCACCCGGCCGAACTCGAGTTCGCGAACGGCGGTCACCTTTGCCTTCGCGCGCTCGACGTCGGCGAGTATTCTCCTGGCCGCGAGATCGAAAGTTCGTCCGGCATCGGTGAGAACCAGCCGTCTGCCGGTCCGGTCGAACAGCGTGGCGCCGAGTCGACGCTCGAGCGTGCGAATTGCCTGTGACAGCGAGGGCTGCGAAATGTAGAGAGCCTGAGCGGCCTTCGTTATCCCACCGTGGTCGACAACAGCGACGAAGTAGGTAACAAAGTGCAGGTCCACTCACTCATCATACGACCAGCGATCTGTCGCTCACTCCACGCGAGTTACCCCTGGTACCGCCCACTCTCCGGTGAAGATCGGCTCCCGCTTTTCCACGAAGGCACGAACCGCGTCGGTAGCGTCCGTCGCAAAATTGACCGCTTGTGCCCTCGCCTCGTTGTCCAAGGCTTCCCGCAACGAGAGTGAGGTGTGATGTTCGAGCATGGCGGCAGACTGACTCAGTGCGGCTGGCGGACCGTCAGCGAGCCGCTGCGCAAGCTTCGACGTGTGTTCGTCCAGTTCACCCGGCTCGACCAGATAGGTCACCAGCCCGAGCTCGTAGGCTTCCTGTGCGTCGATCGTCTCGGCGAGCATCACCAGTCGCTTGGCTTGCTGGAGGCCGACCAGTCTCGGCAGGATCCACGAACCCCCGAAGTCGACAGACAACCCCCGTTTGGCAAAGATCTGGCTGAACTTCGCGCCCTTGGCTGCCACGACGAAGTCGCAGAGCAACGCCATGTTCCATCCGGCTCCGACGGCAAACCCGTCGACCTTTGCCACCAGGGGCTTGGGAAACTCACCCAGGGCGGCTGCCGTTGCGTTGACGACGCGCATTCGATCGAGCGGATGCGACGAGCCGCGTTTGTCCAGATCGGAACCCGCGCAGAAGGTCCCGTCCGCGCCGGTCAGGATCACCGAGCGAATCTGCGAGTCCTCTTGAAGTTCGAGGACTGCTTCACGGAGAGCGATCCAGGCGTCGAGATCGAGAGCGTTGCGGCGGTGCGGCCGACAGAGAACAATCGTCGCGACAGCACCGTCACGTTCGATGCTTACGGCCGCGCGCTCGATCGTCTCGGCACTCATGAACCACTCCACACGGGAGAGCGCTTCTCGGCAAACGCCGTTGCACCTTCCTTGGCGTCACGTGAGATGAAGACCGGATCGATGAATTCGCGTTGCGCGACAAAGGCATCCGGATCGGTGTACTTGGCGGACATTGCCAGTACCTGCTTGGTCGCGCGAACAGCCAGTGGACCGTTTGCCGCTACTCGGGCCGCAAGCTCGCGTGCGACGGTCAGTGCCTGTCCAGGTTCGGCGAGCCGATTGACCAAGCCGTGGTGATGCGCCACGGTGGCACTGAGCGGATCCCCGGTGATCGCGATTTCCATGGCCGACTGGTACGGGAGGATCTTGGGCAGACGCAGAAGACCACCGGCGGCCGCGGCAAGCCCCCGCTTCACTTCGGGTAAGCCGAATTTCGCGTCGGAAGATGCCACGATCAGATCGGCTGCCAACGCCAGTTCACAACCGCCGGCGAGGGCCCACCCCTCGACGGCTGCGATCAGCGGCTTCGACGGCGGAGCTTCAGTCAGGCCGGCGAACCCACGACCAGGCAGCGATGGTCGTTCTCCACGCGCGAATCCCTTGAGATCCATACCAGCGCAGAAGGTTCCACCAGCTCCGGTCAGAATTCCGATGGTGAGATCGGACCGTTCCTCGAACTCGTCGATCGCGGCCGCCAAGGCCTTCGCGAGTTCCAGGTTGACCGCGTTCTTGGCCTCGGGACGATTGAGGGTGATGACGGCAACGCCGTCGGCGAAGTCGGTGAGCACGACGCTCATGTTCGGTTCCTACTTCCGTGATGTGATTCTTGAAAGGTCACTGCGCGCGAATGCTCCAGCGCACGGGTGTGCCGCCGGACGGTGTCACGATCTCCCTCTTGGCCAAAACAACAAGATGAGCATGGGTTTCGCGGACCGCCAAGCGAAGTAGTCGCGGCGACATCTGTTCGAACGGGCGAGACCAGGAGATCGTGCGTGAGAGTTCCCAGGCCGTGGATTCGGGCTCATCCTGCACCGCAGCCACGATCTCCGCCAATCGCTCCTCGTGGTGCCCCATCAATTGACGTGCACGATCGGCGATCCCGCGGAATCGATATTCATGTGCCGGAAGCACTTCGCACTCACCCAGGGTTGTCGTCGCCTCGAGCGAGAGCAGATAACGATGAAGCGGGTTCTCGAGTTCACCGGGAATCGTGGAGATGTTCGGGCTGATCCTCGGCAGCATGTGATCGCCGCTGAACAACAAGCCTCTGTCCTCTTCCACGAAGCAGAGATGTCCGGGAGTGTGCCCCGGCGTCCACTGGGCCCGGAGATTCCATCCCGGCAGCTCGAGTGAATCTCCATCTCCCAGAACAACGTCGATGGTTTCGTGCTCGGCGAACCGAACCAGGTCGACCCGAGACGCGTCGAGCACTTCCGCCGGCGCGCCGAGTTCGGACAACTGCAAGTTCCAACCACTGATGTCGTCGCGAGTCTGCTCGGGGCCGTGGTATCCGAGAAGCGTCGCGTCGGCCAAGTGCATCGCCAGCGTTGCACCGCTGACCTGCCGAAGGCGCGGCGCCAGGCCGAAGTGATCGGGATGCAGGTGTGTGATTGCCGCATAACGCACTTCGGAAACGTGGTATCCGATCGACGCTATGCCATCGACCAGAGCCTGCCACGACTGTTCGTGATCCCAACCGACGTCGATGAGGGCTAGTCCGTCGTCGAGCGCGAGCGCGTAGACAAGCACGTAGCGCAAAGGGTTGTCCGGCATGGGAACAGGGATCGACCACAATCCATCCCGAACCTGCTCCACCGGTGGAAGGACTTTGTTCGCCCACGCCTCACGTTGTGCGACGCCGACGTCTTCGGTCACGATCATGATGCTTCTCCGCTCGCGTTCAGCATGGTCCGCAGGCTCGACTTGAGCAGTTTCCCGCTCGCATTGCGAGGTAGAGAGTCCACGAAATGAATCTGGCGAGGCTTCTTGTACGACGCCAACTTCGCTGTGCTGAACGCGATCAACTCGTCGACGCTCGGCACGTCGGCACCGTCGACCAGTTTGACCACCGCGGTGACGGATTCACCCCAGCGCTTGTCGGGAACCCCGACCACCGCGACCTCGGCAACCGAGGGGTGTTCGGCCAGGATGGATTCCACCTCGATCGGATAGACGTTCTCTCCGCCGGTGATGATCATGTCCTTGAGGCGGTCGGTGACGAACAGATAGCCCTCGTCGTCCAGATGGCCGGCGTCGCCTGTTCGGAGAAAGCCGTCCTTAGTGAACAATTCCGCGGTCTCTCGTTCACGTCGCCAGTACCCGCGAGTGTTGTTTCTGCTGCGCGCGACGATCTCACCGGATTTGTTGGGCAGCAATACCTCACCAGTTGTGACGTCTCGAATGGAGATCTCGACGCCGATCATCGGTTTTCCTGCAGAGCGGAGCAAGTCCGATCGCGGCCCACTCACATGATGGTCGTAGGCGCGAAGGACGGATACCGAACCCGTTGTCTCGGTCATCCCGTATCGCTGAACGAATTTGCAGTTCAACACGTTCATCGCGTGGGCGAGGAGTGCCGGTGTGATCGGCGACGCCCCGTACGCGACCACCTGCAAGCTGGAGAGATCGAAACTGTCGAGGGTGGGCAGATCTACCAGTGTCTGAATGACCGCAGGCACCAGAAATGCGTGGGTGACGTGGTGAGTCGCGATGGCATCAGCGACCCGAGCCGGCGCCATGTCTCCGAGCAGCACCAAAGGCACTCCGGCGGACAGGCACGTACTCATCCAGCCTGCACCGGCGATGTGAAAGAGGGGCAGCGCGTCGAGTGCCACTGCATTCGAACCGAATTCGTACACGTCGAACCCCACGGGTTCGTTGTACAGATTCCGGTGCGTGGCCACGACTCCCTTGGGCCGGCCGGTGGTCCCGGACGTGTACAGCTGCAAAACTGCCGCGTCTGGATCGTGCCCAAGTCCGGGGTCGACGCCGTTTCCGGAGGCCACGAACTCCGCCCAGGTTCGCGAATCCGGCAGGCCCCCTGCAGCTCCCACGGTGATGACCTCGATCTCCGGCAACGCTGCGGACATCGCCGCCGCGCCCGCGGCGAACTCGTCATCGACGATCAAGACGTCGAGCTCCGCGTCCTCGGCGATGTCGACGAGTTCGAGTGGGTTGAGCCGCCAGTTCAACGGGATGAACACAGCGCCTGCCTTCGCACACGCGATGAAGGTTTCCGCACCTTCGAGCCCCATCCGCAGTAGCGCACCGACGCGAGCACCGGCTGCGGTCACTTCTGCCAGCGCGCTCGCCAAGGTACTGGTCTCGCCATCCAGCTCAGCCCATGTCAAAGTTCGGTCGCCGCACGTGATCGCCGGATCGGACGGCCGTGTCGACGCCGAGTGACGTATCCGGTTGGGTAGGTGAAGCTCGCTCACATCACGCTCCTGTGTTCCAGGTACTCACCGAGCACGAACCGCGGTCGGTGGTACTGGAACAGTCGACCATCGCTATGGCCTGCGCCACAAAGACGAGAAGGCGCACAGAGCCATAGCTGAGACCTATGTCTGCAGGTCGCAGCAAGTCACCGCCGCCAGGACGCCGTCATCTGGGAGAATTTGTCAGATGCAGGCACCCGGGATGGACATACGCAGCGCACAGTATCTCGTCGCCGTTGTCGATCACGGCAGCGTCACCGCCGCCGCGGACGTCCTGCGTGTCTCGCAACCGTCACTCTCGCAGGCCGTACGCAACCTCGAACGAGCGCTGGGAGCCACACTCTTCGAGCGCACCACTCGCGGCCTGGCTCCCACCACAGTCGGACTTGCGGTCGCCGAGTCTGCTCGTGCGTTGCTTTCCGACGTTGCCCGGGCCGAAGCCGCGGTGGCTGCGGTAACCACCTTGCGTGCCGGGGAACTCGCCATAGCTGTCCAGTCCGATCTTGCCATCGACCCGGTGGCAGAGGTCGTCGGACGCCTCCATCTGACGGCACCCGGAATTCGGTTCTCCACGAACGCCGCCGCGAACGCACAGGACGTGCGAGCACTGGTCAGAGCAGGCGCGTGTGAACTCGGGTTTCTCGAAGCCCAGCCGGGTACCGGTGTCTCCGACGGGCTTCGAGAAATCTCCGTGAGCACCCAGGAAACGGTCTTGTCTATCCCCGTTCACCTGGCCACAGAACTACCCGACCCGGTTCCACGCGCTGTAGTTGCGCGCTTGCCGATGGTGGTCGAGGCCTCTGCAGCCAGGCGCGGGCATTCGGTCGACGACGACCTGGAACTCACCAACGTCGTGGTGGAAGTACCTGATCGCCTTGCCGTCCGGGAGATGGTCGGTCAAGGTGCAGGCGCCGCACTGCTTCCCAGATCGATCGCCGAACAAGACACCCCAGCAGCTGAGGTTCGCTCGCTGTTCCCACCGATCACCCGGCAGACGATCTTGGTCTACCGCGACGGCCCACTCTCACCGGCCGGGTCCGCGTACATCGAGAAACTCTGCACACGTCACAAGCCGTCCACGAACAGCCTGCCCAACGGGGAGAGCGTCTCCGGATCGAATTCGACGCCGTAATTCAGTGAGATCGCCGGCTCCACCGGAAATATCTCCGCGCCGGACGCGACCGATCTCTCGGCCAGCGAACGCTCCATGAATGCCATTCCCAAACCCGCAAAGACGAACGCGCCGACGGTCTCCCGCTGCGCCAGCTCCGTCGACATTCGAGTCCTGGCACCGGCAGCCTGCAGGGACGACTCGATAGCGAGCCGCGCCCGCGAGTGTTTGAGCACGCCCACCACCGGGAGATCGGGCAATGCCGTCAATGACACCGGCCCTCCCGCAGCGGGTTTCGCACCATTCGGCCACACGTCGGGATGAACCCCCGACGGCACTGCCAGCCAGTACTCGTTCACCCCGATCACTTTCGCGGACAGCGCCGACATGTCGGGTGGCCAATAGCTGAAGACCACCTCGCATGCGCCGTCCGCCAACACCTGCTCCGACGTTGCACCCTGCGGCAACTCACCGACCCGAACGGTCACACCAGGCCACCGCTCACGAAAGTCCGCCACGATGCGTGCGATCGGCCCTTCGAGACCATGTGCCGCGGAGCAGATGTCGAGCCTCCCACGAGGCTCGTCGGCCGTACCGATCGCGACATTGAATGCTGCCGCACTGCTACGCGTCATCTGCCTGGCCGGCCCTACCAACGCCCGACCTGCTGCCGTCAGAACCAAACCGCGACCGACACGGTGAAACAGTTCGACTCCGAGTTCGCGCTCGAGACCACGAATACCCTGCGACAGCGACGGCTTGGTGACCGACAGATTCTGCGCGGCCGCCGACAAGGACTCCCCACCGGCAACGGCAAGGAAGTATTCGATCTGACGTAGGTCCACGCCATCGACTTTGCCACAAGCGCAGCCGAGGGTACCGCCGGCAAGTGCGGACGGTGTTCATACACGCTTCACTAATCAGACATTCGGGACACACCTTTTTCTACCCGGCACCACCTACCGTAATTGGTCCAGACCAATTACGGATGGGTCTGAACCACCGCGTCGAAGACAAGGAATCCTCGTGAGACGTACGACCATCGCGATAGCAGCCGTGACCGCGGCTCTCGCCGTTCCCGGCATCGCCCCCGCCGAATCCCACGCCGAACCCAGCTGGGGCAGTTCGTCCTTCGAATGGGGCAGCTCTTCGGGCGAGAACAACACGCCGCCCGCAGCGCCCGGCGTCAGCGTCCCCGGCGGACGGTACGAGCACCCCCTCGACCTGACCTTCACCGCCGAGCGGGGCGCCACCGTCCGCTACACCTTGGACGGAACGACACCCACCGCCGACAGCCAAGCTGCCACGCCGGGACGTCCGCTGCAGATCGCACAGGACACCAACGTCACTGTCGCCGCTTTCCGCGGCGATCACGCGAGCGCGGCCGTCTCGTTCGGCTACCTGATCAAGACCTCGGAGAAGCCGCTGGCTCAGGTCGTCGTGATGTCCGACGTCCATGTCGGCGATCACGTGAACAACGACAAGAAGTACGAAAGCTTTTTCGACACAATCGGTTCCATCTTCCCGAAACCCGACGCGATCCTCTCCAACGGCGACATGATCAACGACAACGGAGACGGCAAGGGGCCAGACCACAAGATCGTCGCAGAAATCTTCCAGGCAAACCTCACCAGGAAGGGCATGAACGACACACAACTCCTGATCTCCAACGGCAATCACGATGCAAGTCTCGCGGCGATCAGAGCCGGATATCCGGCGGAGTGGTTCCCGGATTCCGGTGGCGGATACTACGAATCCGACGTCAGCGGTGTCCATCTCTTCACGGTCAACACCGAAACCTACAACAGTGATTCAGCGCAACGTAATTGGCTGAAGTCCCGCCTGACCGAAATCACCGCGGAGTCCGGGAACCTGACCAAGCCGATCCTGGTCCAGGGACACCGGCCGGCAAGCAACACAGCCATGGACGGCCAGCAGGCGTCGAACCCTCGACTGACCGAAGACTTGAGTGCCTTCCCTCAGGCAATCTTCTTCTCCGGACACTCGCATCTGAACAACAACGACGACCGGTCGATCCATCAGCGTGACTTCACGTCGGTCAACGACGGCTCGATGTCGTACATCGAAATCGATCACGGCTACCAGATGGTGACCGAGTCCGGTCTCGCGAACCGATTCGAATCACCCACTGCCCAAGCGCTCTTCGTCGAGGTCTACCAGGATCGCACGGAAATCAACCGCATCAACATGGCGGCAGACAAGCACGACATCTACACCGGCGGCGCATGGTCAGCCAACTGGCAGCCGCCGTACTCGAGCGCCGGCACTCTCAGCGGTTCGGGGTGGACCGTCGAGCTCGACGGGTCGACCAACCAGCAGATCAAGGACAACTTCCGTTACACCTCGGGCGCACGCAACACGAATGCACCGGAATTCACCACGGCCACCCCGCTATCGGCGAGCACCGGAGCGAACGGGGAAACAGCGCTACGGATCGCGCAGGCGAAGGACGACCAGATGGTCCATCACTATGCCGTCGAGATCACGGACACAGCCACCGGGGCGAAGGTGGTCTCGTCGAAGGTGCTCTCCGACTTCTATTTCATGCCACGGCCGAACAGCCTCGACATTCCGATTCCCGATGCAGCAGCAGGCACCGCATACGAAGCCCGTGTCGAAGCCGTTGACGCATACGGCAACCGGTCACCGGTGACGACCCTGGCCTTCACCCGCTGATATTTACCCACTGACGTCCACCCGCTGATCCGACACGACAAGGCGGCACCGCGCATGTTCGCGGTGCCGCTTCTCGGTTCAGTTGTAGGTACGCAGCAGGCCCTTGCTGATGATCTGCTTCTGAATGTCGCTGGTGCCTTCACCGATCAGAAGGAACGGCGCCTCACGCATCAACCGCTCGATCTCGTATTCCTTGGAGTAGCCGTACCCGCCGTGGATGCGGAAGCTGTCCTGTGTGACCTCAGAGCAGAATTCGCTCGCCAGATACTTAGCCATACCTGCGGCGACGTCGTTGCGCTCACCCGAGTCCTTGAGCCTGGCAGCATTGACCATCATCAGATGGGCCGCTTCGACTTTGGTGCCCATCTCGGCGATCCGGAACGCGATCGCCTGATGCTCGGCGATCGGCTTGCCGAAAGTCTCGCGTTGCTTGGCGTAGGTGACCGCCAGCTCGAAAGCGCGCTGGGCGATTCCGCACGCGCGAGCGGCGACGTTGACCCGGCCGACCTCGACGCCGTCCATCATGTGCCGAAATCCCAAACCGGGTGTCCCACCGAGAACCTCTTCGGCTGCGATCTCGAAACCGTCGAAGATCATCTCCGTGGTGTCGATTCCCTTGTAGCCCATCTTCTCGAGCTTGCCCGGAATGGTCAGGCCCGGGAGTACCTCACCGAAACCTGCGGGCTTCTCGATCAATATCGTCGTCAGATTGTTGTGCGGCTTCTCCGCACCCTCGTCCGTCTTGACCAGGACTGCAACCAGCGTCGACGAACCACCGTTGGTCAGCCACATCTTCTGACCGTTGATGACGTAGTCGCCCGATTCGGTGCGCCGCGCCCTGGTGGTGATCGCGGCAACGTCCGAACCCAATGCAGGTTCGGACATGGAGAATGCGCCGGTGAGCTCCCCGGACGCCAGACGCGGCAGGTACTTCGCCTTCTGTTCCGGTGTCCCGTGCGCGGAAATCATGTGAGCCACGATGAAATGCGTGTTGATGACACCGGACACGCTCATCCATCCGCGGGCCAACTCTTCGACGCACAGTGCGTAGGTGAGCAATGACTCGCCGATACCCCCGTACTCGGGTTCGATGGTCAATCCGAACAGACCCATGTCCTTCATCTGCTTGACGATGTCGGTCGGGTACGTGTCCGAGTGTTCGAGCTCCTGCGCCGCGGGGATGACGACGCGATCGACGAACTCTCGTACCGCCCCGACGATGTCGGTCTGGGTTTCGGTCAATCCCGCCGTCTGCGCCAAACGAGTCACTGTTCCACCTGTCAGTCGGTACTTTGCACTCTCCTGTCGACGAAACAGATTCGACTACAGGAACTTTCAACCAGCGGCGAGCCGTGCTCAGCAGAGGTCGTGCGTCCATTCAATCCTTGAACGGTATATGTGTCAAAGTCGATTTCGCATACGAACCGTATGGCGGAAACTATGTCCGAACAGGCCGTTCCCTCTGTTGACAATCCCGCCGCGCGTGCTGGATATTCGAGTGGCCAGGTCGCGGTGGCCCTTCGATCGGTCCCTTCACGCGGCGCATTCCCCACCTCTCCTCGAGACAGGCGCATTCCATGCACGACGCAGTCATCTGTGAACCCGTTCGCACCCCGGTAGGCGGATTCGGCGGAGTATTCAAGGACGTTCCCGTCACCACTCTCGCCGGCGCTGTTGTGCGTGGCCTTGTCGAACGGACCGGCATTGCGTCCACAGATGTCGACGACGTCATCTTCGGTCAGGGTTACGCCAACGGGGAAGCTGCGGCCATCGGGCGAATCGCGGCACTCGACGCCGGTCTCGACGTGTCCGTTCCCGGAATACAACTCGATCGCCGTTGCGGTTCAGGTTTGCAAGCAATCATCTACGCCGCGATGCAAGTACAGACCGGGATGAGCGACCTGGTCATCGCCGGCGGCGCCGAGAGCATGAGCGGAACCGAGTTCTACTCCACCGACATGCGTTGGGGCACAAAGCGCCCTTCCGTCGAGTTCCACGACCGATTGGCCAAACCGCGCACGAACTCCGGCGGAGTCAACTTCCCGGTCGAGGGCGGAATGATCGAGACCGCCGAGAACTTGCGTCGGGAGTACTCGATCACTCGCGACGAGCAGGACCGTTACGCGGTCCGATCACACGAGCGGGCAGTTCATGCCCAGGACAGCGGATACTTCGACGACGAGACCATTCCCGTTTCGGTGCCCGGACGCCGTGGTGAGCAAACGGTGGTCACCCACGACGAGCATCCGCGCCGAGGGATTCAGTTGGCCGATCTCGCTGCACTGCGCCCCATTCGAGGTCGCGTCGATCCCGAAGCCACTGTCACGGCCGGTAATGCGTGCGGCCAGAACGACGCCGGCGCAGCCGCGATCGTCACTACAGCTGCCAACGCCGAACGGCTGGGCCTGCGACCGTTCGCGAAACTGGTCAGCTGGGGTGTAGCCGGTGTGGAGCCGAACCGGATGGGCATCGGCCCGGTGCCTGCCGTGGCGAAGGCACTCTCCCGTGTCGACCTGTCACTCGACGACATCGACCTCATCGAAGTCAACGAGGCCTTCGCCGCACAGGTTCTCGCGTGCGCCAAAGCCTGGGGATTGAGCGCGCAGGACATCGAAGAACGCTTCAACGTCAACGGTTCCGGGATCTCGCTCGGACATCCTGTCGGCGCTACCGGTGGGCGGATCCTCGCCAACCTGCTGCGCGAACTCGACCGGCGCCAGGCACGATACGGGATCGAAACCATGTGTATCGGCGGCGGACAAGGGATTGCCGCGGTGTTCGAGAACCTGCGACGCTAGAAGCGTTAACCGATCGATCTGTCGCGGCGAAGTTCCGCGATCTGGTCGCCCGTAAGCCCCAACTCGGCCAGCAGAGAATCCGTCTGCTGGCCGAGTGCCGGAACGTCACCCATGCGCATTTCGACATCCGAGTACGTCATCGGAGGCAGCACGGCATCGATCGGACCGTTCTCGGTGCCCACGGACCGCCACCTGGCACGCTTCTCCAACTGCGGATGTTCCAGCAGACCGGCCATGTCGTTGAGTGCCGCGGCCGGAACACCCGCGGCGGCCAGGCGCTGATCCAGATCTGTCGTCGAGTACAGACGAGTGAGAGATCCCACCAATTCGTCTACCTCAAAACGGTTTTCGACGCGCACGATATTGGTGCGGTACCGCGGATGGTCGACAAGATCCTCGCGCTCGAACACGTCCACCATCAACGCGCGCCATCCACGATCGTTCTGGACGCCGATCAGGATCTCGCCGTCGGTCGTGGGGTACGAATCGTAGGGAACGATCGCGGCATGGCCGAGACCGACGCGCGGAATCTGCTTGTCCGCATACATTTTCATGTACATCGGATGACCCAGCCACTCGACGGTGGAATCGAACATCGAGACCTCGACGAGCGCTCCCTTGCCCGTTCGCTCTCTACGGAACAGGGCGCTCAGAATCGAAGTCAGCGCGTACATTCCTGCCGCGATGTCCGAGACCGGGATGCCGGTCTTGGTGGCCGTCTCCGGTGTACCTGTCACGGAGATCATTCCGGTCTCGGCTTGAACCAACATGTCGTACGCCTTGCGCTCGCGCCGTGGGCCAGCGCTGCCGTAGCCGAACATGTCGATCACGATGAGCCGTGGGAATTTCTCGCGCAGTTCCTCCGCGCCGAACCCCAGTCTCGCGGCAGCGTCGGGAGCCAGGTTCTGCAGGAACACATCGGCTCGCGCGACAAGGTCGAGAACGATCTGCCGGCCGGATTCCGATTTCACGTCGACGGCGATGGATTCCTTGGAACGGTTGAGCCACACGAAGTGTGATGCCTGACCGTGAACCGCCTGGTCGTAGTGACGCGCAAAGTCACCCTCGCCGACGCGTTCTATCTTGATCACCCGCGCACCCATGTCCGCGAGATGTCTGGTGGCGAGCGGTGCCGCCACCGCCTGTTCGAGTGCAACTACGGTGATTCCGTCGAGCGGAAGATCCGAGTTCGGCTGTCCCATGTCAGTAGTCACCCCAGAAGTTTTACACCCAGAAGTTTTGCACCCTGAATTCTTGCACTCGAACAGGACAGCTTCAGATGTGGCGGCCGCCGGTGATCTCGAGAACCGTGCCCGTCATGTAGCTCGAGAGGTCGCTCGCGAGGAACAGAACAACCGAAGCAACTTCCGAAGGCTCGGCTGCGCGCCCCATCGGAATCTCGGCCAGCTTCTCGTTCCAGATCCGTTCGGGCATCGCCTCGGTCATTGCCGTACGGACCAGTCCGGGCTGAACGGCGTTGACGCGAACGTTCTTGAACGCGACCTCTTTTGCCGCGGCCTTCGTCAGGCCGACGATGCCTGCCTTGGCGGCGGAGTAGTTGGTCTGCCCGAGCATGCCGACCTTGCCGGAGATCGACGAGATGTTCACGATTGCGCCGGTTTCGCGCTCACGCATGCGGGCTGCGGCAGCGCGTGTCCCGTTCCACGCTCCCTTGAGGTGAACGGCGATCACGTCGTCGAAGTCCTGCTCGGTCATCTTCCGCATCGTGGCATCGCGAGTCATGCCGGCGTTGTTGACCATGACATCGACTGGACCGAAAGCGCTTTCAGCCAGATCGAGCATTGCCTCGACCTGTCCGGAGTCCCGCACGTCGCAGGAAGCGAAACGGGCGACCGACTCTCCGCCGAGTTCGGCGACCGCAGCCGTCCCCACGCTCTCGTTGATGTCGCCGAGAACGACGGTCGCGCCTTCCTTGATGAAGGTGCGCGCAATTTCGAGCCCGATCCCCTGTGCTCCGCCCGTCACCACTGCGACCTTGCCGTCCAACAATCCCATGTCCACTCCGTTCGTGAGGTTAAAGCTCGTCAGGTAAAAAGGTGTCAGCGCTGGTTTTGCTTTTTCGCTTGCGCCACGAGCCCACCGCCGAGAATCAGTCGCTGGATTTCGCTGGTTCCCTCGTACAGGCGCAACAGGCGAACTTCACGGTAGATGCGTTCGACCGGCACACCGCGCATGTACCCGTTGCCGCCGTGGATCTGCACGGCGAGATCCGCGACCTTGCCCACCATCTCGGTGCAGAAAAGCTTTGCCGCCGAGGGTCCGAGACGTCGATCCTCACCGCTCACGTACCGCGCGGCTACCTCACGCACCATCGCGCGTCCGGCCATGACACCGGCCTGCTGGTCCGCCAGCATCGCTTGAACCAGCTGGAAGTCGCCGATAGCGGTACCGCCCTGTTCCGTGACCACGGAGAACGCGACAGATTCGTCGAGCGCTCGCTGTGCTGCTCCCACCGAGAGCGCAGCGATATGGACTCGTCCGCGTGCGAGAGACGTCATCGCTGCGCGGTATCCGGTGTCCTGGTCGCCACCGACGAGGGCCGACCCGGGAACCCGGACGTTGTCGAAGGTGACCTCGGAGGTCCAAGCACCTTCCTGACCCATCTTCTTGTCCTTGGGGCCGACCGTGACGCCCGGTGTGTCGGCCGGAACCAGGAACACTGCAATTCCGGGGCCATCGGAGTCCGCCGGGCGGGTGCGTGCGAACACCACGAACAGCTGCGCCAGTGGAGCATTGGTGATGAACCGCTTGTTGCCGTCGATGACCCAGTCGGATCCGTCCAGAACTGCCTTGGTCCGAAGGCCGGCCGGGTTGGAGCCTGCGCCCGGTTCGGTCAGAGCAAAGGAAGCCACGACGTCACCGGAGGCGATGCGCTCGAGCCACTGAGCCTTCTGCTCGTCGGTACCGAAGCCGACCAATACCTGCCCGGCAATTCCGTTGTTTGTACCGAACATCGAGCGCAGTGCCAGGGACGTATAGCCGAATTCCATTGCCAGTTCGACGTCTTGGGTGAGGTCGAGTCCAAGCCCACCCCATTCCTGAGGGATCGCGTAGCCGAAGAGCCCGATGGCTGCGGCCTTCTTGCGTATGTCCTCAGGAATGGCGTCGGTGTCGGCTATTTCTTGCTCACGCGGAACGACTTCCTTTCGGATGAACTCCCGCGCAGTCGCCAAGATATCTGCGAAGTCATCTGCATCGACCTGCATTCCCACCACTCACCTTGCTGTTTCCGAAGTCCATGCCGTCCTCCGAAGTCAATACCGTGAGGCAATCGGAGTCAAAGACCTGAAAACGAACCGAAGGTAAGGCAGAACCTATAGCAAGTCTCAGACGGTGCGCAGTTCCCGCTTCAGTAGCTTGCCGCTCTGATTGCGCGGAAGTTCGGCCACGAAACGGATGTGCTTGGGCACCTTGAACGGAGCGATCCGTTCCTTGACGTGGGCAATCAACGCCTCGGGCGTCAACTCGTCGTTGCCGTCCTTGAGCACGACGATCGCGGTGACGGCCTCGATCCACTTCTCGTCGGGAGTACCGATCACGGCAACTTCTGCCACTGCGGGGTGTGTGTAGACCGCATCTTCGACCTCGCGCGACGCCACCAGGATGCCGCCGGTGTTGATGACGTCCTTGATCCGGTCGACGACCGTGATGAAACCTTCTTCGTCCCGCACGACCAGATCGCCCGAATGGAACCAGCCGTCGCGGAAGGCCTCGGCGGTGGCTTCCGGATTCTCCCAGTAGCCGTTGCACAGCTGCGGCGAGCGGTAGAGAACCTCACCGGACTCACCGTCGGCGACGTCGATTCCGTCGGCGTCGACGACTCGGGTTTCGACGAAGAACACTGCGCGACCGCAGGAAGACGGACGATCAGCATGCTCGCTGGGCTGGAGAACCGTTGCCAGTGGACCGATTTCGGACTGACCGAAGCAGTTGTAGAAGCCGATGTCCGGGTAGCGCTCGCGCAGGCGATTGAGCACGGTGACCGGCATGATCGAGGCGCCGTACTGTGCCTTCTTCAGCGAGGACAGATCGCGGGTCTCGAGGTCAGGATGGTTGGCCAGCGGTACCCACACGGTCGGGGCCAGGAACAGCGATCCGATCTTTTCGGCTTCGACACGGCGCAGGATCTCCGGGATGTCCGGCGCCTGCATCAGACTGACCGTCGCGCCGACGGACAGGTACGGCAGCATGAAGACGTGCATGCCCGCGGAGTGGTACATCGGCATGCAGATCAGCGGGTTGTCACTCTTGTCGAGCCCCAGCGCGATCACCGACGACACGTACTCGTGAACCAGCGCACCGTGAGACATCATGGCGCCCTTGGGCTTCGAGGTGGTACCCGAGGTGTAGAGCAGCTGCGCCAGATCCGTCGACGTCGCACGCGGTTCGAAAACAGGCACCTCGCCGGCCTCGCTGATCGTGACCACCGACAGTTCCGCGTCCCGCAGTGCGATCACGTGGTCGAGATCGAGGTCGGAGCGAACCGAGTCGAGCGTCGACGCCAATGCCGGATCCACCAACACCGCGCGGGCGCCTGACTGCGCCACGAGGTACCGGAGTTCCTCCCCCTTGAGTGCGTAATTGACCGGAACATGCACCAAACCTGCTCGCGCACAGGCAAGGAATCCGATTGCATAGGCGTCGGAGTTGGTTCCGTATGCCGCGACGCGGTCGCCGTGTTCGAGGCCCAGACCGAGCAAGTGGGCAGCGACCCGCGTCACCGCGTCGTCGAGTTCGCGGTAGGTGCGAGTGCGATCTTCGAAGACGACGGCTACGCGGTCGGGGTACTTGGCTGCCGAGCGCCGAAGCACTCCGTCGACGGTGTTGGTGCGTGGATCCAGGCTCATTCGCTCAGGTTATAGGACGTCCAACTAAACCGGAAGAGCGATCGTTACTTATTGCGCCATTCAGGCTTTCGCTTGTCCACAAAAGCTTGCATACCTTCTTGAGCGTCGCAGGTCACGGCATTGGTTGCCATCGTTTCCGCCATCGCCTCGTACGCCTGGGCTTGCGGCAGATCGATCTGGTGATAAAACGCTTGTTTACCGATCTTCACCGTCAGGGGGCTGGCCGTCGTGATCTTGCCGGCCAGTTCGCGCACCTCTCGGTCCAGGTCTTCGGGCGCGACGACGAAGTTCACCAGACCCCAGTCCGCAGCGGTGTCGGCGTCGATCGTCTGCCCGGTGAGCAACATCTGCATCGAGCGCTTGCGCCCTACTGCCCTGCTCAGGGCCACCATGGGCGTCGAGCAGAACAGTCCGATCTTGACGCCGGGAGTACCGAAGACAGCGTTCGACGCAGCAACAACCAGATCACACGACGCGGCCAGTTGGCAGCCCGCCGCGATAGCCGGGCCCTGTACTGCGGCAATCACCGGCTGCGGAATCCGCTGTACGGTCTCCATCATCTCGGTACAGCCGTCGAAGATCGCCCGCTCGTCTTCGAGGGTTCTCCCGATCATCTCCGTCAGATCGTGGCCGGCGGAGAACACCGGGCCTTCGGCGCGCACGATCACGACCCGCACGCGCTCGTCTGCAGACAATTCGAGAAGGGCAGCCGTCACCTCGCGCATGGTCTCCGCCGAGAGCGGATTGCGCCGCGCCGGCCGATCGAGCGTCAGGAATCCGAGTCCCACCGACTCCTCGACGGAAATCTTCACTGCAGTGTCTTCTACCTGTGTCTGCGACATGTGTTCTCTCTACCAATCGAATCCGTCCCGGTCAACGAGACGAAAGGGGCATCTGTTCGCGCCGCGTCGATACGGTCCGGTCAATACTTCGCCACTACGAGGAGTGCCCATGAGCACCGATGCCGCCGTCACCACCGATCTCGAAGAGATTCTGCGGGCCCAGCAGGAAGCAACTCGCGCCGCTGGTCTTCCGTCCGCGCAGACACGACGCGAGCGCATCCAACGCGTCGTCGATCTTCTGGTGGCAAACCACAAGGATCTGACCGAAGCGATCAACGAAGACTTCGGCGGCCGAATCACGGCCTACTCGGTGATGAATGATGTTCTGGGATCCATGGTTTCACTCAAGCACGTTCGTGATTCGCTCGAAGAGTGGATGATTCGCTCACCGAGAGCCACCGGGGCGATGCAGGATCAGCTGGGTGCCACGGCGTACGTGTCGTACCAGCCGAAGGGTTCGATCGGCATCATCGGAACCTGGAATGCTCCCCTTTTCACTCTCCTGAGCCCGCTCGCCTGCGCCCTCGGAGCGGGAAATCGCGCCGTTCTCAAACCGTCGGAGATCGTGCCGAACACTGCGGCGGTCCTGGCCGAGGCGGCGCGTCGAACGCTCGACCCCGTGGAGGTCGCGGTGGTGACAGGTGGACCGGAGGTCGCTGATCTGCTGACGTCGCTGCCTTTCGACCACCTCGTCTTCACCGGCAGCACAACCGTCGGAAAGCTGGTCATGGCCAATGCTGCGAAGAACCTGGTGCCGGTCACCCTCGAACTCGGCGGCAAGTCACCGAGCGTCTTGAGCCGCAGTGCCGATATCAGCTCTGCTGCATCACGTTTGGCCATCGCGAAGTCGACCAATGCCGGCCAACTCTGCGTCTCTCCCGACCTGATCTACGTCCCGCGCGAGAACACAGAAGCGTTCATCGACGCGTTCACCGATCAGTTCACCGGACTGTTCCCCACGATCGCCGACAACAAAGACATGGTCTCGATAGTCAGCGATCGTCACCTCGCACGCATCGAGGGGTACATCGCGGACGCGGAAGAGCGTGGGGCACGAATCATCACCGTTCCCGACGAAGAACTCTCCGCAGACACTCGCCGCCGCCCACTGCGAATCGTGGTCGACCCTCCGACCGACGCGCAGATCATGAAGGAGGAGATCTTCGGACCGGCCGTCGTGATCCTGCCGTACGACCAACTCGACAGCGTCGTCGCCGACATCAATTCACGGCCGAAACCGTTGGCGCTGTATTACTTCGGAACCGACCTGGACGAGAAGGAATCCGTACTCGAACGCACCGTCTCGGGCGGCGTCACCATCAACGACGCGATGTCACACCCGGGCCTGAGCGACGCACCCTTCGGCGGCGTCGGAGCTTCGGGTATCGGGCACTACCACGGCCGCGAGGGTTTCCTCGAGTTCAGTCACGCGCGAACGGTATTCGAAGCAGCGCAGCATGATCCGCGCGGCGAGTGGGGAATGCTCCCGCCTTACGGTGAGGGTTTCGAGCAGATGATGTTGGCTCAGGTCACGCCCTGAGGCCTCCGGCCCCGTGCGCCTTTTTGGTAGTGCACGCTACCGGAAAGGCGCACCGGCAAGGCCGCGGCTGAGGAACTCCACCAGCTGACCCGGTTCGGTATCCACCGACTCGATCAGTTGGATCAGTTCCTTCTTGTCCTCTGCTGCAAGCGGTTCGATGCCACCGAAGGTGCGCATCGTGGAGCCGGCGGGGAGAACGCGTGCACAGACGAGCGTGCCCGGCTCGAGATTGACTGAGCCCCACTCGTCCGTGACCTTCACCAGATGCCCGTTGCGGACGTCGCTGAGGGTCACCAACTGTCCCGGCTCCGTCGAGGCGACCTTGTACACCGAGCGCGGAATCGACAACCACTGATCGGCCAGTTCGCGTTCGTCGGTAGGCAACAGTTCTCCGCGCCGCTCGACAAATGCCGCGAAAATACCCGCATCGAACAAGGCAGCGTCGACGGCCAATCCGCCTTCGACGGCCAACGTCAGTGCTTCTTCGCTGTTGAACTGCTCGGCACGGATGAGCGCAAGATCGAACACGGCGTCGAAGTACTCCGGTGTGCGCGAGAACAACTGAGCCTTGACGTAGAGCCAGTTGGCCCGGTCGTCGAACGTCACCTCAGACTTACCGAGATGGCAGACCTTGAACTTGCGACCGGAACCGCACCAGCACTTGTCATTTCGGCCGAGTTCGGGGTGCTCGGCCGGGGCATAGCGCTGAAGAACCTCGTGCAGAACCTCGGACTCGCCACCCTCGATTCGGCCGAGAAGTGCCAGCGCGCGGGTCACGTCGCTGCGATCGGCCGCCAGCAGTGCCAGATCGAAGATCGCGGGAGTCCAGTCGGGATCAAGATCGTGCGCCGTTTCGTACGACGCCTCAGCGACAAGGATCTTGCCGAGACGATCCGAAGCCTTGCCTGCCAGCCAATGCGCTGCCGGCGTGACACGACGCGACCCTTTCTCGGCGAGAGCAGTTGCAACAGAATGCAATACGGAATCATGATCGTCGAGTTCGGACAACAGCTCCAACGCTGCCGCAGCCGCGGGCGGCTCGGCGATGCCGGCGAAGGTCTGCGGATCCTTCTTGATCTGCTTGCGCGCCCAGTCCGAGACATCCTCGACGGCTTCGGCTTTCGCGGCCATGACCACATCGACGAAGGCAATCACCGAGGCGGCTTCTTCCGGGTGCAGGTTCTCCCGAACCTCGAGCATGCGGGCTCGGTTCGCCAGGTGGTATGCCTCGAAATCGAATCCGTCGACCGCAACGTAATCACCGTCGCGGACGTAACCTGCCGCCTCGAGCATTTCGCCCAGCGGTGCGGTGGGCTGACGGAACAGCGACGGCTCGTCGAGCATCAATTGCCAGACAATGGCATCGAGGGTGTCAGCACCGATGTCTGCGAGGACCGTCCCCAGGCTCTCGCCGAATCCGGGTGCGGGATCCAGTACCTCGGGGATGGTGCAGAGCGTCAGCTCACGATCAGCGACGAACAATCCGATCAAATCGCCCGCAGAACATTCGGCGAGAGTATCGGTGTCGAGGAGAAATCCCTCGTCGTGCGGGAACTCCGGATCTTCGATCCCACGATCAGCCAACAGGTCGTCGTCGATCCCGCGGTGCACGACGCTGATGCCATGAATCTCGTCGTCGTCACGATCGAGGAACACCCGCAGCATCATCAGATCAGGGTTCGCGTCGAGAACGCCGGACTTTATTTCGGCTTCGGTGAGCCGATGGGTCAGCACTCGATGCTCGAACAACGTGTCGAGTGCGGCGTACCGCTCCTCACTCAAGTAGCCGAGCAGTGGGTCCTCGACGTACTCGACGAATTCGGCCATGTCGTCGGCTGTACCGTGGCCGGCATCGGCCAACAGGGTGCCCCAGTCCGCCGCTGTCTGCGGGCCGTGCTCACGCAACAACTCCATCGCGGCTTCGGCGATCAAGTCATTGGCATCCATCGGTTCGTTCACCTATCCAACTTTAACGGGGTCGACTCGATACATCGTCACCGGTCATCGGTCGAGTGATCGGCGCCTCCACGCGACTCGCGCACCAGTTCTTCGGCGTCGAGTTCCTCGGAAGCGAGAACCTCGAGTACCCTCGCAGCCTGCGATTCCGAGGACATGACGACTACGCCCACCGCAAGCGCGCCAGTGGGGGCCGTCAGGAGCCTGGCACTGATCAGGTCGCCGGGCTTTCCTTCGACCGGGTGACCAACGGTGACGGTTTCCTCGGACACACGATCGAGCAGCACGACGCCGGTGTCGGAAGTTTCGATCACCTCGTACACCGACCTCCGGACCCCGAGCCACTGTGCGGCTGTCACTACTTCCGCCTCGGGAAGTAGTTCGCTACGTCTGGCCAGGAAGTCGGCAAAGATCCCACCCTCGAACAGAGCCACGTCCAGTGCCGAGCCGTCGAAGATCGTGGCGGCGATCAGTTCGTCCTCGGAGAGATTCGCGTTTTCGAGATCGTCGAGCCCGGTCACGACGTCGACGAATTCGGAGGCAAACGCAAACAGGCACGCCTTCTTGTACAACCAGCGACCATCTGCCTTGACCGATTCATCGGCCTTTCCGAGGTGGCAGACCTTGTACTTGCGGCCGGAACCGCACCAACACTTGTCGTTTCGCCCGAGTTCCGGGTGATCGACTGGGACGAAGTCCTGCAGTACGGCGTAGAGATTCTCTTCACTTCCGCCGTCGATCCGCCCGAGCAGTGACAGCGCCCGGGTCGCGTCGCCGCGGTCCGACGCGAACTGAGCCAGCTCGAACAAGGCCGGACCCCAACCGGATTCGGCAAGGAGCGCTTTCTCGTAGTGCGCCTCCGCTTCGAGCACGCGCCCCAGCCGATCGACGGCCTTACCTGCGAGCCAATGAGCCGCCGCCCTGACCGACCGTGGCCCTCGCTCGGCCAGCTCGGAGGCAAGCGCTTCGAGGATTGCGTCGGTCACCGGGTCCTGATTCCGAAATCCGAGATCGAACACGGCCACTGCAGCACCCGGATCTGCCAGTGAGACAAAGAAGTCCGGGGCGGCGCTGACGTGGCGGCGAGCCCAATCCACGATGTCGAAGTCGGCGATGACGGCATCGGTGTATCCGCGGTCCGCCAGATCGACAAATGCAACAGCAGCGACGGCCTCGTCGTGGGTCAGGTCGTAGGTACTGGCGACCAATGCTGTCCGAATCTGCAGGTCGTAGGCATCGAAGTCGAATCCCCGCCGAGCCAGTAGTTCATGCTCGTGCTCGTATCCTGCCGCCTCGAAGATCTCACCCAGCGGCGCAACAGGAACCGTGAAGAGAGACGGATCCTCGAGCAGGAGTTGCCAGCACACCGAATCCAGGGCCTCGACTCCGTCCTCCTCGAAGAGTTCGCCGAGCGCCGGAGCAAGATCGGGTTCGTCCTCGATCTCGACCAGACGAAACGCAAGTCTTCCGTCTTCGACTGCCAGGCCGATGAGATCACCGTCGGCGCACTCGCCGAGGGTTCCGGCTGGAAGAACCACAACTCGTCGACTCCGGAAGGGAGCAGCTCCACGTTCCACGGCCGCTTCTTCCGCCAGGGCCACCCGGATCGCCCCGTCCTCGCCGTCGCCGAATGCCAAGATCGGTTCCAGATCGGGGCTCGCGTCGAGGATGTCGGACGCAATCTCGAGCTCACTTAGCCGGTGAGTGAACACGAGCCCTTCGAGGACCGTGTCGAGGGCGACGTACTTTCCGTTGGGCAGGTACCCGAGCATCGGTTCGGACAGATACTCGAGCACGTCGGCCAACTCCGTCGCAGTTCCGTACTCCTCGAGATGGGTCGCCCACTCTTCGAGACTCAGCGGGCCTTGCTCGCGCAGAACAGCCAAAGCAGCAGAGGCAATGGAACCAGCAGCGTCGGAACCAGCGGTTTCGTCGTCGAAATCAGTCACCCGCCAATGGTAGGCGACTTATTGCAGTCCACTGAGCCCCTCGCCCAGCACGGTCGCACCGAGGATTGCCAGGATGACCGTCATCATCACTGCGTTGTTCGCGGTCATCCATGACTTCGCTGATGCGAGGATCTCGTCGGCTCGCTTGCCGGAGAACACCTTGACCAGGATCGGCGACGCGATGCCGACGCTCGCGATGACCGTGAAGATCACCGCGGCAACAATCTGTTGGGCAACAACATTCGTGGCGACCGCGATAGTGGCCGCACCGGATACCGCCAGCGCTGCATTTTTGGGATTGACCGCCGCGGACAAGAACGCCAACCCGAACGCCTTCCGCGGAGTCAACCCGTCGATGCTCTTCATCCACTTCGGAACTGTCGGATCACTTCCGTCCCTCGGACGCGCTCGCCACTGCTTGTACGCCAATCCGAACAGAACGAGCCCCAACACGATTCGTACGACGCTCGACCACACCGAAGTCTGCGACGACTCCGACTCAGCAAACGAATAGTCAGCGATCACGATCGTCACCGCAACGACTGCCGAGATTCCGAGGACCCACCCGAGTAGAAAAGATGCCGCCCCTCGATGTGCTCCAGCGGTGATCATGACGAGCACGATCACCGCCATGGGCATCGAGACGAAAAGCAGGCCGAGGGCAATCGGAAGAGACAGACCGATCGCAGCTAGCACCAAAAACCTCCAGTTGAATGCAAAATCGACGATCGATTCGAGGTCGAAATCACGACGGCGGAGGCAGCATGACCTCGATGAGATGCGGGCCGGGTTCCGCCAGCGCTGCGGCAAACTGTTCGGCCAACTCCTCCGCTGTGATCGCCCGCGACGCGGGCACTCCCAACCCCTCGGAGATCTTGACGTAGTCCATGTTCGGAGACGACAGATCCAACATCGACTGTGCGACGACGCCGCCACCTTCTGCGCCGACTCGTTGCAGTTCGCCACGCAGAATGGCGTACGCGCGATTGTTGAGCAGAATCGTCGTGACGTTCAACTGTTCTCGCGCCTGCGTCCACAACGCCGTGATGGTGTACATCGCGCTTCCGTCGGCTTCGAGATTGATCACCGGCCGCTCCGGCGCTGCCACAGCGGCGCCCGTCGCCACCGGGATGCCCTGGCCGATGGCACCTCCGGTGAGCGTGAGCACGTCGTGGCGCGGCGCTCCGGCAAGGGCAATCGGGATCGCCCAACCGGAAGTGGCCGCCTCGTCGGAGATGATGGAGTCGTCTGGCAGCAGGGCCCCGATCACGTCGGCCCAATTTCGCACGTCGAGAGGCCCGCTCGGCAGCGACGGCCGATTTGCCTCCTGCAGAACGGGTTCCACTCCGGGTGCCACGAGTTCCGCCACTGCTTCCAACGCACCGACAACATCGTCGCTGACATTCGCCAGCGTTGTCACCGCGGCGCCGTCCGGGACCAGATCGCTCGGTTTTCCGGGATACGCAAAGAACGAGACCGGCGAAACCGCGCCGGCCAGGACCAGCTGAGTTGTTCCGCGAAGTTGTTCGGTGGCGTGCTCGGCGAAGTATCCCAAGCGCTCGAATGACGGTAGTCCCGCACCGCGTTGAAGCCTGGCCGGAAAGGTCTCGACCAGAATCTGTGCACCGGTCGCGACTGCAATTCGGGAAGCGGCGCGCAGTCCGGCTTCGGAACACGCTGCGCCGCCCAGCAGTAGCGTGGCGCGCCCCTCGGCATTGAGCGCGCCTACCACCGAGTCGATCTGTGCTGCAGTTACTTCCGCCCGCCCCGGTATGTCTCGAGGACCCGCAAGAACTCCACCTTCGCCCCACGAGACGTCGGCGGGGAGGACAAGTGTGGCAATGCGTCCGGGCGGATCCATGGAGGCGGCAACGGCGTCGGCCGCATCGCTACCGACGGTCGCGGTGGAGTCGGAACGTCGACTCCACCCCTCCAGCCACTCGGTCAGCGCGTCGATATTCGATTCGAGTGGAGCGTCGAAACCGTGGTGGTAGGTCGCGTGGTCCCCGACGATGTTCACGATGGGGGTGTGGGCGCGGCGCGCGTTGTGAAGGTTCGCCAGTCCGTTCGCCATTCCGGGGCCGAGATGAAGCAGCGTCGCGGCAGGCTTTCCGGCGATACGCGCGTACCCGTCCGCGGCACCGGTGACGGCGCCCTCGAACAAGCCGAGTACCGCACGCATCTGGGGAACGGAATCGAGTGCGGCAACAAAATGCATCTCGGACGTTCCGGGATTGCCGAAGCACACCTCGACACCCGAGTCGACCAAGCTCTGGATAAGCGATTGTGCACCATTCATTTCGGTCACCTCTTCTTCATGAAAGCTGCGAAGGCTTCTTGCGCTTCGTCGGATCGCCGCCGTCTCGCGAAATGATCCGACTCCACGTCGATGGTTTCCAGCAGGGCATCGAGATGTGGGCGGCGGAGGAGCATCTTCGTCAGCGTCACCGATTCAGCCGGGGAGTCTGCAATGCGCACCGCGCGCTCCAATGCCACGTCGAGCGCGGTCTCGGCCTCCACGACTCGATTGATCAGGCCGGCTTCGGCAGCCTCCTCCGCCCCGAACATTTCTCCGAGCATCAGTAGTTCCGTTGCCCGCTTGAGCCCCGCGATCTGCGGCAACAGGTAACTCGATCCGCCCTCGGGCGAGAGCCCGAGCGGAACGAACGGCAATCGGAATCGTGTACCTCGCCCCGCGAATGCCAAGTCGCAGTGCAACAACATCGTGGTGCCGATTCCGACTGCAAACCCCTCGACCGCTGCGACAATCGGTTTGCGTGCGGTGACGAGTGCGATCAGCAGGTCTTTGGCCTCGCCGCCGTCTCTCCCGGCAGTGTCCTGGAAACTTCCGATGTCGTTGCCGCTGGTGAAGACACCACCGGCGCCCGTCAGCACCGAAACCCGCACTGCGTCATCGTCGTCAGACTCCCGGATCGCGTTCGTCAGTTCGCGGTAAGTCTTGGGGTCGAGCGCGTTGCGCCTCTCCTGGCGATCCATCGTGAGCAACCGGACTCCCGGTGCGTGCTCCTCGATCCGAACAGTCATCCGTACCTCCGTCGTGGCCGAGAGTCTCGATTCAAGCTACTCGGTCGGGAGTTCAGCGTTCATAGCCCTTGCGCATATCGTCGACGATGCGCGGCCGGTCGAGTGTTGACGGCTCCAACTCCCGCCTCGGGCGATCGCGAGGAAACACCGAGGCCGACGCCAGGGTGGGCTCGTCGAGGAACCGCAGGTTCGGCACATCAGCGGGCAGACGAAGCTCGGGCGGCGTGGAACCTCTTTGCGCGAGCACGTATCCCCAGTCACCGAAGCTCGGCACGAAAACGTGATAGGGCGAGACGCTCAGTCCGACAGCCGATACCGTCGACACCGTTCTCCAGTACGCATCCGGTGTCGAGTACGGACTGCCGGACTGGACGACCATCAGCCCGCCCGGATTCATCGCGGCAGCGGCAAGTCCGTAGAACTCCATCGAATACAAGCGGCCAAGTGCGGGGGTGTCAGGATCCGGGAGGTCGACGATGACCGCATCGAAGCCTGGATCCGGACGCTCGCGCAACCACCGAAACGCGTCGTCGAGTACGACGTCCACCCGTGGATCCTCGAGTGCTCCCGCGTTCAGATCACGAAGACGCGTGTTGGCCAACTCGATGACTGCCGGATCGAGTTCCACCTGAACTATCTGCTCGACGCTGTTCATTCGCAGCACTTCTCGTGCAGCGAGGCCGTCACCTCCGCCCAGAATCAGCACGCGCCGCGGGTCGTTGACCAGGGCCGGATACACCAGCGACTCGGTATACCGATGCTCGTCGACACTGGAGAACTGCAGGTCTCCGTCGAGGAACAGTCGCACGTCGTTTCCCCGCTCGGTGACGACGATTTCCTGGTACACCGATCGCTCGGCGGCCACCACGGGATCGGTGTAGAGCCGCTGCCTCGACGTGGTCTCGATGTCCGAGGCCGCGATCAGCAGCCACCCGATCAAGCTCGCCGCCAACAGCATTGCGACGACGGCGATCAATCGTGCACGCAGGCTGAGCTGCCACCGAAGAAGTATCAGCGCGACAACTGCCGCAGCCACGAGATTGATCATGCCGGTGAGTGCGGCGCCGCGAATCATGCCCGCCCACGGCAACAATACGAACGGCCACAGGAGGCCGCCGATCAGCGCGCCGAGATAGTCGGCTGCATTGAGGTTGGCCAATACCTTTCCGGTGCTCTGTGCGTCGTTGTCGCTGCGACCGGACTGCAACAGCGTCATCAGCAGAGGCACTTCGGCACCCACGAGGATACCGATCAGCGCGGTCGCAGCCACCAGAACTGCTGCGCTGGAACCGAAGAACGTGAAGGTCACGTACAGCGTGACGGCACTGAATCCGCCGATCAGCCCGAGCAGGATTTCGACGGTCACAAACGAGATGGCCGCATGCCCCAACAGCGGTTTGGCGGCCAGCGCTCCGATACCCAGCGCCGCAACAAATCCCGCGACGATCAACGACGTCTGGGTGATGCCGCCGCCGGTCAGACTCACGCTGAGCGTCAACAGGGCCAGCTCGTAGATCAGGCCGCACGCCGCGCACGCGGCAACAGCCGCAAGGAGAAGCACGCGTGCGCGTGAGCCGAGCATCGTCGAACGCTCGGCAACTTTCACATCGCGATCAGCGGCAACCATCAGGTGAGCGCTGCGGCGTTCACCAAACCGATGGACAACAAGCTCACACCCACCGCCCACGCGGCGCCGCACATCTTCGGATCCTGCACCAGTGCAACCAACTTGCCGGGAAGAAATGCGTTCATCAAACGCAGCGCGATCGCTTGCAACACGATCGCGAACAGTCCGTACACCGCGGAGTCGGCGAGTCCCTGGGCAAAGCCGTCCGAACTGGTCAGGATTGCCGTCACCACGATGATCGCCAGCGCAAGATGGTTGGAAGCCAACAGAATCGCAGCGTTCGGGTTCTTGTCGACGTAAACCTGGTGGCGGAGATTTCCGGGTGTCATAAGGTCGAGGACCAGGAATCCCGTCGCCAGAACCGCTACGCCGACGACGAAGTAGGCGAGGGTGCCGAGAACGCCCCCGACGAGCAATGCCGGATCCACCGTTCCGATCTCGACGGAAGTGGATGCAAAGATGTTCGTCACGCCGTTCTCCTTCTCATTGAGCACTACCGTCATTTGGCACTACCCGAGCCGCCGCTGCCACTACTTCCACCCGCCGGGGATCCCGGGTTGAAGCCCGGTCCCAGGTACGCGTATCCGCCGCTGCGATACGTGCCGTCGATGTCCTCTACCTTGATGGTGCTGCCACCGCCCGAAGCCGAACTGACAGTGACGATGTCATCGTCGTAGCGCAGGTATTCGTTGCCGCCGTCAGCACTTCGCGCCGCTGGTTCGTCCGCGTCGACAATCCGTGAGACGGTCGTGCCCACTGGATCTTTCGACGAGTACAACACGACGTCGCCATCCTGGGACGTCTTGGAATAGTTGTCCGCGATGAAGTCTTTGGCTCCACCACCGCACGCCGACAACATAATTGCGGCTGCCACCATCACCGGAGCAAACCACGTCCGCCCCCTCACGGGCGCCACCTACTGCGCGTCTTCACGATCACTCCTGTCCCCTCCCCCGGGTACAAATGCCAACTCTGCCAACTCCACCCCTGGCGGTCTCGCACGCCACACAACGCGGTCAACGCTGTGTCGTCGCCGGGAAAGGATCCGCAGATCCAACCGTCCTGGCCGGCGGACTCTCTCAACGATGCAGCTTCCGAATCGAATTCGACTCGGTCCAGGATCAGCGACGAAGACTCGAACCGGTAGTTTCCCGTGGACTCCACTGACGGCAAGGGTTCACCGCCGGCGGCAAGAGCATCGCACGAAACCTGCTCGGTCAGTTCCTTTCCCGACGCCCGGGCCGTCACCACGTGAGATGCCCCGAGCACTCCGAGTGTCAACGTCGCATCGGAAGTTTCGATCACCAACTCGGCGAGGGTCGGCGGCGAGGGGGCTCCCAGCACCAACCCCAGTGCCGAGGCATTCACGTCGGTCGGTTCCACATCGAGTCGATACAGACTCATTCCGGTGGGCCCGAGTGGATGACGGTGAGTTCGCTGCGGGTGACCGCACGTCCCGTGGAAACCTCCCACGACTGTCCGCGCGCCCACTTCTCGAATGCGATCAGCCCGGTCTTGTCGGCGGTCGCGTAGTCCGCGTATTCCATCGAGCCGGAGGGGGCCGTACCCGTCGTACCCTCGGCCGTGAACTTCGCCGTTCCACTTTCGATCTTGCGGTGAACCTTGTCGTCGAGAATGACGTCGCCGTTCGGGACCAGGTTGGTTCCTTCTCGACGCATCCAGAGAGTCATCTCGAGTTCGCCCTCGTCGTCCTCCACTGTCAGCCAACGACGACCGGTCGACCCGTCGAGAAGGTGCTCACGCCAGATGTATCCCTCTTCGTCGAGCGTGATGGTCCCTCGAACAACGTGGTCGATACCCGCGTACGTGATGATGTCGCCGACCCCGATCTTGTGGGGGTCGTACACCTCGGGATAGTCGGCGAGCGGGTCCACGCGAGCATTCGGCTTCCCCTGGCGTCCACGCAGGACCACAAACGCGACGGCAGCGATCACTACGAGTATCAGGACAACTATCAGCACGTTGGTCAACGGTTTCTCCGAAATCGTCTCGGCAGGGTTGCCGCGGGCCATACCCTACCGATCCGTTCTCAGCCTTTTCGGATGAGACTGCCGGCAAGCTGACCCGCCGCCGGCCGGGCAGGTCTCCAGCGCCGTGGGCAGATCGAAAGACTGCCCCGGCGCACCTTTGCGTTTACGCTCAGCCCGAGGAACTCCGCGCGAAAGAAAGCCGGTCGACTGACGATGAGCAAGAACACGGAGCCGTCTGCCCGCACCGTCATGCACACACCACGATTCTGGTTGACGCCGTTGATAGTGGTCACCCTCTTGATGTCGGCGCTGGCAGCGCTGTACATGGGCGGAATACTCGACCCCAAGAAACACCTGGACCAGTTCCCGATCGCCCTGGTCAACCAGGACGAAGGCGACACCCTCCCCGGCGGCGACCCCGCCGACCGCAAGAATTTCGGAAACGACATCGTCGCCGGCCTCGAAAACGGAATCGACCACCAGAAGATCGACCTGCAGCAGATCGGTATCGCCGAAGCCCAATCTCGGTTGAACTCCGGCACGCTGTACGGCGCGATCGTGATTCCCAGTGATTTCACGAAGAGGACGATCATCCTGGCGGAGGCCAGCGTCGTCGCCGGTGACGTAGAGCAACCGATCATCACGATCTACACCAATCCACGTGCAGGTTCCGTCTCCGCATCTCTGGTCCAGTCGATCGGCACTACAGCCCTCGCCTCGGTCAACAAGAACATGGGCGAGCAACTCACCACCCTGGTCACCCAGCAGCTGGAAGCGGGAGGCACCGGAACCCAGATCTCAGGAGCGAGCCGCCTGCTGCTCGAAAATCCGGTGAACGTACTCACGGTGGCCCACGATCCGATTCCCGACGGCACCGGATTCGGTTTGGTTGCATTCTATTTCGCGCTGCTGTTGGTCCTTGCGGGATTCACCGGAGCAACCGTGGTCAATTCCTTGGTGGACGGCATGCTCGGATATGCGCCTACCGAATTCGGTCCGCTCTTCGTTCAGAACGACGTTGTGGGTATCAACAGGTTTCGGACGCTGCTCGTCAAATGGGCGTTCATGATCGTGTTGTCCGGCATAGTCTCCGCGTTGTTCCAGTGGATCAGTCGCGCCCTCGGAATGCCGGTCACTCACGGGCTTGCATTGTGGGAGTACGGCGCGCTGGTCATCACTGCAGTCGGCATCACGGCGATGTCGGTGATGGCCGCATTCGGCTCGTTGGGCATGTTGATCAACCTGTTCGTGTTCGTCATCCTCGCGCTGCCCTCGTCCGGTGGCACCATCCCCCTCGAAGCCAGCCCCAGGTTGTATGCCTGGCTGGCGCAATTCGAGCCGATGCACCAGATCTACATGGGTACGCGATCGATCCTGTTCTTCGGCGCACGCGGTGAGGCAGGGCTGCTGCATGCCGTCTGGATGACGTTGGTGGGTCTACTGATCGGCGTCGTACTCGGCATCGTGACCACCCGTTTCTACGACCGCAAGGGCTACGAACGCACCCATCGCCCCAAAGTGGCGTGAGATGGTACCCAGCCGGGATTTGATCGAAACCTGTTGGGCCGATTCAATGTGATTGCGCGTTTCGGGAATCTTCGACCCCCTTCCGCACGTTGTACAACTATGGCTAATTACAAAACAGTCAATCCCGCGACAGGTGAAACCGTCAGGGAATTCGATACTTTGGATGACGCCGGAGTTGAAGCCGCACTTGCGAACACGCATCGCGGCTACTTGACCTGGCGCAACAGTGCGCCACAGCAACGTGCGGCAGTCCTGAGCAAGACCGCCGAACTGTACACAGAGCGGGCGGACGAACTGGCCCGAATGATCTCGTTGGAGATGGGTAAGCCGGTCCGCGAGGCCAAGGGCGAAGTACAACTCTCGGCCGCGATCTATCAGTGGTACGCAGACCACGGTCCGGCGTTGCTCGAGGAAGAACGGCTCGACGTTCCCGGGGCCGAGGAGTCGGTTGTGTACCGGCGACCGATCGGTGCCCTGATCGGCGTCATGCCGTGGAACTTCCCGTACTACCAGGTCGCCCGCTTCGCGGCACCGAATCTCATGCTGGGCAACACGATCATTCTCAAGCACGCGTCCAACTGTCCGCAGTCGGCTCTGCTGATGGAAGAGATCTTGCGACAAGCCGGATTGCCGGACGACGCCTACGTCAACGTCTTCGCGACCAACGAGCAGATCGCGGACATGATCGCCGATCCACGAGTTCAAGGCGTGTCACTGACTGGCAGCGAACGCGCCGGCACCAGCGTCGCCGAAACTGCGGGACGCAATCTCAAGAAGGTCGTCCTCGAACTCGGCGGATCGGACGTGTTCATCGTCCTCGATTCCGACGACATGGATGCCACCGTCAAGTCCGCAACCAAGGCGCGTCTGTCCAATGCCGGCCAGGCCTGCAATGCGGCCAAGCGTTTCATCGTCACCGAAGATTTCTACGACGACTTCACCCGCAAATTGGCGACGTCCTTCGAATCCGTTTCTGCCGGTGACCCGTTGGACGAATCCACCGTCCTGGGCCCGCTGTCCTCACAGAGCGCGGCAGACACTCTGATCGAGCAGATCGACGACGCTGTGTCCAAGGGAGCAACGCTGCTCACCGGTGGGAAGAAGATCGACGGCCCGGGCGCCTACGTTCAGCCGACGTTGCTCGCAGACGTGACCCCGGACATGCGGGCTTACAGCGAAGAACTGTTCGGACCTGCCGGCGTCGTCTACAAGGTCAAGTCGGCCAGCGAGGCTGTGGAACTTGCCAATTCGTCGGTCTACGGTCTGAGCGGGTCCGTCTGGAGCAGCGATCTCGATTCCGCCCGGTCGGTCGCTGCCGATCTCGACGTGGGAATGGCGTTTGTCAACGAGCACGGAACGACGTTGCCCGGTCTGCCCTTCGGCGGAGTCAAGCGCTCCGGAGTCGGCCGCGAGCTCGGTCCGTGGGGAATGGACGAGTTCGTGAACAAGAAGCTGCTCCGCGTCTCCAAGAAGTAGCGCGGTGCAAAAGTAGCGCAATACAAAGGAAGGCCCTGATCTCTGTTGAGGTCGGGGCCTTCAACTGTAACGCTCCGCAGGATGAAACCGACCTGCTGGTATGACACTTTCACGAATCGCTCGCACTACCGTGATCGCCGCCGCCATCAGCGCGAGCGCCGCCATCTGGTCCGCGACGTCAGCTTCCGCGGACGTAGTCGACGTCACGATCCTTCCGGGTCTCAGTAGCGGGCCGACAACGCCGTACGGGGCGGGCTGCACGTATCTGGTGGTTGCCAGGACAGCAGCGTTGGACGAGTCGAACGTCTCGATTGTCGACCTGAACCGGGCGTCGACCATGTTCCCGCAGGAATTGATCTGGGACACCGTCAATCCCCATTTCACCTTGCCGGTTGTACTCGGCCACGCCGTCACGCTGTGGACTCCGACCGCACCCGGCGAACACTCTCTGATGGCCTACCAGACGTCAGCGGGCGGGCCGGTCACAACGGTCGATGTCAATCCGGCCACCCCGATCGGTCCGGGGTGCGTCGTCGCACCCTGATCCGCTAGCCCTCCAAGAAGTCGACGAGCACTCGGTTGAGTTCATCGGCGGGAACCATCGGAATACTGTGATGTGAAGCATCTTTCAGCACCTCGACACGTGCTGCGGGAATCCTCTCCCGCACCGACCTCGACACCGTTTCCGCATCATGCACCCGTCCGTCCTGCGCGAGGACCACCAGCAACTCGACATCCAGTGCGCTCAAGCCCTCTTTCGAAGGACGTTGAGGCACTACGAGATCGGGTCGCGGTAGATCCGAAGTGCCCACTTCCACAAGAGACAGCCAGTCGGAGTCGATACTCAACTCACCTGTCTCCCACTCCAACAGTCGCTTTCGGCGTGCTCGCGACGGGGACAGCAACAGCGGAAGCGCACGCAGAAGGTAGCCCGCCTTCATGCCGGCGAAACTCGAATTAGGATCGAGCAGAACAAGTTTCCCGACACGATCCGGCCGATGCAGCGCAAAGGCCAACGCAATCATTGCGCCGTAGGAATGTCCGATCACATCGACGGTGTCGGCGCCGGTGCAATCGACTATCGAGTCCATCCACTCGATCAGATCGTCGACGGACTTCATCGGATCACCATTCGGAATGCTGAGTCCGGCATCGCCCAGGGTGTCGACGGCAAAAACACGCCGGAATTTCGACAGCGCCGCAACGTTGTCGAACCACACCGTCGAAGTGGCACCTCCCCCGGGCAGAAGGATCAACGGCCGCGAGTCTTCAGGTCCACAGACGTTCACATGTGTGCTGCCGAACCGGCCTGCGAGATCCACACCCAGCGGTTTTTGCGGCCATTTGGTCAGTACGGCGTCGTATGCGCGATTGAAGTCCATTCCCCACCCCATTTTCTCTCGACTATCGAGATAGTAGACAATCGAGAGACAACACACCAGGGCTGGAGGCATCCATGAGCGTCGGCGATGCAGAAGACGAAGCGATGGCGATCGTCCACTCGCTTCGCGCACTGACCGTCGACTTGAACGTGGCGGTTTCCGGCTTTGCGAACAAGTACAAAATGCACTCGACCGACGTCCGCGCACTGATCTGCCTTCTCGATGCCGAGCGCTCGGACACACCGGCGACGCCTGGTTGGTTGGGCTCACAGCTCGGGATCAACTCGGCGTCGGTGACTGCACTGGTCGACCGGATGGTCAAAGCGGGGCACGTAGCTCGGGAGCGGGACTCGGAGGACCGCCGACGGGTGCTCTTGCAGGTCACACCATCGGCGGTCACTCTGGGCGAGAGCTTCTTCGGCCCACTCATTTCACGGGCTGCGAGCACCGTCGGGAATTACACCGCGGCCGAGCGAGCCACCATCGCGAGTTTCATCGTGGCGATGCGAGCGGACGTGGAGCGGACTCGAATCGATCGGGAGCCCTCCCTGTGACTCGCATACTTCCCGCCGGAGAACGCGCATTTCTCGTAGACCTCGATTCCGAAGCTGACGTTCTCGCGTTCACCGAAGCACTGACGCGTAACACCCCGGTCGGGGTCGATGACTTCCTCCCCGCAGCTCGCACGGTCCTGGTCACGTGCACCCCGGCGGCAGATCTCACGTACGTCCGGAAGTGCTTGAACGATCTCGAGCAAACCAATTCTGCCGCGACCACAGACGAGCATTCCGAGACGGATGCACTCACCATCGCCGTCAGGTACGACGGGCCCGACCTCGACGACGTCGCCCAGTCACTCGGAATGAGCCGTTCCGAGGTGGTTGCGGCCCATACCGGGGCGATGTGGCGTTGCGCCTTCATCGGATTCGCACCCGGCTTCGCCTACCTGACTTCAGTCGACACTCGGCTCGACGTTCCGCGTCGAACTCAGTCGCGAACCGCAGTGCCAGCCGGTTCCGTCGCCCTGGCCGCTGGATACAGCGCGATCTACCCGCGGGCATCGCCCGGTGGCTGGCAGATCATCGGGAGCACCGACGCCGTGATGTGGGATCTGAACGCCACACCACCGGCCGCCGTTCAGCCTGGGTGCCGCGTGCGCTTCGTGAACGAGGACGACCGATGAGCGGTCTGGAGATACTCGACACCGGGCCGCTGAGCTTGATCCAGGACCTCGGACGGACCGGACACCTTCGCTCGGGCGTCGGGGTTTCCGGTGCTGCGGACAGGCGATCGCTCAAACTCGGCAACCGGCTCGTCGGCAACGACGAGAGCGCGGCAGGCGTCGAGGTCCTCCTGGGCGGATTGAGCATTCGAGCGCAGCAACAGGCAACGATCGCGTTCACCGGGGCGCCCGCACAGGCCTACCGCGACGGCATTCCGGTCGGGCATTCGAGCGTGATCGCTCTCGACGTCGGTCAGACCGTCCGCCTCGACTACGCACCGAGTGGCCTGCGGACGTATCTGACCGTTCGAGGCGGCATTGTGGTTCCCGAGATCCTGGGATCGCGCAGCACCGACACCATGTCCGGGATAGGTCCGGCGCCTCTCGAGCCCAAGGTTGTTCTCCCGATCGGGCCTTCGCCGACCGCGTTCTCGCTCGTCGACCTTGCACCAGTTCCACCGATGACAAACGAGACTCTCGAGATTCGAGTCGTATTCGGGCCGCGCGCAGATCGATTCACCAACCCCGAATCGCTCCTGCGGGGGCAGTGGGCGGTCTCCACCGACTCGGACCGAATCGGGGCGCGACTCGATCGTGTCGGCACCGACGAACTGCTGCAACAAACGAATGACGCCGAACTCCCCACCGAAGGCGTAGCGCTCGGATCGATCCAGGTCCCACCCAGCGGCCAACCTGTCGTGTTCCTCGCCGATCACCCGATCACCGGCGGGTATCCGGTGGTCGGAGTGGTCGCGGACGCAGATATCGACCGACTCGGCCAAGCCCGCCCGGGTCAGCACATCCGGTTCGTCGGGGCCTGAGCAGCGCCGAGCGATGGCGTGTCGGACCCTGCCGTCACACTGATGTCGTGCGAGTTGTCCTGGTCCCCGGTAGTACGACGTCCACGGGAGCTGTGACGGCAACTGTCCTACGGACCGATCCCGGTGGAACGCCGCTCGCCGATCCCGTCGAATACCCCGACCTGATCGCAGCGGTGCGCACCATCGAGGAAGCCGAGCACCCGCGGTGGGTGTGGCCGAGTACGGCGACCGTGTACCCACCGCTACTGCGGGCAGGCGTACGGGTTCAGCGGTGCCACGACATCTCCCTGACCCGCGCGATACTCGGAATGCGCGTCGGCAAACCGTCACCGCCTGCCGAGGAGTTCGACGACGATCGACTCGGACTCTTCGACACTGCACCCGTTCTCGATCCTCTCGCCGTCGCCACCGAATTCGCCGATCAGCGCGCAACCATCGGCACGGACGCTCGACTGGACTTGTTGATCGCAGCAGAATCGGCCGGCGCTCTCAGCGCCGCCGAGATGACGCACACGGGCCTGCCGTTCTCGACGCAGAAGCACCGCGAACTCCTCGAAGAACGACTGGGGCCGCGGCCGACGGGATACGACCTCCCCGCACGCATGCAGGAACTTGCCGCCCAGATCAGCGAGGTCTTCGGGCGCACCGTCAATCCTTCGTCTTCGGTGGAGATCACCGAGGCGTTCGGGCGTCAGGGCATCGAACTGCCGTCGACGCGCAAGTGGTTTCTGCAGGAAATCGATCATCCGGCGGTGCCGTTGCTCCTGCGTCACCGCGAACTCGCCAAGCTGTACAGCACCAACGGTTGGCAATGGATGGACAGTTGGGTGCGGGGCGATCGATTCCGCCCGATTTACGTTCCCGGTGGTGTCGTGTCCGGCAGGTGGGCGAGCCGGGGCGGCGGGGCCCTCCAGATTCCGAAGACCATGCGCTCGAGCGTCGTCGCCGATCCGGGCCACGTGTTCGTCGTCGCCGACGCCGGTCAGCTCGAGCCCCGAATTCTGGCCGCCATGTCCGGCGACCGCCGCATGATGGCCGCCGCCGGGGACGACGATCTGTACGCACTTGTTGGTGCCGAAGCCTTCGGCGGTGATCGCGCAAAAGCCAAGGTCGCAATCCTTGGAGTCCTGTACGGGGCGACGGCGGGTGAAGCCAAAGCACTGCTCATCTTGTTGAGGAAGCGATTCCCGGTCGCCGTCGAGTACGTCGAGCAAGCTGCCAAGGCAGGTGAGCGCGGCGAGGTGGTGAAGTCACTGCTCGGCCGGGCCTGTCCCCCACCGTCTCCCGACTTCTACTCCCACGGCGACGCTCACGCCCGCGGTCGTTTCACGCGGAACTTCGTCGTGCAGGCCACTGCGTCCGAGTGGGCGCTGTGCCTCCTGGCCGACCTCAGGCGCCGCCTCGCCGAAGATCCGGACGGTGAGTTGGTCTTCTTCCAGCACGACGAAGTGGTCGTGCATACGCGAAATCCCGAGTCAGGTACCGCCCACGTGCTGGCCGCTGCGGCTTCGGCAACTCGATTGTTGTTCGGCGACACAGTCGTCCGTTTTCCCATGGACGTCGCAGCCCGCGAGACGTACGGCAAAGGCACTTCGTAGCGTCGTCAATTCCACTCCAAGTGGTTCCACCGCGCCCGTATTGCGTGTTCTACTGGAAAACGTTGCTTTGTTGGTGCTGGTCGACTGCGTTCGAGGAGAACCATGACCAAGCTGGATACAACTGACGCAGAACGGAACGACAGCGGAGCGGTCAAACGCCGTCGACTGCCGGTCTTCACCGTGATCGCCCTTGCGATCTTCGCCTTCGTCGCAGGCGGATTCGGCGGTTCGTTCCAAGGAAAACTGGCCGAGGTTCAGAAGAACGACAACGCCTCATATCTTCCGAGTTCCGCAGAATCGACGATTGTCAGCAACCAATCCGCGAACTTCCTTGCCGTCGAGACGATCCCTGGTTTTGTTCTGTTCCATCGGGATTCGGCCCTTACCGAGGCAGACAAGTCTGCAATCAACTCGGCATACGGCGCTATTGCCGGGATCTCCGGAGTAGACGCCGACGGTATGCAGCCCACCCAGTACTCCGCAGACGGCACAACTGCGTCGATCTTCGTGCCACTCGTCGCCAAAGACGGTGATACATCCGTGGCAGGCGATGTCCTGGCGACCACCGAGCAGAACGTCATCGACGCCGCAAAACAAGCAGCTGGTGATGTCGAGGTACTCCCAGCCGGTCCAGGTGGGCTACTCGTTGCGTTCATCGACGCCTTTGCCGGTCTGGACGGAGCGCTCCTTGGCGCGGCACTCCTGGTCGTGGTCCTCATCCTGCTTGTCGTGTACCGATCGCCGGTGTTGTGGTTCTTCCCGCTGTTCTCCGCGCTCCTCGCAATCGGCTTGTCGTCGATGGTGATCTATTTTCTCGCGAAAGCCGAACTGCTCACGCTGACCGGACAATCTCAAGGCATCCTTTTCGTGTTGGTGATCGGTGCCGGTACCGACTACGCCCTACTCTTGATCTCTCGCTATCGCGAAGAACTGCACACGTATCCCAACCGCTTCGACGCGATGATCAAGGCCTGGCGCGAGTCTGCGCCGGCCATCACCGCTTCAGCTGTCACCGTAATTCTCGGTCTGCTCTGCCTGACGTTCTCTCAACTCAACTCCAACAAGAGCCTCGGACCCGTCGCCGCCATCGGGATCGCCTGCACCTATCTGATGATGATGACGTTCATGCCTGTCGCTCTGGCCGCCACCGGACGGTGGGTCTTCTGGCCGCGCAAGCCCAAGGTCGATCACGCCGCAGACCTTACGACGCACGGGATGTGGGGCAAGATCGCCGAGGCCGTCGGTAGCAAGGACCGCCCACTGTGGATCGGCGCCACAGTCTTGTTGATCATCCTGTTCGCGGCCGGGATCGGCAGTCTCAAAACCGATGGCCTGACATCCACCGAAAGCTTCACCAATCGTCCGGACGCTGTTGTCGGACAGGAACTCTACGACTCGAAGTTCGATCCCGGAGCGGGCGCACCGGCCGTAATCACCGCAAACGCCGACCAGGCCGACGCCGTCATCAAGGCAGCCAGCGGAGTCGAAGGTATCTCACAGGATCCCGGTGCCGTGTGCACCCAGGTAGACGTCGCGAAGGTCAGCGAGCTGATCAAGACCAACCCCGCTGCCGTCGCGCAAGCCGCCGCTGCGGGTTGCGCCCCTGCGGCTTTCACCGTTGCACCGATCGACGGCCGAACCATGATCAATGCAACCCTCGCCGACTCTTACGATTCGCCGCAGGCACTCGAAACTGTCAAGCGACTGCGGACTGCCGTCCACGACGTGCCCGGCGCCGACGCGCTCGTCGGAGGCAGCACGGCCACCACCCTCGATGTCCAGGCGGCCTCGGTCCGCGACAGAAACCTGATCATCCCGATCGTGTTGGTGGTGATCTTCCTGGTCTTGGCCGCTTTGCTCCGTGCTCTGCTGATCCCGGTGATTCTCATTGTCACCGTGGTGCTTTCCTTCGCGGCGACGCTCGGTGTGAGCGGATTCTTCTTCACACACGTATTCGGGTTCGCCGGGGCGGATCAATCGTTCCCACTGTTCGCCTTCGTGTTTCTGGTCGCTCTGGGTATCGACTACAACATCTTCCTGATGACCCGTGTGCGAGAGGAGACCGGAGAATTCGGCACCCGCGCAGGTGTCCTGCGCGGTCTTGCGGTCACCGGGGGTGTGATCACCTCAGCCGGAATCGTCTTGGCCGCAACATTTGCCGTACTGGGCATCCTGCCGCTGGTCTTCCTCGCCGAGATCGGATTTGCCGTGGCCTTCGGTGTGCTGCTCGATACGATCATCGTGCGCAGTGTCCTGGTGCCTGCGCTCTCTCACGACATCGGGAAACGTATATGGTGGCCGTCCGAACTGGCCCGCGCGAAAGATTGACCACTACAGAAACGCTTCCTTGGTCCACAGATGAAAGAGTGCGTACGCTCGCCAGGGTCGCCAGCGCTCGGACAACGCTGCGGCTTCTTTGCCCGACGAGACCCCCAACGCTCGCTTCAACACCAGATCGTCGGGTACGAAGGCGTCGCGATCACCGAGAATTCGAACAGTGAGATAGTCAGCGGTCCACGGTCCGATTCCCGGTAGCGCCAACAACTCTTGTCGAAATTGGACAGGATCCGCATCCCAGGAGAGATCGAGACCGTTCGCTGCCGCAGTTGCCAACGTGTGCACTGTTCTTGCGCGCACTGTGGTCAATCCGACGGCTTTCTGTATGTCCTCCGGCGATTGCGCTGCAACCGCGTCCGGATCAGGGAAGGCAAGAAACTCCCCTTCCACCGGCGCTCCGAATGCGCTGACAAAACGACCACCGAACGTCCTCGCTGCGGCGAGCGAAACCTGTTGCCCCAGAACGGTGAGCACTGCGGTCTCGAAACCGTCCACCGAGCCGAGCACCCGCAATCCTGGACGGGCGGCAACGAGTGGGGCCAACAACTCATCGCTACCGAACGCTGCTTCGACAGCAGTGTGATCGGCGTCGAGGTCGAGCCAACGACGCACGATCACCTCCAGCACTGCGGAATCCTCCGCCGGCACATCGGAATCCATGACGACACCGTCGTCTGTCCACGACACCGACACGACAACCGGGCCGGAAGGCAACGGTATGACTCTGGTGTGAACACCGTCGTCGTGACGCTCGAGGCCTGCGACGCAGTGAGCCCGCAGGGCACCGGTGAGCGGTTCGACTGCGTAGGGTGCCTGAAAGCGCAGCGTCACTGCGCTCACCGGCCGGCTTCCAGATCCAGCAGAATCGCTTTCAGTTCGGGGCCGCCGGCGTACTGCCCGAGGCTGCCGTCGCTGCGCACCACCCGGTGACACGGGACCACCAACGGCAGCGGGTTCTTTGCGCATGCGGTCCCCACGGCACGAACGGCACGTGGGCTACCCGACGCTGCTGCGACCACCGAATAGCTAGCGGTGTGGCCGTATTCGATCTCGGGGAGATGACGCAACACTTCGCGTCGGAACCCCTTCGCGAGTTGGAAGTCCAAGCGCAGATCGAATTCTCGACGCGCACCGGCAAAGTACTCGTCCAACTCGCGAGCGACAGTGTCCAGCCTGCGCGGGTAATGAAGCACACGGGGGCTGACGGTGTCCGCCAAACGTTCCAGAACGAGGTCGTGCCCTTGGACGGCAAAGGCAACCCGCACCAGGCCGACATCGGTCGCCGCGAGGAGCAGCTTTCCGACCGGCGAATCGACGGTTCGATATGCCACGTCGATCAATTCAGCTTCGGACGCCTGCGCAGCCAGGCGCGCCCGTAGGCGGATCATGGCGTCAGCGTCAACGGCTGGAAGCGCCTCGAACACATCGTTACTCATGAGTGACTCCCTTCCGCAGCGGTAGCGGACAAGTAGGTTCTTCGTAGTGTGGCGATACCGTCGGCACCCGCGCGTCTGGCGGCCGCCGGGGTGTTGCCGAGGATGTCCGCGATCTCTGCGTACGGCAGCCCACCCAGAAAGTGATAGGCGACTGCCGCACGTTGTTTGAGCGGTAGCTGTTCGAGTGCGTCCCAGAGTTCGTGATCCCACGTTCCGGGTACGCCGATTCGCGTCGGCAACTCCGGAACCTCGTCTGTGGGCACGGCCACGCGGGCGCGCACTCGGGTGATGTCGATTGCCTTGCGGTGCGCGATGGTCACCAGCCAGGCTTCGATGTTCGCGTCCGGGTTCAGATCCGGATATGCCCGCATCGCTGCGATGAACGTCTCGGACCACGCGTCCTCGGCGTCGACGGGACCGACCACCGCGCGGCAGACACGGAGGACCACTGCACCGTATTCGGTCACGACGTCTTCGAACAGTTTGAGTCTCACGATCGGTAGACGTTCCCGATCACCGAATTGTGAGCCGAGCGCATCAGAAGAGGACATCCGATTCGCCGCCGTGCTCGCGGTCGAGCAGGAACCGCTTGCGTTCGAGGCCGCCGGCGAAACCGGTCAGACTTCCGTCGCTACCGACCACACGATGACAGGGAACGATGATGCTGATCGGATTCTTGCCGTTTGCCGCGGCGGCGGCACGGATCGCAAGCGGGTTACCCAAAGTTTGCGCGAGCTCCATGTATGTCCAGGTTTCGCCGTACGGGATCGTTCGCAAGGTATCCCACACCCGCTTCTGGAACTCGGTACCCACGGGCGCCAGCGGCACGGAGAACTCCGTGCGATCACCCTCGAAGTACTCGGTGAGCTGCGATTCGACTTCACCGAAGACCGCCGCGGAACGATCACCGAACGTGGACTCGTCCGGCTTGTGGCGATGCTCCGCCATGTACAGCCCGCAGAGGTTCTCACCTGCCGCTACCAGCGTCAACGCCCCGATCGGCGAGTCGATCACGGTGTGCGTACGGATAGCCGTCATGTCTCGATCCTTCCAGGTTGCGCGGTGCAGCAGGCAGCGGGTGAATTGATTGTCCGCGCCGGCACCGACACCTCGAAGACGCCGCTGGCCTCGTGAATGTGAGATTTACCTGTACTTTGACGTCACATCAGGCAGTATCGAGGGATGGCTCTAGTTTTGCCCGGCAGCTCCACCGTCGTCCGCTCCGTCGGCGACGTGGTGCACTGGTCCCTGTCCACGGTCGCTTTTGCGGTCACCCTGCCCACTCGACTCGAGGCGCTCCTCTTCTCGGTCGAGAGGTTGGTGGCACGCATCAACCAGATCGCCGACAACGCCGACCGCGTCGTCATCGGAGCCGCCGCCGTGACCGTTCGAGCTGAGACGCTGGTCGAGGCCGTCGAACAGACCTCGGACATCGCGGGACAACTCCTCGAGATCTACGAGCCCATTGCGTTGCAGCTCGCGCCGCTGGCGGCCAGATTCGCCGACGACCTGTCCGAGGCGGAGGTCAGCGCCGCGATCAAACTGATCGACCAACTGCCGGAGCTCACCGACCGCGTGACCGCGGTGCTGCCCATCCTCGGAACCTTGGACTCCGTCTCGCCCGAGATCCACGAACTCCTCGGAGTGGTGAAGGACCTGCGTCAGGCGATCGTCGGAGTGCCCGGCTTCCACTTTTTCCGCAAGCGGGGCGAAGCCAAGCTGGATTGATCAGGCCGAGTAGCCGTTGGTTCCGGCTCGCGTCATGACGACCTTCGGAACCACTGCTCGAGACGAGAGCTTGAGCAGTCCGTCCACCAACTCCACGATGTCGTCGACCTTGATCATGGTCTCGGGTGTGATCCGATCGTGCGTCCACGCCGACATGTCCGTGTCGACGTAACCGGGAGCAATGGCCGTCGCGCTCACTCCGTTTCCGGATTCCTCGGCGTTGAGTGCTTCGACCATCGAAATGAGTGCGGCTTTGGTGGCTCCGTAGACGGCCAAGCCGCTCTCGGCATACACACCGGCCATCGAGGCGAGAGCGATCACCTTTGCTCCGCCGGCGAGGTCCGCGTCCGCCGCTGTACGCAGGAGCGGCAGCGACGCTTGCAATAGTGCGAACGGTGTCCGGAGATTGACGGCGACGGTCTTGTCGAAACGGCGCATCGGGTAATCCGCCACTCGCCCACTGGTTCCCACTCCGGCGTTGAGGACGAGGGCTCGCATGGAGCCGAATCGCTCGCCGTGCGTGGCTACGAGTGCTGCGGCGAAGTTCTCGTCCGCCATGTCGCCGGCCGAGACGACGACGTCCGGCGATCCGGCGCGCGTAAGTTCTTCGGCGACAACGGCGAGCCGTTCGGCATCACGTGCCGTGATGGTCAGCCCGTACCCTTGCGAAGCCAAGCGTGTTGCGATGCCGAGCCCGATTCCCTTGGAGGCGCCGGTGACCAGTGCTGATCGAGTCATTCGAATTTCCCTTGCAGTGCGTTGAGTCCGGCCGAGATCAGTTCCGGCACAGAAGATCCAGCCTTGTCGAATCCCCCGCCGACGGTGGCTCCTGCTCGGAATCGGTGATCGATGCCCTGCGCCACGACGGCGAGTTTGAAGAACCCGAGCGCCATGTAGAAGTTCCAATGCGCCAATTCACGACCCGAAACGGACGAATACCGTTGCGCCAGATCGACAACAGACGGTAGCGACGGGCTCGTCCACGCAGCAGGCTCACCCAGAACCAGATCCAGCGCGGGATGCCGATAGACGCACATCATCGCGATGTCCGCCAGCGGATCTCCCAGCGTCGACAGTTCCCAGTCCACCACTGCGGCAACCTTGGTGACGTCGTTCGCCGCGAGAATCGTGTTGTCGATCCGGTAGTCGCCGTGCACGATCGACGAAGCCGATTCAGCCGGAATCAATTCCGCGAGGCTCGACGCCAACCTGTCCACGTCTGCCGAGTCCTCGGTCTTGACGCGCGACCATTGACCGGCCCACAACTTCACCTGGCGGGCGACATAACCGTCGGGACGGCCGAGTTCGCCGAGACCCACGGCGTTGTAATCGACGTCGTGCAGGGCGGCCAGAACACGCACCAATTCGTCGATACACTGCGTGACCTGCTCTGCCGGAACAGCTTCCAGCTCGGTTTTGGTCCGGATCACCTGACCGGTGACGAACTCGACCACCGTGAACGACGCACCCATCACCGAGGCGTCCTCGCACAGCACGACGGTCGGCGCGACCGGTACTGCAGTGTTCTGCAACGCCGAGGTGATTCGAAACTCGCGCGCAACGTCGTGCGCCGACGGCGTGAGGCCGGCAGTGGGTGGGCGGCGCAGAATCCACTTCGAGTTGTCGTCGAAGATTCCGTACGTCAGGTTGGATTTGCCACCTGAAATCAGTTCGGCTCGCAACTCACCGCTGACAGTGACGCCTGCGGCTTGCAGATACTTGCGCAGTGCCGCGAGATCGAGTCCTGGAAAGTCCGTCACTTCGATTCCTCCCGCGCCGCGCGCTTCGCAGCTCCGACAACACGTTTCGCAATGGCCCAACGATGAACCTCGGACGGGCCGTCGTAGACGCGGAAGGGACGCACTTCGCGGGACAACCGTGCCAGCGGCAGATCACCGGACACGCCCATTCCGCCACACATCTGAATGGAGCGGTCGACGATCCGGAAGATCGCCTCGGCCGCATAGGTCTTGGCGATGGACGTCGCGTTGCTTGCGTGCCCGCCCTGATCGAGTTCGAAGCAGGCCTGCACCAGAAGTGCACGGCTGGCTGCGATGTCGATCTCGTTGTCGGCGACCATCTTCTGGATCATTCCGAGATCACCGAGTTTCGAGCCGAAGCCTTCGCGTTCGGCAACCCTGGCCACGGCGACGTCGTGGCCGCGGCGCGCTGCACCGAGCCAGCGCATCACGTGCGTCATGCGGGCGGGACCGAGGCGAACCTGGGCGTAGGCGAAACCCTGATCGACCTCACCGAGTACGGCCTCGTCGGGTACGAAGAGATCTTCGAACGTCACCTCGCAGTGCCCACCGATCATTGCCTTGTCGAGGGTGTCGATGTGTCGACCCACTACCAGGCCGGGAGTGTCCGTCGGCGCCAGGAACATGGTCGCTCCGCCGCGCTGCCCGGGCTCGCCGGACGTGCGCGCCATGATGATGAAGAACCCGGCGCCGTCGGCGCCGGTGATGAACCATTTCTTACCGTTGATCTTCCAGCCACCGGGGACTTTCTCGGCGCGGGTGTTCAAAGCCGAAGGATCGGATCCCGCTCCGGGCGCGGGTTCGGTCATGGCGAATGCCGACCGCATGTCCCCGCTTGCGAGCGGCGCGAGGAACTGCTGCTTCTGTGCTTCGTTCGCCACGTGGGCCAGCATGTGAACGTTGCCCTCGTCCGGCGCCGCGATGTTGAGCGCCGTCGGCCCGAAGAGCGAGTAGCCGGCTTCCTCGAAGACCGGCGCGCGATCACTCATGTTGAGCCCGTGTCCGCCGTACTCGATCGGCACATGCGGGGCGAAGACACCGGCTTCTTTGGCTGCCGACTGCATCTCGATGCGAATGGCATCGCCACCCGCTACGGCGATGTCACCGGCGTGTTCGTCTTCGATGGGGAGCACTACGTTGCGCGTGAAGTCGCGCGTCTTCTCGATCAGCGCCACCACCTCGGGCGCGTACGTCAGATCGATTGCCACCAGCCACCTCCGAAAGAACATCCCGACCGAGCGATCGCTCGGTATCAGCACTCTCGCACACGCCGATGCGTCGGGTCAACAATCTTCGAGCATCGCCTCGCCCTGATCGAGCCGGCCGGCAACGACCATGTCGCGGTACAGATCGTCCTTGTCCATGAGCTCCTCATGGTTGCCGATGTTGCGGATCCGACCGTCTTCCATGACCACGATCCAGTCGGCGTCACGCACCGTCGAGAGCCGGTGAGCGATAGTCACCACGGCCCCGGTGCGCGCCCGTTCGTTGATTGCGTCGACAATCGCGGCTTCTGTGAGCGTGTCGACCTGGGCAGTGGCTTCGTCGAGCAGAAGCAAAGCACTCGGCCGCAGAACTGCGCGCGCCATCGCGATCCGCTGACGTTGGCCACCCGACAGCGAAGTGGCCGTCAGAGCGGTGTCGAGTCCGTCGGGCAGGGCCTCGATCGCGTCGTCGAGCCGAAGCAAGCGCAGAACAGCCTGGACTTCTTCGTCCGTCGCGTCGGGATGACTGAAGACCACGTTCTCCCGAATCGTTCCGGGTACCACCGGCGTCTCCTGCTCCACGTACGCGAGACTCTCGCGCACAGCGCGGTGATCGAGCGCGTCGTAACCGACTCCACGCAGGAGAACTTCACCCGATCGCGGTTCGACAAATCGCAGCACAGTCGAGAGCAAGGTCGTCTTTCCGGCACCCGACGGGCCGACGATGGCCATGTGCCCACGCGTCGGAATAACCAGCGAGACATCGCGCAACGCCGGCTGGTTCGATCCGTGATAACTCACGGTGACGTCGCGCAACTCGATCAGCGGCGCGGCAGCGTTTGTTTTCGCGACCACGTCCACGACCTCGTCGTACTGCTCGGTGGGCAACGACTGCATCTCGCGAATCCGGATAGCTGCCGCGATTCCCGACTGAACGGAAGTCACGTTCTGCGCAAGCTCCGACACCGGCCCCATCAGGGTGAAGGCGTAGAGCAAAAACGCGATGAGCGTCGAGACTGCCATTTCGCCGTCGGCGACTCGCCAGGCACCGAAGCCCAGGATGGCAATGATCGATCCTTGAATGGCGGTCCACGCGACAGTCCACGCGGTTGCCGACACTCGAACCGCCGTGATCGCATGCTTTTTCGCATCGGACGCATTGTTCGTCACCAGAGCGCCGACGCGATCCTCGGCGAGGGAAACCTTGACCGTCCGGATCGCACGCAAGCCACCCTCGAGAACGCCGCCGAGCTGACCGAGCGATTCCTGGGTTCGCGCTTCGGCCGCGGAAATCCGGGGCATCAGAACGGCAAAGAGTATGGAGGCGAACACGATTGCCACCATGGTCACGCCTAACAACGGCAGATCCAGAACGCCCATCAGAACAATCGTTCCAATGGTCAACGCGGCTGCGTTCAGAATATTCACCGCGGCCGACGACGCCGCCTCCCTCAGCAGCAAGGTGTCCGACGTGACCCGGGTGACCAATTCACCCACGGATCGCGATTGCAGCGACGGCACAGTCGCAGCGAGGAATCGCCTCACCAGCGAAGACCTGGCGTCGAACACAACCTTCTCGGCTGCGGTTCCGAGAACGATCCACTGAGCACAGCCGAGCACAGCACCGACGACCAGAAGGACGACGAGCGTGAGGATCGGCCCCTTCAGCGACGCACCGGTATCGAGGGTGTCGAGAACCCACTTGGTGACCATGGGCGTTGCCAGCGTCGCCGCGGAGCCGCACAGCGCCAGTACCAATCCGAGCAGGAGCGACGGCAGATGCGGTCGAGCGAACTCCGAGAGGACGCGGAGATTGCTCCATTTCGGTGCGGGCTGAGAAGCGTCGGGTTCAAGCATGAATTTATGGAACACGAATGTTCCATAAAGGGCAAGAGAAATTCCGATTCGGAACACTGGATACCGAAACCGGACACGGCTACGCTTCGAATTCGTGACAACGATCCACAGCGCACCTGAACAAAGCGCGACCCGCGAGCGCACACGGAAGGCAATCCTCGATGCCGCCGTTTCGGTGTTCGCATCCAAGCCTGCCGCGACGCTCAGCGAGGTCGCTTCGGCCGCGAAGGTCGGCCGGACCACTTTGCACCGCTACTTTCCCGAACGGTCGGACTTGGTCGACGCAGTCGCGGCCGAGGCCACCCGCGCCGTCGGAGAGGCAGCAGCAGCAGCTCGACTCGGCGAGGGTACCGGAGCCGAAGCGCTGGTTCGCCTGTGCCATGAATACTTCGAACTGGCCGACCTTTTGACGGTCCTGCTCTTCACTCCCGGCGTGTATCAAGAAGATTCGTTTGCCGAGTCCGCGTCGAACGACGACGGAGTCACCGACGCCATCGAGCGCGGACACTCCGACGGTTCCATCGACCCCGACATGGGTTCGGACTGGGTGCAGAACCTGCTGTGGTCACTGATCTACACGTCGATGGACTACGTGAACCGCGGTTCCGGGACGCGCCTACAGGCCTTGGACTTGACGGTTCGCAGCCTCCGCCGCGGAATCGCCCCCGATCCCGCGGTCTAGGTTGTCGGCTGCTTGAACAGCGGCGCGCCGTTTGGTCACACCTAATTTTCGGTAGATCGAGCGAAGGTGAGTCTTCACTGTGGGATAGGCGATGCCGGGGTGCGCAGCGATCTCGTCTGCAGTCGAGGACTACGCAATCAACGGACTGAAGCTCACCGCAGAGCAACTCACCGTGCTCCGCGAGCGGTTCACATCCCGATCGAGCTTCATCAGCGCGACATGATCGGGGCCCTGACAGGACAGGCATCGTCGCCCTCGTCCCGGTTCTTCTGACGATTGTCGACTCGGGTGACCACGACGACGGCGAGGATGCCCACCGCCAAGCCGAGCGCAGTGAACGGGGTGAAGGATTCTCCGAACATCAACGCGCCCCAGACCGCGGTGACGGGGGCGATCAAGAACATCAAGGTGTTGACGGACGTGATGCCGATGCGACGCAGCAATAACCAGTACAGGCCGTAACCGCCGAAGGTGGACAACACGATCAACCAGAGCAATGCGATCCAGAATGTGTTGACACTCGGCGGTGCGGCAGCACCCGAGGCGATCGCCAGAGTTGTGAAAACTATTGCGCTGGTTGAGCAGTGGATGGCCAAGGCCTGCAGTGGTGGCATGGACGTGGGAGCCCGTTGCTCGACGAAGGTGGATGCAACCAGGCTCACCATCCCCAGGAACGGAATCGCGTAGGCCCACCACGGCGCCGATGTACCAGCTCCGGCGTCGGCTGCCGTGACCATTGCGACGCCGCCCAGTCCGATCACCAACCCGACCCACTGCATCCGCGGGACTGCGACGCCGAGGACCGGACCGAGCAGCGCGGCTGCCACCAGCGGCTGAATACCGTCGATCAGCGCAGTTGTTCCAGTGTTCACGCCGAGATCGACTGCCCAGTACACAGACAACAGGTAACCGCTCTGGGAGAGCATCCCGATCACTACCTGCCTGCCGAGCGCTCGCGGTGTCGGCATCGTGTTCCGGCGCCGCGCGGAGAGCCAGACAATCGGGACGAGCACCACCGCAAGCGGGAGAAAACGCCACATCAGCAGCGTGAGGACCTCGGCACTACCGGCGCCGAGTTTGGCTCCGATGAATCCCGAACTCCAGCACGCGACGAACAGGACCGACAAGGTAGCCGTCACGGCAGATCTCGAGGTCACGATCCGAGGTATACCGATCTGTTTACTCATGAATTCGACTATACAGATCGGTATACTTTTGTCCATGGCAGAGGAATCCGTACCCGAATTAACTCCGAAAGCACGTCGCATCCTGGAGTCGGCGTCGAAGTTGTTCTACGAAAAGGGAATTCACGCCGTCGGTGTGGATACCGTCGCACTGGACGCCGGGGTCACGAAGAAGACTTTGTACGAGCGGTTCGGCTCGAAGGACGGTCTCGTCGTGGAATACCTGAAGGATCGAGATCGGCGGTGGCGAATCATTCGCGACAAGAAGCTGGCATCAGCCGGAGACAGTCGCGCCGAACGGTTAAGTGCGGTGTTCGATGCTTCCGCCTCCTGGTCCAAGGCGAGCGGAGGCAAAGGGTGCAGCATGATCAACGCGCACGCCGAGTTCAGCGATCGCTCACATCAGGTGTTCGCTGTCATCGCCGAACAAAAGCGGGAGATGTTGGACCTTTTTCGGCGCATTCTGGCGACGGAAGGGCAGGCCGACGAACGTCTCGCCGAGGCAATCATGCTGCTTCACGAAGGCGCCCTCGTCGCAGACGGGATCGGTATAGGCCCCAACCCCTTCGGTGTCGGCCGGGACGCAGCCCTCGAATTGCTGAAGAACTCCGCGTGATTCGCGGAGTTGCGTCAACAATTTCACTGCCCACCCGCTTCGCCCCCACCGTCGGAGCCGCTATCTCAAGATACTTTCCACCAGCTCGTCCCGAGACAGATCACCCACGGACCGGTGCGAGACCGCCACACGCATCCATTCCTGATACAGGTAGTCCGCGTTAGCCTCAACCCACGACATTCCCGGGAGCTGACGTTGAACAAAGGCCATAGGACATAGGCTCTTCAGCTACTTGCACAAGTTCGCTGGTAGCGCTTGATCTCGCCAGATTACGCGAACGGTAAAACTATAGAACACTAGCGTCAATTCAAGCATTAAGCAATTGACCAAAATTCGGGGGGCAGAACTACCTTTAAGCCTAACATTATTTCCACCAGCGGCGCTATTTCATATTTTCTCACCAAAGCGAAGCAGTTAAAATAACCTACCTTAAAACGTTTCTCACCCATCTGCAGAAAATAGATGGATACAACTGGGCAACGAGTCCATCCCGCGGAAATTCTAAGATGACGGCAAATCCAAGGCCCGATGAAAAGCTGGGTGTATATGAAAATAGAACATCCCCTGCAACCTTTCGTCACGCTTGCAGTAATTGGATTCGTCATAGCTGTACACAACAGATGAATCAGGGGAAACTTGGGCGCCAATAAATCCGACACGGAAGAGTATCCTTATAAGCGCACCATAATTTTTCGCGAAGGTTCTTTCACCCGGAGCATAAAGCAGTTCGGTAGCCGAATTGAACCAATTTGGCATACTCGGATTGCTAGACAGGACATCGCCAACTACCAATCCCAACTTTTCTTCGAAATCATCTTTGGTGAATTTTGTCGCAGCATTGCTAAATGCAGTGAGCACAATAGCGAAGTTCGGATATGTCGTCGACCACTCATCCGTCAGTGCCCTCAGTCTGCCGTCCGAGTAAGATGCTTCCGCTGTTACGATATCACCCCAGTCAATTCGACTCTTACCTGCACCTACGACCAAGCATTCATTTGCGAAACGAATCGCATCCCTAGGACGAAGTAGCGTTCTGTCCAAAATATAATCCACACCGCTTACGTTCTGATAATTTTCAATCGGCATAAGGTCGGAAAAACTATCAACATCTACACCGTACTTCTTCATCGCTAGATTCGTTCGACTGTCGAGGACAACTTCAAGATTTGCACGAGACCACCTGATCGTGTGCTGCAAAGAGTCATACTTCTCTACTTGCCAATCACGAGTGGATTGTTCTATTTCATGAAGTAAATTTGTCCTCAACGCTACAACGACCTTCAAAAATTGGACACTTTTCAAGTCCCTGATTGCAGTGAACAGTGCGCGAATCATGTCATGAACTAGCGGCTCATCTATCCAGTTCAAATCCAGATCGTCGATAACGACATAGATTCTCTCATTGTGGGTATCAAGAATATCCGACTGCAAGACATTTATCATCTTCCTCAACTGGGCATGCTGATCGGTATTGATAATACGCTTGAAACGTGCATTCCTTTCTCCGGACTCTTCCGTCTCAAGCATGCTCTCCTCCCCAGCCTTAGCCTGAATTCCAACTTGACCGAACGAAAAAGATCCACCGGCTTCGACCTGCACTGTTTCACTCAGCCTGTTAGTATAGTGAATGATTCGCTCATCTGTTTCTTCCCAAAACTTATCTTCGTAAGTTTCAAGGTACTCCAGCGCTTTGATTTTGGATCTATCCCTAGATAGCTTTTCCTTTAGCGAATCCAGGAAGCGGCGCATTGCAGATTGATCTTCAATTCGATACCTTTTTCGAATAACCTCCACCACTAATACATGTTTCCATAGAGTAGTCCAAAACAAGTTAAGATCAATATCCAAATTTCGCAAAAAGTGAAATACCTGTTGATCTAGAATATAAGTCAAGGCAAGATCTTGCGGATTCAAGTGAATCACCCGGTCAGGCTCAGCCATAGCCAATCGAGTTAGTATCGCAGACTTTCCCGAGCCCGTTCGCCCCACCACTATGCACTCGACCTCGTCAAAGGATGCGATCAAGTCATAATCGCCTGTTTCTACGAAGGCCGGGTCGAGTAGTGGATCATGCTCTGCCTGATCTTTTCCCAGGCTGATGCGCTGCTGGATCATGTATTCTCCCTCCCAGGAGTTGGACGTCACTGAATTCTACTGCCTACTTCCCCTTCACATAGACGTATTACTTAAACTGCGTTTTAAAATTTCCTGAAGGGTATTCAACCCTGAAGCGCAATCCGATCGTTGTTGAGCATAGGAATGCGTTGCTCAGGCCCTCTGCCCGAATCACGTCGGCTTCTGTACCAGCGTTCCTGGTTGCAAATTGATCGCGACTGGTTGGCGATTGTCTGGACGAACAGAATCGCACAATCGATTCCCGGCTGTTTCGGTTCACGCAATCGGTATTACCGTATAGGAAGACAGCCCCTTCAAGCTCGTATTTCCCGGAGCAACCCTTCTCCGCTGCAGGGCACGATCGCGTGCACACGACAAGTCCGGTACGCGGAAACCGAGGGCCATCACTACCCCACCCGCTTCGCCCCCACCATGCGCCTCGCTATCTCCAAATACCTCTCCACCAACTCGTCCGGAGACAACTCACCGTCCGGTCGATACCACACCGCCACGGCGACGCACATCGTCACCACGGCGCGGCTGACATCTTCGGGATGGTCGGCCTCGAACACTCCCGAAGCGACGCCGTCGAGGACGATCCGGTCCACCTGCTTCTGCTGTTCGTCGCGCTGCGCGATGTAACTCGCCCGACTGTCGGGCTCCATGCTGCGGATCTCCGAGGAGGCAACGAACGACTGCTCGCGTCGAAACATGTGGAACCGCAACAGAGATTCGATCACCGCGTCGAAGCGATCAGAGGGATCGTCCCCGGCATCGAGTTCGGCGGCGCGGCTTCGCTCCAACAACTCCGTCATCACAACGGTCGCCAGACCGATCAACAGAGCCTGCTTGGACGGGTAGTGGTGGTAGAGCCCCGGCACCGACAGCCCGGACCGCGACGCGACGTCACGGATCGAAGTCCCGTGATAGCCCTGCTCGACGAACGCCTCCAGCGCCGCAGCGAGCGGTTTCGGTAGTCCCAGGTCTTCGTAATCGCGCCAGGACCCGCGTACCGGAAGCTCGTTCGTCATACCGATACCGTAGATCGCTCTTGCGCCGCCGCCGAACCCGTCGGAGCCATTGGTTAGAGTCGGTGTTCACCGAAAGACAGGGACCAGTCATGATCCATGTTCGCCACACCGCGGTTGCTGCCGTGCCGGTTGATGTCGCCTTCGACTACATCGACAACTACCGCAACGTCCCGACATGGATGTTCGGTGTTTCCGAGTTCACCCCGTTCGGAGAGTTCGATCAGGGGCTCGGCGCCACGTTCGACGCGGCCATGCAGATCGGGCCAAGCACGTTGCGCTCCAAGCTCGAGGTGACCGAGTGGGAGAAGAACCGGATCATCAAGCTGTCTTCGCTCGGCGGTGTATCCAACTCGTCCACGTGGGAGTTCGCCGCGATCGACGATTCCAAAACCGAGCTTTCCGTGGACTTCGCCTACAAGCTCCCCGGCGGCATTGCCGGCAAAGCTCTCGGCCGCTTGATCGGGCCGTTCGTCGAAAACGCTGTCAGGAACAGCGAGGAGACGTTGCGCCACAGCCTCGAGCAGCAGTTCGCGGCCCGCGGCGAAGGCTGAAACTACCCGCGGTCGCCTTCGAGGCCCAGAGCGTTGGCCCACACCTGAGTAGCCGTCTTGACGACGTCCTCGAACGGGACGGGGTTGCCGTCGGCGCCAGGTTCCTCGGAGACGAATGAACTGTAGGCAAGACGGCTCACCATCGCCGACAGCGCTCGGGAAGCCAGCAGCGGGTCCAACGAGCCGTCTGCCTTGCCAGCTGCTTGCAAGCGTTCGATGGCTCGGGCATTACGAGAAATGAAGGTCTCGGCTCGGTCCCGACGCAGTTTCGCGAAGGCCGGATCGATGTGCGATACCTGCTCGAGCAGACCCATCAGTTTGGCGTTGCGGCGAAAAGCCGTCAGGTAGGCACGGTTGCTCGATTCGAGGACCGCATACGGATTGTCGACCTCGCGGACCCGCCCCATGCCGGGGTGCAGCATGTCTTCCTGCGCAACGTCGAGAACTGCGGCGAAGATCTGCTCTTTGTTGTCGAAGTAGGTGTAGAACGTGCCGGTGGAGCAGTTCGCTTCCTTGGTGATGTCCGTGAGACGGGCGTCGAGATACCCTGCGCGCTCGAACACCGTTCGAGCCGCTGCGACCAGAGAAGCCCTGGTCCGGACGCCGCGGGCAGTCACCGGCAGGTCACGCAGAAGCTCCGTCGCAGCCATGGATGGTGGCGGACGGTCTTCCCAGTTCTCCTGAGGTTCGGCGCGAGAGGTCACCAGCTACTTATACGGCAAAGCCGGCGACATCTCGGCATCGGCGTCAGGTGATGGTGATTCCTCCGTCGACGGCGATGGTCTGACCGGTGACGTATCCGCCTGCCTCGGACGCGAGCCACACCATGGTGGCCGCGAGCTCTTCCGGATCGCCCATGCGGCCGAGGATCAGGCGCGGAGCCATCGCGTCCAAGTAGCCGTCGTTGTATTGGTCTGTCATTTCCGACTTGAAGAAGCCGGGCGCGATCGCGTTGACGCGAATGCCCTTGCGCGTTCCCCACTGCTGTGCGAGGTCACGGGTCAACCCGACGACGCCTGCCTTGCTCGCCGCATAGGCGGCCTGTGGGAGTCCGGCGGTCGTCAATCCGAGAATGCTCGAGATGTTGACGATGGAGCTGCCCGGGAGCATGACGCGGCCGCAGGCCTGCGCTGCCCAGTAGGACCCATTGAGGTTGATGTCGATGACGGCGCGGAACTGGTCCGGGGTCTCACGGGTTGCCGGAACAGCGGTTCCGACGCCGGCGTTGTTGACCAGTACGTCCACGCGGCCGAACTTCTCCATCGCGGCGTCGACCATGTTCTGAGCCTGTGCCGGATCGACGATGTCGGTGGCCACGCACAACGCTTCGCGGCCTGCGTCACGCACGAGCTTGGCCGTGTCTTCGAGCTTGTCGACGCGGCGAGCAGCGAGGACGACGTCCGCACCCGCCTCTGCTGCGGCTTTCGCAAACGCCACCCCGAGGCCCGACGACGCACCGGTCACGATGACCACTCGATCGGTCAGAGAGAACTTGTCGAGAACAGACATGCGCGGTGATGCTCCTGTGTCGTCGGGTTCGGGAAGTGACGTATGGACTGCAGTGACGTATCGACTGCAGTGACATATGGACTGCAGTTGCGAAATTACAGGCCGAGATCGCGGCCGATGAGTTCCTTCATGATCTCGTTGGATCCCGCCCAGATCTTGGTGACGCGGGCGTCCATCCACGCGCGAGCGGCGCGGTACTCGGTCATGAAGCCGTAGCCGCCGTGTAACTGAACACAGTGATCGAGGACCTCGTTCTGCACCTGCGCGGTCCACCACTTCGCCTTGGCGGCGTCGATGGCGGTCAGCTCGCCGGCAGCGTGTGCTGCGACGCAGTTGTCGACGTAGGCCTGGGTGACCTCGATGCGGGTCACGAGGTCCGCGAGAAGGAATTTGTTCCACTGCAGCGAGCCGATCGGCTGACCGAAAGCCTTGCGGTCCTTGGCGTATTGCAGCGTCTCTTCGAGGATCGGAGCAGCGTGCGCGATGTTGGACACCGCAGCGCCGACGCGCTCCTGCGGCAGCATTTCCATCATGTGGATAAAGCCGCGGTCGATCTCACCGATGATGTTGGTGGACGGCACGCGAACATTCTCGAAGAACAGTTCGGCGGTATCGGACTCGTGCTGGCCGACCTTGTCGAGCTTGCGTCCGCGCTCGAAACCTTCCATGCCGGTTTCGACGGCAAAGAGCGTGATGCCCTTGGACTTCTTCTCGGGACTGGTCCGCGCCGCCACGATCACGAGATCAGCGTTGTAGCCGTTGGTGATGAAGGTCTTGGAGCCGTTGATGATCCAGTCGTCGCCGTCCTTGACCGCAGTGGTCTTGAGCGAGGCGAGGTCGGATCCGCCGGAAGGCTCGGTCATGCCGATGGCCGTCAGCATCTCACCGGTGCAGAACTTGGGCAGCCAACGCTGCTTCTGCTCTTCGGTGGTGAGCTGAACGAGGTAGGGAGCAACGACGTCGGCATGGATGCCGAAGCTCGAGGCAACAGCTGCACTGGCACGCGAGAGTTCTTCGGCCAGAACAGCGTTGAAGCGGTAGTCGCCGGCTTCGCTTCCGCCGTACGCCTCTGGAACCTCGAGTCCGAGGAAGCCGTTGCGTCCCGCTTCGAGCCAGATTTCACGATCGATGAAGCGCTGGTCGATCAGCTTCTCTGCGACCGGAAGGATGTTCCGGTTGACGAATTCGCGGGCAGATTCGCGAAATGCCTCGTGATCGGGTCCGTACAGAGTGCGACGCATGACGAGTTGCTTCCTTTCGGCGTGGCAATGCCACACGTAACGATGTTCCTAAGCATCCGCTTAGAATCTAAGCATCTGCTTATAGTGAATCGAGAGCGGGATATTGTCAACATCGAAATCCGTCACACCTGGAGGAAACCGTGAGCGATTCACCTGACGTGGTGATCAGCCCCTCCAAAGCTGCGGCCCGTATCCGCGCGGCGGCCGTGGACGCTTTTGCCTCCGCGGGCTACGGCGGCACCACCACGCGTGACATCGCCGCGCGACTCGACATGAGTCCCGCCGCCATGTACCCGCACTACCGCTCGAAAGAAGAGCTGCTTTTCGCGATCAGCTTCGAAGGTCACACCGAAGCGTTGAAGGTGGTCGAGAGCGCCGACAGACCGGGTGAAGAGCCGTCCGTTCGCCTCCAGGAACTGGTCAGTACCTTCGCCAGTTGGCAGGCCGCGCACCACTCACTCGCTCGCGTCGTCCAATACGAACTCACTGCACTCACACCAGAGCACTACCGAACCGTCGTCGCGCTTCGCCGCAGCACGACGCGGGTGGTCCGGGAGGTTGTCGACGCCGGCGTCCAGTCGGGCGACTTCACAATCCCCGATGCCGAAGGCGTCACCCTCGCCTTAATGTCCCTGTGCGTCGACGTGTGCCGCTGGTTCCCGGCCGGCAATTACACGAATCCGGAAGACATTGGAAAACTGTACGGAGACCTGGCATTGAGGATGGTGGGCGCCGCCTGAATCAGGTGACACCGACCGCAGAAAGGACTCGGCCAGTGGCCAACCGCACCTATCTCTACTCGACCCCTGTTGCTCCGCATGAGAATCCGGCTGCCACTCGCACCCGTGGACTCAGGGGAGTCTCGGAGTGGTCGTACGCGATACCGCTGGTCCCCCGGATCCTTGTGTCCGTGAATCCGCTCGCCCGCCAGTCGATCATCTGGGACGACACCCCCGACCTGATCGCGGTCACCGCGCCCTGTGGTCCTGGGATCGCCCGGCTCGAAGACTTCCTCGGCCGCATCGATCACCCCGAACTCGGCACGATGGCCGGCGATGCGCTGCGTTTCCTGCGCAGCCACACCGAGCCCGACCACTACTTCGTCCTCGAGTGCGGCGAAATCTTCGACATGGACGACGAACCGTTCGCCGAACAGAGCACGGCCCTGATGGCCGGTCTGGCGAACATCGATGCGGAGATGGAGGCAGCTTTGGCCACGCTCGCACCCGCCAAGCCGCGCTTCTGGGAGCGACTGTTCACGCCGACTCAGGAGAGCGTCGAGGAACCGCTACGCGAACTCGGCCTCGGTTACTGGTCCGAGACCCTGTACTTCGATCTCGACCTCTCGCGATAGGCGAACCGGCGCAGCCATCGGTTTCAGACCAGTTGGTCCGCAAACAGGTACCCTCGGATTTCGTGCCCGACAACTCCACCGATCTGCCAACCACTGCGTCCACTGTCCTCGGCGGTTGGGGTCGCACAGCCCGAACGACCTCGCACGTCGTTTCGACCCCTGATGTAGAGGGGATCGCGAAGGCCGTCGCCCGCGTCGCAGACGACAATGCAGACAAGCCGTTGCACCTCCGACGCGGAGTCATCGCCCGCGGTCTGGGTCGGTCTTACGGAGACAACGCGCAGAACACCGGCGGCTTGGTAATCGACATGACTGCCTTCCGTCGAATTCACAAGATCGATGTAGAGACCCGACTGGTGGAGATGGACGCCGGAGTGTCCCTCGATCAGCTGATGCGGGCGGCACTACCGTTCGGCCTCTGGGTCCCGGTGCTCCCCGGAACACGCCAGGTAACCATCGGCGGAGCGATCGCCTGCGATATCCACGGCAAGAACCACCACACCGAAGGCAGCTTCGGAAATCATGTCCGCTCGATGGATCTGCTCACTGCTGACGGCAGTATCCGAACACTGGAGCCGCAAGGCCCGACATCCGAGCTCTTCTGGGCTACCGTCGGCGGAATCGGACTGACCGGGATCATCCTTCGCGTCACCCTCGAGATGACGCCGACCGAAACGGCGTATTTCGTCAACGACGGCGCTCTGACCGCGAGCCTGGATGAAACCGTCGCTTTTCACAGCGACGGCAGCGAAGCCGACTACACATATTCGAGCGCCTGGTTCGACGCGGTCAGTGCGCCGCCGAAGCTCGGCCGGGCCTCGATCACGCGTGGTTCGTTGGCGACCGTCGACCAGCTTCCACTGAAGTTGCAGAAGAATCCGTTGAAGTTCGATGCGCCACAACTGTTCACGACGCCGGACGTGTTCCCCAACGGCTTGATGAACAAGCTTTCGGCCTCTGCGATCGGCGAGTTCTACTACCGCACCGGCGGCAACTACGTCGGGAAGGTCCAAAATCTGACGCAGTTCTACCATCCGCTCGACCTCATCGGTGAGTGGAACCGTGCCTACGGGTCCAAGGGATTCCTGCAATACCAGTTCGTGGTACCCGTCGCCGCGGTGGACGAATTCAAGAGCATCATCCGCGATATCCAGCATTCGGGACACTACTCAGCGCTCAACGTCTTCAAACTTTTCGGCGAAGGAAACGCAGCGCCACTGAGCTTTCCGATGTCCGGGTGGAACGTGGCCTTCGACTTCCCGATCAAGCCCGGACTGGGTGAGTTCGTCGCTTCGCTCGATAAACGGGTACTCGAATTCGGCGGTCGCCTCTATACCGCGAAGGACTCTCGGACTACCGCAGCAAGCTTCCACTCGATGTATCCGCGAATCGACGAGTGGATCCAGATGCGCAGAAACATCGATCCCACAGGTGTTTTTGTGTCCGACATGGCCCGAAGGCTCGAATTGATCTGAGGCGGCGCTCAGTTGGAAACCTCAGCCAACCGACGCTCCAGGTAGGCCCGCTCCGGATCGGTACCAACCAGTTTCAGGGCTTGCCGGTACGCAGCTGCTGCCGCGTCGGTGCGCCCCAACCTTGCGAGCAGTTCGGCGCGCGCCAGGTGATACGGGTGGTAGTCGGCAAGTTTGGGCTCGGCGGACAGCTCTTCCAACGCTGCCAGCCCGACCTCCTCGCCGTCGCGCATCGCCAATGCAACTGCCCGATTGAGGGCCACGACCGGCGAAGGAGACAACGTGAGGAGCACTCCGTAGAGCGCGCAGATCTGTGGCCAGTCGGTGCTCTCCACATCGGCGGCCTCGTCGTGCAATGCGGCGATAGCCGCCTGGACCCCGTACGGCCCCGGCGCTCCCCCGGTCAATGCGACCACGACGAGGTCGCTGCCTTCCTCGATCATCGGCGTATCCCAGCACCCGCGATCCTGATCTTCGAGGAGCACGATCGCGCCACCGGCATCGGTACGGGCATCCCGGCGCGCATGGACGAGAAGCATCAACGCGAGCAACCCGGCGATCTCGCGCTCATCGGGAAGCAAAGCGCGCAAGATCCTCGCCAGTCTGATCGCCTCTACTGCTAAGTCGACGCGTTGCAGATCTGGACCCGAACTGGCGGCGTACCCCTCGGTGAACACCGAATAGATCACCTGCAGAACACCGGGCAGGCGCTCCGGAAGTTCTTCGGCGCTAGGAGTTCGGAAGGGAATCCGGGCCTGACGGATCTTCTTCTTCGCACGCACGATCCGCTGCGCCATGGTCGCCGAAGGCACGAGGAAGGCCCGAGCAACTTCGGGCGTCGTCAACCCGCCGAGGCAACGCAAGGTGAGCGCAATTCGGTCGTCCTCGGCCAGCGCTGGGTGCGAGCAGGTGAAGAACAGCTGCAACCGCTCGTCGGGAAGTTCCCCCTCGGCGGCGGGCGGCGCCGGGTCGGCACGATCGGCGTCCACCTGCATCACCGCCAATCGCGCCGCATAGGCCTGATCACGACGAAGCCTGTCGACGGCTTTGCGACGCGCCGTGGTCAGCAGCCAGGCGCCGGGTTTGGCTGGCACTCCGTCCACGGGCCAGTGCACCAACGCGGCCTCGACGGCTTCGGAGGTGACCTCCTCGGCCAGATCCAGGTCACCGAAACGGCGGACGAGCGAGGCCAAGAGTCGTCCACGTTCCTCCCGGAACACTGACTCGATGGAGTTCTCGGCCTGCTCGTCCACGGCGAATCAGTCCCCGAACCCGGCCAGCGGACGCACCTCGACGCTGCCACCGTCGCGCGCGCCGGGGCACCGCGCGGCCCACGCGAGCGCTGCGTCCAGATCAGGAACGTCGATGACGTCGTAGCCGCCGAGGATCTCACGGGTTTCAGCGAAGGGTCCGTCGGTGACGGTCTTTTCTCCGGACTGCGAGACCCGAACCGTCGTCGTAGTCGTCAGGTCGGCGAGGGCATCGCCGGACACCCAGATGCCGGCATCCTTCATTTCCTTGTCGTATTGCTGCCAGTCCTCGAACGTGCACTGGGGTTCGGTGTCTCCGCCGGGTGCGGTGTAGATGAGCAACATGTACTTCATGACTGACTCCTTGGTCTGTTGTTTCTCTTCCGGCTTTCTTGCCTTACAACATGACGACGAACGGTTCTCCCCGGAATCGACAGGCGACTCGAAAAACTCTCGGCGGGTTCGTCCAAGGTGCTGCCGTTAGGCTGAGTGTATGACCGAACGCGACCGGGACGCCGCTGGAAAGCCCCTCAATTCGCGGCCCCGCGACGGACTCGGCCGTCCACTGCCACGTGACGCAGCGGGCGGCGTCCCGCGCATTCCCGACGATGTGCGCCTCCCGCCGGACGAGTCGATCACCGAGGCTCAGCGTCTTCTCGACCACGGGATGCCCTTTCACGCGCACGAGATTTTCGAAGGAACGTGGAAGGACGCTCCCGCCGAGGAGCGTGACCTGTGGCAGGGACTGGCTCAATTGGCCGTGGGGCTCACCCATCTACTTCGGGGCAACAACACCGGTGCCGTCTCACTCCTCGGCCAGGGTCACGACCGCATCAGGCACTACGAAGTGGAAAGTCCGCACGGCCTCGACATCCCCGGCCTGCTGATGTGGTCCGAGCACTTGCTCGCTGAAATCGATCGCCCCGGCGATTTCCCCGCCCCTCCGATTCCGAGGTTGAGAATCCCCTGATGCCCATCTTCCCCATGTTTCCGCTCGGCTCTGCATTGCTTCCGGGTGAGGTGTTGCCACTGAACATCTTCGAGCCTCGGTACCGCGCACTGGTCGAGAACGTTCTCGAAGCTGCCGACGGCCCTCTGTTCGGAGTAGTGCTCATCGCTCGTGGCCACGAGGTCGGTGGCGGCGAATCACGCCACGACGTCGGCACTCTGGCTCGGATCGAGTCTCATGTCGCAATGGGTGCCGGACGGTATCAGTTGTATTGCCGGACCGAAGACCGCATCCGCGTCAATCGCTGGCTGCCGGACGATCCTTACCCACTTGCCGAGGTCGAATTGTGGCCTGACGAGAACAACGGAACACCTGTCACCGCTTACGAATACGACTCTCTCCTCGAGCGCATCGAGTTCATGTACGGCATGCTGGGAAAGCTCGCACTTCGGGCCGGCGAACAGACTCCGCGAATGCCCGTCCCACCGGATCCCTTGGATCCGCTGGGTTCTCGGCTGTATGCCCTCGCCAGGAACATTCCGATGGGTGACGCCGATCGCCTGGCGATTTTGACAGCGCCAGGCGCCGACGAACGTATTCGCACGCTCTCGGAGGCAGTCGAGAACACCATCGAGGTCGCGCAGTTCAATCTGCTTTGAGCGCGACTACGCCATCGTCTGACCCATGTCGATGACGATCTTCGTCCCGGTGACCGCGCGGGAGAGATCTGTCGCGAGGTAGACCACGGCATTGGAGATGTCCTCGACTGTCGTGCGCGGAACCGAGGTGAGCGGCCACTTGTAGGAATTCATGTACTCCGGATGAGCGGTGAGCACCTTACCGACGTTGGGATCGTTGCCCATCTCGGTCTCCACCGCGCCGGGGTGGATGCTGTTGACTCGAATGTCGAAGCTTCCCAATTCCGTTGCCGCAGCGCGGGCCAAACCGACGAGGCCGTGCTTGGCAGCCGAGTAGTGCGCACAACCAGGCGCTTCGGCGACGCCGGCAGCACTGCTCACAATCACGATGGAACCGCCGTTGCCGGCTTCGATCATTGCAGGAACCGCAGCTGTCATCGTGCGCCACACACCATTGAGATTGATGTCCACCAGCGTCGACCACTGCTCTTCCGGCATCTCCCAGAAACGGTTCCACGTAGCGATGCCTGCGTTGGCGATCACGACGTCGAGGCGACCGAACTTGTCGACGCCCGACGCCACCGCCGCGCGCAGCGCCTCGAGGTCACGGACGTCCGCTACCGCGGTGACGATCTCGCGCCCCTCTGCTCGCACGAGACGGGCCGTTTCTTCGAGGTCGGCTTCAGTCGCGGCCGCGTAACCCACGTCTTCGGACACTGACGCGCACACGTCGACAGCGATGACGTCGGCACCTTCCTGCGCGAGTCGGATCGCGTGATTGCGTCCCTGACCCCGCGCTGCACCGGTGATGAAGACGACCTTGCCTGCCAAGAGTTGTGTCATGGCCGGGACGTTAGACGCTGATGTGGCCCGCTGCCCCTGAGTTCCCGCTCGGCGGGAATCAGCCATCCACGATCACGACGTGCAGATTTCGCGGACCGTGTACACCTTCGACGCGTTCGAGTTCGATGTCGGAGGTTGCCGACGGGCCGCTGATCATGGTGGTGGGACGCTGCGGCGTCAGCCGCGCAATCGCCTCCGGCACTCCCACTTCCACACTGTCGCGATACACGACGCAGATGTGTGTGTCCGGTACCAGAGTCAACGCACGACGTCCCTGCTCCGGACCGGCGTCGAAGAAGATGGTGCCGGTTTCGGCGCACGCTACCTTCGAGCCGGTGACAACGGCGTCGAGGTTCTCGAGTTCGGGAGCCGGTACGTCCGGGCTGTCCACCACCAGCGTTCCGTCGAACCCGGCTACCCATGATCGGTCGAGGCCGGCGGGGATCCCCAGAGTGTTTAGTCCGTGCTGTTTCAGTATTCCGGCGACGGCATCGGCGATTTCTGTTGCAGCGCAATGGTGAACGTGCGCCTTGTAGTCCTCGAGGCGGTCGACGAACAAATCGATGAGCTCCCCGTCTGGCATGGTTCTGCCAGTCCGGTAGTTTCGCGGTATCTCGCCTTCACCGGCGGGCGCCAAGGTGATGGCATCACGAATGCGTCCGAGCACCACGTCACGTGAATTCATCTGTCTGCCTTCCCGTCACGACGAGCCTCGTCCAATGCCTCGCGGCCTTCGTCGGAGTCCCACCAGGATCGGAAGGTCTGCTTGGGTGGTGCGGGAATGTCTCTGGCAGCGGTCCAACCGTTCAATGGAGGTGGCAACGTGGAGATCTTCCCTTTCTTGCCGGCCACGACGCGTCCGAGCCCGGCGGCTTTCTGCGCCAGCGTCCACCTGCCCTCGGTCGACATCGCCAGAGATGCGGCTTTCATCGCCAAAGACTCTGCCGTGACACCGGATTGCTCGACCTTCTGGTGCCGCAATTCAACCAACAGCGACGGGATGTCGATCTTGACCGGGCAGGCGTCGAAGCACGCACCGCACAGACTCGAGGCAAAAGGAAGCGTCGAGTTGGGATCGTCTTTGCCATGCATGCCCGCGAGCTGCGGAGTCAGCACCGCGCCGATCGGCCCCGGATAAGTCGATCCGTAGGCGTGACCACCGGTGCGCTCGTAGACCGGGCACACGTTCAGGCACGCCGAGCACCGTATGCAGCTCAGGGCTTCCCGTCCGATCTTGTCGGCAAGCGCGGCAGTCCGGCCGTTGTCGAGGAGGATCAGGTGGAACTCCTGTGGACCGTCATCGGGCGTCACTCCGGTCCACAGGGAGGTGTACGGGTTCATCCGCTCCCCCGTCGACGACCGCGGCAGCAATTGAAGGAAGACCTCCAGATCCTGATACGTCGGCAGAATCTTCTCGATGCCCATCACGGTGATCAGCGTTTTCGGCAGCGTCAGGCACATTCGCCCGTTGCCCTCCGACTCCACGACGGTCAGTGTTCCCGTGTCCGCGATACCGAAGTTGGCGCCGGAGACTGCGACCGGCGTCGTCATGAACTTGTGGCGCAGGAATTTTCGTGCGGCTGCGGCGAGCTCGGCCGGATTCTCCCCGAGGTTCGGATCGACATCTGGCATCTCACGAAGGAATATCTCTCGAATCTCGGACCTGTTGCGATGGATCGCGGGAACCAGAATGTGCGACGGTTTGTCGTGGCCGAGTTGGACGATCAATTCCGCGAGATCGGTCTCGTAGGCGGTGATGCCCTGGGTTTCGAGATGCTCGTTGAGCCCGATCTCCTGCGTTGCCATCGACTTGACCTTGATGACCTCGTCGGAGCCGGTGGCTTTGACAAGCTCGGTCACAATGGCGTTGGCCTCGTTGGCATCCGCCGCCCAATGCACCTGCCCACCGCGGGCGATCACTGCGGATTCGAACTGTTCGAGCAGTTCCGGCAACCGCGCCATGACGTCGGCCTTGATCGCCGAACCCGCGTCACGCAGATATTCCCAATCGGGAAGCTCGCCGGTCACGTTGATGCGCTTGGCACGGATGGTGTGCGTCGCCTTGCCGATATTGCGTCGCAGTTGCGCGTTGGCCAGCTCGTGATGTGCTGCGGCGGGAAACTTCTCAGTACCTCGCAGGAATCCTGCACCTTCGGGTGACCTCGGTGGGAAGCTGGGCAGACCCAGCGTAACAACGCTCATGCGTGCACCCGGCTTTCCACCGATGCCAGAATCTGCGCAAGGTGAATGGTCTTGGCGCCCATCTGCAGTCGTGACATCCCGCCGCCGATGTGCATGAGGCAGGAGGAGTCTCCGGCGCTGCAGAATTCGGCGCCGGTGTCGGCGACGTGGCGAATCTTGTCCGCCAGCATGGCCGTCGACGTTTCGGCATTCTTGATAGCAAACGTGCCGCCGAAGCCGCAGCAGGAATCTGCTTCGGGGAGTTCGACCAGATCGATGTCGCGGACGTTGCGCAGCAACTGAAGTGGTTTGTCTCCCACCCTCAGCATGCGCAGTGAGTGACAGGTCGGGTGATAGGTGACCCGGTGCGGGAAGTACGCGCCCACATCGGCGACCTCGAGAACGTCCACGAGGAATTCGGAAAGCTCATACGTCTTTGCCTTCACGGTCTGCACCTGTCCGCACAGTGACGCGGTCCCGTAACGCTCGGCGACGATCTCATGTTGATGGCGGATCGAACCGACACACGATCCCGATGGTGCGACAACGACGTCGATCGACGTGTCACCGAAGGTATCGGCGTAGTTCGCGACCAGCGGCAGCGCACCTGGCTGGTAGCCGGTGTTGACGTGCATCTGCCCGCAGCAGGTCTGCCCGGACGGAAACACGACGTCGTGCCCGAGACGGGTCAGCAGGAGGGCGGTGGCCTTGGCGGCGTCGGGAAACATCGTGTCCCCGATGCAGGTGGCGAACAGCGCTACGCGCATGTGGATCCCCGCAATCTGTCGGTGTGGTCTGACCACAGTAATACATCCCTGGACAGGCCACCCCATGAACGACGCCCACCCGGTTATGCTCTTGCCTCATGCCGACCGAGCCGAGCCCACGAGCGTGGGAACAAGTACTGAGCCATCTCGAACGTCGGCTCGTCTCAGGCGAGGTGTCTCCCGGACAGCGCCTCCCAGGAGAGAGAATTCTGGCAGCAGAGTTGGGCGTCGGACGGTCATCGGTCCGCGAAGCGTTGCGAGTCATGGAAGCACTCGGACTCCTCAAGGCGCAGACTGGATCCGGCCCGACGTCCGGCGCGATGATCGTCGCCAAACCGACCGGCGGCATGACCATGCTGATGCGGATGCAGGTTGCAGCACAGGGCTTTCCGGTCTCTGACGTGGTGAAGACAAGACTCGTGCTCGAATCCGAGGTGATGCAGTCCCTGGCATCGCGGACCCCGACACCCGACCTCAGCGCGGCCGTCGAACTGCTCGACTCGATGGACGACGCAGCTCTCTCGGCCGAGGAATTCCTGCTACTCGACGCACAGTTCCACGTGGCGCTCGCCGACGCGGCGGGCAATCAGGTGATCGCAGCCATGATGACCGGCCTGCGCGAGTCCATCGAGGCCTACGTTCTCGCGGGCGTCCAGATCGACAGCAGGCTGAGCACCTGCACGCGACTACGTCACGAACACCGAGGATTGATCGATGCGGTCAACGCGGGCGACGGCGAACTCGCACGTCAGCGCATAGTCGGCCACATCCGCGGTTACTACTCGGAAAGCGCTCACTCCAGCCGGTGACAGGGGGTGGTAATTGCACCTCCAGAAGTCGTGTACTGTTGGTTTCACACCGACGCGGGGTGGAGCAGCTCGGTAGCTCGCTGGGCTCATAACCCAGAGGTCGCAGGTTCAAATCCTGTCCCCGCTACAAAGAAAAGGCCCGTAGGTTGCGAAAGCCACCTACGGGCCTTTTGCTGTGCGCCTTTAATAACCGCCGGGGGTTAAGAAAGGCGCACAGCAGTGGTTCACACCGCCACTTTGTGAAAATCGATCTCCGCGGCCAGCATCCCGGAGAACCAACGATCCAGGTCCTCATCGCTCACGGACTCGGGCATGGCGTCCACCTCGCACGCCAGCACCGCCACCTGAGACACGAACGGCGGAGCGACATGCATGTCCACCCAGTCCTGCAACGCTGGTTCGCGCTCGACCTTCAGGGCCGCAGCCTCCCGGCACCACGACAGATACAGGGTTTCCGCGGCGTACATGCCCACCAGGGCCGCCGCCCTGCCCTCTTCGCGAGCGAGGGCCAAGGCGTGTGTGGACAGCACGGCCGACTCCTCGACCAGCGCCGCTGCGTCACCCTTGTACGGGAAGCGGGAACGCAACTGCGCGAAATACTCGCGCTGTTCGCCGACCAGGTTGGACATCGACGTCACGTGGTCGAGCGCGTCGTCGAGCGTTGGGGATTCGGCGACCACCAACCCCAACACCTTGACGGCCGTCAGTACAAATGCCTCTTCGATCACGAGGTACCGGCGGAATCCCTCATCACTCAACGTCCCGCCGATGGTCTCCGTGATGAATGGAACCGCCCGCGCGGCAGCGAGGTTACTCTGCTGCCGCGCGAGCAGATCTGAGGACCGACTCATTCGCCGGCGACCCAACTGATCAAGCCGTCGAACAGGTCGGTGTATCCGGGCCACTGCTCACAGAACTCCGGCGGAGCCCAGTGCGGCGAGCAGTCCGAGGTGAAGACGATCGACCGTCCGGCGCCGTATTCACCGGCAGCGACAAGCGGATCACCGTTGATGGTGGCGGGAACCGCGGCACCGTCCTTTGCGACGACGCGGTTGTATCCCAGGAGCGCCGGCCAGGAATCCCCGGCACCACCGAGAGCCGGGTGAGCAGCATCGACGACGGTGGGAACGATCCCGGCCGGTGTCTCGACGCGATCGTCCTCGGCCAGCATCGTCACGGGCAGTACCTCGGCGATCGCGGTCTGACGGAAAGCTGCTCGCGCCTGGAATCCGGAGAACGAGAGGTACCCACCGATCATCATCAGCGAGCCGCCGGCGTTCACCCAGTCACGAAGCGCGACAAGACGATCCTCGCCGGCGCGGAACTGGTCGAACACGCCGGGAGCCAACTGCAGCGAGTTCGCTCCGATGTCGGAGAGAACGACGACGTCGAACTGGGACAACGCTTCTGCGGTACCGGGGAACTGCGTCGGCACCAGGTGTGCGGGCATGTGTGTCACGTCGTGGCCACGTGAGGTGAGCGCATCCCGAAGCGGACCGACTCCCTCGACGTAGGAATGGACACTGAACTCGTCGACGCCCTTGACGTGCGTCGACGTCGTCATCCAGCTCTCGCCGGCGATCAGTACTCGTTTACCCATGACTGCTTCTGTTTCCTTTCGCGGCCTGCTCGAAGAGCGACCTCGGGTTGTCTCGCATCAGTGCGGACACTTGCTGGGGATCTACGCCTGCGCGCACCAACCGGGCGGCGAAGGCGAGTGGTACGTAGGAGAATCCGTTTCCGCCGTGCTTTCTGAGCATTGATTTGAGGAAGAGGTCGTGACTGAGCAGGAGCTGTGATGCGTGACCGGAGGTGACCAATCCGGCTACCGCAGTGGCTGTTTCCGCCGGATGCGGCGAAAGACCCTCGCCGGGGAAATCGAAAGGCATCCCGATCATGTCGAACTCGAGAAAGACACCGCGGTCGGCGAGCGATCGTTGGTAGTCGGCGTCGTGTCCGGACGGGTCCATGTGGCACAGGACCACTGCTTGCGGATCGACGCCCATCTCGTCGACCACGATGTCGACGACGTGATGTCCGACGCGCTGCCATCCCGGAAGGTGGACGAACAGGGGCACGTCCACCTCGCGCTGGGCGATGCATGCCGCCCTCAACGCTTTCGCCTCGTTCTGAGTGAAGAGCGGGGAGACTCCGATCTCCCCGATCACGCCAGGAGCCAATTCCTTTGCCGGATCGAACTCCTCGACGAGCGAACATGCCAGATCGTCGACACCGAGTTCGTGTACCTCGACCGGATGGGTCGTCTCGAGGTACCACCCTGAACCCATGATCACTCGCACGTCTGACTTTCGCGAGAACTCCGCCAACTTCTCCGGCGCCCGGCCCAGTCCCGGCGGTGTCAGATCGACGATCGTCCGACCACCGAGGCGGGCGAAGTCCGCAAGGTCGTCCACCACGGCCGCTGCGTCGTCGACTCGACAATTGTCGAGACTGTAATACGGATTGTCGTGAAGAAGCCACGCATCCTCGGCGCGTACCGGACCGGCCAACCGCTGTGCCACAACCGGATCCGGGGCCTCGGTGTACGCACCGGTGACGTCGTTGTGCAGATGTTCGTGTGGGAGAACCAGTCCGAGTTCCGAGCTGTCCACAGTTCCCGTGACAGTACGAACCTTGCTCATGAGCGTGCAGGCCCCGAGGGTGCGGATTGTAGGTGTCGCCACAGCGCGCTCAGGGTGTGTCCCCGCATGTTGATCCAGATGGCTAGGAGCAGAACGACACCGGTGATGATCGGTGTCAAGAACGGGCTCACACCGAGCAGGGTCAGTCCGTTGGCGATGATGCCGGTCAGGACGGCGCCGATGACGGTACCGATAACGGTGCCGCGACCGCCGAAGAGGTTGGTGCCACCAAGAACCACCGCGGTGATCACCGTGAGCTCGAATCCCGTTGCGGAGTTGGCCGAACCCGAGCCCAGTCGAGCCGCGATCAGCAGTCCCGCGATACCGGCAGCCAAGCCGGTGAAGACGAGCGTCATCATGAGCACACGACGCGTGTTGACGCCGGACCGTCGCACGGATTCGACGTTGGATCCGATACCGGTGACGTAGCGCCCGAAGCGCATGCGGTTGAGCGCAATTGCTCCGATGATCACGACGACGAGAGCAATCCAGGCGCTGGCGGAGAACCCGAGGAACTCAGCAGTTCCGAGCTTCGCGAAGTAAGTGTCGGCCGGAACCGGAACGGAGAATCCTTCGGTCCGATACAGCGCGATACCGCGAATGACGGACATCGTCGCCAGAGTCACGATGAACGGCGGAATGCCCTGATAGGCGGCGAGCCACCCGTTGACCAGACCCCAGGCCGCACCCATCACCGGGGCGGCGACGAAGACCAGGGACGAATCGACGCCGGCCTGGATAAGCTCGGCACTCATCGCCGCGACGAACGCGACGATCGCACCGACGGACAGGTCGATCTGGCCGGCCGTGATCACGAATGTCATTGCTACCGCGATGATCAGAACCGGAGCAATCTGGGTCGCCAAGTTCGACAGGTTCGTGAACGTCAGGAATGACGACGTGGTTGCCGAGAAGACGGCTGCGACAGCAACTGTCACCGCCAGCATCGCGAGCGTCGGTTTGTTGACGCTGTCCCATAAGGAGGGTTTCGCGGCGAGCTTGCGCTCGATCGGCGCCTGGGTCTTCTCGAGAGTGGTCATGCCGTGGCTCCCTGTGTTGCTGCCGATGTCCGTTGCGGCACCGGAGTTCGAGTGATGAGTCCGACGAGGGACTCGATGTTCAGGTCGCCGATCGGAACGTCGTCGACGCTCTGCCCCTCGTACATGACCGTGATTCGGTCACATACGCGGAACAGGTCCTGCAGGCGGTGTGTCACGAGAATGACGCCCACTCCGGCCGCTGCGACGTCCGTGATCAGCTTGAGCACCGACTCGACCTCAGCGACGGCAAGCGCTGCGGTGGGCTCGTCGAGGATCAATACGTCGGGTCGGAAGGAGACTGCGCGGGCGATCGCGACGGTTTGCCGCTGCCCGCCGGACAGTTGCCCGATCTCCTGGTAGGTCGATTTCACCTTGACATGCAGGTCCGCGAGAATGTGAGCCGCCTTCTCGTGCATGGCATGCCGGTCGAGAAAGGGACCTTTTCGCGGTTCTCTACCGAGGAACAGGTTGCTGGCGACGTCGAGCGTGTCGCACAGCGCCAGGTCCTGGTAGACGATGCCGATCTTCTTCTGCTGCGCGTCGAGCGGAGTCGAGAAGCGCACTGGTTCACCGTTGACGCGCATTTCGCCGCCGTCGTGCTGGACGGCGCCCGCGAGGATCTTCATCAGGGTGGACTTGCCGGCGCCGTTGTCGCCGACAACTCCGAGTACTTCACCCTTCGCCAGCCGAAGGTCAACTCCTTGAAGGGACTTCACCGGTCCGTACGACTTGGTGATGCCCGAGAGTTCGATCAGTGGAGGTGCCATGATTACTTCTCCAAGTAGTACATGTAGTCGGCTACGTTCTCCGGGGTCACGATCTGGGTGGGGACGGGGATGTTCGCCGGAGCGCCGCGACCACAAGCCAGGTCGATTGCCGAATTCATTGCCTCGTGGCCGAATTCGAAGGTGTTCTGCTGGACCACGCCTTTAAGCCAACCGGCTTTGAGTCCGCCTACCGCCTGATCCGAAAGATCCCAACCGACTGCTTCGATGCGATCCTGCGCCTTCTGACTGTTGACCGCCGCGACGAGTCCGATCAAAGCCGGCTCACCGGTTGCGTAGACGTACTTCATGTCGCCGCCGCCGGTCAGCAGGTTCTCCGCTGCGGTCTGTGCGTTCTCCTGAATGTTACGTCCGTCCACGACGGTGCCGACGGTCATTCCGCGGCCGGTCACGGTCTCCGTGAAGCCCTTCTGCCGCTCCAACTGGACTGTGCTGTTGAGCGCGCCGACGATACCGACCGTTCCGGTGTTGTTCGCGACGTCGGCCAAGGTGTTTCCGATCTTGGCACCGCCCTCGGCATTGGCCGTACCGACCTGAGTCGACAGCGCCGGATCGTCGATGGTTGCGTCGACCGCGACGACGGGGATGCCCGCGTTCTTGGCCTTGACCACCGACGGCTTGATTCCGTCCGTGTCGATTGCATCGACGATGATCGCGTCGACTCCGGCGGCGATCAGATTGTCGAAGGCGTTGGCCTGCGCCACGGAATCGTCGTTGCCACTGATGATCTGCAGGTCGACGCCTGCCTTGTCCGCGACGTTCTTGGCCGCATTGTTGATCTGGTTGAAGTACAGCGCCTGAAGGTTGATCGTCACCAGACCGACCTTGAGCTTGCCGTTCGTCCCGTCACAGCCCTCGGCAACCCGGGTCGGCTGCGGGACGGACGAGCCACCCGATGCGTCTTTCGAGTCACTCGACGAGGCCGAGTCACAAGCGGTGAGCGTGAGCGCGACTGCAGCTCCCAGCGCCAGAGGCAAAGCACGTTTCATCATCGAGTCTCCAAAAGGGTGTGAGGGGTCAATGTTGCTGTGAAGCTATCCAATTCATCTCGGGTGGGGCATCCGCGGGGTCCGGCGGTGGCGCACGCCAAGGCAGCCGAGGCTCCCGCGAGTCGTGCGGCGTCCACCGGTGAGCGCCCGGCGTCGATGAAGGCTATGTACGTACCGCCGAAGCAATCACCGGCTCCGACTGCATCGACGACGTCGACCACTACTGCCGGTTCGCTCGTCACCTCGCCGTCCGGTGTAGCCAGTGTCCAACCTCGCGAGCCGTCGGTCACCAGCAGGTGGGTGTTGTGCTCGGCGGCCAGTGTCTGCCACTGATCGAAGGCGATTCCGAACTCGCCTTCCCACAGGGCACGCCCTACGACGACGTGGTCGGCGAGCGCGAACGCGCGCAGTGCCGCGGCCTTGTTTTCACAACCGTCCAGATCGATTACCAGACTTACGCTTCCCGGCAGTACGTCAGGCAGAAACTCTGCCCGGTATCCGTCGAGGAACAGTCGCCCACCACCGGCAGCGGCCAATCGTGTGATGACAACTCCGATGCGTTCGGCATCGTTCGGGTCGTCCTGACTGATGATGGAGCGATCGCCGTCCTGCGCGATGAGTACAACTGCCGTCGACAGGAACGCATCTCGCGGCGCCCAGCTGGTGCCGACGCCGTCAGCCTCGAGAGTGTCAAGAAACTCGGTGGACCGCGCGTCCGGGCCCACGGCACCGGCAAAGATCACCTGCGCGCCCATTCTGGCCGCGGATACCGCAGCATTTGCATTCATTCCGCCGTCGATCTGACTGATGGCCGTTGCCTGCACGCGCTCTCCGAGCACCGGTACATGGGGGACATGTACCGTCACATCGTTGTTGGCGTATCCACAAAAGACAATCATGGTTACTTTCCTGCAGCCCGGGACAGTTCGCGAACCTTCTCGCCTGCGACCCGCCCCCACCAGCGTCCGTTGTCCTTCACCGAAGATGCAACTATGGCGCCGTCGCATTCCTTCATCAGCGCTGCGACGTTGGCAGCCGTGATGCCGGATCCGATGATCACCGGAAGAACGGTGTTGTCGCGGATCACGGAAACCTCGTCGACCGAAGCGGCGTCGCCGGTGCGCGAACCTGTCGCGATCAGGACGTCTGCATCGAAGAACTCGGCGTCTTCGGTCTGTTCCGCGACGGTCCGGTCCGCGACGATGGCATGCGCACCGTGCTTGACGTGCACGTCAGCGAAGATCCGGACCGGATCGGCGCCGATGCGATGACGGAAGCGCGTCGTCTTGGCGGCCTGACCCTCGATGAAACCCTCGTTGGCAATGTAGGCATTGGCCCACTGATTGACGCGCACAAAACTCGCGCCCGCCGCCCACGCTGCGGCCACTCCGCACTCGCCGGCGTTGGACAGGATGCTGACGCCGACGGCCTTGCCGAACTCGCCGACCACCGCTGCCGTGATGACTCCCATGCTGGCGGCGGTTTCGTACCCGTGTTCGCCGGGCTTGAGGAACGGTATGTCCCAGTGATTTTCGACGATCACGCCGTCGAAACCGTTGTCGACATACGCGTGTGCTTCCTCGACAGCGAAGCGAGCAATCTCCGAAACCGGCTGCCCGGTGTAGTGCGGGCTGCCCGGCAGGGCCGGGAGGTGAATGGCCCCGATGAGAGATGGCGTGCCGGTGAACATCTCTGCCAGCGCCGAGGGCTTGGGCGGAAAGACTCCGAGCGGTGATGCGGTCACTTCAGCTACCCCATTCCATGCGCAAGATTTGCGCTGTATGTCCATGCACAAGATCTGCACACGATGTAATCGATTGCCTTGATGAATTAGCAGGTTATGTGATCAACACCGGGTTGTGTCAAGGATTTTACAATTCGAATTTGTAAACGATTGCCTCAATCGCGTTACATGCGGGACACTGGACCGTGCGGTTCGATAACCTCGGACCCGAATCGAGCAGAAAACGGGGGACGCATGCGCAAGGCGACCATTCGCGATGTCGCGGAACTGGCCGGGGTGTCGACTGCCACCGTGTCGCGGGCGCTGTCCGGCTCCCGCCCTGTCTCGGACGAGCTTGCAGCGACGATCAAACGAGCCGCGGATTCTCTCGGATATTCGGGAAACATCATCGCCAGCTCACTGCGTCGTAATCGGACGGACACTGTCGGAATGGTGGTTCCGAGTATTGCGAACCCCTTCTTCACTTCGCTGGTGGTCAACGTCGAACACGTCCTCGCTCAGCGCGGACTACAGCTGTTCCTGTGCGATTCTCGTTCCGACCCCGACGTAGAAGCGCAGCGGCTCAAGTCGCTCGTCTCCCGGCAAGTGGACGGAATCATCATCAGCCCGTGCCACGGCGAATTGAGTGCCGAAGCTGTCCGAGCCAGCGCGGCAACGCTTCCGGTCGTTCAACTGGACCGGTTCGCCATGGATACCCAGACGGACTGGGTCGGTGTCGACGACGACGCCGCGCAATCCCTGGTGATGGAACATCTGTCCGAGCGCGGCGCACGATCAGCCGCCTTCATCAGTTCCGAGCTGACCAATTCGTCAACAGAACTTCGCCGGGCCGGCTTCTTCCGCCACGCGGATCGAATGGGCATCGAAACTCGTGACGAGTGGACACAACTCGGCGAGTACTCGATCGAGTGGGGCCGCACGGCGTCCACCACCATCCTGACCGGCAAGACCCGTCCCGACGCTCTGGTCTGCGCCGACGACCTGATCGCGCTCGGTGTGCTGCAGACCTGCCACGCATTGGGCATCGACGTCCCCGGCGACGTTCTAGTCACCGGTTTCGACAACATCCCCTTCTCCGAACTGTGCAATCCGCCGTTGACCACCGTAGGACAGCCGCAGGAAAGAATCGCAGAAGAAGCTGTGCGCCTTCTGGATCAGGCGATGAACAACACTTCCGAGTCGACAGCCCACATTGCGCTTGCTCCTGAACTGATTGTCCGTCAGTCCACCGTCGGCCAAGTCGCGGCAACGGCACCGTAGGCAGCGATCGCATCGTCCAGTTCCGAGACCTTGACGCTTTCGTTGGCCGCATGCATCAGCGAGGGAGTGCCAGGCCCCCAGATAACGACGGGAGCTCCGGGGGCGGCCGCGGCCAGCACCGAAGCGTCGGTGAAGTACGAAACCGGTTCGGTCGCAACAGGGATCGGCAAGGTATCCAACCACGGATCCGACGCGTCGGTACGCACACCTCCCAGGTGAATCGACGTCTCTACCGAATCGACTTCCGGTTGGGCGCGCCACCATGCGAGCAGGTCTGCGCCGTCTCCCACTGTGCGGTGATCGATCACCGCACGTGCACTGTCCGGCACGATGTTCGGAGCCGAACCGCCGCCGACCAAACCGAGGTTCCAGGTTTCGGCGCCCAGAAACGCGTCGGACGACAGCGGAAGCTCACGCCGAGCTCGATCGACGACGTCAAGCAGTTTGAGGACAGCGTTTGTTCCTCGCTGCGGCGCACTCCCGTGCGCGGCTTTTCCTTTGACGGACACTTCGAGCCACAGTGCGCCGCGGTGCCCCAGGTTGATGCGATTACCGGTCGCCTCGGGAACGATGACGGCCCCGACCTCGAGATTCGCTACGGCGTCGGCCGAACGAACGGCCCCGAGCGATCCGATTTCCTCGTCGCTCGTCAGCAGTAGTGCGGCCGGGACTCCACGTTCGAAAGCGTCGACAACCGCGGCAGTAGCGGCAACAAGGCCGGCCTTCATATCCGATGTCCCTCTGCCGAGGAACAATTCGCCGTCGACCTGCGCGGCGTACGGGTCGAACTCCCAGTCGGAGACAGTGCCCACCGGCACCGTGTCCACGTGGCAGGCGAACAGGAGTCTGGCTGCCGAGGGTGCAGCTTCGTTGGTGATCAAGGCCCAGGGATGATTGCCGGTCAGGTCTGACTCGACCTTCGCCTGTGGCGCACGTGAGAGAACCAACGAGACAATCGAATCCATCGCCCGCCGTTGAGGAGCGGCCTCCCCCGAGACCGTGTCGAGCGCTACCAGTTCCGAGAGAAGTCCGAGGGAATCCATGTACCCCATTCTTGCACTGCCACGGATTCAGTGCGCTGCCAGCTGGGCGATGACGACGTAATTGTCGTCGGTCGACTCTCCCTCGACGACATCACAATTGGCGAGGATCAACCGCCCCGGAACCGATTCACGCAACTCGTGAGCGCCCAGCAGCGAACCTTTGTGCAGCGGCCCGACTGTTTCGACGTCGTACTCGAGTGTGCCGTTCGGTGTACCCAGGAGAATTCGATCGCCCGGCTCCACTACCCGGAGCGCCCGGAACGGTGCTTCGCGAGCGGTGTAGTTGTGGCCGACCACGACAACTGTTTGTGAGGTCGACGTTCCCGGCATTCCGCTCTCACCCCACCACACCGGCAGTTCGTCGACAGGATTCAGTTGCTGCCCACTCTCGCCGCCGCGCATCAGTTTCTCCGAGTGCAACGGACTGCTCAGGTACGTGACCCCGGACGCAGACCTCAACTCGATCCGCTCGGGTTCTGCCGGATCGACGGTCACCGAAGCCGGTGCAGCCGCGATGTGCGCCTGCACCGGCGAGCGGTCAGGTAGTGATCCCGCGTTCTCGCCCGAACATCCGGATACGAGGAGGGCGAGGATCGCTACCGCCGAGAGACCGAGGCTACGCAGACGTGTTGCCCGGGCCGTCATGACGCTTGCGACGAACAACCACCGTCGTAGCTGCTGCGGCTGCGGCGCCCACGACTCCGACGCCGATCAGCACAGCAGGCAGATTGGAACTGCTGCTACCGCTGGTGCTGCTTGCAGTGTCACCGAGAGCAAGATCGACCGGGGGCAGGCTTCCGGCAAGTGCCGGATCGCCGTCGGCGTCGGTGACGTAGTAGTCGACGACGTCGAAGGCGCCCTTGTTGTTGTAGTAGCCGACCAGCTTGACGCCGGTCTTGTTCACTACAGCGGTGGTCTCGTCTACCTTCGTGACTCCGGAACCGTCGTCAGTGTGCTCACCGATGATCACTTCACCGCCGACGCCTGTTCCATTGTCGATCTCCTTCTCGCCCTTTGCCTTGAGCTCGTCGACGATCTTCTGCGCTGCATCCGCTTCGGCCTTTGCGGCAGCCGCGGCAGCCTGAGCTTCCTTGGCCTTTGCTGCTGCTGCGTCGGCTGCGGCCTTCGCGTCTTCGGCCGCCAGGTAAAGATCCTGTGCCTTCTTGCTCGCCGCTTCGGCAGCTTCGGCCTTCTTGGCAGCCTCGGCAGCCTTTTCGTCGGCGATTGCTCGCTTGTCGGTGGCAGCCTCGCCCGCAGCATCAGCTTCGGCCTGGGCCGTCTCCGCGGCCTTCTGCGCAGCGTCGGCGTCCTTTCGTGCGGAAGCCGCAGTAGCTGCCGCTTCATCTGCGGCCTTACGGGCGGCAGTGGCAGCTTCGACCTCGGTTGCGGCCGCGGACTCGGCTGCCTTGGCCGTGGTTTCGGCGGCGGTGGCCACCTTCTGAGTCTCCCTCACAGTGACTGCAAGCTGCTTGGCATTCCACGCTGCTGCCAGCGCTTCGGCCTTCGCAGCGAACGCCTTCGCGAAATCCCAGTTCTTGAGAGCTTCCTCTGCTTCCTTGTTCTTGTCATCGACCAGTTTGGCGTTCGCATCCGCGGCAGCCTTCGCCTCATCGGCTTTGGCCTGCAGAGCATCAGCCTCGGCGCGCGCCTTTGCTGCCTCTTCGGTCTTGGGCCCAGAACCGGCGGCCTTCGCAGCTTCCTCGAGTTCAGCAGCCTTGGCTGCGGCGGCGTCTGCTTCTGCCTGAGCTGTTTTTGCTACCTCTTTCGCATCGGCCGCCGCGGACTCCGCAACCTTGGCTGCCTCTTCGGCTTCCTTGGCGGACTGTTCCGCGGCCCCTGCCTCCGCCTTGGCCTGCGTCGATTCGACCGCCGCCTTGGTTGCCTCGACGCTCGCCTGAGTCATTGCCTCGGTCGCCTTCACCGAAGTGTCTGTCGCTGCGGACGAGTCGACCCCTGCCGTCGCGGCTGCTTCGGCGGCCTTCGCTGCCGCGTCGGCTGCTGCTTTGGCTTTTGCTTCGGCTTCCGCCAGTGCTGCGGCGTCCGTACCTGCGGTTTCGACACTGCCCGCGCCCGCGACGCCAGCTTCAACCTTCTCTGGTGTGGTCTCGGTGCTCGTCGCCGCGTCGGCGTCGGTGGTGGCAGCTGCCTCTTCCTCGGCGCAGGTCACCAGCGGATCGGCACTCGGGGTACACACGGTTTCGGGCTCTGCCGATGCAATTCCTGTGCCGCCCACCGCCAATCCGAGAGCTAGAACGGCACCGGCGGCCGCAGAGCGGACCCTCCGAGAATGGGCGATGGACTTCTCCGACATAGCGCTCAACCTTTCGGCCTTCTTTACGAAGACGGCAATTCCGGCGTGGACAGCCTTTACTTCGTCGGCTGAGTTCCAGACGTTACGACCGGTCGGTCCGAAAAATTGAAAGCTTATGTTCGAGACGCAGGAATCAGGACCGCGGAACGCGCCCCATCAGGTAGAACTCCGGGTTGGGCAGCATGCCGGAGAAGCTCGCCATGCGATTGCTCAGCCCGAAGAATGCAGTGATCGCGGCGATGTCCCACGCGTCCTCGTCACCGAAGCCGTGCTCACGGAGAGCATCGAAGTCTGCGTCGGCGATTTCGTGTGAGGCAGAGTTCACCTTGGTGGCGAAGTCGAGCATCGCGCGCTGTCGATCGGAGATCTCTGCGGTGCGATAGTTGACCGCAACCTGGTCGGCAACCAGCGGCTTCTTCTCGTAGATACGCAAAATCGCGCCGTGCGCGACAACGCAGTACGTACATTTGTTGGCCGCAGAGATCGTAGTGACGATCATTTCTCGATCACCCTTGGTGAGCGCGGAATCTTCCTTGAGCATGATCGCGTCGTGGTACGCGAAGAATGCCCGGAACTCGGCTGGGCGCCGAGCGAACATCAGGAAGACGTTGGGCACGAACCCCGACTTCTCCTGGATCTCGAGAATCTTGGCGGCGATGTCCTCGGGCACCTCGGTCAATTCAGCCTGCGGAAAACGGGTGCTCACTGTGCCTCCTGGTCAACGATCGATGTTCGATTCAAGATAATGATGATTAACTGAGTTGTCCAGATGCATTTCCTGCCCTACTTTTTCGGGCACGGATAGTCGGGTACGGCCCAAGTGATCTGCGTAGCGTGAAACCCGTGAACAGGAAGACACGATGATCGACGGACTGAACCGCGCGCTCGACTACATCGAAAGCAATCTGAGCTGCGAGATCGACACAGCCGAGATGGCAAGGCTGGCAACCACCTCGGAATATCATTTTCGGAGGATGTTCTCGGCCCTGGCCGGCATTCCCGTATCCGAATACATCCGTCGACGTCGACTCACCCTGGCCGGTGCCGAGTTGTCCGTCAGCAGATCAGGAGTGTTGGAGACCGCCGTGAAGTACGGCTACTCGTCCGCGGAAGCCTTCACACGAGCGTTCACCGCATTTCACGGCGTGAGCCCTGGCGCCGTCAAACGCGCTCCCGCCGTTCTCAAATCACAACAGAAACTTGTCATTCACGTGACACTAGAAGGAGCCACACCGATGGACTACATGCTTGTGGACAAACCTGCCCTGACGGTAGTCGGGTTCAAGACCCGGGTTCCACTGGTTCACGAAGGTCCCAATTCTGCGATCGAAGATTTCACCCGCTCCGTGGACAAGGTTGCGTTGCGAGGGTTGCGCGAGCTGTCCGATCAGGAACCGGCGGGAATCGTCAGTGTCGTCGACAATGTGGCGCATCCCAGAACCGAAGGCACAGAGCTGGATTACTACCTGGGAGTGGTCACCGGCAAACCTTCACCCACTGGTTTCGATGTACTGACGGTCGACGCACACTCGTGGGCCGTGTTCACCGCCGACGGGTCGGCAATCGAATCTGTGCAGTATTTGTGGCGAGATATCTACACGGAATGGTTCCCGGCCAACCCTTTTCGCTCCGTACCTGGTCCCGAGATCATGCGTACCGAATACAACGACGATTTCACCGTCGCACGGTTCGAGCTCTGGATTCCGGTCGAGAGCGAGCTGAACGACGTCGGGGCGTAAAACAGCCGCCAGGTCGGATGGAAGTCACGACCCGGCGGCTGAGCCATCAGATGAAACAGACTGTCAAAGAATCAGTTTCGCTCCGGTGGCAGCAACCACGTCCTCGACGCTGATACCCGGCGCCGTCTCCACCAGGCGGAGACCGTCGTCAGTCACGTCGATCACGGCCATGTCGGTGATGATTCGCTGGACGCAGCCCTTACCGGTCAGCGGAAGCGAGCACTCCTCGACGATCTTGTGCTCACCCTTCTTCGAGACGTGCTCCATCATCACGATGACGCGCTTTGCGCCGTGGACCAGATCCATCGCGCCGCCCATGCCTTTGACCATGTGGCCGGGGATCATCCAGTTCGCGAGGTCTCCGGTGGCACTGACCTGCATGGCACCGAGCACGGCAACGTCGACCTGGCCGCCGCGGATCATGCCGAACGACGCGGAGGAGTCGAAGAACGACGCACCGGGGAGAACGGTGATGGTCTCCTTGCCCGCATTGATCAGCTCGGGATCGAGTTCGTCCTCGGTGGGGTACGGCCCCACGCCCAGAACGCCGTTCTCCGAGTGCAATACAACGGTGATGTCGGTCGGGAGGTAGTTCGGAACCAGCGTCGGCATACCGATGCCGAGGTTCACGTACTGCCCGTCCTCGAGTTCGCGCGCGACGCGGGCCGCCATCTCTTCGCGGGTGAGTTTGGTGGGTAGTACAGAAGTCATGCTCGTACCGTCCGATTCTCGATGCCGACCGTCACGGGGCCGACGTGGACAACGCGCTGAACGTGAATGCCAGGCGTGTGGATCTCGGCGGGGTCGAGCTCACCCGGCTCGACGAGGTGCTCGACCTGCGCAATGGTGATGCGTCCCGACGTTGCTGCAGCCGGATTGAAGTTCTGGGTACTCGCGCGATAGACGAGGTTGCCGTGCCGGTCGCCCTTCCAGGCATGGACCAGTGCGTAGTCGGCAACGATGCCGCGCTCCATCACGTAGGTGACGCCGTCGAAGTCACGAGTTTCCTTGGGCGGACTGGCAACTGCGATACCGCCGTTGCCGTCGTAGCGCAATGGCAGACCGCCGTCGGCGACCTGGGTGCCGACGCCGGCCGGGGTGAAGAACGCGGGGATGCCCGCTCCCCCGGCGCGCATGCGCTCGGCGAGCGTGCCCTGGGGCGTGAGTTCTACTTCCAGCTCACCGGAAAGGTACTGACGCGCGAACTCCTTGTTGGAGCCGACGTACGAGCTGACAGTACGGCGGATCCGCCCCTTCTCCAGGAGTACTCCGAGCCCGAACCCGTCGGTTCCGCAGTTATTGCTCACCGTTTCCAGTGATGTCGCGCCCTGCTCGAGGAGCGCATCGATGAGGATCTCCGGCACTCCGACGAGCCCGAAACCTCCGACAGCGATCGTGACGCCGTCCGGCACGTCGGCGACGGCCTCGGCAGCAGTGGGAATGACTTTGTCCATCATGTCGATCACAGTAGCGCGACGCGTACGTATTGTGAACCCCCGTCCGCATCACGAACATTTTCCACCCCCGGCATTGCCTGGGTCACATCTACGACCTATCCTGTTCGCAGAGCGCAACACATGTACACATTGCGAACAACTTCACGTAACCGAACGACGAGGTTCCCTATGCTGCATCTACCGCCGAGGTACCAGCGGCCGACTGGCGTCAACGCCCCGGCCGATTTCGCGGACTACAAGACGACTTCCCTTCGCCACCCGAAGCAACCGCTGAAGCTGCTCCCCCAGCGGCTCACGGAGCTCACCGGGCCGGTATTCGGCGAAGATCGCGTCGGCGCCGGCGAAAACGACCTGACCGTTGCCAACGGCGGCGAAGCACAGGGACAGCGCATAGTTGTCCACGGCCGCGTACTCGACGGCGACGGAAAACCGGTCCCCCACACACTGCTCGAGGTCTGGCAGGCCAACGCAGGCGGACGCTACCGCCACACCGGCGACAACTGGCCCGCCCCGTTGGACCCGTTCTTCAACGGGCTCGGTCGCTGCGTCACCGACGCGAACGGCCACTACAGCTTCACCACGATCAAGCCGGGCGCCTACCCGTGGATGAACCACGACAACGCATGGCGACCGGCACACATCCATTTCTCGCTGTTCGGCACGGCCTTCACGCAGCGCCTCGTGACGCAGATGTACTTCCCCGACGATCCGATGTTCTTCCAGGACCCGATCTACAACTCAGTGCCCGAAGAGGCCCGCCATCGCATGGTCAGCGTCTTCGACTACGACGCCACAGTCCCCAACTGGGCTCTCGGGTTCCGCTTCGACATCGTCCTGCGCGGCCGTAATGCCTCCGTATTCGAGAACGAGGAAGACCACGATGACTGAAAAGCTCACCCCGGCCACATCCCCCGTCGCTTCGCTCGCCCCGGCCACATCCCCCGTCGCTTCGCTCGCCCCGCGTTACCCCGTCGTCCCCGGCGACTTCACCACCGCCCCCTTCGGTGTCACGCCCTCTCAGACCGTCGGACCGTACTGGCACATCGGCCTCCCCTGGACGGACGGCCCTGACGCTGCCCCGAGCGATACCCCCGGACGAATCACGCTGGCCATCACGGTGATCGACGGCGCCCGTACACCCGTCGCCGACGCGATGATCGAAACATGGCAGGCCGATACGCTCGGGCGCTTCAACCATCCGGACGATCCCCGCGGCGCAGTGGACCTCACTCCGGCGGGTTTTCGCGGATTCGCCCGCAGCGCAGCAGATTCCACCGGCACCGCACTGGTCTACACCGTCAAGCCCGGAGCGCAGCCCACTGAAACGGATGCGGACGAGGCCCCACACGTCAACGTGTCGGTCTTCGCTCGCGGCATGCTCGACCGCCTGGTCACCCGCTTGTACTTCCCCGAGGACACCGACGCACACGCAACAGATCCGGTGCTGTCCTCACTGAGCGAAACCGAACGCGCGAAGTTGGTTGCAACCAAGGTCGACGGTGGGTACTCCTGGACGGTCTATGTTCAGGACGAGGACGCGAACGGCGCCGAGACGCCCTTCTTCGAGCTGTAAGAGGAGTACACATGCCCACTCGCGGCGCACTGTTCGACCCGGTGTTCGGGGCCACCCGAGTATCGGAGCACCTGTCCGACCAGGCGTGGGTCACCGCGCTGCTCGACGTGGAAGCCGCACTGAGTTGTGCGATGGCCACCGTCGGGTTGGCCGACGGGGAACATTGCGCCGCGGTGGCGACCGCCGCAGCTGAACTCTCACAACCGGGCAGCCTGGACATCGTGGCGCTCGGCCGCGCGTCGGCCGCCGGCGGAAATCCCGTCATTCCGCTGGTGAAGATGCTGCGCGAAAGGGTGGGACAGGGAGGTGTGCCTGCCTCCGTGGTGCACCCGGGCGCCACCAGTCAGGACATCATGGATTGTGCGCTGATGCTGTTGACGCGACGCGCGGGCGCGGTGGTTCTGGCCGACCTGACCCGCGCCGCCGATTCCGCCGCCCACCTCGCCCGCATCCATCGCTCTACTCCGATGGTCGCGAGAACCCTGGGACAACAAGCACTTCCGACCACCTTCGGGCTACTGGCATCGAGTTGGTTCACCGCACTCGACGCCGCAGCGATTCGTCTCGAAATCGTGCTGTCCACGTTGCCGGTTCAATTCGGCGGAGCCGCAGGAACACTCGCTGCGTTGTATCCCGACGGGCTCAGGATCGCGGACGCGCTGGCCGACGAACTCGGTCTGGCCAGGCAGGTCACTCCCTGGCACACCGACCGCGTGACCATCGCAGAACTCGCGACCACACTCGGTATCGTCGCCGGCGCCGTTTCCAAGCCCGCCACCGACATCACCGTCATGGCGTCCACCGAGCTGTCCGAGGTTGCCGAGAGCGCTCCGGGCGGCTCATCAGCCATGCCACACAAGCAGAATCCGGTTGCCGCGATCACCGCCCGCGCGGCAGCGCGACGTGCTCCCGCACTGGTGGCCACAGCCCTGTCGAACATGGATCACGAATTCGCTCGCGCCGCAGGTCCCTGGCACGCCGAGTGGGAAACCGTCACCGATCTCCTGCGTCTGGCAGGCGGAGCAGCGCACCAGCTTTCCGTGAGCCTCACCGGCCTGCAAGTACACACCGAGTCGATGGCTCGTAATCTCGACATCACCGGTGGCCTGATTCTCGCCGAGCGTGTCACCAAGGCCCTGTCCGCACACACTGATCGAGCGCGCGACATCGTCACCGCGGCAGCCACTTCCGGAACCAGGTTGGATCGTGATCCCGCCATCGCCGAGCACCTGAGCGAAGCGGAGATCGCCGAACTACTCGACCCCGCACACTATCTGGGCCACGCCACCGATCTGGTCGACCGCGCCCTCGCCGAACGCCCCACAGGAGGATCTCGATGAGCGTCGCGCTCAACTTTCAACAAACCGGCAATCCAGATGCTCCCGCAGTGGTTCTCCTGGGTTCACTCGGATCCGATCTGTCCATGTGGCAGCCGCAGATTCACGCGCTGTCGAATCGCTACCGCGTCATCGCCGTCGACCATCGCGGCCACGGCAAGTCACCGGTGCCTGCGGGCCCCTACTCCATTGCCGATCTCGCCGGCGATGTCATCTCTCTCCTCGATTCGCTCGAACTAGAGTCCGTCCATCTGGTCGGGCTCTCCCTCGGCGGCGCTGTCAGCCAGTGGATCGCCGCGCATCACCCCACTCGCGTCGAGACGTTGACCTTGATGTGCACGTCCTCGCAGTTCGCCCCGGCTCAGCCGTGGATCGATCGCGCCAAGGCTGTCCGTGCGGACGGTGTCGCGTCCATCGCGACCGCCGTCGTCGGACGCTGGTTCACGCCGGGACTGGCCGACAACGATCCGGAACTTGTCGCCCGCCACGTCGCGATGGTCGAAGCCACACCCGACGAGGGTTATGCCGCCTGCTGCGAGGCGCTTTCGGCGTGGGACGGCCGCGCCGACCTGACCCGCATCGTCGCTCCGACGCTCCTCGTCGCGGGCGAGCAGGATCCGTCGACACCTCCGACGACGTTGAGCGCGATCTCCGACGGTATCGCCGATGCGGTACTGCACGTCGTTGATCCCGGCGCGCACCTGGCCAACGTCGAACAGGCCGGGCGCGTCACCAAACTACTTGCAACGCATATTGCCTCGCACACATCTGCGCTCGCCCAACGTAGCGCCGCGGTGTCGGCAGGCATGACCGTACGACGTCAGGTGCTCGGTGACGCCCACGTCGACCGTTCCATCACCGGTGCCACCGAGTTCACGGCCCCGTTCCAGGATTTCATCACTCGCACGGCGTGGGGCGACATCTGGTCACGCCCCGGCCTCGATCACCACACTCGCCGGCTCCTCACTCTCGCGATCCTCACCGCCGTCGGCAACGAACACGAACTCGACATGCATATTCGCGCTGCACTGCGTGCCGGGATCGATCCCGACGAACTCGTGGAAGTATTTCTCCATACCGCGGTCTATGCGGGTGTGCCGAACAGCAACTTGGCTTTTGCGCTGGGAAAGCAAGCACTCGCGGACCTCTCGGCCGAACCTGAGGAGAACGAGACAACATGAGCGAGAACAGCAGCGAGCAGTCGCCCGGACCGTCCCCGGACTACGTGCAGTCGCTGGCCCGTGGGCTTTCCGTCATCAAGGCCTTCGACGGTGAGCACCCGCGTCGCACCCTCAGCGAGGTTGCCAGGCACACCGATCTCACGCGTGCGACCGCTCGCCGCTTCCTGCTCACACTCGTCGAACTCGAATACGTACGTACTGACGGTTCGGTGTTCTGGTTGACGCCGCGTGTCCTCGAACTCGGCTACAGCTACCTCTCCAGTCTGTCCCTTCCCGAGATCGCCGGGCCGCATCTGGAAGCCTTGTCCGCCAAGGTCCGTGAATCGACGTCCGTGTCGATCCTCGACGGTGACGACGTCGTGTACGTGGCTCGTGTTCCGGTCAGCCGCATCATGACGGTGTCCATCACCATCGGCACGCGCTTTCCCGCGTACGCCACTTCCATGGGTAGGGTTCTGCTCGCCGGCTTGCCGGACGACGCACTGGACGCCTACCTCGCCCGGGTGTCCTTTGCCCGCCTGACCGGCAAGACCATCTCCACCGCCGACGGACTGCGCGCCGAACTCGAGAAGATTCGCGCCGACGGGTTCGCGATAGTCGACCAGGAACTCGAAGAGGGTCTGCGCTCGCTCGCCGCACCGATCCGGGACGCAACCGGTGACGTGGTCGCGGCCGTCAACATCTCCACCCAAGCCGCCCGCTACAGCGCCGAAGCTGTTCGCGGTGAACTGGTTCCGGCCGCAGTCGCCACCGCGGACGCCATCTCCGTCGATCTCGGACGTACTCAGTCGTCCAACAATCACTCGGCAGCTACTCGCTGACCGGGCATACCCAAGGAAGAACCAATGCCTGACGTTGTCATCTGTGAGCCCCTCCGTACCCCTGTCGGCCGCTTCGGCGGCGTATTCCGTGACGTCGCACCGGAGGATCTCGCCTCGACGCTGATCACCGAACTCGTCATGCGTACCGGCATTTCCGGCGCGGAGATCGATGACGTCATTCTCGGCCAGGCTTCGCCGAACGGTGAGGCTCCGGCGATCGGACGCATCGCGGCGCTGAACGCGGGTCTGGGTGTCGACGTTCCCGGCATGCAGGTGGATCGCCGGTGCGGGTCGGGATTGCAGGCAATCATCCAGGCCGTCATGCAGGTTCAGTCCGGTGGCAGTGACCTGGTCCTCGCGGGTGGTGCCGAGTCGATGAGCCAGGCCGAGTTCTACGCAACCGGAATGCGTTGGGGCGTCAAGGGTGAAGGTGTTGCGCTCAGCGATCGTCTCGCTCGTGCCCGCGTCACAGCCGGTGGACTCGACTTCCCGGTTCCCGGCGGAATGATCGAAACGGCGGAGAACCTGCGCGCCGAGTTCTCCATCAGCCGAGAGGATCAGGACGCACTCGCGGTGCAGTCACATCAGCGTGCAGTCGCCGCCCAGAAGAACGGCGTCTTCGCCGAGGAAATCGTTCCGGTATCCGTTCCGCAGCGCAAGGGTGAGGCCCTGATCGTCGACACCGACGAGCATCCGCGGGCCGACACCTCGATGGAATCGCTTGCACGCCTTCGTCCCATGCGCGCAAAGATCGACCCCGACTCCACCGTGACGGCAGGTAATGCCAGCGGTCAGAACGACGGCGCAGCGCTGGCGATCGTCACTACTGCCGACAAAGCTCGTGCCCTCGGACTGCGCCCCCTCGCACGCCTGGCAAGTTGGAGTGTCGCGGGCGTTCCCCCGCGCACCATGGGCATCGGTCCCGTCCCGGCGTCGGAGAAGGCACTCGGCCGCCTCGGATTGACCTTGGCGGACATGGATGTCATCGAACTCAACGAAGCCTTTGCGGCACAAGCCCTTGCAGTCCTGCAGAGTTGGAAGCTCGAGGCCGACGACCCACGCATCAACCCCAACGGCTCCGGCATCTCCCTCGGCCATCCGGTCGGTGCCACGGGTGCACGAATCCTGGCTACCCTGTTGCGCGAGATGGACCGTCGCGAAGCGCGTTACGGCCTCGAGACGATGTGCATCGGTGGCGGGCAGGGCTTGGCTGCGGTCTTCGAGCGCCTGTCCTGATCAAGCTCCGACGTGCGCGACGCCGGGGTCACCGAGTTCGCCGCGTAGACCGTCGAGAAAGACACGCAACAGTTCGGTCAGTTCGGCCTGCTGCTGCTCGGTGAGAATCGACGTGAGTTCGGCTTCACGGCCGAGGACTCGGTCCACCAATTGCTCCACCAGCTCGTGACCGGCGGCAGTGAGGGTCACGAGCACGATTCGTGACCCTTCCGCGGCGGGAGACCTCTTCACCAGACCCGCGTTCTCCGCGCGCGCGAGTCGCTGCGAGATCGCACCGGCCGTGACTCCGGTCTGCTCGGTGATCTGGCGAGTCGTCAACTGATACGGCTCGCCGGACCGGCGCAGGACACTGAGTAGGTCCAGAGTCGCGGTGTCCGCACCGGCCGAGGCGAGTACCCGTCGGCGGTCCTCACCGAGCAGCTTGGCGCACATCCACAGCCTGGTCACGATGCCGATACCCTCTACGGGCGTGCCCGGCCTTTCGCGAAGCCACGCCAAGGCAACCGCGTCCACCGCGTCGTCCGGGTTGTAGTCGCCCACCACTGCACACCTCATTTAGCTCTAAATGATACGTTCTTCGTATAGGTCTAAACGTAGCTCACGGAGGTAGGCATGACACGCACAGTTCTGGTAAGCGGCGGCGGAACAGGGATCGGGCGCGCAGTTGCAGCAGCGTTCGCCCGAGACGGAGACACAGTTTTTGTCACCGGCCGACGCACGGAACCACTCGAAAAGACCGCGGAGGAGTTGGGTTCCGATGTTCACGCCTTGACGTGTGACAACTCCGACCCGAAAGACCTGAAACGGCTGCAGGATTCGCTTCCGGGAACCATCGACGCCGTCGTGCACTGCGCCGGTGGCAACACGGACTTCGACCGCGAAGCACCGTCAGATCTGGAATCCCTGGCCGCCGGGTGGCGTGCCAATCTGGACTCCAACCTCATCTCCGCGGTGTTGACCACAGCAGCAGTTCGAGATCGAATCCCCAGTGGCGGTGCCGTCATCACCATCGGATCGATCGCCGCCGACAAGGGCGCGGGAGCGTACGGCGCTGCCAAAGCCGCAGTTGCGACGTGGAATATCGATCTGGCCGCCGAACTGGGCCCCGAAGGCATCACGGCGAACGTCGTCTCCCCCGGCTACATCGCTGACACCGAGTTCTTCCGAGACTTTCTGACGGACGAGCGTCGCGCGATGCTGATCGAGTCCACCAGCACCAAGCGCGCCGGAACACCGGACGACATCGCGTCGGCCGTCCACTTCTTGGCCTCACCTGGCGCCCGGCAGATCACCGGCCAGGTACTGGCAGTCAACGGCGGTGAGAGAACCAGTCGCTGATCATGCCAGGTGGCGCTCGAAGAACGAGTCGATTCGCTTCCAGGCATCCTGCGCTGCAACAGGATCGGGACCGATTCCGACGATGCGCTCCAACGGACGAAGCACCTTGGGTCCGGCCTCCGCGTCGTTGAGGAACGCGTGGCCGGCGGTGGGGTACTCCTTGACGTCGTTCTCGATACCGGCATTGTTGAGCGCCGTCTCCAGTTTCGCTGCTGCGCCCCGGAGCGAAAAGTCCTTGCCTCCGAAACTCCCGACGATCGGGCACGCATCCACCACGGCCTCATCGAGTTTGCGTGGAAGCTGACCGTAGTTGACCGATGCAGCATCGAAATCTCCGGCGCTGACCATCGCGAAGCCGCCGCCCATACAAAATCCGATGACACCGATCTTTCCCGTGCAGTCCGGAGATTCCACCAACCAACTGCGAGCGACTTCGATGTCGGTGAACGCCTTGCCGTGGCCTCGAAGCATCGACGTCATGGTGGGCACGAGGCACCGCTTCGCCCCGCCCGCGCTGTAGAGGTCGACGGCGAGCGTCAAGAACCCCGCAGCGGCCAGCCGCTTGGCTTGACGCTGCATTACCTCTTCGAGCCCGAAGGCCTCGTGAATCATCACTACCCCCGGCCACGGGGCGGGGGTAGTGGGTGTTTCAAGTATGGCTCGTAGCGGTTGTGATCCGCCGACTACTGCGGCGCGGCCCGTCAGATCTATGTCCACCATGTCTCGATGCTAGGCCGACACGGCGTCCATAGGCTCGGAAGCGAGGTCAGGGAAGCTGTTTCCCCTGGCCCGCCGCAAGCCCGGTCAAGGCCTCTGCGAGCTGCGGCAAGGCGTACGGCGCGCTCAGTGGACCGAAATTGTCGACGAAGGCATTCGAGAGCAGTAGTTCGACCGGCGCGTAAGCTCGAGCCTTCACAGCGGGGAGGTTCTGGAAAACTGCGAAGTCTTCCAACCTCGCCGTCGCCTCCGGATCAGATGCGAGGCTGAGCAGAATGTCTGCGGGCGCGAGTACTTCGGCCTGCTCCATCGACAGAGCAGCCATCTGCTCGGCGTTGTATCCGCGATAGTTGAGTCCGAGTTCGCGCAGCAGAACCCCGGGCGCACTGGCATCCCCTTGCACATACAACTGATCGCCGTACATTGAGCCGATCATGATGGCCTTGCCGCCCAGACCGTTGAGTGAAGCTGCCGTGTCGGAGATCAGGGCATCGGTCCGGGCGATCGCCGCAGTAGCGGCCTCGTCGACAAAAGCCGCCTGGCCGACCGTGGCGACGCCGTCACGCCACGACGTGGTCCAGTCCAACGCCACGACCGGCGCGATCTGCCTGAGCTTCTCAGCCGCAGGTTCGAGATAAGTCTTCATACCGATGATGAGGTCCGGCGAGTAACCCGCGATGATTTCCGGATTGATTTCGCCTGTGGTGCCGAAGCTTTCGAGATCAGCTATCCCAGCGGTACTCTGCCACGGCAGAGCGCCGCGGTCCCACGCTCCCGTATTGCCGTAGGCGACGGGGTGCACGCCGAGGGACAGGAGGAATTCGAGATCCGTGAAGTCGCTGGCGACAACGATCCTTTCCGGCTTTCCCGAGATCGTGGTGGTTCCGAGCGCATTGATCACCTTGCGTTGTTCGCCGGCATCAGCGGCATCTGAAGTCGTCGAACAACCCGCAAGGATGGCGGCCGCTGCCGCCGCGCCTACACCGAAGAACCCACGGCGACTGAGCTGGTCCACAAGTTCAGCGGACGTCGGTGATTCGCGAATCGTTCCGTACACGTGTGCACTCTCCTTATCGGCGTCTGCTGCGCGCGCCGAGGGCACAGCAGATGAGAGGTTAGCCCACCCTCAGCTCCCATGGGGTCCCTACGCTGTCGAGTTCGAGCGATCGGAGCGCGAGAACACAGCTGGGCAGCTTTCTCGCTGGTCCAGCCCGCAGGCCGGCATGCGAACCGCTAGTCCGGGCCTTCGACGGATTGATCAGACAAGTGTTGAAGATCGCTATCCCTCCCCCCTCGTCGGCCCCTGACAACGCGCTTATGCATGTCGCCCACCGTTCGACTTGCGCGGCATGGGAGGATAGACACATCGAGATCGGGACTTCGATGTGAGGGCCCGGATCGAGTTTGTAGGGAGTTTGTATGGCACAGGGCATCGTGAAGTGGTTCAACGGCGAAAAGGGCTTTGGTTTCATCGCTCCCGACGACGGAACACCGGACGTGTTCGTTCATTACTCTGAGATCTCGGGCAACGGCTACAAGTCGCTCGACGAGAACCAGCGTGTGGAGTTCGAGGTTGGCCAGGGCCAGAAGGGTCCTCAGGCCACCAATGTGCGCGCTGTCTAATCAGTGACACATGAAGAGGGCCGCACCCGCAAGGGTGCGGCCCTCTTCTGCATCAAATTCACCCCTGAATCACTGACCCTGAATGACGGCCAAAGCTCCCACGATGTTCGACTCCGCAACCGACTTCGAGATTCCGAGATCAGCCAGAACACCTGATCCGTCTTCGAGTTCGAGCAGCGCGAGCAGGATGTGCTCGGTTCCGATGTAGTTGTGGCCCAGGCGAAGAGCCTCACGGAACGTCAGTTCCAGGACCTTGCGCGCACGAGCGTCGTACGGAATGAGTTCTGGTAGTTCGGAAGTCGGCGCCGGTAGTACACCGGCTACTGCAGCTCGGACGGATCCGAGCTCCACCCCCTGCGCCACTATCGCCTTCGCAGCCAACCCGGCGGGCTCCTCGACAAGCCCCAGGAGCAGGTGCTCGGGCTGGATCTCTGCGTTACCTGCGGCGCGGGCTTCGTTCTGCGAGGCCATGACGACGTTCTTCGCCCGGGGAGTGAATCGGTTGAATCCTTCGTTCGGATCCATCGGCTTCTGATCACTCGACGCCTTGGGAACAAAACGCTTCTGCGCAGCCTGCTTCGAGACACCCATGCTCGCGCCGATCTCCGTCCACGACGCTCCCGACCTGCGCGCCTGGTCGACGAAGTGGCCGATCAGATGATCTGCAACTTCACCGAGATGGTCAGCGGCGATCACGGCGTCGGAAAGCTGGTCGAGCGCGTCGGTGTGCACCTTCTTGATCGCGTCGATGAGGTCGTCGAGTCGAACCTTGTTGGTCATTTCCACTGGCTTACTCATGCGTCAACCCTAGGTTGACGCAATCGAAAACGTCAACCCTAGGTTGACGATCGTCTTCGCCGCCCAGTGATCAGCCGGAAAAGAATTCACGCAGAGCCGGGACAATAGCGTCGTCGGCGACGCCATGACCCTGACCGGGGATCTCCAAAGTCTTTGTCCCCGAGACTTTTGCAGCGATACGCATCGCTGAGGCAGGTGCCCATCGACCACTGTCACCGCCGTACATGACCAACGTGGGGACGGTAATCGAGGCCAGCCAGTCGAGCGACTCGCAGCCGTGATCACACACCGCGACGTCATAGGGCAAGGTGTGCGCGATGGCGCACATTTCGGGCCAATCGGTACTGCGCTTGATCTCGTCGACCATCTCCGGAGACGCGCCGGTCAGGTCCAGAAAACGGGTCACAGCACCTTCTCTGTCGCCGGCCGCAATCAACCGCTCCAGATCACTTTGGACGGTTTCGTCTTGCTGGTCGTCGTCCATGTACGGCGCCTCGTAGACGGCGAGCTTACGCATCGGAACGGCCTGCGCAGCGGCTTCCAATGCCAGCGCCGCACCCGACGACAATCCGTAGATCAGCGGTGTTTCACCGGTGGCCGCGACAACTGCTCGCAAATCCTCCACCTCGTCGCCGATCGAGAACGCGTGGCTGTCACCGCTGTCCCCGCGCCCGCGCCTGTCGTACGAATACACCGTGAAGTCCGACGCCAACTCCCCAGCGAGAGAATCGAACCATCCTCGATCGCAGAACGCTCCGGCAACCAGAACTACTGCTGGTCCGGCACCGGAGCGTTCGTACGCGATGGTCGTACCGTCGCGGGATTGCACTACCTCTGGGGATTGCTCTGTTTTCACGTCGATCTCCTCAGGTCTGGTCAATGCCTACCTGATTAGACCGCCCGCACTACCGAAACTCATCGGTCCAGTCGGCAGAGGCTTCAGCTGATCTTGTTGTAGAGCGCATCCCAACCCTGTGCCACGTACGAAATCGTGTAGATCGAACCGTAGAACGTGGAGCCACCCAGACTGGTGACGTTGCCCGCCTGCACTGCCGGGAGTCGCTGCCACAACTTGCTCGCCACCAATGCCTGGTACGCGGCACTGTCCTCGTTTTCGGTGATCATGAAGCCGTCGACGCCGGCCAGCACACCGAGTCCTTCGAGGCTGACGCCGCCCTCGGGATCGAGGCCCTCCGAGGTCGCAGTTTTGCCACCGATGTCGCCGAGCGTCATGTCGCTGGGCTTGTCGCCCTTCTCGGACGTACGGATGCTCGTGACGTACAGCGTGTTCGTGTCTGGCATGAACGAGACACTGGCGACTGTCTTGGACGCAATCTTCTCGGCATGACGACTACGGATGTCGGAAATCAGATTGTCGTAGTCGAGCGTCAATCGATCGAGGGTGGCTGTTCGACCGAGCCAGCCCGACAGTCGCGAGAGGTTGGTACGCCAATCATCGGTGAACTCGGTCGTCAGAACCGGTGCGATGGTGGACATCTCGGCGACCGGCCACCACTCGCTCTCGTAGTTCAGGCACACTATCAGGTCAGGTTCGAGCGCCAAGATCTGCTCGCGGTTGGGGATCTCCGACAGGAACGGTACCGACGAATCGATGGGTACCCACGGTGTCGCCTGGGCGTACGTGTAGCCGACGAGCGGAAGTTCCAGAGCTACAGCAGGTTCCAGATCGAGCCGCGAGTCGATCGCGACAACCCTCTTCGGATTGACGGGAATGTCGTAGGTACCGAGAGGTGTCGTCACAGAACGCATTTCGGTTTCACCCGAACTGCTCCCGCTGTCACCGCAGGCCGCCAGGAACGCGCCCAGTCCGGCGATCCCGGCACCGAAGCCGAACTGCCGACGTGTGAGGTCCGAAACGAGGCGGTTGTCGGAGTAGCCCTCGGGAAGCAAGAGCATGGATTGAGCGGGCATGCGTGTCGAACCTCCAGAAGAAATGAATCATCCACTGTTGCGAGCGGATAAGGATGCCCTAACAGCGTACGCAGGGAGGGTCGTCGCGATCGGCCCAGAAATAGTCGAATCAGGCCAATTCGCACCCCTTACTTGTCGAGTTTGCGCATCTCGACGAAGTAGACCGCACTGAACGCGAGGTAGGTGCCGACGATTCCGAGGACCGAGATGATCAGGACGAGAGCGAGAAACATAGCCATGATGGTCTCCACTGACACGGGTTGTTCACGATGTCGATCGAGAGAAAATGGCTTCGAACTGCGGCGCTGCGACTCGAAGCGGGGCCGAAACTTTCGGTTACGCACATCACGCTAGCCCCAGGCGTCTCGAGTTTCGATGAACTCGAGGTGAACTCTCCTACGGCTACGTCACACTTTTCTGTCGGACAGTCAGTTCGGTCCGAGCACCTGTCCGGACCATTCGACCAAGGGCGTCAGTGCGCGCCACGCTGTGCGAACTTCCTTCAATGTCCTGGCGCTGTCCAGCCACGACGGGCTTGGGTAACTACGACCAGCAGTCAGCGACTTGTGACGCAGCAATTCGATCCGCGGGTGGTCGACCGTGTATCCGCGAGGTGCCGTCTTGAGCTTGTCGCCGCCGATCGTGAATCCGGCCTTCTCGACGGAGGCCAAGATCTTCTCGAGCTCCGGCCCTCGAACGTCGTCGTCGACAGCCGCACGATAACGCGCGATGGTCTCCGAACTGCTGGCGTAGAAACCACCGGCCACCATCAACCCTGCCGCGTCGATCTGCACGTAGTAGCCACAGCTCTCGGCGAGACCGACGAACGCTCCCTGGTGCGTCTTGTACGGGATCTTGTCCTTCGAGAATCGAACGTCACGATATGGCCGAAAGAGCTTGGCCGTGCCGAATTCGTCCTCCAACGCCGCGGTCAACGACGCCATCGGACGACGAACCACCTCGTCGTACGTCTCCTTGTGCGCTGCCCACCAGGTCTTGCTGTTGTCAGCCTCCAGGTCTTCGTAGAAGTCGAGTGCAGCAACGGGTATGCCAGTGAACGCAGCCATGGCGTAAGCCTAGCTGCCTGTACGGCTTTGGACCGCCTGCCCTGCGACGATGCCCGGATCGGCCGGAATCCGTAGAATGCATGGGGATGATTTCCGAAATACAAGCATGGGAACTGACCGACACCAACCGAGACTGGCTGATACACCGACCCGTCGAGATCGCGATCTACGTGGCGCTCGCAGTCGTTCTGCGCTTCGCACTGCACCGCGGGATCGATCGAATGTCGAAGCCTCGCAAGTCTCCGAACGCCAAGGTGAACGAGCGCCGATCGCAGCGAGCCCGGACCATCGGTTCGGTACTCAAATCGACGGTGTCCATCGTCATCCTCGTCTGGTGTGTGCTGCAGATCCTCGGCATTCTCGGGATCAACGTCGCGCCGTTCATCGCATCCGCCGGAGTCATCGGTCTTGCCATCGGTTTCGGTGCACAAAACCTGGTGCGTGACTTCCTCTCCGGCATCTTCATGTTGCTCGAGGATCAGTACGGTGTCGGCGACGTCGTCGATCTCGGTGACGCGGTCGGCACCGTCGAAACAGTGGGCCTGCGTGTCACCACGATTCGAGATGCCAACGGCACCTTGTGGTACTGCCGCAATGGCGAAATCCTGCGAGTGGGCAACATGAGTCAGGGTTACGCCACTGCAGTTCTCGATCTCCCGATCGCCCACAACGCGAACGTGCACAAAGCGTGCGAGGTGGCGACGCGAGCTGTCCTCGAGGCGGCGGAGTCCGAACCGATCAGGGCGGACATGATCGACAAACCGGAGATGCTGGGAGTCAATTCGGTTACTGCCGAGGCAATTACCATTCGAGTGACGGCGCAGGTCAAGCCTGGGCGCCAGTGGGCAGTCCAGCGCGCATTTGCACGCTCGGCGCTGACTGCGTTCGAAGAGCAGGGAATCGAGGCACCTTACCTGCCTGTTCTACGCTGACGGTTGAGACGGAATCGTCTGCCCTTTCCATCAATTACGCGAGCCCCCGGCGGGGTCGAAACCACCGGGGGCTCGCTGGTGCCTGAAGCACGATTCAGACGGTGGAGGTCGAGACCTCCCGATCTGCCGAGCTGTTGCCAAACACCCTGTGCAGGAACATCGTCAGAGCAATTGCTGCCACGATTCCGATCAGCGGCGGGATTCCCACCTCGAACTCACCGGAAAGCCAAGCGAGGAACGCTGCGACGGCATAGACGGCGAGGTTTCGCCAGTGGACCGGCTGCGGGGTGTATCCCTCGGGAATGCCGCGCCGCCACCGGCACAGGAAGTCCGCGATGATCACGCCGCCCAATGGCGGGATGAACGTTCCGAGCAGGCTCAGATAGTCGACAAGATGGTTGTGCACACCGGTCAGGGCGAGCGCCGTGCCGATCACACACCCACCGATGACGAACGGGGTCTTGCGGGGCTTTCTGAACAATTCGGCGCCGGCCACCCCGAAGGCGTATGCGGTGTCTGCGTTGCTCTTCCAGAGGTTTCCGAACAGCAAGACCAGACCCCAGCCGACAAGCCCGAGGTTGTAGAGAATCAGCACGAAGTCACCCTCGTGGAACGTGATGGCTCCGATGGCACCGAACAGGATCATCAATCCGTTTCCGAGCAGGAACCCGATAACGCAGGCCCACACCGCTTGTGATCCGGAACGGGCAAACCTGGTCCAGTTGGGCGCTTGCGTTCCCGCCGATACAAATGTGCCGACCACAGTGGTGATTGCGAGCGCGATCGTCATGGTCGTCTGTGGTTGAACCGAGACCAGGCCGGAGAATCCACCGACTTCCTCGAGGGACCGGAACACGACCCAGCAGGCCAACGCCAGAATCAAGGGCGTCGAGACGAGCGAGACCCAATACATTCCGCGGTAGCCGTAGCAGGCGGTGATGCACATCAAGATGCTCGCCGCGATCATCACCGACGCCCGCGCGAGATAGGAATCCCAGCCCAATGCCTGCGCGGTGAGATCGCCGATCGTGCCGATGATGACTCCGTACCAGCCGATCTGGGTACCGCCCAGCAGGATCGAAGCGAGCTTGGACCCGCGAGTGCCGAAACTGTAGCGCGCCATCACAACTGTTGTCAGCCCGGTTCTGGCTCCGACGAACCCCATCATGGCGACGTAGACCCCCAAGATGGCGGATCCGGCGGCGATCACCACCATCAGTTTCCAGAACGAGAACGCGGTACCGAGCGCTGCTCCGGCCAACATCGTCGGCGTGAAGATGGTGAACCCCAGCAACACCACCGCGAGCGAGAAGAACGGCTTTCGTGCATGAAGCGGAACCGGACTAACGGGATAGTCCGGATCGACGGGGTGACCCGCACTCTCCGAATCGCTTGCGGCCGTGGCAGGTTCGACGGCGCTGCTCATACAACTTCGCCGATGTCTTCGAGCCACAGGCTCGGGCGCTCGGCCAACATGCGGTCCATCAGTGCCACACACTCCGCGTCATCGACGACGTCGACCTGAATTCCGCTGCTGCGCAACCATTCTTCCGACGCCTCGAAGGAACGATTTTCGCCGACCACGATTCGAGGGATCTCGTACAGGCGCGCCGTTCCGGCGCACATGAAGCACGGTGACAAAGTCGTGTAGAGGACACACTCGCGATACACCGAGGCCGGCAGTCGTCCGGCGCGCTCGATGCAGTCGGTCTCTCCATGACGGATGGCGCTGTTCATCTGAACCCGGCGGTTGCGTCCGACTGCGAGGACCTCGCCGCGGTGAATCAGCGCCGCGCCGATCGGCACGCCGCCCTCCTCCCAACCGATCTTCGCCTGTTCGATCGCAAGTCCGAGAAAATACTCATCGGTGTGTGCCGGGTGGTTCATGTGCGCTCCTGGAGTCTGACCAAAATCGTCGATTGTGGCTCGTGTCACAATCCGACCACGGTGGTAACAGCCCGACAAGGGACAACCTGTCAGTTCGGCAGAACTAGCTCTATGACGAAGTGCCCCCTCGGCGGACGATATAGAAATGCTCCCGACTCTGCGACAAGTTCTTGCGATGCCCTCGTTCAAGGCCGCCGCAATCGAGGTGCTCGCGGGCGACGTCGACACCGCGGTGGTCCGCTGGGTCCATTCGTCCGAGGTGTACGAGATGGGTGGGCTGCTGTCCGGAGGTGAGGTCCTCCTGACCACGGGCCTCGGTCTGCACGGGCGATCTCCCGAGCAGCTCACCGCCTACATCGACCAGTTGGCGGACGCGGGATGCGTCGCGCTCGCGATGGAGGTCGGCCGCTCGTTCCTCACGGCCCCTCCCGAACTCGTCGAAGCATCGCGCCGACGCGGGCTCGCGTTCTTGGCCCTGCACGCAGTAGTGCCCTTCGAGCGGATGGTCGAAGACTTTCACGACCTCATGCTCCGCCGCACTCTCGGTTCGGCACAGGCGGGCGAGCCTGTCTGGCAAGAACTTCTGAGTCTCGTGGTGGCAGGCCAGGGTATGACCGCGCTGCTCGACAAGGTGTCACGACTCGCGGGGTGCGGCGTCGATCTCCTCGACGCGGATGGCAGAACCGTCGAGCGCAGCACAACCGGCGCAGAGCGATCCGAGACCGAACGCACGATCCACGACGTACGCGGTCCGACGAACTCACTCGGTCGACTTGTCCTGTGCGGGCCCGCAACTACACGCCGAACCGCCGTCGCAAACTGCGCCGCCGTCGCAGTGGCTCTGGAACTCGGCCGTCACGGCGATCTCGGCCCAAGACAGTCACTCGCCCAATCGGTGATCACCGACGTGGTGGGCGGTGTGCTCACATCGCACGGCGACTTGTCCGAACGACTGACAGCGGCCGGGTGGACGCCATTGTCGGAGGGGCACCACGTCCTCGTCGCCGCTGTCGACATCGATCGGCAAACGCCGGTTCGAGAGCTCGCTGACCAAGTACGCGACGCCGTGCGGGCCGTGCTCGGCTCCTGTGTCGTCGGGACTGCGGCCAATCACGTCATCGTGCTCGCGCATGGGTGGGCGTCCGCATCCCCCGCTCGAGTGCGGACTGCGTTCACCGAAGCCGACGAGCTGCTACGCCGCGGGCCGGGCGGTTCCGCGGTACGCACGCTCGGAGTGGCGACGCCGGTCGAGGATCTGTCGGGCGTCGGGGCGGCGGTCGCGCAAGCTCGCGAAGTCGTCCAGATCGCGCGGCGTTTCGGCACCCGGACCGGAGTGATCCTCGCGAGGGACGTCGGCGTCCAACGACTGCTCGCCGCCGGCACGACACCCGCTTCCTTGTCCTCGTTCGTCACGGAGCAACTCGGTTCGCTGATCGCTTACGACACAGCACATTCCGCCGATCTCGTCCGGACACTCGACGCGTACCTCGCACACCGGGGCGGCAAGGCGAGAACCGCGGATTTCCTCGGCATTCGGCGCCAGTCGCTCTATGCACGGCTCACTCGTATCGAGAAGCTGATGGGAGTTTCCCTCGACGATCCGGCGCAGGTGGTGTGTCTCGGGCTTGCACTGACCGCATGGCGCATGCGTACCGGCCTTGACCCACAAGCTGCGTTCGAGCGTCTCCCCGGGTGAGCGACAACCTCTGCGATGATGAACGAATGACCGGAGCAGCGGAATTGATGATCGAGATCCCTGCCGGCGAGGTGCATCTCAGAGACGATCGCAAAGGCACTGCGTGGACCTCGAAAGTCGAATCATTCCGCCTCGCTCGCCATCTCACCACCAGGGCACTGCTTCACGGAGATTCGGCGGACGATCCGAGCAAACCCGCGGTCGACCTCTCGTGGAAAGACGTCATCGCAACCTGCAACACACTGTCAGTCGCGGACGGTCTGTCGCCCGCGTATCACGACATCGACACCGAGTCTCCCCGGTGGGACCGGGCGGCAACCGGCTACCGACTCGCCACCGAGGCCGAGTGGCAGTACGCGTGCAAAGCCGGCACCTCCGGCTACCGCTACGGCGAAATCGACGAGATTGCCTGGTACAGCGACAATTCAGAAGGACGAGCACATGACGTCGGGATGAAGGCACCCAACAACTGGGGCCTGTACGACATGATCGGCAATGTCTGGGAATGGTGCTGGGATCTCTACGACCCCGAGGTTTACGGCACGTACCGGATCTTCCGCGGCGGCAGTTGGGCCGAAAGTGAGCGCGGTTGCGGCGCTACCGTACGGAGGCGAAGCCACCCGACGTTTGCTATCGATGACTTGGGATTTCGCCTAGCTCAGACGATCTGAGGGCAGACGGCCGAGGACTTCGAGCACAGCCTCGATCTCTTCTCGACTGCGCAGCCGAACTATCGGCAACGACGGCACATCGACAAGGACCGTGGCCATACGCCCGACGTTGCGTCCGTCGCTTCGCCAGGCCCAGCGCACCACATGATCCGGATCGAACAGAATGGTGTGCAGTGGCGGCTCCATGTTGCGATTCCACAACACCTCTCGCTGCAATCGCCGACGCACGGTTCGTGTGATCACCTGGCGCATCACCGTCCGCCGAGGCAGATCCAACCACAGCATCAGGTCCGCACGCTCGGCCAGAAGCTCACGCACCGCGCCGTACTGCCACTCGGTCACCCAGGCCGGCTCGCTGGAAAAGCGTCGTACTTCGGTTTCGAAACTCTCGAGCGGAACCCAGTCGGGCCCGTGGAACAGCGAGTCCAACTCAGTGTGTTCGATCCCGAGAAGCTGCCCGATTCGACCGGCGAGAGTCGTCTTTCCGGCGCCCGAGGTCCCCGCGACAAGGATCTTCTGCGGACGAGTCGTCAGCGAGGCGGGGTCTACGAAAGGCACCGATACACACTAGGTGCCTTTCACTTCGCAGTCCACCCATTCGATGTAACCGGTGCCGTTGATCGACGCACCGTCGAAGCTTCCCCGGTAGGTGTACGCGCCGACGTATCCCTTACCGTGGCCATAGCGCCACTCCGAGTCGATCTCGGCCTCGAACTCGACAATCGCCCTGCCGTAATCGCGTACCTGCCAACGCAGTACGCGCGGCACACGCATCTCACGTCCCTGCGGGTCGACATGCAATGCGTCAGCGTACTCGAGTACGTCGAACACCACATTGTCGAAGACTCTTGCGCTGCCGTCCACCGTCCGAATGTAGGCGAGCTTGCACGCCGTAACCCCTGAAGCTCGAACATCGGTGAGCAACAATTGATGCCGGTCGTCGGGCTGAACGATCTGGTAGGTGAAGAAATCGGCCGGGAGCTTCCAGGACTCGGGAAGGGCGCGGCGGGTCAACGATTGCGGTGTCATACACCGCGCGTATTCGACGGTGCACGGAGCCGAAATACTCACCGGGCCATCCGGACTCGAGATCGTCCCGGAACACTGCGCCAGCAGACTGACGTGGTCGTAGACGGGATTGCGCACGAACCACGACGCTTGATCTGATGCCACGATCTCGAGATCGACGTCGAAAGAGTCGTATCGTCCGGTGACACGGAACTTCGGATAGCTGTTGTCGATGATCAGGTTGTCACCGAAGGCGATTCGCGAACCATCTTCTTCGAACGCACACTCATCGGCCGCGTCGTACGCCCGATAGAAGTGATGCCCCGGCGCTGCGGTAGAACTCAGCACGGTTGCAGTGTTTCGCGCGTCGGGTGCAGCGAGATAGTCGTTGTCGAACACCACCGTCCCGGTTGCACCGATCAACGTCATGATGTTGAGGTAACGGAAAGGCCCTGGCAGCCGGGGAACGAAGATCCCGTAGTGCGTCCACGCGAACTTCCGCGAAGCCAGGTGCGGACGCATCATGTCGGGCCGATCGAACGGGCGTACCGATTCCGCCATTCGCTTGTCGATCAGCGGTAGCGCGCCGTCCAGCAAGGCCCGAACCGCGGGTCGCCACAATCGGCGCGAGCGGGTGGCTGGAACAGGGTCGGAACGATCAACGGTTTGTCCGGTCACGCCCCTAAGTTAATGTAACCAGCCGTAACAAACAAGTGTCGAAGTTTCCTCGACGACCTCACACCCTGAACACCCGCGCCCTGCCCACGGGGCGAATAGCATGTGAGAATCCGCGTACCGGAACCGGTCGCAGAGAGGGCGCAACAATGCAGCACGAAGAGTCGTCGTTCACCGGAGTAGCCGGCACCAAGATCGTCTACGACGTGTGGACACCGGACCGCGAACCCACCGGGGTTCTTGTCCTGTGCCACGGACTCGGCGAACACGCGAGGCGCTACGACCATGTTGCTGCGCGGCTCGGGGAACTCGGGCTCATCGTGTACGCACCCGACCATCGCGGACACGGACGCTCTGGCGGCAAGCGCGTTCACCTGAAGGAATTCTCCGACTTCACCGACGACGTCCACACGTTGTTCTCGATCGTGACGGCGGCACATCCCGGCAAGGACAAGTTCCTGCTCGGCCACAGCATGGGAGGCGCAATCGCACTTTCTTATGCCCTCGACCATCAGGCCGATCTCAAAGCACTCGCCCTGTCCGGACCTGCTGTGATCATCGCAACCGGCACTCCGAAGATCGTGATGCAGCTGGGCAAGATCGTCGGCAAGTACCTCCCCGACGTGCCTGTCGAGAACCTGGAAGCGGCTGCCGTATCGCGTGACCAGAAGGTTGTCGACAAGTACAACGCCGACCCGCTGGTTCACCACGGCAAGGTTCCTGCCGGAATTGCGCGCGGCATGATCACCGCCGCGGAAGGCTTCCCGGCGCGCCTGCCATCGCTCACCATTCCCGTACTGCTTCAACACGGCTCGGACGACCGATTGACGGACCCCGCCGGCAGCAAGCTCGTAGCAGAGTTGGCCGGTTCTTCGGACGTCACCTTGAAGGTGTACGACGGCTTGTATCACGAGATCTTCAATGAGCCTGAGCAGGAAGAGGTTCTGAACGATCTGATCAAGTGGCTGCGCCCGCGGGTCACCGGAGCATAATCATGTCGACGTGCGGGATCCTGCTGGCTGCCGGGGCCGGATCCCGCATGGGCAAACCGAAAGCTCTCGTTACGGGCACGGACGGCCAGCCTTGGCTTCGCCACGGGGTGGCGACACTGCAGTCCGCCGGACTCTCACCGGTCATCGTGGTTCTCGGCGCACAGGCCGAGGACGCCGTCGAACTGCTGCCCACCACCGATGTCATTGTGGTGAAATCGGATTGGGAACGGGGAATGAGCGCATCACTACGCTGCGGACTCGAGGCAGCCATGCAGATCGAGGGTGCCGAGGCGGCAGCGATCTCCCTGGTCGACGTCCCGGACCTGAACACCGACACCGTGACGCGAATCGCGGGTCAAGACATCCCATCACGAAACATACTGCGAAGAGCTGTCTTTCACGGAAGGCCCGGCCATCCTGTCCTGATCGGACGCGACCATTGGCCGACGCTTGCAGAGTCACTCACCGGGGACGGCGGCGCCAACACCTATCTACGCGAACACGGCGTGGAGTTGGTGGAGTGCAGCGACCTCAGCAGCGGCGTCGACGTCGACTATCCCGAAGCCTGATCGCACTGTCACAATCCTCCCAGGTGGTGGGTGTCCGAATTCGGTGTAAAGATGATCCGATGAAACGTACCGTCGCCGCCCTGCTCGACATCGAGATCGACGAGGCGACCAACCTGGAGTTCAAGATCGCGGTGACGCGCGCGCCGGGAGTCGAACTGCTGGAAACGATGTCGTTCGTCCATGACGGCAATCCGATCGAACCCCGTGAGGTCATCGCCGAACACGGCACCCGGATTCACCTACTCGACTGTGCCCCAGGCAAACTGATCGTCAGCTACGACGCGACCGCCATCGGCCGGGCAGCACCGGCGTCGGTCAGCGACTACGACGTATCGAAGTATCTGCGCCCCAGTCGGTATGCCGAGGCGGACAAGTTCTTCGGTTTTGTCGCCGGGCAATTCGATCTCGCCACTCCCCCGGCCGAACTCCTTCTCGAAGTCACTCGCTGGGTGAGTACACATTTGAGTTATGTTCCCGGCACCAGTCGCGGCACCGACAGTGCGGTCGACACCTTGCTCGCGGGCGCTGGAGTGTGCCGCGACTACTCGCACCTGACCATCTCACTTCTACGCGCCGTGGGGATTCCCGCTCGACTGGTGGCTGTCTACGCGCCGGGTTGCGATCCGATGGATTTTCACGCCGTCGTCGAAGCCAGTATCGACAACGTGTGGCGCGTGGTCGACGCAACGCAATTGGCGCCGCGCAGCAATCTTGTGCGGATCTCGACCGGGCGAGACGCCGCGGATACCGCCTTCCTCGACAACCACGGCGGTTCGATCACGTTGCATGCCTCGGAAGTTCGCGCAGTCGTCGACGGCGTTCTCGACAACGACGACTACGCGACCCTCACGTCGATCGGCTGAAACAGCGTCAGGCGCTGATCTGGTTCTGCGAGGCCATCGTTCGTTCGAGGAACTTAACTGTGAGATCGACGATCGCCTTCCCCTCTCGAAGAGCTTTGCCGATCACCGGGAAAGCATGGATCTGCCCACTCCAGATGTGCGTTTCGACGGCTTGTCCTGCCTTGATCAGGTTCTCGGTCATGATCTCGACGTCCGGACGCATCAATTCGTATTCGGCAGACACCAGGAACGACGGCGGAATCAGACTGGCATCGGCATTGATCGGAGACTCTGCACCGACTATTTCGTCCGGACCTTCGAGCCACCGGTCCTTGAGCTTTTCCACCTGTGACATCGGTAGGTAGGCATCGCGTTTCATGAAATCGGGATCGTGGTCCTCGAGGTTCACGTTGAGAAGTGGCGAGTAGCCGATCACGGCTGCGGGCCTCGTGATTCCGCGTAGTGCGGCAATTTCGGCGACCTTCATGGCCAGGTATCCGCCCGCCGAATCACCGGCAACCACAATCTTGTTCGGGTCTTCCGCTGACTCGAGCAACGCGGCGTACGCGGCCATTGCGTCCTTGACGGAGGTGCCGATGGAACCTTCCGGCAGTTGGCGGTAGCGCACGGAGATCACCGGTACGCCGGCCTTCGCCGACAGCAGGCCGCACAGTGCCCGGTGCGTTGCCAGACCGCAGAAGACGAACCCACCGCCGTGGAAGTACAGGATCGTGGCGCCGGCCAACTCGCCCTGCGCTTTGCGCGGATGCTTCACCTTCTCGCTGGGCACACCGCCCAGCGTGAAAGGCTCGATGTCGAGGTTCTTCGGCTTCGGCAGCTTGTCCGCCATCGCGTCGAGTCGCTCGAGTTGGCGGATACCGCGTTCGGTGGTCGGCCAGAGGGTGAACATCGGCTTCACGAACGTCCTGGTCAGGCAAAAGATAACCCGCGCTCGCGGACTCACGTTCCAATGCCATACCGTCGAATCTCGCGTCCGCATAGCGTCCTCCCAGGTCAAGCCGTTTTGTGCATTTGAGTTACACATACTTGTCGGCTGCTGTTGTGAACGATAACTGACGCTGCGTCAAAACGACACGACGGGTAGGGCTCAATTGCTCGAGCGTGTGCAAGTTCTGCTCGCGATCACGGCCGGGAGAGATACGCGGACAGTCCGCGGTGCCCTCCACACATCATCGCTTCATGATTCCACTCGAACAGCGGCTTCGCGATCTTCGAGGCCAGGCCGAGTGCTCCGGACACCGCTACTTGTTGCCGAAAGTCGGCGACGCAACCAGATCCAGCGGGGCGCACCGCCCAGCTACTCCAGCCGATCATTGCTCCGGAGAGATGCACTTTCAGGTAGCGCGCAATGGGGTCTTCGACCTCGCGTCGCCCGAAAACCAGCAACGTCAGAGGGACGGCGCTGCGGATGGCCATGGAGCCCGAATGCTCATCGGTCGTCCGGACTCGGCGTATCTGAGGCCACCACTGTGAATACCTCTCGGCGTCCGCGAGAACGTCGTAGACACGGTCGGCAGAGGCCGGGAGCGTCCAGACGCTGTGGAAATCGAAGTCCGTCACGGTTTACGGCGTCCGAGCTAGCCGGTGCGCACTGTGAGATCACCGAACAACGAATACGAGACAACACGAATAACCGGTGCACCTGGGCCGGGATCCTGTCGACCCCCGTCGAATTCCCGATCTCCGAAAAGGTCGAAGCCACCCAACTCGACTGAAACCCCCTCCGGAACTCGCAGCCTCGTGTCCCCGAAGATCGACACGATGGTGATCGTCGAGGAGGACGCTGTGATGGTTGCCGACCGCAGATCGAACTTGACGTCCCCGAACAACAGCAGGGCGAGTGTCTTTTTCGCCAAAGACCAACGGCCGGAGCGCTTCGTGTCACCGAAGACACCGACGATCGTTGTTTGCGGCGGCGACATCACAGCGGGTGGTGCCGCACTGAACGGCACGATCTGCTCGAGTTGCCCCCGATCCGCGGTGGGCGACCACACCACTGCTGCCTTGTCCGAGTACTCCTCGAGGGTCAAACGCCCTTCACCCACCGCGACTTCCAGACGCGCTTGGGCATCGACACGCAATTGATCGACGTCGTGGCCTTCTTCAGCAGCAGTCACCCAAGCACCGTAACCCGAACCGTGGGTGCCTACACGCCTGGCCCGCTCAGTACTCGAAGGTCTCCACCCGTCGCAGGATCTCTTCCGCGATCTTGGCGGGACTTCCACCCACGTCGACGACGATGGCCTGCTCATCCGGATCGACGGCCTCGAGCGTCGAGATCTGGGAATCGAGGAGCGAAGCGGGCATGTAGTGATCGAGGCGAGCGGTCAACCGCTGACCGATCTGATCCCGCGAACCGGCGAGGTGCACGAACACGACGTGCTCACCGCGAAGGACGTCGCGGTAGCTCCGCTTGAGTGCCGAACACGTGACGATTCCCGGCTGACCGGCGTCGGTGTGACCCTTGATCCAGACGGCGATCTTGTCGAGCCAGGGCCAGCGATCTTCGTCGTTCAACGGGTGCCCGGTCGCCATCTTGTCGATGTTCGCCTGCGGGTGGAGATCGTCGCCCTCTTGAAGGTCCCAGCCCATCGCTCCTGCGAGCATGCCGCCGACCGTCGACTTTCCCGAACCCGAGACACCCATCAGGACGAGCACGGGATACTGCTTCTGCTGTGCCGCTTCGCTGTTCATGTGCTCGCCTACCTAGATGAATGCGCTCAACACGAGCACTCCGGCCAGACCCGATACCGAGATGATGCATTCCATCACGGTCCAGGTCTTGAGGTTCTGTACCACGCTGACGCCCAGATACTCCTTCACCAACCAGAATCCAGCGTCGTTGACGTGTGAGAGGAAGAGCGAGCCTGCGCCGATCGCCAAGACCATCAGCGAGACATGTGCGGACGAGAGGTCGGCCGCGACCGGAGCGAGGATGCCCGACGCCGTCACCGTTGCCACCGTTGCCGAACCTGTTGCGACGCGGATCAATACCGCCACCAGCCAGGCCAGGAACAACACGGGAAGGCTGCTGCCCTTGATCGCGTCGGCGATCACTCCGGCGATACCGGTATCGATGAGGACCTGCTTGAATCCGCCACCGGCGCCGACTATCAACAAAATGCCTGCGATGGGAGGCAGGGAGCTTTCGAGTGACTTCGAGATGGCCTTGCGGTCCATACCGCCGCCGCGCCCCAGAAGCACCATTCCGACCAGAACCGCGAGACCCAGAGCGACAACGGGTGTTCCGAGGAAGTCGAGGACCGACTTGGGGAGTGCCTCGGAATCAGGAGCGATCACGTCGGCAAATGCCTTGCCCAGCATGAGAACAACCGGGAGGAGGATCGCTGCGAGAGTAGCCGCGAACGAGGGACGCTGCTTCTTCTCTTCCTCGCCTCGATCTTCGCCTGTGACAAAAAGATCCGGGACCTTCACGTCGACCCACCGTGCTGCGTACTTACTGAAAACCGGTCCGGCGAGAACAACCGTGGGGATCGCTACGAGAACACCGAGCGCGAGGGTGAGGCCGAGGTTGGCGTTCAAGGCCGAGACCGCAACCAGTGGCCCGGGGTGCGGCGGAACCAAACCGTGCATGGCCGAGAGGCCGGCGAGGGTGGGGATCGCGATGCGCATCAGGGACAGGCCGGAACGCCGCGCGACGAGGATGATGACCGGCATCAACAGGACGAGACCGATTTCGAAGAACATCGGCAGACCGATCACCGCGCCGACCAGAGCCATGGTCCACGGAAGCGCCTTGGTGCTGGATCGGCCCACCAGCGTGTCGACCACTCGGTCGGCACCGCCGGAATCGGCGAGGAGTTTGCCGAACATCGCGCCGAAACCGATCAGGATTCCGACGCTTCCCATGGTCGACCCGAAGCCGGTGGCGAACGCCGCGACCGACTCGGCCGATCCGAGGCCGGCCGCCAGACCGACGCCCACCGCGCCGATGGACAGCGCAAGGAAGGGGTGCAGGTCCAGCCAGGTGATCAGCGCGATGATGACCGCGACGCCGGCGACTGCAGCGATGATCAATCGTGCGTCGCTACCAGCGGGGACGACCTCGGCCGCCAGCAATGCTGTGGTGTTCATAGGGACTCCCAGTCCGATGAGTGATTGAGGTCACTGTTCCTTAATTAACCTACAATTTCAAGAGCAGACACTAATTTGTAGTATTTATCCGGCTTCCACCGGGCTTACTCCACACGCATGGGACGATCTACGTATGCCTTCTGTCCCGTTTCAGCAGTTACACGACTCGATGCTGGAACAGCTCGGCCAAGACATAGTCGGTGGTGTGCTCGCTCCGGGTACGACGATCTCTGCCGACGAGGTGGCAACGCGCTACGACGTGTCGCGAACCGTCATCCGTGAAGTTGTCCGCGTTCTCGAATCACTCGGACTGGCCTCGGTTCGTCGACGCGTCGGAATCACCATCCTCGGCTCCGAGCACTGGAACTCGCTCGACCCCAATGTCATCCGCTGGCAACTGGCCGGTCCTGATCGGTTCGAGCAGCTTTCGATCCTCAGTGAACTCCGTTCCGGCATCGAACCTCTGGCTGCGCGACTGGCCGCAACTCGCGCCACACCCGAGCAGTGCGGCGCACTCACTGCAGCCGTCATAGGCATGTCAGCTACCTCGCGCGCTGCCGATACCGACGCATATCTCGGCCATGATTCCGACTTTCACCGCACACTGCTCGCCGCTTCCGGCAACCCGATGCTGCGGGCGATGTCGCAGATCGTCGTCGAGATACTCGAAGGCCGCACCCGCCACTCGTTGATGCCCCACGAGGCCGACCCCGAAGCGATTCACCTGCACGGAGTGGTCGCGTCAGCCATACAGTCCGGCGACGCCGACGCTGCAGAAACCGCGATGCGCTCGATCGTCGCAGAATCCGCAGAAGCGGTCGAAACAATGCGCGAAAGCCCCGAACCGCCGCCTCATCTGTAAGTCGAGCCACAGACTCGGCGGAATTGGCCCGCAACTGCTCCGCGAGTGGAACGCTGGGCGCCATGACAGCACTCGCTACCCAGAACAGCGCACTCTGATGGCCCGCCCGGTACGCGTCGTCGTCCTCGGCGCCGGATCGTGGGGAACCACGGTGGCCGGCCTCGCTGCCCGCAACACCCCAACCCTGTTGTGGGCACGCAATTCCGAAGCGGCCGACGAGATCAATTCGCAACGGACCAACTCCAAATACCTTGGTGAGCGCAAACTTCCCAAGGGGCTCAAGGCAACCTCGGATCTGGTCGAAGCCGCTCGCGAAGCGGACGTACTCGTGTGCGGGGTGCCGTCGCACGCCGTTCGCTCCACGCTCGCCGAGATCGCCAACGAAGTTCGGGCGTGGGTCCCGGTGCTGTCACTGTCCAAGGGCCTCGAGCCCGGCACCCGGCAGCGTCCTACCGAAGTGATCGCCGAGTGCCTGCCCGGCCATCCCGTCGGACTACTCGCGGGCCCCAACATCGCCAAAGAGATCGTCGACGGCATGGCGGCGGCATCGGTCGTGGCTACCCAGGACGACCGCGTCGCCGCCGCGCTGCAACCGCTGTTCGCGTCGTCCGTCTTCCGGGTTTACCGCAACACCGACGTGCTCGGCTGCGAACTCGGCGGAATCCTCAAGAACATCGTTGCCATCGCCTCGGGTATGGCCGACGGTTTGGGAGTCGGTGACAACACCCGCGCGATGGTGCTCGCTCGCGGCCTCGCCGAAATGACCCGACTCGGCGAAGCGATGGGCGCCAACCCGCGCACCTTTGCCGGCCTGACGGGCGTCGGCGATCTGATTGCCACCTGCATGGCTCCGACTTCTCGGAACCGTCGCGTCGGTGAGGCTCTGGCGCAGGGCCTGACCGTCGAGGAGGCAGTCGCCAAACTCGGCCAGGTCGCCGAGGGCGTCAAGACCGCCCCCACCGTCATGGATCTGGCCCGCGAATACGGCGTCGACATGCCGATTGCCGCGGAGGTCGAGGCCGTCATCGGTGGCCGACAAAGTGCCAGCGACGCATATCGCGGTCTTCAGAAAGTGGCCCCCGGCGGCGAGCACGAGGTGGCGTGAGGAACATCTACAGGTATCTAGCGATTTAGCTAGATATCTGTAGATCGTCCGAGATCAGGGGGCTGGAGTATCGACGAAGATGTCGATCGCCAACGGTGACTGACCGCCGTACTGCGAGAAATCCGAGATCCCCGCCTCACGCAAGATCTCGACGTCGAGCACTGTGCGACCGGTATCCGTGCCGGCTGGACGCCCGAGAATCTCGATCGCCGCATCGGCCATGATCTCGGGTGAACGCGAGTGATCGATACTGTCGTCTCCCCCGAGCAGATTTCCGACAGCGGCAGTGGCGATCATGGTCTCCGGCCACAAGCAATTGCTCGAAATCGGTGTACCTGAATACTCCGCGGCGATACCCAAGGCCGCCAATGTCATTCCGTACTTGGCCAGCATGTAGCCCGGATGAGCGCCCAACCAGTGCGGCGAAAAGTTGAGCGGCGGCGACAGCGTCAATACGTGCGCGTTGGCCGAAACCCGAAGCTGCGGAAGGCACGCGCGGGTGAGCGCGAAGGTGCCACGGACGTTGACCTGCTGCATCAGATCGAATCGCTTCATCGATAGGTCTGCGCTTTTCGAGATGTCGAGGACGCTCGCATTGTTGACCACGATGTCGATGCCTCCGAAGTGCTCTACCGCGGTTGCCACGGCCCGCGCGATGTCGTCGTCGTTCCTCACGTCACCAACTATGGGAACGGCATGCCCCTCGAGTTCGTTCAACTCGTCGACAGCGGTGTGGATTGTCCCGGGCAGCCTGGGATCTGGCGTATCGGTCTTGGCGAGCAACACGATGTTTCCGCCGCGACGCGCTAGCGCACGGGCGATGGCAAGTCCGATACCACGGCTTCCCCCGGACATAATCGCGGTTCGTCCGCGGAAGTTCTTGTCGTCCAAAACGAATCCTTGTCATCGTCGACGGTCTTCGTCGCTGCGGATGTGGCCGAGGGAAGTCCCGACACGACCACTCGTCGCCTTCCACGATATGAGCGCATTACCGCGATGACTACGTCCGCGGAGCATCAAGAATCATTGATCCGTTGTCCTGACGGGACAACGGATCAAGGCGATCAGCCACCCACCGGACGCAGGATCCACCATCCGCCGAGCACCAGCACCGCGACGTTCACGAGCAGGAACAAACCGACCCAGACGATCGCGGGTATCGGTGAGAGCCTGGCCAATTGGTCTGCGTCCGAGTCCGGTGCCCCACCTCGTCGCATCCGCTGCCGTTGAAGTTCCACGACGGGGCGTGGTCCGGCAAAGAGGAGGAAGAGCGTCAGGAAGTACGCTGCGGCCACTTGCTGCTCCTGGGTCCCCCACCAGACGAGCCCGAACAACACTGCTCCCACGACGGCAAGTGAGAAGATTCCGTAGAGGTTTCGGATCAGGACCATCATGACCGCGATCACGAACACACCGATCCACAGCACCGAGACCGCACGCTGCGCACCCAACAGACCGGCCGCACCGAGGCCGAGAATCGACGGCCCGACGTACCCCGCGAACGTCATCAGGATGACGCCGAAGCCGGTCGGCTTGCCGGACGAAATCGCAACACCCGACGTATCCGAATGCAGGCGAAGGCCTTTCAACCGTCGACCGACCAGGACTGCGACGATCAGATGAGCACCCTCGTGTGCGATGGTGACGACGTTGCGTGCGATCCGCCACAGGTGCGGCTCGAGAACGATGATCACGGCAATCAACGCGGCCAACTGAACTACCCACGCCGGCGGATTGGGGCTGACGGCCGCCACCCGATCCCACGCGGTTTCGAGGGCGTTCACTCCGCTTGTCCGCGCAGGTATCGGCCGAAGTGCGGGACTGTGAATCCGATGGACCCCCGTTCGGCCGAGTAGATGAGGCCCTTCTTGATCAGTCCGTCCCGTGCCGGCGACAGCGAAGCCGGCTTACGGCCGAGCTCGACGGCGATCTTCGCGGTCGCGACAGGTCCGTCGTCTCCGGCGAGATCGGCCATGGCTCGCATGTACTCGCGCTCCGCGGGCGTTGCTCGCTCGTACCGTGATCCGAAGAAACCGACAGCGAGTTCTTCCTCCGCGGTTGGTGCGCCGACGCGCACGTCTTCTGCCGTGATCGGACTCGAGGCCGCCACATCCCACGTGGCTTTTCCGTAGGCCTGGACGAAGTACGGATACCCGTCGGCCGCTTCGTACAGAGCGTCGAGCGCGGATTCGGTGAACTCGACGTCCTCACGCTCGGCAGGTGCAATCAGGGCCTGATCTGCAGCTTCACGCTCGAGCCGGTCGATCCGGTGGTAGCTGAACAGGCGCTCCGAGTAGCTTTTCGACGCCGACAGCACGGCAGGCAGATGCGGAAGCCCCGCCCCGACGACGATCAACGGTGCCGCGTCCTGACTCAACTCGTGGCAGGCCCCGCAGATCGCCGAGACATCCGCGGCACCGAGGTCCTGCATCTCGTCGATGAAGATTGCGATCCCGACGCCGACATCCCTGGCCAGCGACGACGCGTCGAGCAGCAACTCGACCAGGTCGATCTCGATGTCGCCGCTGTCTGCCCGACCTTTGATCGCGGGTGCATCGATGCCTGGCTGCCAACGCTCGCGCATTCCCTTGTCCGCGGTGGCGCGTAGGGCAAACGATTTGAGGACTCCGAGGAACTGCTCGACCCGCTCCGGATCGCGATGGGAGACCGCGATCTCGCGGACTGCCATGTGCAGCGCCGACGAGAGTGGGCGTCGTAAATCCTGGTCGGGGCGCGCCTCGATCTTTCCGGTCCCCCAGCTGCGGGAGATCGCGGCCGAACGCAACTGATTGAGCAGGACGGTCTTGCCGACGCCACGCAATCCGGTGAGGACAACACTTCGTTCCGGGCGGCCACGTGCGATCCGCTCGAGCACGACGTCGAAAGCATCGATCTGCTTGTCGCGCCCGGCGAGTTCCGGCGGGCGTTGACCGGCACCGGGGGCATACGGATTGCGCACGGGGTCCATGCCCATCGACGGTACAAGCAGAGTAGACGAATATCCCGCTCTCTAGCGCGTGTCCTAGAGAGAACTAGGGACGGCAATATCGGCTCGACCTTGTCGAATCAGGCTCCCGGCATGTCGTCTAACAGTCCCGGCTTGACGCTCGGGCGAAGTCCCCGGCCACGTGGGCCCCAATTGCCCCGGCCAGAATGATTGCCGGATGCGCCGCGGCCAGATAGAGCCCCGACACGCCTTCGGCGAAGCCCAGCAGTGGGCGGCCACCACGCGGAATGGGACGGTCAGCGATTACCGCCTCGATCAGTTCCACGTGGTCACCGTCAACGAGCTGACTGCGGACTGCCTGCAGCGTCGGCTCGGCCAGCTCGCGAGCATCTCCGGAGAACCCGGCCGGAACATCCTCAGCCGCAATCAGTGTCGTGTCATCCAATTGCCGGATCTCGAAATCCGGAGTGGAGAGTATTCCGTTCACCAGTGTGCGGGGAGTCGAGAATCTGATGAGGCAACATGGCGAGGCGTCGACCTTGACGTCGACTCCCGCCGACGCCGCGAGCTCGGGGATCGCGGTACCTGCAGCGAGCACGGTGGTCGATCCGTAGACGGGACCGTCGGCAGTCATTACACCGCACACTCTCATGCCCTCCGCGAGCATCGAGAGCACACTGACATCGGAATACACTGTGGCACCGTATGCTTCGGCACTTCGCAGGAGCGATCGAGCGAATGCAACCGGGTCAACGCCGCCGTCATCGGGTGCGTACGCTGCCACCACCGGGGCCGTCCGCAATCCCGGCTCACGAGCAAGGATCTCCTCTTTGCCGATGAGGTCGACGGGATGGCCGAGTGCTCGATGAGCATCTACGAACGCTCGGGTCTCCGCTTCCGTCTCTTCCCAGGTGATCGCACCTCTGCGGCGCAAACCGATTGGTTCGACGAGTTCGCGCTCCAGGCGGTCGAATTCGACTGCGGCGCCTTGCCGGAACGGATCTGAGTAAGTTTCTGCGACACTCTTCGAGAGGCCGACCCAGGCAAAGGAGTTGCCGGTCACCCCTCCTGCCACCGAGCCGTGCTCCAGCACGGTGACTCGGAGACCAATGCGCGCCAGGTGATACGCGATCGACGCGCCGACGACGCCGGCACCAATCACCAGGATCGGACCGTCGTTTCGACCATTTGGTTCCGTCACCAGTGGACCATATCTACGAGCCGTACCCTGGATCCACTCAATTTGGATGCAAGGACGTCGGCGTTAGGGGAGGACTAGGCTCATTCCCGCTCGGCGGCGAGGGCAACAGCCCGCTCGAAGGTGTGGACGAGCACTGCACGTCGAGCGACCTTGTGATCCTCGTCAGGTTCGAGTTCGTCGATGTAGCCATCCCACACGCGCAGATATCGATCGCGCCAGTCGATCAGCACTTGCGACGACGGAAAGGTCACACCGACTCGTTTCGTCTGGGCAATATCGGTGAGAATCTCGAGCCAGGCCGGCACCATCTCCCCGCCCCATTCATCCGGCTCCAGACTCGAATCGTCTTCGAACTCGGCAGTGATATCGTCCACGATTCGACCGGTCAGTACCCCCAACCCATCCGCGACGGTGTCACTGTCAAAGTTTCCCGGACCCCAGACTCCCACAAAACCTCCCGCTGGTCGCTCGTATCGATAGTGGATAACCTGACCAATTAGCCCAGGCCTGAAACTGAGACTGGGGCAACAGATCCTGTCGGATCCCCCGGAAACTGAAGGTGTGCCTGGGTCTTTCCCAGAACCGTCTGACCCTTGTGCATGACGGTGACATCGATGCGCGCAGTGCGCGTTGTGGAGTCAATCCGCGCGATCTTCGCAGCGATGGAGAGATCTGCACCATCAACGGCATCGACTACGACGGGCCGAGTGAAGCGAGTTTCATACGAGATCACACCGCTCGGGTCACCAACCCAGTCGACGATGGCTTGCAAAGCAATTCCGGCGGTGAGCATTCCGTGCGCCAGAACTCCCGGTAGCCCAGCCGCAGTAGCGATTGCTTCGTTGAAATGGATCGGGTTCATGTCGCCAGAGGCACCTGCGTAGCGAACTAGGTCATCACGAGTGAGGACCAGATCGACCATCGCGACGATGTCACCGAGGACGAGGTTCTCGAAGACCGGCACGGCGGGAACGGTCATGCCTCTTCTCCTCGCGCCAGCAGGGTCGAGGTGACCGTCGCGACCAAAGCCTCGGTCGCGTCGTGGATCTCGGAAACTGTCGACAGGATCGCACTGCCTGCTCGCACTGTCACCCCTGTAATCGTCAGTGTCGTAGACAGGTCATCGCCAGCGACTATCGGACGCTGATGCTCGATCTTCTCGGAAGTATGCACCACACGCGTTGGATCGAGCCCAGTATCCGGCGTGCGCAGCAGAGCCATGATCGCTCGTTGCTGGACAACGGTTGTGAATGTTGTCGGCGCGATGACATCGACGAACCCTGCTTCCCTGGCGACACCGACATCATGGTGCAAGGGATTGCTCGAACGCACAGCCAGAGCGAACTCGCGAATCTTCTCGCGCCCGACAAGATACGACGACGAGGGAAACACCCGGCCGGCGAGCGCTGGGTTCACAGGAGACATCCCGGAATCCTAACGGCGGCCGACTTCGGGTTGATTCGTGGCCTGAGGTTTCGTCGGCCCGAGAATGCGATCCAGGAGGCGCTCAACCAACTGGACCGCCAATTCTGCTGTGCCGTAGCCGGGAAGCATCCCCTGGGCGAGCCCCGCGACAGCCGCCAGAATGAGTTCGGCGTCGAGGTCGGGATCTATTGACGGCACGACCGCGTCTCGATTGGCCACCCGTTGAAGCTGGCCGGAAATGAGCGCTGTCAACTCACGTGGGGCAGTGAGAGTTTCTTCGGCGGCGATTCCCTGTCCGGTCAGTGCGGCAGCGTGAAAGGCGCCGAGAACAATTGCTTCATCTCGACGTTGCTGATCGAGCGGGAGCATGCCGACAAGGAACGCTGAAATAACCTCGCGGGGTGTCGCTTCCGCGCCCAGAACAGACAACTCCTGCATGAGGCGAGCACCCGCATCCTGACGAACGGCTTGATGCGTCGCGAGGAGGAACTCCCGCTTCGTACCGAAGTAGTACTGCACGAGACGAACCGAAATCCCAGCCTCGGCAGCAACGGACTGAAACGTCACCGCCGCGAGCCCACCGTCGACAATCACTCGCCGCACCGCATCGGTGATCTCCCGTTGCCGCACTTCATGGTCGACCAGTCGCGGCATGTGGCTGTCCTTCCCCTTTCGAATGGATGACTTTGGCTCGTTAATGATACGCACGTACTGCCATAGTGATACGTTCGTACCATCAAATCAATCGCAGCGAGAGGGGCACTCATGCCGAAGATCGGACGATTCAAGAACGAGGCATCAAAGCAGGCGTACGACCGCATCTACCGAGAACTGGAAGACACCTGGCCGGTTCCGTCGACACAACTCGACGTGCCGACATCGTTCGGAACCACCCATGTCCGCAGGTCGGGGACCGGCACGGAAACGCCGATCGTCCTGCTGCACTCAGTCGGCGCCAATTGTCTGCAATGGCACATCGTCATCGAGGACCTGTGCCGAGACCGAGTCGTTTATGCGCTGGACACGATCGGTACCGCAGGCCGCAGTGTGCAGACCGCTCCATTGACCGGGGAATCCGACTTCGCCACCTGGGTGGGCGAGGTATTGAACGAACTCGGGGTCGATCGCGTCCACCTGGTCGGCTACTCGCACGGTGCGTGGCACGCCGTTCTCGTGGCACTTCATTCTCCTGAACGACTGGCGAGTGTGACGCTCATCGAACCGGGTGGAGTCTTCGACAAGCCCTCGTGGCGTGTGCTGCTGAAGATGGTCCGCGCCGGTATGCGTCGCACCGACAAAAATATTCGCAGGCTCAACGATTGGCTCTCCCCCGGGTACGTCATCGGCGATCGCGAGTTCGCGTTGGTTACAGAGGCATTGAACTACCGGCCCGGTATCGGATGGGCGCGGATGCTAGAGGATACAGAAGTGCAGTCAATCTCGGTTCCCATGCTCGTAATCTCCGGCGCCGAGACAGTGGTCTCCAACCCCGAGCAGGTGGCCGCGAGGCTAGCCGATCTTCAACCTGAAGCCGAGGTGGAGATTTATGCCGGAACCGGCCACGGAATCCTGGGACACATACCTGATCGGGTAATTCCCCGACTCATGAAGTTCGTCCGCAATCACGACGACGCGAAACGAATGTGATCTCCCCGATCAGGCACCGGTAGGGCGATAGCCTCGCCATCATCTTTTGGACCGTCGATCAGGACGGGTCGACAGCCGAGCGACTGAATACCGAAGTGCCCCGGCATGTTCGACACTTCGGCGCTTTCAATCTTGTGCGCCTCAATCAGGGGCGGGCTCAGGGTTTTCCTGGATGAATCGCAGATTGCGAACCCGTACGCTATCGCCATGGACTTGATGGTCTGGATCGTCACGACGCCATTTCTTGCAGCAGCACTGGCAGGCGTGATGCGACGAACACTGGGGATGAGAGTCGGATGGCCGCGAACCCTTGCAGTCGCGGTGATAGCGCTCTCGGTGGGAGTCCCACTGTCGGGATATGTTGCAACACTTGCAGGAATTGCCAGCCAAGACGATCAACTTCTGGTGAGCGTAGGAACAGCGCTCATATTCTTCGGAGTTGTCGCGCTCTGGGTGTTCGCAGCGTGCCTGGCCGCATTGGTTTTCCTCGAAGTCGTCGTTCCTACGGGGTTCCTACCGGGTCCGTCGGAAGCCTTGCGGCGCAGTCGAAAATCGTGGCGCCGAACGAAGCGGTACGTGCAGATCATGAGTATCTTCGTGCGAGCGGGAGGCGGGTCAGCTCTCCGCGCCGGACCGTCCGCACCTCAGTTCGGGGACGCGTTGGTCGAGATTGTCAGCCGATGCGGTGTCACTTTCGTGAAGTTGGGACAGATCCTCGGGACGCGAGACGACCTCATAGCACCCGAACTGGCTCGTGCACTCTCGTCCTTGCAAAGTTCGGCACGCCCGGCTGATCCCGACCGTATTGCGGAGCTACTGGCATCGGAACTCGGCGAAGCCCCAGAGGTGGTCTTCGCAGACTTCGATGTAGAGCCGTTCGCCGCTGCCTCTGTCGCACAAGTACATTCCGCGCGCACCACTGACGGCGTCGACGTTGTGGTGAAGGTTCAACGACCCGAGGCGAGCGCACAGGTGAGCGTGGATTGCGATATCTTCCTCCGCGTTTCATCCCTTGCGGAAACCCGTTTTCCCTGGGCACACGATATCGGCGTTCATCGACTCGCCGGCGGGCTCGTCACGTCGCTGCTCGAAGAGCTCGACTACCGCACCGAGGCCGCGAACACCGCCACGATCGCCGCCACGATGGTGAGTCGATCGGATATTGTCGTTCCGCACATCTACCCCGAACTCAGCAGCGGACGAGTGGTCGTGATGGAGCGTCTTCACGGAACACCACTTTCCGACGGCGAGGCAGCGCTCACCGACGTCGACGTCGACTCTCGCAGTAGAATTGCGAACGAGCTTCTTGCATCGCTCCTCGACGGGATCTTCGTCCACGGGGTGTTCCACGCCGATCTGCACCCGGGCAACATCATGATCCTTGACGACGGACGCGTCGGCCTACTCGACTTCGGCGCAGTAGGTGTTCTGGACGGGGAGACACGGATCCTGTTCGCCGTACTCCTGAATGCCGCACTGGCAGGTGACCCGGTGGCAACAGTCGACGCGATGCTGATGGCATTCGACGTGCCTGATGACGTGGATCGTGGAGCGCTGCGTCACCAAGTAGGCCGCGAGATCACCCTTCTCGGTCTTGCGCCCAATGTTTCCATGGGATCGTTCGCGCGAATGTTCACCGCGCTTCGAGAGCACCGAATAGGTGTGCCGGGAGACGTCGCAGCAGCTTTCCGTTCACTCGCGTCGGTGGAACGCGCCCTCCGGCTTCTGGATCCGAACATCGACCTCGTCTCCGCGGTGCGCGCCGAAGTACCCCGACTGTTGACCCAGGTCGCCAGCCCCTCCGCAGCGGTGCAGGCGATGCTGTCGACGATTGCGGTCACAACGGCCGTGGTCAGGCGGCTGCCTGGTCAGCTCGACCAGATCACGACCTCACTGGCGTCGGGAAGCTTCACACTCCGAACCCGCTCCATCGCGCACCCCGACGACAGGCGATGGCTCCGACGGTCGACGAACAACGCCCTGGGTATGGCGGCTGGAGTGACCGCGCTGATCGTCGCGGCGATCCTGCTGTCCGTACCTGGCGGACCACAACTCACACCTCAGCTGTCAGGCTACGCACTCGTGAGTGCGGTACTGGGCTTCGTCGGGGTTGTTCTGTGCATGCGGACCGTGTTCCGTTTGTTCACACTCGACAACAGGTAACCAAGCACTGATGTTCATCGCTTTATCTCGATGTCGTCGAAGTCGAGCGCCAGGAGCGTCGGCCGCGAGAGGACACGGCCACCTGGGCCCCGCGGGAGAACGCGCCGTCGGGTGGGGAATGTGAGGCCGTCGAACTGACGGTGCTGGTCGCAGTAAAGCGCAGCTCTCGCCCAGCTGCCTATCGGTTCGGCGACGAAGTCGTGCCGGCGGATGAGGCCACCGTTGTCGACATAAAAGGTCTGCTGCCGGCAATGGGTATCGATTGCCGGTGCGAACGTTGCCTGCAGTCGTCGCCATTGCTGCCCGGATTCCTGCCAAGGTTCGGCTTCGGTGACAGTGATGTCGTCGCGCGCGAGCAGCAGCGGTGCCGTCAGATAGTTCCAAAAGGCGTAGCCGGCGAAGTAAGCGGTGTCGAGCGCGTCCCAACGAAAGTTGCGCCGGATTCCACTCAACCCGAAGAACTCTGGACGCGGGTCGGTTCGGCTCTCGAGTTGTTCGCCGTCACGAGTTTCGATCCGCACGACGCCCTTGTCGAACACAGCGCGCTCGCCGACACGCGGAAAGTCTTGGAGGAGAGTGCGTTGCTCGGCAACTTGTACCTCGACCGTAAACGTCGCGAGCTTGTTGCCGGGGAAGCGCCCAGGCAACAGACCGCCGAGGCGTCCCCGCGCCGTGATCGCTGGAACGGACTGCCAATGTTCGACTCCGCCATGTGCGGTGAGAACTTCATCGAGCAATTCGTTCATGTCTCGTCGCTTTCCGTCCCCTGGCGGAACTGAGGAATCAGTGATCAGACGGACGCGATGCTGGCGTTGCGTTCTTCCGGCGGTACCACTGCCAGCTTGCGGTGATGATGACGGCGCCGGCGAGGGAACCCAGGATGCCGCTGGGACGCAATGATATTCCGTCGCCCGCAATCAAACTCACAAGCAGTCCGCCCACCAGCGAACCACCGATTCCAGCGATGAACGCGAAGGTCCAATCCACTCGTGCGGCCCTCTGCCCCAGAATCAACTGGGCTCCCGCTCCGATGACGATCCCGAACAGAAGAATTCCGATGATGAGCATGAGCTGAGACCCTTTCGTGGAGTGACGACGCAAGGCGCGAACGACTTACTGAACGACTTACTCTGCGCTATCTTTCCGGTATGTCTCTTATGTCGTGGTGAAATCCGTGTGAAAGGTCTTCGCCGCCCACTGCACGTTGCTAGGACGACGCCAGTGTCGTCGCCCAGCGGTAGTCCGCCTTACCGGCCGGGGTTCGCTTGACTTCATCGACCAGCACGATCGTGCGCGGCACTTTGTATCCGGCCAACGTCTTGCGGCAATGTTCCTGAACCGCTTCGAGAGTCAACTCGTCGGATCCGGGGTAGGTCGCGATCACCGCTGCGACCTGCTGCCCCATGCGCGGGTCGGGTGCGGGGACAACAAGCGCGTCCGATATTGCCGGATGCGCGTGAAGGGCGGCCTCGACCTCTTCGGCGAATACCTTCTCGCCGCCGGTGTTGATGCACTGTGAGCCGCGGCCGAGGAAGACAATGGTGCCGTCCGCTTCCACCTTGCCCATGTCGCCGAGCACCGAAAGACGGGTGCCATCAGCGCGGGTCGGGAACGTCCGGGCGGTCTTCTCCTCGTCCTTGTAGTAACCGAGCGGGACGTTTCCGATGCGCGCGATGTATCCCACATCGTCGGAGCCAGCTGGGATCTCTTCGAGACGCTCGTCGACCAGAATCATGTTCGGTGAGGGCGGCATCCGCAGATTTCCTGCCTCGTCGATAGCGAAGGCGCCGTCGTTGCCTGACTCCGAGGCTCCGAAGTTGTCCCGCAACAGCAGGTCCGGCTTCACCGCCAGCATGCGGTCCCGGACGCTGGTGGACCAGATCGCGCCACCCGAGGTGATCGAGAACAGGGTGCTGAAATCAACCTCGTCTTTGCGGCGTTCCATCTCGTCGACCAGCGGCAGTCCCATACCGTCGCCGACGATCAAGATCACCTGTACCGAGTCCTTCTCGATCGCTTCGACGACCTTCGCCGGGTCGAACTCTCGTCGTAGAACAACCCGCGCACCGAGGGTGAGGAAGGTGAACAGCGAGTACAACGCGGCGCCATGCATCAGAGGGGCGGCAACGAGGAACGAGAGTTCCGGAAATTCCTTTGCAGCACTAGCGATCTCGGCGAGATCCTGCCGCGCTCCCTCGCCGTACGGATTTCCGCCGGAGAGCGGCTTACGGAAGAAGTCGTCGTGACGCCACATGACGCCCTTCGGGTATCCGGTTGTCCCGCCGGTGTAGAGCAGGTACACGTCGTCGCCCGAACGGGAGTCGAACTCTCCCACTGGCGACTGCTCACGAGCATCGTCGAAGGAAACCACGGAAACTTCGTGCTCATTCGCGGCAGCGACCAGGTCGGCGTCGATCTCGCCGATCACGATCACCGTCTTCACCTTCGGGCATGCACCGAAGAGGGAAGCAAGGACACGCTGATGTTCGGGAAGTTCTACGACAACCGCGACCGAGTCGGAGTTGGTGAAGATGTACTCCAGTTCGGCGGGCGTGTACCGGTAGTTCACGTTGATCGGGACCGCGCGGATCTTGATCAACCCGAGGATCGACGTGACATGTTCAACGCTGTTCTTCAGGAACAGAGCCACGTGGTCACCACGTGAGATACCGGCTTGCGCGAGCAGGTTGGCGGTTCGATTGGCTTCCGCGTCCAACTGAGCGTAGGAGAAGTTCTCTCCCTCGTAAGTCAAGGCGACGCGATCAGGTACCGAGCTGGCGACGGTTTCGAATACATCAGCGAGGTTGAACTGCATCGTCTTCCCTTTCAGAGTCTGCGCCGCGATATCGAGGCATACAACCCTGAATCTAGAACACGTTCCATGTCACGCGAGGCGAAACGGAACGATTAGCTGATCATTACCTGGACCTGACCTTTATCGGTGCGGCAACGGCCGAGGCTGCACCTCCCGACATCCATTCGGTGAGCAGGGTCTGCCACGACCCACAATGACAGCGCAGATAGGTGACCGTCCCCTCGCTTGTTCGATGCCGGGATTCGACCTCCCAGCGATGGATGCAACCGATCGGCGTGAGCTCTGTTTTCTTCATGCAACGAGCATGATGTAATGGCATTGTGCATCTCAACCCTTACGGCGAATATGCGGTGACGCTGGCCGCCGACCTGGCCAATCGACATCCCGAAACCTTGGCCGAACTCGTCGAACGCTGCGTCGATGCAGGCATCATTCTCGATTTCCCCATCGCCGAGAAGGACCTCGACGAAACCCTCGACCTTCTGATCGAGTGGTCGAAAATCGTCGACGTCACGGACGAGACGGCACGCGCCGAATTGGTGAACGTCATGCTCGAGCAAGCGTCGGCGTATCCGCGTATGACCAACCACGCGAACGACGGCTGGCATCTGCACTACCGCGATCCCCAACAGTCACTCGCCGAGGTCCTCAAGGCACTCTTCTCGGTGGGCACGGCGCTACACCTCGTCGGCCGCGGCATGCACCGATTAGGTCGATGCACCCTGGACGAGTGCACCAACATCTACGCTGACACCTCCCGCAACGGCAATCAGCGGTACTGCTCCCCCACGTGCGCGAATCGCGACGCGGTACGGCGCCACCGCGCACGAAACTGAGTCGTAGACACTAGGACGTCGGGCCGACCACCTCGAAGTCGGAACCACCTTGGTAGTCGAACTGGAAGCTGACAGCCAGTCCCACGACGGTGACCGACGCCGCGACAATGCTTCTGAGGGCGCGTTTGAATCCACCACTTCGCATTTTCCGAACCTCCAGGCACGTTGGTCAGATCACCAGATGCATGAAGAATAGACCGCTCAGTCGGAAAATTGGGGAGACAGACGGTGAGCTACCCGAAAAGGCCCTCGGCGCTGCCACTGCCGAACAGGTCGCTCAAGCTGCCGGTATTGATGCCGCTGAACGGTCCGCCGATGACAACCAGGCTTGGCACGCCAGGAACCGGCTTACCCAACGTCTCGAGATCGAGAAGATCGGAGCAGGCGCCGAGCACCGCGTAGGTTCCGTCCGGAACATCGGTCACTGTGTTGGTGACCGTCTGCCCCTTGCCCACGGCGAACAGCGAGGCCGGATCGGTGATCTTGGGGTACACCACAAGGTTCGGATCGAGCAGTTTCAGCGGATCATCAAGCACAGCAGCAGAATCCGCGGCGTTGACGACAAACGCCTGGCACAACGGAGCAATGCCCGTGTTGTTGTTCGTGATCGTCAGTGACAGATCGTTTCCGGTCACCTTGTACGAGACGACCGGCGGGACCACCTCGGCCGACGCAGTTGCAGGATTGACCATCGCGACGCCTGCCGCGGTTGCAGCGGCAACCGCCACGGTTCCCACTACGCGACGTACTCCACTTGTGCCCAGCTTCATCGAGGTTCCTTTCGTACTGCGCCTTGAGTTCGGCAACAGTGCGCAGCCTAGATCGGATCTAGCGCCCGAAATGGCCCATTTGTCCCGCCGGGAGGTCATGCCCGAAAGGTCGGGACAAACGTCCCGTTCTCGAAGAGCTCGCTGTTCGACTCAGTTCCCACTGGAGACGAAGGGCGTTCGCACCGGTCCGCCGGCCGAACCGTGCGGTGCCACCAATCCACGCTTTTCGAGGATCGGACGCACGCCCTCACCGAACTGATACGCCTCTTCGAGATGCGGATACCCCGACAGTACGAAGTGATCCAGACCGATCGCTGCGTACTCGGCAATCCGATCAGCCACTTCTTGGTGCGAACCGACCAATGCGGTGCCCGCTCCCCCTCGGACCAACCCGACGCCGGTCCACAGGTTCGGCGCAATTTCCAGCGACCTTGCTCCGACGCCCTGCTTGTAAGCCGAACCGCCGCCGTGCAATTCCAGCATACGACGCTGACCTTCGGAGCCGGATCGCGCAAGACTCGCCTGAGCCTGCTCGACGGTCGCCGGGTCGAGCGCGCTGAGCAGCCGATCCGCTTCTGCCCATGCCTGCTCCGAGGTGTCCCGGCTGATGACGTGCAAACGGATTCCGTAGTCGAGGTGCCGACCTTGAACTTCTGCGAGGTCGCGAATCCAGGCGATCTTGGCGGCGACAGCGGACGGCGTCTCACCCCAGGTGAGGTAGGTGTCGGCGTAACGCGATGCGACGGTTCCGGCTGCCGGCGAGGATCCGCCGAAGAAGATGGGCGGTACCGGATCCGGAATACGCTGCAGCGTAGCCTTTTCCACGTTGACGTACTCACCGGAAAAATCAACCGGACCGTTACCGGACCACAGCTGGCGGATCACGTCAAGGAACTCGCCGCATCGTGCGTACCGTTGGTTCTTGTCGAGGAAATCACCGAAGGTGCGCTGCTCGTGGTCCTCCCCGCCGGTGACGACGTTGAGCAGCAGGCGACCGCCCGATTGCCATTGGAAGGTTGCGGCCATCTGGGCGGCAAGCGTGGGGCTGAGCAATCCCGGGCGCAGAGCAACCAGAAACTTGAGTGTCTCGGTGGTCTCGACCATCATCGCCGTCGTCAGCCATGCGTCTTCGCACCACGCGCCGGTGGGCGTGAGGACGGCTTCGAAACCGTTCGTCTCAGCGGCCGCGCCGATCTGATTGAGGTATTTCAGCGTCGCCGGACGATCACCGGACATCGAGCTGCCGTGCCCACCCGCCATCAGATTCCGGGAATCACCGTAAGTAGGCAAGAACCAGTGGAAGCGCAGTGACACGGTGATTCCTTTCGTCGACGAACAGGCAGAACTCTTCTGTCATTACAACCACACGCCACCTGGAAGAACAGGGTTGAAATCACCCTGATCGCTATGGGTGCCCACTTTCGGCTCCGGCGATACCTTCGTGAATTTGCACCGCAACCCGGGGGCTCCGATGACCACGTTTGCCGAAGTCGAGCACAATTCACCGTTCTCGAACGAAACCGACGGTGAGCGACGTTCCAGACTGAGAACCGTCGTCGCAGCAAGCCTGCTCGGCACGACGGTCGAGTGGTACGACTTCTTCCTCTACGCGACGGCCGCGAGCCTGGTCTTCAACCAACTGTTCTTCCCGAATCAGAATTCTTTTGTCGGGACGATGCTTTCTTTTGCGACCTTCGCGGTCGGCTTTCTCGTTCGCCCCATCGGTGGAGTGGTGTTCGGTCACATCGGCGATCGCATCGGACGCAAGAAGACGCTGGCTCTCACGATGTTCATCATGGGTATCGCGACGGCGCTCATGGGTGTTCTTCCAACTGCCGCCCAGATCGGAGTCGTGGCACCGATTCTGCTTCTGCTGCTTCGCATCCTGCAGGGATTTGCTCTCGGCGGTGAGTGGGCCGGAGCCGTCCTTCTCGCGGTGGAACACAGTCCGGAGAAGAAGCGCGGCCTGTTCGGCAGCATCCCGCAGATCGGATTAGCCCTCGGGTTGGCATTGGGCACAGGAATGTTCGCGCTGCTTCAAACGATCTTCGACGACGACCAGTTTCTCCGTTTCGGCTGGCGCATCGCCTTTGTTCTGAACTTGGTTCTCGTGATCGTAGGGTTGGTGGTCCGTTTGAAGGTGGATGAGACGCCGGCATTTCAGGCGGTTCGCGACCTCGAACAACGCTCCTCCGCACCGCTCAAGGAAGTCTTCCAAGGAAAGGTCGCCCGAAACACCGTACTGGGCATGCTGTCTCGCTGGGGCGAGGGCGCTGCCTTCAATACCTGGGGCGTCTTTGCAATCACTTATGCAACCAAGACTCTGCATTTCGAGAAGGTTCCCGTACTTCTCGTAGTCACAGTCGCCGCGGTCGTGATGGCGATCTTGCTGCCTTTCTCCGGTTTGCTCACCGATCGGTTCGGCCCGCAACGGGTCTACATCGTGGGCATCGCCGCGTACGGCCTTGCGATCTTCCCCGCCTTCGCACTGTTCGGGACCGAGAGCCTTCTGCTCTTCGGAGTCGCGATGGTCGTGGTCTTCGGAGTGATTCACGCCCTGTTCTACGGCGCCCAGGGAACGCTCTACGCGAGCCTCTACCCCACCGAAATCCGGTACACCGGGTTGTCCGTCGTCTACCAGTTCTCGGGTATCTACGCCTCCGGCGTCACTCCTCTGATCCTGACTGCACTGATCGGCGCCAGCGGCGGTTCACCGTGGCTGGCATGTGGATATCTGGTGGCCACCTCGGCGATCAGCGTCGTCGCCACTGCGGCGATCAGGAAGCGTGATCTGTACCTGTAGTGGATGATATCTAAATATCTCTATCTCTTGCATATTTACTAGATATTTATAGAAAGACCTGCGAAGAAGAACAGATCGAGATACGCCCACGCATCGGATACATCGGTGTATCGTTTGGGTTCCACCCCGACGGAGGCGCCGATGACGACTGGAACGGACAACTCGCCGGCCAAGCGTGTCACCAAACGCCGTGGTCAGACCAGACAGCGCCTTCTGGACGCGGCCGCGGACGTCTTCTCCGAATCCGGGTTCGGACATGCAACGGTCGAGCAGATCTGCGAACGCGGCGGATACTCCAGAGGCGCGTTCTACTCCAACTTCGATTCACTCGACGAACTGTTCTTCGCGATGTGGGAGCAGCGATCTGCAGCAATGCTCGCCGACCTCCGGTTGGCGACGGAGTCGATCACCGCCGGCAACGCCGTCGACATCCATTCCGCCGTGGCCCGAATCGTGGCCGTGGTTCCGGTCGACCCGCAGTGGTACCGGATCAACGCAGAATTCACAGCCCACGCGCTCCGCAACCCGGCACTTCGTAAAGCGCTTGCCGACCGTGAAGACGCAATTCTTCGGACCCTGCTTCCCATCGTGGAGTCCGCACTCAGCGATGTCGGTCGAACTATCGTCGGTGACCCGACGTCGCTGGGACGAGCGTTGGTCGCAGTTCACGACGGCACGAGCGTGCAGTGCCTCATCGATACCGACACCAACGCCGCCTTCGCGCTGCGTCGCGATGTCTTCACTCGAATTCTGCTGTCCTACAGCGAAATAATCCAGAACAACCAATCTGAAGAGGAGCTGTCGTGAGCGAACAAGCTGACGTCATCGTTGTCGGGGCAGGGCTGGCGGGACTGGTCGCCACCTACGAACTGACGCGCGCCGGCCGCAAAGTCCTTGTGGTGGAACAGGAGAACGCGGCCAACCTCGGAGCGCAGGCATTCTGGTCGCTCGGCGGACTCTTCCTCGTGAACAGCCCCGAACAACGCCGACTCGGCATCAAGGACTCCCTCGAGTTGGCCATGCAGGACTGGATGGGCACCGCCGCATTCGACCGCGACCGCGAAGATCACTGGCCGCGTCAGTGGGCCAAGGCGTACGTCGAGTTCGCGGCCGGAGACAAGCGTCAGTACCTGCACGATCTGGGCCTTCGCCTGATGCCCAACGTCGGCTGGGCCGAGCGCGGGCGCGGAATGGCTCTCGGACACGGCAATTCGGTGCCGCGCTTCCACCTCACCTGGGGCACCGGACCTGGCGTCGTCGACGTTTTCCTGACCAAGGTCATCGCTGCCCAGAAACGTGGGCTGGTCACATTCAAGCACCGCCACCAGGTGGATCAATTAGTGGTGACCGATGGTGCGGTCACGGGTGTACGAGGAACCGTCCTCGAACCTTCCAGTGATCTGCGCGGTGTGAAGAGTTCACGCACCCCCGTCGGCGAATTCGAGTTCGCCGCACAGGCCGTGGTGGTCACCTCCGGTGGAATCGGCGGCAATTACGAACTGGTGAAGAAGAATTGGCCGGAGCGACTCGGCAAGGCACCGAAGCACATGCTGACCGGCGTGCCCGCGCACGTCGACGGACGCATGCTCGAAATCACCGAATCCGCGGGCGGAAACATCGTCAACCGCGACCGCATGTGGCACTACACCGAAGGCATCCAGAACTGGAATCCGATCTGGCCGAACCACGGAATCCGCATCATCCCCGGACCGTCCTCGATGTGGTTCGACGCCACCGGCAAGCGTCTGCCGGTCCCCAATTTCCCGGGCTTCGACACGATGGGGACCTTCAAGTACATCCTGGACAGCGGCCACGAGTACACGTGGTTCATTCTCGATCAGAAGATCATCGAGAAGGAGTTCGCACTATCGGGATCGGAACAGAACCCGGACTTCACCAACCGCGACTTCAAGCTCCTTCTCGAACGAATCAAGAAGGGTGCCCCGGGACCGGTCGAGGCGTTCAAGCAGAAGGGCGCAGACTTCGTGGTGCGCACCAATCTTCGCGATCTGGTCGACGGCATGAACGCCCTCACCGACGAACCCCTCCTCGACTACGAGGACATCGAGCGCGAGATGATCGCCCGTGACCGCGAAGTCGACAACAAGTACAGCAAGGACTTCCAGGTCACTGCCATCCACGGTGCCCGTAATCTGTTGGCAGACAAGATCGTGCGCGTCGTTGCGCCGCACAAGATCCTGGACCCCAAGAACGGCCCACTGATCGCGGTCCGGTTGCACCTGCTCACCCGCAAGACTCTCGGCGGCTTGGAAACCAACCTGGATTCACAGGTCATCAAGGCCGACGGCAGCGTCTTCGACGGCCTGTACGCGGCCGGTGAGGTCGCGGGCTTCGGCGGCGGCGGAGTCCACGGTTACAGCGCGCTCGAAGGGACCTTCCTCGGTGGCTGCATCTTCTCGGGCCGCGCAGCCGGACGAGCATTGGCGCGCGACCTGTAGCCCAAATCAGGCGAGCGAATGCGTGACCAGTATGTGGTGGGCGCGCATTCGCCGTGCCTCGTGCACGGATTGATGGTGGTGATGGTGCGTCGGCCCGCGCGCGTGGCGGACCAGATCGTGAACGGTTCGGATGACGGTCGGCATTGCGCCCCTCCCTCAGGAGATTGTGACTGCTGCTCGTGCCTGTGGAATCACTGTCTGGACACCACCACTCGCGCCACCTCCTCCGGATCGATGAGGTGGGTATGGTCGTCGTCACCGACATCGATCTGCACGACGTCGATACGGCCGTTGAATGTGGTTGCGCCACTGTAATCGACACTGACAGGCATGCCGTAGTCGTCACCGATGTCGGTGGTCTCGTCCGCGGAGAAGACCATCGGTTGGGTCTGCTCGACGCGACCCGAGCCTACTTCCCGACCGTCGTGATAGATCGTGACCCCGCCGCCCCTCGCGAGTCCACCTCCGTCGTAGGCGAACTCGGCCCTGATCTGATGTGATCCTGCCGGTATGTCAACGTCGGAACCGATGACGAACTCGGTCATGCCGAGCAGGTTGTAGACGAATTTCGCACGGCCTTCCCGCGCGTAGAGCGCCCAGCCGCCGAACCTGCCTCCCTGCGCGATCATCACACCGTTGGCAGTAACGCCATCCGCGACGTCGACAGCTGCTGTGACACTGAACGATCGGTTCTTGATACTCAGCACGCTGTGCTCGCTCAGTCGCTTCATTCCGGGGAACAGAACTTGCCTGTTCCCCGATACCAACTGCGGACGCCCCGCGATGTGAGGGTTGAACCTCTCGAACCTACGGTCGTCGATCGGAAGTACGTTGTACTTGACCGCTTCGATCAACCACAAGCGTTGCAGTGCAGCCAATTTCTCCGGCATTTCGGCGGCCAAATCTTGGGATTGCGTCCAATCCTGCGACCCGTCGTAGAGTTCCCACACGTCGTCGTCGAGAGCGGGGAGCGTCTCCGCGAAGAGCCACGGAGTGCTGTGCCTGGTGACCGCACTCCAACCCTTGTAATAGATCCCACGGTTGCCGGCCATCTCGAAGTACTGCAGATCGTGACGTTCGGCGACTTCGGCGTCGTCGAAGGTGTAGACCATGCTGGTCCCCTCGATGGGTGATTGCTGGACGCCGTTGACAATGGTCGGTTCCGGTAGTTTCGCGACCTCGAGGATCGTCGGTGCAACGTCGATGACGTGGGTGAACTGCGACCGTGTCTCCCCCTTGGTCCGAATCCCTGCCGGCCAGTGCACGATCGTCCCGTTGCGAGTGCCACCCCAATGCGACGCAACCTGTTTCGTCCACTGATACGGCGTACACATTGCCCACGCCCACCCCACGGAATAGTGGTTGTACGCGTCCTTGGTGCCGAACTTGTCCTTCACTTCCGCCATGAACTCGGGCGTCTCGATGGCGGCGAGTCCGTTGAAGTTGGCCATCTCGTTGAAGGCTCCGTTGATCGTCCCCTCTGCGGACGCTCCGTTGTCCCCGATGATGTAGTACACGAGGGTGTTGTCGAGAGCTCCAAGTTCTTCGATCGCATCGACAAGCCGTCCGACATGGAAGTCGGTGTGTTCGAGAAATCCTGCATAGACTTCCATTTGGCGTTCGAGGACAGGCTTCAATTCCTCACTCATGTCGTCCCACGCCGGAATGGCCTCAGGGCGCGGGGTGAGGACCGCATCCGCGGGAACGACTCCCCGCTGCTTCTGCTGCTCGAGAATCGACTCGCGTTGAGCGTCCCAACCTCCGGCGAACCGGCCCTCGTACTTATCGGCCCACTCCTTCGGAACATGGTGTGGCGCATGGGTAGCGCCGGGAGCGAAGTAGACGAAGAACGGCTTGTCCGGAGCCAAGGATTTCTGCATCCGAACCCAGTCGATGGCGTGGTCGGCCAGGTCCTCGGTGAGGTGGTAGCCCTCTTCCGGTGTCTTGTCCGGCTCGACAGGCGCGACGCCCTCGTACAGCGCCGGGTAATACTGGTTGTTCTCCCCGCCGATGAATCCGTAGAAGTGCTCGAAGCCGCCTTCTCCCGTCGGCCATGATGTGAACGGCCCTACCGGGGATGTTTGCCACGGCGGTACCTCGTGACACTTGCCGAACTGCGCTGTCGAGTATCCGTTGAGTTTCAACGTCATCGGTAATGCAGCTTTGGTATTCGGGCGCAGACCGGAAAGGCCAGGAGCCGAGGTCGCGGTTTCGGTGATCGAACCCATTCCGACCGAATGGTGGTTGCGCCCACTCAGCAGAGCGGCGCGGGTCGGCGCGCATAGCGCAGTCGTGTGAAACCGCGTGTACGTGAGCCCATTACTTTGCAATCGCTCAGCAGTCGGCGTGTCCGCTGGTCCGCCGAAGGCACTGCTGGCGCCATATCCCACGTCGTCCAACAGGACCACCAGAACATTGGGTGCCCCGGCCGGCGGTAGTAGCGGAGTGATCGGCGGAAACTCGGTGTCCGGATCCTTCGCGTCGTACGTCACCAGACCAAGATGTTGTCGATCCGGAATCGGTAGTACAGCGCGGCTCGGGCCTGTCGGATCCGTCATGACGTCTCGCCTTCTGTCTCTCACATGGCTCTTTCAAGCGTTTCAGGATCACCACGACGTCGACATCATCCGTTTCGGGTGAAGGCGCACCAATGCCGCAGCGTGGAGGCTTGAAGTGTGGATCAGCCCGGACGTTTCGCTCCCACCCCGATAGGGCATGCCTTCCTCATCCCCCGGCGCCGTGTGCGTGCCGGCCTGACCCAGATCCTGTGCGTCGTCGTAGGACTGGCTACCGGACTGGCGATGCCATATTTACGTAGCGGCCCAATGATTCCCGCCCGTCAGGTCAGCGAGATGCTCGTTGCACTCGGGCTGGGGTTACTGGGTGTAGTCGCAGTGATCTTCTCGCTACTGTTCCTCGTCGTCCAGTGGGCCGCGACCACCTTCACTCCTCGCTTGTTGTTGTTCCGCGACGACCCCATCGTGTGGCGGACGTTTGCCTTCGCCATAGGCCAGTCGGTTTTCGACATCACGGCAGCGCTCGCCATCAGCAACGAAACGGATGTGTCCGTGGTCGTGCCAAGTCTCGCAGTGCTGGCGCTCTTAGCCACGCTGACGCTGATCAGGCTGCTCCAGCTGCGCGCATTCTCGGCCATCCAGTTGGCTCCTGTACTGACCTCGATCTCGAGTCGTGGCCGAGCAGTCTTCGCCGCCGTGTACCCCACCACCGATCGGGAGTTGCCTCCTCTACCAACACTTCCGGTGATCACGACTATCGAGTGGCATCGACCGCCGGCCGTTCTGCAACAGATCCTCGTCGAAGATCTCCTGCAGAGCACTCGGAACTGCCGATCCATGGTGGTCCTCCGAGTGTCGCCGGGTAGCACGCTGCGAGACGGATTGCCGCTCGCCGACGTCTACGGCGGACCCATGCCCGCCAACACGATCCTTGACGCCTTGGTCAGTGGGAGTGAGCGGACCTTCACCCAGGACCCCCTACTCGCGATTCGGTTGTTGGCTGACATCGCGCTCAGAGCGCTCTCACCCGCTATCAACGATCCTGCAACGGCCGTGCAGGCTCTGGACGAGATCGAAGACCTCCTCTCTCTGGTGGCCGCCGTTCGCGCAGATTCGATCCGGGCCGTCGACGAGCGTGGTGATCTGCGTGTGGTGATTCCGCTACCCGACTTCACGACCTTCGTCAGAACCGGACTGGACGACGTCATAGCCTCGGCATCGAACTCACCACTCGTTCTGGGCCGACTTCGCGACCTACTTTCGCACGTCGCCGCCCAATCGGAGTCTCGGAACCGCGATATTCTCGCCACGCGCGCCCGCTGGATTGATCAGCTGTCACAAGGCTTCCCTCGACTCGAACCCCCGTTGTGAACCCGTACAGATTTACGGGCCATCGCGTCAAGGCATCGTCAAGATCGGTCTCAGCTCAACGGGAAGTATCGATACTGACTCGGTGAGACATGCAGTGATACTCGGACACCGTGGAGTCATATCGTCGACCACCCGCGCCGGCGGCGAACCTGAGAAGCAAAAGCTCTCCGTCGCAACCGGACTGGCGGGTCTGTCGCTCGACGCGATGGCCTCGGTCTCGTACGGTCCAGAGGCCATCGTGTTGGTGTTGGCCCTCGCCGGCGGCGCGGGGATCGGCTTCACCGTGCCGGTGACGATCGCCATCGCCGTGCTGCTTGTGGTCCTGGTGGCGTCGTATCGCCAGGTGATCGCCGCATTTCCCGAAGGCGGTGGCGCGTACGCCGTCGCAAAGAAGCATCTGAGTCCTCGCGCAAGCCTGACTGCCGCCGCATCGTTGATCGTCGACTACACCCTCAACGTCGCGGTATCGATCGCAGCCGGTGTCGCGGCTCTGACCTCCGCCTTCCCTGCGCTTCTTCCCTATACGGTCTGGATCGCACTGGCGATACTCGGCGGCATCACGGCACTGAATCTGCGGGGCATCGCAGATTCCGCGCGGGTATTCATGTTGCCCACCGTGGTTTTTGTCGTCAGCATCTTCACGGTGATCGGTGCCGGACTACTTCGGGAAAACCCTGCCGCCGCCACGGCTCCCTTCCTCGCCGACAACGCACACACGATCGGCATTCTCCTTCTGCTCAAGGCATTTTCGAGTGGTTGCGCCGCATTGACCGGTGTCGAAGCCATCGCCAACGCGGTACCCAGTTTCAAGAAGCCTCGCGTGCGTAGCGCTCAGCGTGCCGAAGTAGCTCTGGGAATCCTGTTGGGCACCATGCTGATCGGCCTTGCCGTGTTGATCGAGAAGTTCTCGCTGGCCCCGGTCCCTGGAACAACGGTCCTGTCGCAACTCACTTCCGCTGCCCTCGGAAATGGTGTGGGCTACTACGTCGTCCAATTCTCCACCGTGATTCTGTTGGCGTTGGCCGCGAACACCTCGTACGGCGGACTTCCCAACCTGATGCGGATCCTCGCCGACGACAACGTGCTCCCGCACCGCTTCAGCCGGAAGTCGACGCGCGACGTCTTCACGTACGGCGTTTTGTCGCTCGGTGGCGTCGGTGCTCTCCTGCTCATCGGATCCGGCGGAAACATGAACACCTTGGTGCCGCTGTTCGCCATCGGTGTGTTCATCGGATTTACGCTCGCGCAGTTCGGCATGGTGCGCCACTGGCTCACTGAACGGACACCGGGCTGGAAGTGGCGCCTAGCGCTCAACGGTTTCGGGGCTGCGTTGACTTCGATCGCAGCAGTGGTGACTACCGCCATGAAGTTCACCGAGGGCGCCTGGTTGATCGCTCTCGCGCTCCCTGCGCTCGTCCTCGGCATGGAACGCATCCGCGGTGCGTACACACATATCGGTACGCGGTTAACCGTTCAGGGTGAGAACGATTCTCTGTCTATCGGATACAAACCAGCGGTCCTAGTACCCGTGTCCGAAATTACGTCGCTCTCCACCCGCGCGATGGCCGCGGCAACGGCAATGTCTTCGCAGCCCATCGCAATTCGAGTCTGCCTGGCCCACGAATCGACGACGGACTTCACCCGCCGATGGCAAGCCCGACACCCGAATTCGCGTTTGATCGTCATCGAGGACACCGAGAATTCCGTGGGGAACACCCTCGCTCGATACATCCGCACACACTTCCCTCACCGAGAAACATTTGTTGTCGTCGCCACCATCGACCCGGCGACCAGATGGCACCGATTCCTCCCGAGCCAACGGACCGATGAGATCGCTCATGCACTGCGCAAACACACCGAGGCCGTGGTGTGCCAAATTCCGGTCCGGATCGATCCGGCTCACCACGATCCAGCCCTGCGCGCATGAGCAGACGCTCAGAGCGAGGTCCCGAACAACATGCCAGTGCCACCGGGACTAGCCCATATGCCGAGATCCCGATCAACGCCATGGTCGACCGACCACCAGTCGCCTGATCGGACCGCGTGTGCTTTGACCTTCATTTCTTGCCCTTTCCCTGACGTGGCTCGGCCATTCCGAGCTGGTTGCGGATCGCCTTGGCGGTCAACTCGGGAATTTCCGAGTGCCGGGCAACGACTGTTCGTCGTGTATCGAAAGGCACCAATCGTGAACGAGCGGACGCAGACGCAGCGAACTGCCTTCGGGTCAGTCGTCATAACGGACGCGTTTAGATCTTCCGAAGAAGGTCGTCGTGGTGTCGTAGCCGAGGGCTGGTAGCACGACGAGAGCCTTGTCTTCCAAACTCTTGGTACCGGCCACTGCGTTTTTGACGCGCTTGCCTAGCGCGCCCTTGATGCGCGGCGGGAGTGGGTTGCCGACGCTGTTGAGGGCGTTGAGAGCGAGCTCGGCTGCCCCGACGTTGCCGCTCGTAGATTTTAAGTCGAGAAGCCCGTAGACGATCGTCTCGACTAGTCGACGTCGCACCGCATTGTCCTTGATTTCCGCTTTGTCCCATAAAGCAATTACGGCCTGTCGTTGGGCGTTGTTCGTTGCGGCTGAGAAGCGGCTGATGAGGAGGTCAGCGACCTGGGTTTCGTCCGCGGTGGCGAGGCCGAGCACGTCCAGCACCGCGTTGTCCGGGGTATCGGGTTTGGCTTCGGCGAGGTACTTGTCGAGTAGCGCGCGGTGCTGCTCCGCTGTCCATCCTCGGTGCACCTCGTTGGCTGCATTCCTGAGCTCGGGTGCGTAGGCGCCGGCTCGTCGCAGGGGTTCGTATACGGCTGCGAAGTCATCGGGGTCCGGATGGGTTAAGTCGAACCAAAGTGCGGCGGCGTGGACAGCCGCTTGTTCGTAGTTGGAGGCGACGTCGACCATGACCTGGACTGTTGGCAGATCGGTGGTGTGCACGTGAATAGGCCCGATCGCCTGAGCGAGGGCGAGGGGCATGGCGACGTGTCCGAGGTCATCGAGCCATGGGCTCTCCGCTGCTTCGGCCAGTAGCCCTCGAACCTCCTGGTCTTCCAGCTGGTCAGCGGACACGCGTACGGCCTCCGTGCCGTCGTCTATTAGATACCGGTACAGCGGGTCGTCGGCAGCAACCGGTTCGAGCGTCTCCGCAAGAGTGTCTTGCAGGGAGCGTGCCACAGCCAAAAGGACCCGGTCGAAGTCGAGGACACCTGCCGAAGCGAAGAGCCGCGCTCGTGCGAGGGCGTCTCGGCGTTCACTGGCTTCTTCTGTAGTGGTGACGTGGTTCTCGACAACTTCGAGCACGTCTGGGTTCAGGCTTGGGGTGCTGCCGTCAGGCAAGTTGGCAGTAAGCGGCGCGAGCGCGTCGAGGGCGGAGTGGATGACATCCAGGTCTGCCTCACTACTCCACGCCTCCACCACAAGCTTCTTCAATGGCTCGGCGTGGGTGGCGTCTATTGCCGAGGGGGCGATGCCGGTCAGCCAGTTATTCCAGCCGCCGACGAGCCTTTTACGGGTTGCTTCGAGGATGCTGCTTGCAAGGGCGGTTTCGCTGGTGGGCTCGGTCTTGCTGAGCAGCCGGCGCGCGGCATCGCGAGCGTCTCTCGCGTCGATTTCCAGAAGAAGACGCAGGACCACATGCTGGAGCGGTGTTTCCCGCGTGCCGGCATTGTCCGCGAGAGCATCAAGCGCCGCCTTCGGGGAGAAAGGTTCGGGCTCGGGTTCCTCGGTTGTCGTCGTTGTCGCTGCGGTTGCATCGGCCGCTGCCCTCTGCTCGGCGACCCATTCGGCATGGGTTTGCTCCGTTTCGCTAACAAGTGCGGAAATCCGGGTCTGCATGGCGGTGATGACCTTGAGGAGGTCATCGTCGGAGAGTTCGAAGAGGCGAGCGATCGTTGTAGGGCCGAACTCAGACACGATGCGAGCGGACAGATATTTGGCAACGGTCGCGGGGTCGGCGTCGAGTGCGAGTGCCGCGTCACGGAAGAAGAAGTCCGGTGCCGTGAAGCCGGGGCGCGTGATCGCTGCGATGACACGGCGGCGCAGTGCGGGCGCGCTCGCCTCGGATCCAACCTTGGTGAGTGCCCATGCACTCGCCGCCGTGTCTTCGTCGAGAAAGTCGGTGGTGTCGTCGTCCAGAACGCAGATAGCTTCGGCGACGGTGTCTGCCACTTTGGCTACGGGAAGGGCTGGGTTTTCTTCGGTGAGCAGGAGGAAAGACCGTGCGGCATTCGGCCCGGCGAGCCCGGCCCCTGTCCGGATTTGGTTGGTCAGGACCAGCAGGACCCCTTCCCGCGCAACTTCGTCGAGCCCATCGAGGTGTCGTTGCAGTGTTTCGATGTCCGCATCTTCCGCAGCGCGCTCGACCGCGAGCGCAAGTTCACCGTCCAGCCCAAAGACTGTTCCGGTGCTCTGCATGTAGATCATGTCCCGGGACGGACCCCGTACCTGGCGGGTCCGGCTCAGGTAGTTGAGCAGTTGTTTGTTGTGTGCCTTGCCGATCTGAGTCGCACGGTGATCAGCCTCATCATCACCGTCCGGTTCGTCCTCGACAAGAACGATGCTGGGGGCGGCGCTCTCGAGTGCGTACGACCTGGCGATTTCTTTGGCGCGGTCCGAGGTTCCGGCAGGCAGTTTCGCGTCCTTGTCCCGCACTAGCTGAAGTACGAGTGCCGGAAGGTTGGCATCGACTTCGAGGTGTCGGGCGAATAGCGGGAACTCCACTCGAAGACAGACCAGTCGCGCAAGGGCGGCCGCGTTCGTACGCGGATCCTCTGCCAGGAGATCTGAATTGTGACGTTCCTGAGCGAGCCGATAGGTCAGCGCAAACGTGTTGAGCAGGTGCTTGACGCGTCGGGGGCTAGTGACGTGGGTGGGGATGAGGACCGAGAGCACATACTCGCGGTTGACCTCTGCCCACAAACCCTTGCGGTTTTCGACGAGCGTTGTCGCGTACTTGCTTACGCTTTGAGTCAGTAGCGGCGGCAGGCTCAGTTGGTATTGAAAGACTTTGTCCAGGTACGCGCTGCCGGTGCTGTAGTACGGGTTGGTGTCGTCGGCCGGGGTGTCCTGCTTTGCAGCTCGGGTGAGCGCTCCCTCCAACACGTTCTGGTCTGCAGCCACGATGAAGACACACCGGTCAATGCCTAGGAACGTCCGGATGGTATCGAGGGTGGTAACCACCTCGCTGGCCGAACACCGATCGAGTTCATCCACGAAGACGACGAGACGCTTGGCTCCCGCGGCAGAGACCAAGTCCTTAAATATTTTCTCGAACTGCTCGTCGCTGTCTGGCTTCGCAAGGCTGTGATCGACGCCGAACGTCTTGCTCGCCAACGTGATCAGCGCGGCGAGCAGAGTGGCCGGTACAAGACCCGCCAGCACGACCTGCTTGGACAATGACTTGAACTCGACCCCGAAGTCCGAGTGTGCCCCGATGCGGCTCTGGCCGAAGGCAACGACTGACACTACGACCGCGAGAATCGCTGTGAGACCGAGAAGCAACAACGCGAAGACGCCCAGCAGTTTCATGATGGTGGTTGTCGGAACCTTGATCTCGGTCTTGGTCCGGCCGCTGTAGAGGTCCTCGTGGTACTTGGACTGTTTGCATCCGAGTTCGCTAGCGACAGCGCTGATGAAGTTCCGCCGTAGCGGCACGTCAGCGTATTTGAACGCATCAAACCGTACGCAGCGAACATCACTGTGCCCGTCGATCTTGTTCTTGAGCAGGTTGGCAATTCCGCTCTTCCCTGACCCCCACGGCCCGTACAGGGCGATATTGGAAGGCATCGTTACTGTCGTAGCGAGGACCGCAAGTTGGTCAACGATCCCCGCGTGCGCGAGACGATCATCTTTCGCGACCGCAAGTTCGCGGTCATCCAATAGGTCGTCGAGGTGCAGTCTGGGCTTCCCCGTTTGCTTGGCAGTTTCTCGCGACATGGATGCGCTCCGTCAATTGTTGAAGAGTGGAATTGCAGCTCGTCTATCTTTTACGGATCGTGCGCAGTTCGAAGCCGCACACGCCGGACGCCTACATATCGCATGGCTGGCTTAGTTTATCGGGGCCGCTTCGCGAAACCGCCGCAGTAGCTTTTCCTGCGGTTACGGAGTGCATTTGGTCATCGCGCCCGGACAAGCACACTCCCCTTCCGCTACAGGGTTGACCTGCGGAAACGTGAAAATTCGAGTCTATTTTGACTCCCCGTAAAAAAATTCGGTAAGGAGTAGTTTCCAGCTGACACATAGGCGCACCTCTGGTCAGTTGCAACGCAACCCTGCCAAACAGTTCAGTGAGCATTTCGCGGAGCCGAGAGCCCGCCGATTGATGTCAAAGCTGTTTTCTCACTGCAAGTCCCGATATAGAGTACTGCGGGCGACGTTCAAAACTTCCGCAAGCTCGGTCATGGATACGCCATCGCCGCGCATTTTGTTCGCCTGCCGTTTCTTCGCTGCGGTCAGCGAGGATGGCCGGCCTCCGACGCGGCCGCGATCACGAGCCGCGGAGAGTCCTGCCATTGTGCGTTCGCGGATGAGGTTACGCTCGAATTCCGCTAGGGCGCCGAAGATATGGAAGATCAGCTTGCCGCCCGGCGTGGTCGTATTGATCTCTTCTGTCAACGATTTGAACGCCACCCCTCGCGCTTCGAGTTCGGTAACCGTTTCGATCAGGTGAGGGAGCGAGCGGCCGAGGCGATCGAGTCGCCACACGACGAGTGTGTCACCGGGACGTAGGGCGTCCATGACGGCGGCCAGCTCGGGGCGATCGGTCTTCGCTCCTGAGGCTTTGTCGGTCCATATGCGATAACAGCCGGCCGCATTCAGTGCGTCCTGCTGCAATTCCGGGTTCTGGTCGGTGGTTGAAACCCTGGCGTAGCCCAAAAAGTCGCTCACAAGGGCACAGTGTTGCAGAACTCACCGACAAGCGACGTTTCGAGACAATAGGTTTGAGACAGGTTTTTGCAACACTCCCCTGCCCTGGTCACTTGCCTGAGTGATCGGTGGGGTTTCGTGTGCGAGAAACGGCCGTTTGAGAGACGTTCAAATGGCGAGTTGCTGCAAGCCGGGAGTGATGTACCTACCTACTCGCCGTCAGCGACGCACAATATTCGAATGACAACAGCGGGCGCTCCCTCCGGAGATTCACCAGTCGATGAATCTCCGATTCCTTCGTCTTCGTCTGGATCACGCGGTACGCGGGTTGGCTTTCTCGCAGGTAGTGCACTCATGACAGTGAGCATTGCTCTGTTCATCGTGTCGGGGTTTGCGATCTTTTCCGGTGAATCCGGGGTGGCGCAGCCCATCGCAACAGTTCTGGGCGGCGCGGGTGTTCTCGGCGCCGGTGTCCTCACTTTCCGGTCTGCCCACAACACGCGCATCAGCGCCGAAAGAACTGCCGCAGCGGCGCTCGCTCACGCGCAGACCGAACTCGAACACGCACGAGCTGTTGCGGCGGAGGAGAAAGCAAGGCATGAGGCGCAATTCGAGGAACAGCGCCAACAGGCCGAGCGAGCTCTGGCGGAACAGTCGACGACGTTCGAGCGCACCTACCAACGAGAAGTGATCCGCGACTTACGATCCCGTTACACCATCTGTGCTGAACAGCTAGCCCACGATTCCGCCGCCATCCGACTTGCCGGCGTCTATGCCCTCGCCTCCCTCTCCGATGACTGGCAGCAACAGAACGAACACAGTGAGAAACAAGTCGCCATCGACCTCCTCTGTGCGTACCTACGCACGCCCAACACTCACACCCCTAAATTGGTCGCCGACGGACTGCCAGACACCGGGGAGTTGGAAGTACGCAAAACTATCCTCCTCACCCTCCACACACGGTCGATGTTGGAGACCTCCGACCACAAGAGTTGGAAAGATTTCGACTGTTCGCCCGCCAATACAGACCTGACCGGCGCGAACCTGGACCGCGCGTACCTGAAGGACGTGTACCTGAAGGGCGCGAACCTGACCGGCACGCAACTGATCGACGCACAACTGATGGACGCGAACCTGACCGGCGCGAACCTGACCGGCGCGAACCTGACCGGCGCTAATCTGGCCCGCGCGAACCTGACCGGCGCCTCCCTGGCCGGCGCGAAATTGACCGGCACGCAACTGATGGACGCGAACCTGACCGGCGTGAACCTGATCGACGCGAACCTGAACCGCGCGAACCTGAACCGCGCAAAACTGATCAACGCCTACCTGACCAGCGCGAACCTGACCGGCACGCAACTGATGGACGCGAACCTGACCGGCGTGAACCTGATCGACGCGAACCTGATCGGCGCGAACCTGAACCGCGCGAATCTGATCGACGCCTCCCTGGCCGGCGCGAATCTGACGGGCGCGGTTCTGGCCCGCGCGAAACTGGCCGGAGCAGACCTGACCAGCGCGAAACTGGCCGGAGCAGACCTGCCCGGAGCGGACCTGACCGGCATTTACTACACCTCCGCGACGAGCTGGCCTCTGGGATTCACCCCACCCGCTTCGCGCGAAGAGCAGTAGAGTGACGCACGCTCTGTCTGTCTCAATTTCGGTGGGTTCAGGGCCGCTCGGAGGGGGTCACGTGACGTTGCTGGAGAAGTCGTTGCTGCCGGGCGTGGTCTTCGCGGGGTACGTGACACGGCCTTCGCGACGCAGCCGCCGCATCCTGCGGCCGAGCAGGAAGAAGACCAGCGTGAACACGGCCAGGCCGCCGGCGGGGATCGCGACCGCCAGGAGCAGGCCTGCGTGTGCACTCATGGGGACCATCCTGCCTGTCGAATGCCAGCACCGACCCGCCCGTGACATTTGGACGTCGCCAAGGTCGTCCATCAATCGGAGAAGGGGCGAGTGTCCATCAATCGGTCGATTATGGGCACGTGTAATCACCAACTGTGATCAGCCAGAACGCAAGCACGCTCCACTGTGCTCGCCGAAGTAGGCTGGGCGTTTATGGAGGTCATGAGCAAGCTAGAAGGGATCAAGTTCACAGACGATGAGAACCCCGACACGGCCAGCGGACTGTACTCGCGGGCTGTCGACGCTTGGCTCGCCCTCGCTACCTCCCACCTCGTCTCACACGGCAAGTGGGACATCTCAGCAGCAGCAATCAGAGAGAGTCTTGAACTCGCTGCGCTCGACTCAAATGACCAGGTACTCGCACAACTTGATATCAACCTGACCGGCCGACTGCAGGACGAAGCATTCAACTTCTTAACGATTAGCGGTCATGATCTATCGCGATCAATCCTCGTTTCAATGGAATTGGACCGCCGTAAGAGCACTTCCCAATTGCACATGGAAGTGAAACTAAACCCGAGTGCCATTCCTCGCGATCTTTTGCCTGCCGTCGATTTTCTCGATAATTTACAGCCCGGAAACCGCATCGGCCTCAGGGACCCCGGTTCGAGCAAGATACTGCCTTTCACAGAATTTCTGAAAAACGACGAATCCCCCATTTCAAGCGGATTGGCAAATACCATTCGCTCGTTGGCACGTCTCCAGCAGCATGCCAGACAAGAGTTTCCGATGCCGGATGAAATAACACCCGAAGATCTCCAAGAGATCGTTCGCGGAATAAGCCTTCTTGATGGAAAGAAGAGTCGAGGAACTTGGTCAAATATCATCTTTAATACCACCCCTGGATCAGGTCAGTCGATTCGCGATACCGCGCAGGGCGCGCACGGCGCCCTCCTTGAAATGACCGCACCCGTCGAGATTAAGATCAGCGATCACGTATTGGCCTTAGGGACCGGAACGTATGCCCTCAAGGCAGTTGTCGACACAGTCACCGAAGGTGACGAGGGAGACGAAGTCCGTTTTATTCCTGGCGAGGACAATCATTTTGAGGTCTCCCTTACGTCACCACCACGCCGCATCGACGACAACGCAATGACACAACCGTCAGTTGACCTCCTTCGTCAACACGCTGGTAAATGGATTGCTCATGCCGGTGCGCGCATCCTCGCCAGCGGAGCTACCCCCGCAGAGGTAGCGGCTACCTTGCGGGATTTGGGAGAGCGCGGAACCATTTGGCGCGTACCCAGCACGACAGCTGAAGCTGAATTCAACCCGGTGGGCCTCTGACGCGTGAATACATTCCCATACTTCGTCCTTCCTCCGGAGGGAACCCGCCGCCCGATGGTCGACGTGAGCTTCACCGGCGACGAACAGGAGATAAGAACAAACGGGCTTCTAGACACGGGTGCCCTAAACACAATATTTGGTTCAGAATTGGCATACGCGGCAGGAGTTGACCTCACTGACGCGGAAATCGGGTATTCCAACGTCGGCGGAGGCACCGCCGAAATAAGATTCGTCACACTCCAACTTTCAGTTCCGTTTGTGACTAATCCACAAGAACCAGGCGAACCCTTCACTTGGGAAGCTAGGGTCGGATTCGCGGATAACTGGGGTGCGAATCCGGGTCTTCTCGGTCATGAATTCTTGCGATTTTTTGCTGTGACGTTTCGAGCCGCTGATTTCGAGTTTGAAATCGAGCCGATTTCCGAGTGACTAGTCGCGTATCGCGTCACTTACGCAAATTGCCGTGGCCTCGACGAGCGACCATTCGGCTCTCGGTCCGTCCTGCCGGCCGGCCGAACAGGGCCTACATCGGCTGGGACGCACCACAGGTGGAGCAGTAGATCCGGCTGAGCGTGCAGTCATTGCCACACGGACTCCAGTCCCGACAGCGGTGGCACTCCTCGCGGTTGCGCTCAGTCGCAGAGGCGGCCCAGCACGTGTTGCAGCGCCAGAAGCCACTACTTTGCTGGTGAGCACCGTCGATATCCTTCCAAATGAAGTGGAAGCCGCCTTTCACCCAGTACCCGCCACCGATGGTGAGCACGGTGCCTGAATGAAGGATCCGCGAGTCGTACTCAGCTGTCATCAGGTCTACGTAGGCTCGTTGCCCACGGTGTTTGAGCAGCGCGTCCTCGAGGTCGGCCTCATCTACCATCCATCGCCGGCCCTGCTTGACTGTGGCGATGCGGGGACCGCCGAACCAGACTGTTCCGTCGCGGCTCGCACATTTCCGGTACCAGTCGTAGGAGTTGCTTGGAGCTCCTGGCTCACGCTTGAAGCGATCCACGGCTTCGGAGAGAGGTATACGCACGGTGCCGACCGTACTGCGGGGCGGCGGAGGGGTGCCTAGCAAAGGTGCTGCGGCGGCATCCTCGGTCGCCATACGAGGCTCCGTTACGACTCGAAAACGCCGTCCAAGTAGCTCAGATCAAGAGAGGCGCGCGCGTCGACCAGGCCTTCACCCATGTCGAACCCCTCAGGATGGAACCATGTCCTTTCGTCCATGGACACCAACGGGCCTCCATGGGTGTCGACGTACTTCACATCACGTCCAGCCACAGTTCGGTACATCTCTTGGGTTTCATGGTGGCTGGGCTGCACCAACAACCCGCCAGTGGACTTCCACTGACCTGTGCGGATTGCATGAGGAATGTAGAGAAGGTTGCTTGACGCCGTGCTGAGGTAACTCTGGAATCTCGACTGATGCAGTTCGCGACCGATCATCGTGTTGACCGTGAACTCGCCGGAAATCATCACCAACGGCCCGACATGTAAGGCGCAAAACCAGGACACTGCGGGTTCTTTCGCATCTTGCCCGATCTCAAAACGCATGAAGTCGAACTGCGTACCTGGATAGGTGTCCGCGGTCAAAATGAAGTGTGTTCCGAAGTCTAGAGGTTGACCTGTTCTCGTAAACCTGATTGCGCGTCTGTGCTCGACCGGCACGTCGAACTGGCCGCTCGTCTGCGTTGCGAGTGCTGCGACGATTGTGAACCAGTGAGCCAGCCTGAACAAATCACTTCGAGGTGGAAATCCCCCACCTTGCATGATTGACTCCAGGATGGGTCCGGCCGCCTGCTCTATAGGTTCCATCCAACGCGAATTGCATTGAGTACAGAGGTTTTTCACGTGGGTCTCACGAACATCGCCCGGAAAAAGAAGGTTCCGCTCAATGCCTCCCGACTTGACACTCGTTCTCGCGATCGTCACCTCCTCGGATTCGTTCGGGATCGCTTCGCGAATTCTCTGCTGAAATAAGTGGGCACGAGTGAGCTTCTCGTCGGTTCCACAGTAGAAACACTCAGCCATGCGGCCCTCCTGACAGCGTTGGCGCCGAGGGCTCCAAGCTAATAGTCGTGAATTCTTCGACGAGTGGCACTTCTACTAGGCGCTCCATGCCGACCGTGTCACAGTATCGTCCGGCCGATGGACGCTACCGCTTAGGCTGCATGGGGCGGTTACGCTAATCGACTGTGCCAGTCGAATTGTCGTCGTTGTCCACCCCCGAACTGCTCCGACTGTGGGCCGGGATCATGACCGAGCTCAGAACACGTGATGTGGTAAGGACGAACAACAATCCTGTCGGTGACATCGCCGAAGCGATCGTGCACGAACACTACGGAGGCCGCCGGGGTTCGTTCAGCCAAAAGGGTTGGGACATCGAGACACATGATGGGCAACGCATACAGGTCAAGGGAATCAGGCGAACAGGCTCCCGCGGCCGACGCAACCTCAGCGCCATCCGAGACAGCGACTACGACCTGGTAGTGGTCGTGGTCTTCGACGATGATTTCCGCCTCACCACTGCCCTGGCGATCCCTCGCGAGGTGGTTGAGGAAATGTTCCCAATCAGGCCGTATGTCAACGGGCGCATCATCACCGTCACCGACGCTTTGGCCATGCGATCAGGCATAGCCACTATCGACATGACCACGGCGTATCAACGTGTCGGTTCCCTCAGGTTGGAGGAAACCAGGGAGTCACGCGCGCACCACCCCCGTGGCTAGTATGCGTACGCACTACCGATGTCCCCATGCCGCCCGCACCTGATCTCGTATGCCTTTCCTTTGCGATGAGCCCACAAGGGTCGCATTCGAGCCCGGTAGATCCCCATCTCGACCGAGCCTCCGTGAGATCCGGCCGACCTCACTCTTGGCGATGCCGATACGTTCTGCGACCGCCCGGACACTGAGTCCGTCGGCCAATAGTGCATAGACCGCTTGCTCTTTGACCAGCTCCGCGACGAGGTTGGCAGTAGAGGCCACTTGCCTGGCGTACTCAACAGCAGCGGCGCGTTGCCTGAACTGCGGGTTCTGCGTGCACACACCCCGTTGTGGTGGCGAGGCGATTTCTGCTTTCATTCGCGGCATGAATTGGTATGCGGTTCTTTTGGTCGTTGTCGGTGTCGCTGTCGCGGCGTTCAGTGTTGTCGTCGAGAGGAGCGAAGGTGCAGGGAGGGCAGGCAATGTTTTGTTGGCGGGTGGGTCGATTGCTGCGGTCGGTCTCTGGGTGTTCTGGTGACTACATCCGACTGGGTGTGCCCCGATCAATGAGTGTTCTCCCAGCGTGACGGGTGCCCGACCTGGTCCAGGTCGGGCGCCTCACCCGCAGCATTCAGGATCGTTCACTCTTGTTCGGAATCACGAACAGGATGACGGCGATTGCGCCAAGGATCACGACGGCCGCGAAGATCACGATGATGTTTCGTGCCTGGATTCCGTTGACTGCCAAGCCGATCACGGACACTGCGGCCAGAACCCACAGAAATTTCGCAAGTAGGACTTGGCGTAGGGCCAACGCTCCTGCTCCGAGAAAGAGCAGAACTGTTGGGGCTACTGCGAATACGTTCATGTCGGGCTCCTCGTGAGTGATTTCTTTTGCCCGATCGTTTCGAGCCGCTCAGCTTCGCATACGCCACTGACATATGTGCGGGGCTAGTCCTAGTGCGAGCTGCGCAAGCTATCGATTTTCAGAAATGACAGCGAGTCTGGCCGGCCGCAGCCTCAACCGACCTCACGTCTACTCATCTTCGGCGCTCTGCTCGATTTCGTCGTTCCATTGCTGGTGCGCAGGACTGACCAGATACACCCAGACCGATGAGACGCCGATCTTGGCCCTAACCACCAGGCCTGGAAGGTCCCAGCGCAGGCCGCGGGTCGGTTCGATCCACCAATCCGTGGGCCGCTGCCCGAGCAGTTCGAACATCCGCTGCACCAGTGCATTGAAAACTTCATCCAGCTCAGGCTCCAAGTCGCTCCGCCCGAGGACCACATCACTGGCACGAAAGGACATCATATTGATCGCTCGCGACAGTTCGGTTGTCGATATGTCCGCGACGCCAACCCTCACATCGGGGCGATTGACTTCGAGATTGGTCACGACTGCTGGCACCTGCTCATCGAGGCCGCTGAACTGCCAGCCGACTTGGCCGCAGAACGGCGGCAGGTCATGGACGGTCCACGTCCAGTCGAACCCGGCGGCCGCGCGCACCGCCTGGGCAGCGCGTTCGATATCTGCTCGCATCTTTTACAGCTCTCTCGGAGTCAGAGTTGGTGGTTCGGTAGTGGCCGTCAAGGCGGTCGTAGCCTCCCACATCACGACGCGGCCAAGTACTCACAGGTAAGTCATGCCGCGGAGTCGTTCTTCATCCGAGACGACCTGTCCGGGCGGCGGCGTTCGCTGCACGACGTTGACGGTGCGGGCCGGCACCCCGAGACGCCGATCAGCCGGCTGTCACCAACCTGATGGCCGGGTACAGCTAGCTGGTGGTCCTGCTGGCGTCGATCATCTCATGCACTCACGGACTTGATATGGGCTGCGACGGTGTCACCGATACGGTTAACGAGGTCGATGTCTTCACCCAAGGAGGCAGAGGCGTGGGCCGCTCCGACGGTGCCGGCGCACAAGTTCCAGGCGAGTCGATGTGTTGTGGGAGTGTCGGGGATTTCGCCTGTGCTGATGGCGGTGTCGACGATCTCGCTGATGGTGTCCACCCAGTGCGCAAAGCCGTCGGTGTTGTCGATGAAGCGTTCCAGAGTGAGCTTCATGCCAGCACGTAGGTTGTTGTCCGCGGTGATCTCTCGTGCGAGGGACGTGAAGATCGCTGTCAGTTGCTCTGCTGCTGTACTGCCCGAACCGGCCGTTACGTCAGTGACGGTTTCGTCGACGGTGCGCTTCCAGTGCGAGAGGAGTTGGTTGCCGATCGCTTCTTTGGATGGAAAGTGGTAATACATAGCGCCTTCGGCGAATTTTCCAGTGTGAGCGATCGCGTTAATACTGGTGTGGCCGTACCCGTCGGTGTCGAAATGACGGGCCGCAACGGCGATGATCGCGTCCCGTGTTCGCACTGCGCGAGCCTGGGGCTCCGCGTTCTTGCTGCCGGGGGCACGACCGATCCGGGTGGGCGGGTTCGCGCGGCAGTGTCTTCCGGCGTGTTCGCCGACTCGATGGGGCTGGTCACAGTGATGCTCCTTCGATCATGCGGACGGTAACCGGATCAGGTGTGCACCACATCAGCAGCCGTTCGTCGACGTGCAGGTGCGAAGGTCGGCGATCACGTGGAGTCGTTCCGGTTCGCTGAGTAGAACCGGCAGGGGTGAGAGGTTGCGCATTTCACGGGCATTCTCGGTGTCGGAGGCTTCGATCTCTCGGACGGCGTCGATGTCGTTGTTGCGCACGATGTGTACCCACTGGTCGAGGCAACGGGTCAGTGAGGCGCCGGTGACGTGCTGGCGCAGTCGGTGCAGGCTGTGGTGGACCTGATCGGTGTCGAGGTCGAGGTGGTCGCGTTCGATTTTGTCGAGGACGGCGGTGTGCAGAAGCTACTTGCGGATGACTTTGCGTGGGACTACGGACATCGTCAGCTCCTTTCACGATGCTGCGGTGATCGCCTACGACCTGGTGAAACCGCGTTCAATGTAGCGGATGCCCGCCACTGTCGACGTCTACACTTGATGGGGGTTCTTCGTAGAATACGATGGTGAGATGTTGATTGGTTACGCACGGTGCGCATCGTCTGGTGACGATGAGCAGGTCGAGCGTGACCAACTCGTGAAACTCGGGGTCGAGCCAAGTCGGATTCATGTCGATCATGGTTTGAGCGGTATTGATCGGCCGCGGCCGGCACTTGCAGCGGCGCTCGGTGCGGTGTCTGCGCGGGATACGTTGGTGGTCACATCGCTCGACCGGTTGGCGCGTTCGGTGCCGGATCTATCGGATATCACTTCTGATCTGTCACGGCGTGACGTGTTGTTGATGTTCGACGGTGTCGTGCACGATCCGAAGGACCCGATCGGGGAGACGGTGTTTTCGATGCTGTCGACGACGTTCGCGCAGTTCGAATCAGGTTTACTGCGGTTGCGGCTGCACGAGAGTGTTGCCCAGCGGAAAGCATCGGGTGCGTTCAAGGGACGTAAGCCGAAACTCACTCCGGAGCAGCAAGCGGAGATGTTCGACCTGTACGAACGGCATGAATCGTCCGTCCCCGAGCTGATGAAACGCTTTTCTCTTTCTCAACCTGCGGTCTACCAGTACCTCACGCGCGAGAGAACCCTTCGATCCTCACCTGAGCCAACTCCCGACCACTGATTGACGCAACCAGAATCCCTTAGAGGGCAAGGCATCACGCAGTGGTGTCGCGGAAGCCTGTTTGTGCGCTGTTCGCTTTGTCGTGTGTTCAGGCGTTGCGGTGTGGGCCGATGAGACTGTCAAGGTAAGCGACCTGGGCGTCGAGACCGGCGCGGACGTCGTCGATGTCGTCTCGCATAGCGGTGGTGTGGCCGGCGGCGTATTCAGAGCCGGTGATCTGCTTGAAGACTCGGTCTACCTCCCCTCCCCCGGCTGCCAGCTCGGTCACTGCCTGCAGATTGTGCAGTGCGGCTTCGATCGGTGTGAGGGCTTGTTCGTAGGCGCGTAGCGCGGCGATCCGGTCGACGAGTGCAGCTTCTGCTTGTGCGGCAACGACGTGCCGTCTGTCCCACTCGGCCCGTGCTCGGGCGAGTTGGTCGGTGCCGTCGTCTATCGGCAGCGTCGGCGTGTTGGACCGCCCACAGAGTAGTTCGTGTGCGGCGGCCGCGATCACGTGCAGTTCCATGGTGAAACCTAGAACAGAACGGTGCCCGTCGAGCATGGGGTGCACCCAGGATGGGTCGGAGATGATCCGTGCGACAACATTTTCCGCAATCGCGACGAGGCGGATCTCGGGGCCTTCCTCGCGCAACGGCCAATGCAACGAGGAGTACGCACTGCGCAGTTCCTCACGCTGCTGCGTAGTCAGTTGTGTGAAGCCGCGAGGTTTTCCTGTGAGAGTGCGCCACCAGCTCGGTTGGGCGACAAGTTCGTTCGGGTCGACGATCGTGGTCGAGAGTGCCGCGGCGGTTGACTGCGTGGAAGCACTGACGACTGCCCAGTCGAAGACTGCGGTGGTGAGTGGGGATCGGCGAGGGAAACCGAGTCGCCACCATCGACCCGGCGACCAGATGGCACCGGATCCTCCCGAGCCAACGGACCGATGAGATCGCTCATGCACTGCGCAAACACACCGAGGCCGTGGTGTGCCAAATTCCGGTCCGGATCGATCCGGCTCACCGCGATCCCGCCCTGCGTGCGTGAGCAGACGCTCAGAGCGAGGTCCCGAACAACATGCCGAGCAGATACGTCGCGCCGGCAGCGCCGTAGCCGATCGCGAGTTGGCGTAGCGCCCGTTTGAACGGAGGTCCGCCCGAGAGCAGGCCGACTACGACGCCCGTCGTCAGCAACGCGATCCCCACGAGAACAGATGCGACGATCAGGGCCGTCATGCCTTCGAGGCCGACCAGATACGGCAACACCGGAATGATTGCGCCCGAGGCGAAGAAGCAGAAACTTGCTGCCGCTGCGCCCAACCCGGTTCCGACGGCTTCATGGTCGTCGACAACGTCCGCGGCGCCGAAGGCGTTGTTCGCGAGGACCTCGGCGGCGCGTTGGTCCGCTTCCTCGGCGGACATGCCGCGGGCCCGGTAGACCAGGGCCAATTCGTTGGCGTCGACGTCGAGCAGTCCGACAGCTTCGTTGGCTGCGGGACCGGGATTGGACGCTTCCAACAACTCTCGCTGAGAGCGGACTGAAACGTACTCGCCGGCTCCCATCGACAGGGCGCCGGCCAGAAGCCCGGCCATGCCGGTGATCAGCACGATCTGGTTGGAGACGCCGCTACCACTGATACCGAGCACGAGTGCGAGGTTGCTGACCAGGCCGTCGTTGGCTCCGAAGACGGCGGCACGAAACGTCCCCGAAAGCCTGTTGCGGCCCCGGGTAGCCAAGGCCCGCACCACTTCTTCGTGGATCTTCTCGTCCGCGCCCATCGATGCGGTCGCGTCGGCGTCGTTCGGATAAGGGGATCGTGTCTCCGCGCGCTGGGCAAGAGCGAGCACGAACACGGAGCCGAAGCGCCTGGCCAGAAAGCCCAGTAATCGGGTACGGATGTCACCGCGCAGTGGTTTGCCGACGTGATCGCCGAGAAGCGCTCGCCAGTGCGCCTCGTGTCGGCCCTCCGCGTCGGCGAGGGCGAGAAGGATTTCGCGCTCCTCGCCGCTGCGCCTACCCGCGAGGTCGCGGTAGACGGCAGCCTCGGCTTGTTCGTCGGCGAGGTATCGTCTCCAGCGCTTGACATCTCGCGGGTCTGGATCGGGTCGTGCGGCCGGAACTGTGGACATCGTGTTCCCCTTCCGGTGAGGCGGTCACGCTTCGAGTACGCGGTCCATCCACGTCGTCAGATCGTTGATGACATCGTCGCGGTTGGTCTCGTTGAAGATCTCGTGTCTGGCGCCCGGATAGGTGTAGTAGGTGACGTCTTCGATACCGGCCGAGTTGTACCGTTCGACTGCGACGTCGGTACGACTCAGCGCTGCGTTGAGAGGATCCGAGGTGCCAACGAAGACCAGGATCGGAAGGTCTTGTCGCACGCCCTCGACGTCGACGAACCTCGGCCCCGCGGCGATAAGTCCGCCCATGCCTGCGTCGTCCAGGCTGAAACCACACAGCGGATCGTTGATGTACAGGTCCACCTGCGCTTCATCACGGCTGAGCCAGTCGTGCGGAGTACGCGCCGGTTCGAATTCGGCATTGAACTGGGCGAGGACGTCCGGGCCGTCGTTGACGAGTCTCTCGATGAGTTGATCGACCGCGGTAGTCCCCGACAGCGCGACGGCGTCGATCAGGTGCGAATGATCGAGGATGTACTGCTGCGAAGCGAACGAACCGAGACTGTGGCTGAGCAGTACGACGGGCAGGCCAGGGTGTTTGTCGCGGATGATGCCCGTGAGGGTCACCATGTCTGCCACCAAGCGGTTCCAGCCGTCGTCGCCGATGTTGCCGGGGCCGGCGTGCATGCTCTCACCGTGGCCGCGGTGGTCCGCCGCGTAGACGTGGAAACCGCGAGCATTCAGGGCTTCGGCAACGTGTGCGTAGCGTCTTGCGTGCTCACCCATACCGTGCGCGAGTTGAACAACCCCTCGAGGTTCCTGCTCGGTGGGCCATTCGTGGACGTGAATGGCCACTCCGTCGTCGCTGGTGAAGGTGAACATGCGCTACTCCCGGTGGTCGCGATCCGGACAGGTCATTTCCCATGCTAGATCCGCAGCGGCAATCCATCCGGGAAGTAGGTCCTGATCACCGGCGAGCCTGATTCGTTTCTGCACATCCGGCCTCGGATTCGGATATACCGGACACGGATGTTCCGGAGCCACTTGTCGACCAGCTTGAGGAGTACAGAGCGATGAATCCCAACCGCATGCGCAACATCGGCTTGTTGGCGGCTCCACTTGCTGCTCTCACCCTTCTCAGCGGTTGCGGCTCGGATGAAACGGGAACAGCCGAGAGTTCACCTGCTCCTGCCACCACGACGACCGCGTCTGCGCCGACGACCCCGACCGGTACTGCCGCACCTTCGACGAGCCATACCGATCACACTCAAACCACAACCTCGGCGGCACCCAATCCCGAGGGTTGCGCGATCGGGGAACTCAACGTCACCCTTGGCCAGCCGAGCGGCGCCGCCGGTTCTGCGGAGCTTCCGGTGGTCTTCACCAACACGGGCGGCCGCACGTGCACGCTCGACGGTTTCCCCGGCGTCTCGTATGTCACGGGAGCGTCCGGAAGCGAAGTGGGTGCTGCAGCCGGCCGCTCCGGATCCGGATCACTCGTCTCCCTTGCCCCTGGCTCTGCCGCAACGTCTTTGGTGCGAGCTACGAACGTCGAGAACTACCCGGCAGATCAGTGCGGCGTGACTGACGTTGCGGGACTGAAGGTTTACCCGCCCAACAGCTACGACTCGGTCTTCCTCGCCTACCCCACCAAGGGTTGCTCGATGACCGGCGCGAACATCAACCAGCTGACGGTCGCGCCGGTCGCCCGCTGAATCACGGCTTGAGGCGCCGCAGACCCCAGAGCGCCGGCAGGAGGAACAAGCCCGAAAGGATCAGGACGAGTGCAGCTTCCGTGAATTGAAAGCGCCAGAACCGATCAGCTGAGTGGTAGCGAACTTCAAAGTGATCGACGCCGTGTTCCCGCAAACAGATCTCCATCTCTCTGTTCTGCTGCGCTGACAGCACATCCATGCGGAGGCTGTATTCGGCACCAGTCTCCTCCGGGCGCTGATCGTTCGGGTTTTCGCCGCCGGATCCACCCCACGTGCACTCGTCGTATCTGATGTCGACCCAGTTACCTCGGAGGTCGACATATCCCTGCGCGAGTTCCCAATTGACCGCGACGACTCTGTCATCGCTCGAATAGTAGGAACTGGATCCGGCAATGGGTGATGTTCGGACACTCGGCTCGGCGTAATCGGGTCGTGCAACCAACTGAAATGCTGCCAGGATCGCAACAACACCGACCATGGTGATCGCCATTGCGCCGATCGAACTACGCACCAGCAAAGCCAGTGCCGCTCCGAGCATGAGCGCCATGAATGTGTACGCACCCAAGGCCAGTCCACTGGATTGAAAGAGCGGATACGACAGGTTCGACATCTCGACGAAAGTCGAACGCCCAGCAACAAATGTAACCGGGAGTTGTCCGGGAGAGATCGAGCCCATTGCAATGCAAAACCGAGCAATGCCGAAGCCACAGAAATCGGCAGGAAGACAATCAACACCCGGGTCCAGAACCAACGAGTCCGACTGACCGATTGAGTAAGCCCCAATACATGTGTTCCTTGTTCGACATCCCGCGAAAACACGGTGACACCGATCAACACCCCGAGGAACACCGGCAGAGTCGTCGCAACCACTGTCGTCAGAGTGAGAGCAGTCTCTGCCGTGCAGATCGCGGTGATGTCATCGAAGCAACTGAGAGGCGATCCGAAGAGTTGGGCTTGTCCGCCGCTCTTGATGATCGCACCACTCGACAAGACAATGACTGCGAGTACTGCGATGAATCCCAATGACACAATGAGCGATGTGCGGTGATGCCGCCACGTAACCCAGATCATGCCGCCACCATCGTTTCCGCGCTCAGGTGCCCGAGCACCACGTCGTCGAGAGTTGCGTCGTCGATCACCCAGCCTGCCCGAGGGCTCGGACGGATTCCCTCCACCACATGAGAATTCGACCGCATCCCCTTGTCGGTATGAATGACCGCACCGGCGCCGACCACGTCCGAAGGATCGCCGTCCCCGATCAATACGTAATGAGCAGCAATCAATTCATCCAACGGACCGGACAATCTCGCGTTTCCGCCGCCCAGCAGAAGAAGTCGATCCGAGACGTCTGCCAATTCGGAAACGATGTGTGACGACAACAGAACCGTCGTGCCGTACTCGGCAACGTCTTCGAGCAGTGTGGTCGCGACGGACCGCCGCGCCACGGGATCAAGATCCGCCAAGGGCTCGTCGAGTAGAAGCAACTGCGGTCTGCGTCCGAGTGCCAAAGCCAGTGCAACCCTGGTTCGTTGACCTGGTGACAGCGTCTTCGCCTTTGCATCGAGAGCAATCCCAGCGCGCTCCACCAGATCCAGAGCGTACTTCGCATCCCACTCGTCGTTGGTGTATGCACCGAATCGAAGCAGTTCTGCAACAGTGAATTTGGGGTACAGCGGCTTGTGTTGAGCGAGGTACGACAGGCCTGGGCAGATGCCATCCTGATCCGGCGTGCTGCCGAGGACCGAGATCGAACCGTGGTCGGGCATCGTCAACCCGACCGCCAAGGACATCAGCGTGGACTTACCAGCGCCGTTCACCCCGACCAGGGCAGTGATGCTTCCCGTTGCGACCTCGAACGTGCAGGCGTCGAGCACCTTCTTCTTGCCGAAGCGCTTGTCCACGTCCTGCATCGTGAGCGCCGATTCTTGCTCAGTCATGATGTCTCCCCCTGCTTTCCGGACGGATCCGATTCGATGAACGTCTTCTCGAGTTCCAAACTCACCAGTGCTTCGATGTCCGTCCGCTCGAGTCCAGCGGCCACGGCATCTGCCACCCAGCGGGCCAACTCGCGCCGCAGCGCAGAGCTTTCCGCCATACCGGGCTTGGCCAGGGACTTGACGACGAACGTGCCCAATCCAGGCCGCGGAGCAACAAGTCCGTCGCGCTCGAGTTCCTTGTAGGCCTTCAGGACGGTGTTCGGGTTAATCGCGAGCGCTCCCACGACGTCCTTGGCAGTGGGCAGCCGATCGCCGACTTGAAGATCACCGAGCCTGAGCGCCTGCTTCACCTGAAGAACCAATTGCACGTATGTGGGAATGCCGGATCGGCGGTCGATACGGAAGTCGATCATCCGAACCCTTTCACTAGTTCATTAGTGGAATAGATATTTACCCTGCCTTGACCTCCCGGGTCAAGCCCGACGACCCCTGTAAAGTGCAGATGCCCCGGTTCACCGGGGTGCCACGCTGCTCGTGTGAAGTTCGGTGAAACCCCGGCACTGTCGACGCAACTGTGAATTCGCCCGTCACTACTCGAGGCGAACGAGTCAGGTCACCGGCCTCGTGGCGACACGATGGTTCTCGGACGAAGGACCGCTCGTGGCGCTTCCCTTCGCGGCCGCGCTGCTCGCGGCCCTCGTCCACTAGCGGAGGGGTGGCTGTGAGTACTCGGCCGACACGTAGATTCAAATCCGTACTTGCAGCGCTGACGGTGAGTACCGCACTGCTTGCCGGTGCCTGCAGTAGTTCGACATCCGACACACCGACAACAACAGCCGCCTCGGACGGTTCGTTCCCGGTGACCGTTGTTACCGGTCCTACGGATTCCGGCACGGACATCACCATCGAGTCGCGTCCGCAGTCGATCGTGTCACTCAGTCCCAGCGCCACCGAGACCCTGTGGGCCGTCGGCGCGGGCGATCAGGTGAAGGCCGTCGACAATCAGTCCGACTACCCAGCCGGCATCCCGGTCACCGATCTCTCGGGCTTTCAACCCAACGTCGAAGCCATCCTCGGTTACGCACCGGATCTGGTGATCGCATCGGATGACATGAACGATCTTGTCTCCGGACCGCAAAAGGCGAAAGTGCCGACGCTCCTGCTACCGGCAGCGACCAGCATCGACGACGTCTATGCCCAGATCGAGCGCGTCGCGAAGGCCACCGGCCACGAAGACAAGGGCACCGAGGTTGTCGCCACCATGCGCTCGGACATCGACGCCGCTGTCGCCAGTCTTCCTGCGCGCCAACAGCCGCTGACGTACTTCCACGAACTCGACTCCTCGCTCTACACCGTCACGAGTTCCAGCTTCGTCGGGCAGATCTACTCGCTGTTCGGAATGAAGAGCATCGCCGACTCCGCGGGGCAGGGTGACTACCCGCAACTGTCCGCCGAATTCGTGGTAGAGGCCAGTCCCGATCTCATCTTTCTCGCAGACTCCCAATGCTGCGGAGTGACTGCAGAATCCGTCGCCGCCCGACCTGGGTGGAGCGGCATGAAAGCGGTTACCGGCAACCAGATCCATGTGCTCGACGAAGACCTCTCCAGCCGGTGGGGACCCCGTGTCGCCGATCAGGTGAAGGCCGTCGCGGCCATCGTTGCCCAAGTTCCCGCGGCCTGAGCACTCGATGATCAAAGCCGGTATCTCCCAACATCGGACCACCGTTCTGCTCGGCGCCGCGCTGATTCTGTGCGCTGCCTTGTTGATCGGTGTTCTGGTGGGGCCGGCCGGTTTGACGCCTGATCGGACCATTCTCGAACTTCTGGACGGAATACCCGGCATCAACATCGATTCCGGTCTCACCGCGACACAGCAGGCAATTCTCTGGCAGATCCGGCTTCCGCGAGTAATCCTGGGCGCGTTGGTCGGAGCAATGTTGGCCGTGGCCGGCGCCGCCTACCAGGGCGTGTTCCGAAATCCCTTGGCGGATCCGTATCTTCTCGGCGTTTCGAGCGGAGCCGGACTGGGTGCAACCCTCGCAATAGTTTCGGGTGGCGCGCTGGGCATGTTCGGAATTCCCATGGCCGCCTTCGTCGGTGGTGTGCTGGCCGTGTTCGCAACATATTCGCTCGGCCGAAGCATTGGCGGGCCGCAGAACGCGGTAGTCATCATCCTCGCCGGTGTCGCTGTCGCGGCGTTCACGAATGCAGCGCAGACTTTTGTTCAGCAGCGGTTCGACGATTCACTCCGCGAGGTCTATTCCTGGCTGCTCGGCGGATTGTCCACCGACGGTTGGTCGGAAGTTCTGGTCGTCCTGCCGTACGTCGTACTGGCATCTGTCGTCATCCTCGTACACCGACGCGTGCTCGACGTGATGGCGGTCGGTGACGTCGAAGCCGCCAGCCTCGGCGTCGATCCGGCCAGATCACGCCTGGTACTGGTGCTCGCCGCAACACTGGGAACAGCCGCAGTAGTGAGTGCAAGTGGGCTCATCGGCTTTGTCGGAATCGTTGTTCCCCATGCGGTTCGACTAGTCGTCGGACCGTCGCATCGACTACTGCTCCCCCTGTCAATCATGCTGGGTGCGGCGTTTCTCGTCCTCACCGACGTCGCCGCCCGCACGGTCATGGCGCCGGCCGAACTCCCCATCGGGGTTGTGACCGCGATGATCGGTGCTCCGTTCTTCCTTCTGGTTCTGCGCCGCAGTCGGGTTTCGGCATGACCGACAGCGCAGTCCGGTGCCGAGGCCTCCGAATCAACCTCGGAGGCAAGGACGTCGTCGACGGCATCGATCTCGATGTGACACCGGGCGATTGGGTGGCCGTGGTCGGGCCGAATGGCGCGGGTAAGACGACCTTGATGCACGCCCTCGCTGGATTGGTTCCGTCTACCGGTGAGCTCTCGGTCGGGGGACTCAGTCCTCGCAAATCCAGCCGCAAGGCCATGTCAGCCGTAGTCGCGCTGATGCCGCAACGCCCAGTAGTACCCGAGGGCGCGACGGTTGCCCAATTGGTGGCGCTCGGCCGAACTCCGTATCTACGACGCTTCGGAACCGAAACCGCCACAGATCGTTCGGTGATTTCCTCGGTCATCGAAAGGCTCGACCTCACCGAGTTCGCAGATCGACGAGCCACCGAGCTTTCCGGTGGCGAATTGCAACGCGTGGTCCTGGCTCGGGCACTGGCTCAAGAACCGCAGGTGCTGCTCCTGGACGAACCCACCAGTGCCCTCGACATCGGCCACCAGCAGCAGGTTCTCGACTTGGTGGAGGAACTGCGAGAAACCGACAACATCACAGTCATCGCCGCGATGCACGACCTCACTCTCGCAGGGCAATACGGGCGACGAATCGTGCTGCTGGACAAGGGCAGCGTGGTTGCCGACGGCACACCCTCAGCGGTGCTGCAAGCAGACCTCCTCGGCCGTGTGTACGGCGCTCGGGTCGAAATCCTGGACCGGCCCAGTGGTCCCATAGTTGTTCCGATTCGGCAGGAAGGCACCCGCTGATGGAACTGGTGATGCTCGGCACCGGTGCTGCCGACGGTTGGCCGAACCCCTTCTGTACTTGCCCTTCGTGTGTGGCGGCCTTGTCGAGTGGAACCATTCGCGGGCACACTGCCGCCCTGGTGGACAACAGAATCCTGTTGGACTGTGGACCCGAAGTACCGCGTGCGGCAACGCGCTACGGACGCACGCTGGCACACGTCGAACACATCCTGCTGACGCATTCTCATCCCGATCATCTGGGCCCGATGGCATTGCTGTTCCGGTCCTGGGCCTCTCGCACCGAACCACTACAGGTTCTCGGGCCACCGGACGCGCTCGATCTCTGCCGAGACTGGGTAGGCCCGGAGGATCCGGTGACCTTCACGTCGCTCGAGCCCGGTCAGTCGATCATGTTGGGCACCTACCGTGTTCGTACGCTCGAAGCCGCGCACGAAGTACCCACCCTTCTCTACGACATCACCGACGCATCCGGAACCCGAATCTTCTGGGCCACCGACACCGGGCCTCTGCCCGAATCCACTGTCGACGCACTTGCCGACGCCCGTTTCGACGCCGTCTTTCTCGAAGAGACCTTCGGCTACAAAACTGACCACGGCACCGGGCACCACGATCTGCCGAGTTTCGCGAGAACCGTGTCACAGCTACGCAACTGCGACGCAATCACCGACAGAACCGATGTGGTCGCCGTACACCTCGGGCACCACAACCCAGTCGAAAACGAACTCTCGGAAGCACTTCGCGGATCCGGGGCGCGAGCGGTTCCGGATGGAACTGTGCTCGAGATCGAGCTAGGACAAAGCCATCGAACCCTCGTCACCGGTGGCGCCCGTTCGGGCAAGTCCACTTACGCGGAGAACCTGCTTTCCGGCTACCGGCACGTCACGTACATCGCCACCGGGGATCCGCAGGACGACGATCCCGATTGGATCGAACGAATTGCGTCGCATCGCGCGCAGCGGCCGTCGACGTGGACGACGGTGGAGACCTCCGAGGTCGCCGAGATTCTGGCGGCCGCAACAACACCGATCCTGCTCGACTGTCTGGGTACCTGGTTGACTGCTCGTCTGGACCGACATCAGGCGTGGACCACAGAAGATCTCAGCGGCGTCCACGTGGACATCGACCACTTGGTCGACGCCTGGGCCGCCTGTCCGGTACCGATTGTCGCCGTCACCAACGAAGTCGGAAGCGGCGTCGTCCCGGACACGAAGTCCGGGAGGCTGTTCCGCGATCTACTCGGTCTGGTGAACAGCCGCATCGCCAGTGAATCGGAGTCCGTGGTCCTGATGACCGCCGGGCTCCCCCTGAGCCTGCGCGTGTGACGTCAGAGCAATCCGGTGAGCTGACGCGCACAATCGAGTAGGAAACCGACCAACTCTCGATCCTCATCCGTCACTCGCCCACTAGCTCCCTGAACACACAACCCGCCGGCCACCTGGTCTGCGTGATCTCGAACCGGTACCGCCACCGCGGATCGGCCCAGGCGGCATTCCTGGTTCTCGAATGCAAAACCCTGCAGGCGAACAGACCTCAACTGCTCATACAGCGCATCGAAATCACCGAGGGTGAACTCCGTGACCCGACGAAGTTCCAAACCCGAAAGCAACTGCTCGTCGTGCGCCAACAGAACCTTCCCCAGCGCATTCGCGTGAAGGTTCTTGGCCAGTGCCGCTATTCCGATGATCTCGTGGTCCGGATCCTTGTCGACGAACCTCAAGCGCCCACCGGCGAATGACGCGACGTGCAATCCGAACCTCGTGTGTGTCCGCATGTCCTCGACGCGCTCGTGCAGCGTCGGCGCCGGACCACTCGACGACGCCGCATGCGAGAGCTCGGCAGTCCGACGCCCCAACGCGAACCCTGACAGGTCTGGCACCCGCACGAGAAAGCCCTCCGCCACCAGCAGATTCAGCATCCGGTACGCCGTGGCCGATGGAACGCCTGCAAAAGTGGCGATCTCCTTCGCGGTTGTTCCCGGTCCCAGATGAGCCACCGCCTCGAGCATCCCCAGCGCCTTCTGAACCGCACGCGGTTGTTGTCCACTGAAGTGGGTCTCTTCGCCGATCCGTTTGTCTGATCGTGGACCAGCGGTTGCACGGTCCGCGGTCACCGCCCATGCTCCGGCGAGTCACCCTCGGCGGTCCCACGATCCGGAACGAGTCGCCTTCGCCCGTCACCGTCGATCAGCAGAGTGCCCGCACCGGGCAACAGGTCCGCCGTCTCGACGCTGTCGAAAGCGCCGACCATCAGAAGGCTTTCCGGTCTGGCTCTTCGAAGCAATGAACTCCACACTGTCCCCGACACAGCAACAGCAAGAGCCGCGATCGGCAGCGCCCACATCCCGTGAACCGCACCGTCGAGAACGATGTAGACCAATAGACCGACACCGGCGACGCTCACGGACACGGTGCATATCCGCGTCAGCGAAGTATGTTCCCCGATTCGGCGCAAGAACTTCCATGAAGCAAAGGCCACCAGCGTGTAAGCGCAGACCAACGCGGTCTCCACCACGCCGTCGAAGGATCCCGAATCGTCGCGCACCGTATCCGAATAGATGAATACTCCCGCCGCACTTACCGCGACGAACGCAAGTACCGCAACGTACGGGGTGCGGAACCGTCTGTGCACGCGAGCGAGCGGCGCAGGCAGTACCCGTTCGATCCCCATCGAGTACAGCAGCCGCGAACCCGCCTGCGCACAACCGAGAGTGGATGCGAACCAGGAACACGTCATTCCGATCTTGACTGCCAGAACCACCTCCGCGCTTGCCCCGGATGCCGTTCCCTCGAAGTACGCTCCGACGATCGTTGCGCCGTGGCCGGTCATCGCCGCCCAGGCCGCGAAAACGAAGAGGACCCCGCAGATGATCGGCGAAATGAGAACCGTGCGTGTGACGCTGATGAGTGGTCGCTTCGCTTCCGGGCCGAAGAAGGCCGAACTTTCGAAGCCCGCCATGCTGAGTACCGTCAGCATCGCGAGAAACGGAACTGCACTCAGCGACGGATTCGGCAGGGCAACAGCAGTTGTCGTGTCACTGTGCGTCGCCAGCATGACCACGACGATCAGGATCAGCGAGCACGCTTCGACGACCAGGATCGCTCGGGTGGCGAACCGGACGCCTCGTACTGCAATCCACGCGACGGCCAGGGCAATCGCCACCGTCGTGATCACCGTCGCGGCAGTCCCTCGCACGTCGGGTCCGACAATGGCGATGGTATCGAGCAGACTCGGAACTGCCTGCGAGAAAACCGAAACCGAGATTCCGAGATACCCGAGTACCAGTGCGGCGCCCGCCGTCAGTGTCGCCCGGATACCGGAGCCTTGGAAGACGAAGCTGTACAACGATCCTGCTGCGGCCAGTCTCCGCGTGAACTGAGTGATGCAGAACGCAACGAGAAACACCGCCGAAGTCGTTGCTGCAATCGCAGCCAACCCGACGTAGCCGGGACTGTAGGTGATCATCCACAAGGCGATGAACACCATTCCCGTTGCCGGCGCGATCGTGGAGAGTGATTGCCCCAACAGGTCGATCGGGGTCAGACGTCCTCGTCCGAGACCACGGAGCGGGGAGAACACGGGCTCACTGTGTTGATCCGCATTCTGCGATCGCGTGATCGCTGCACGCAGTGCCGCACTCACTGCCATGTCTCACCGTCCGTCGCGTCGGGGCCCGAACCTACGAGCGAATTGTCAGAATTCGGTCAAGTTAGTCCGCTTATGTTTCCGCGCAGTTTCCACGATGGCGCGCACAGAACTTTCAAGTGAGAATCCGACTCTGTTTCCCACCCAGCGTCATGCCGGATCAAGGGCGGCCGACGATATCCGGTCCCTCCGGCAGCACCTTTACCTGCGAGTTTTCCGATTCTCACACGAGAACTGCTCTCTCAGTTGCACCTCGTCCAGGCGTAGCGCGGTCGACGCGGGTTCGCAGCACTGCCCGTACAGGATGTGTCCCACACACCACCGGAACTACCCGAGAGGAACGGAGGAAGCATGGACTTGGTCAGCGCCACCACTTCGGCGATCATCGGATTTGTTCTCCTGCTCGCCGGCATTCCCAAGCTGAACGACCACAACGGGGTACTCAGTTCCGTACGCGGCTACAAAGTGCTGCCGACGCCACTCGAAGTTCCGATCGCTCGCGCCCTTCCCATCGCCGAGTCCGTCGTGGGTGTCCTGCTGGTTCTCGGCGTGGCCCATCGCCTCGCCGCCTTGGTTGCTGCCTTCATGTTCGCGTCGTTCTTCACGGGCCTCACGATCAATCTCCTGCGCGGCCGACGCGATCTGGACTGCGGTTGTTTTTCATTCGGGGCAGGCAAGATTCCGCATATCGGATGGTTCCACGCCGTTCGCGCCGGAACACTTGCGGCGATATCCGTGGCCGTGTCGGTCGCCCCCAACCACGCCGAGATCGGCGTCCAGGTTCCGGCAGCATCTTTCGCATTCCTCCTCGTCCTGGCGGGAGTCGCGCTCGCGCAGATTCGTTCGGTGGTCCACCTCGGAAGACGCCCCGTCGACGACTACCTGTCGAGCGCGTCCATCCGACTCCGCACCGCCGAGACCGCATCCCGGTACGGCTCGTGAACCACACCCACAGCCCCGAAAACTCGAAGGCAGGACTACTACGATGACCACTTTCCTACTCGCCGCGACCGTAATCCTAGTGATCGCCGTAGCCGTACTCTTCTTGATGGTTCTTGCTCTGGCTCGTGAAATCGGCCGCGTACAAGTACGTCTCGGACCGCTCGGCGCCCGCATGATGGATACCGGCCCCAAGGTCGAACAGGTCGGCCCGTCGTTTGCCGGTCTCATCGATCAGGAAGGACGGACCGTCGGAGTCGGTGGTCACCGCGACAAGCCGCAACTCCTGCTGTTCACCGCTCCGAGCTGCTCGACGTGCAAGAGTCTTCTTCCCGGCGTAAGGGCAATGGCCCGAGCGGAATCGGATCTCGACGTGATCATCATCTCCGACGGAACACCCGAAGAGCATCGCGAGTTCCTGGCCGGCAGCGGGATCGGTTCCGAACTCAGTTACATCGACGCTCGAGACGTCGGTATCGCGTACCAGGTGGGCACCACTCCGTACGGCGTGATTCTCGACGAGCACGGCAAGATCCGAGGAAAGGGCCTGTGCAATCACATGGCTCAGGTGGAAAGCCTGCTCAATGCGCTCGAATCCGGCACTCCCTCACTCCAGCACCTTCATGCCCAGGCGAAATCCGGCAGCGCGGCCTGATCTTCCTGCACAGTTCGATCCTCTTCACGAATCAGGAGAAAATCGTTGGACGACAATGAATTCCCGCAGCACAACATGACGGAGAACCGATATCCCGTCGACGAGGCGACAGTTCAGGCCCAGGCCGAATGGATGGCGGGCCAGGGCGGTTCGCTCACCAGTCGAACCGGACGCAAACTCTCCGAACGAGTTTCGCGGCGGTCCATGATCAGTCGGATCGGCAAGTGGACCATGGGTGTGTCAGGAGTGGCACTGATCAGCACACTTCCTGTGACACGTAGTGCCTTCGCCCAAGAGCCCGAGGTTCCTGCGCCGGCACCTGGCCCCGAACCTCTTGTCCCTGTCTACGACGGTAAAGATCCGGCCGAGTGCGAGTACTGGCGCTGGTGCAACATGGACGGAACGTCTTGTGCCGCATGCAACGGCGGCGGTGTCACCACCTGCGCCCCCGGCAGCAAGCCCGGCGCAGAGTTCTGGGTCGGATGCTGCACCAACCCTGATACCGGCAAGACCTATCTGATCGCCTACTACGACTGCTGCGGTGCGCCTTCGTGTTCCAACGCATTCTGCGGCGAACCGGACATGCAGGCCGTGATGTACAACCCGGTCTCCGGAAGCTACGACCAGGAAATCATCTGGTGTGTCTCCGACGAGTCTCAGGCATACACCTGCACGATGGCGCCCATCATCGGTGAGGACTGCCAGACTCGACCGGCCGAGCGCCCCAAGGTCGGTGCCGGATCATGAGCAGTCCGCGAACCCGAAAACTGGCGCGACCCGCCGTTGCCGTCATCCCACTCACCGTCGTACTCGCGCTGGCCGGTTGCAGTTCGTCCGACAACGACGAACCGTCCAGCGCAGGTGATGTCACCTATCCGACAGTTCCGTTCACTGCTCCGGGCGAGGGGATCTCACTCGGGCACGACGACCAGGAAATCGGCGATACCATTCCCGAGCCGTTGCACGTCGGTTCGATCACCCCGATCGCAGCTGATCGCTTGCTCGGCGTCGAAGGTGGATTCGGCCAGCTCGAGCTCAGCGTCAACGTCATCGATCCGAAAACCGGTGTGGCCGAAAGCCGGATCACCGTCGGCCCGGGCATCTGGGATCCGGTCATTCACGGATTCGTCGGGGATTCCGCCGAAGATCCTGCGGTGCTCGCCGCGGAGGTGTGGCGCCCCCGAGGTTCCCGTGGCGCAGCAGATTTCACGGTCAGCACCTACTCCGGCAACCTGCTGGAGCCAGCCGAGGTCATGCTTCCGGACGTCGCACGCGTACATTCCCGTCCCGGCTCCAATGCGGTGACCTCCGACGGCAAGTTCTTTGTCACTTGGGATGACGGTTTGTACGGCATCAGAGTGGTCGACCTCGACAAGAAGGAAGCAACCGGCGCACTCCAGATAGTCGGCTGCGGTCCGTTCACGTGGATGGTCGATCACGAGCTGTACAGCGTCTGCGAGGACACCCGGGAACTGCTGCACGTCACGATCGGTGACGACGGTGTTCCGAAGGAAACCGCCCGAAGCAAGGTCCTACCCGAAGATTTTGTCTCCACCCGCAAGGTCACGTGGGCATCGGAGGCGCAAAAAGCCTTGCTGGTCAGTGAGAACGGCGATGTGTACGTCTTCGACTTCTCCAACGGACTGCCTCAGGAAGGTGTCAAGCCGATCGGAAACGCCGGGCAGGACTCCGGTCGATTCTCGGAGAACGTCATCAACGCCGACGCAAACCGGCTCGCAATCGCGTACACGGACACGGCTATTCATCCGGACTCTGCTCGAGGAGGCTCACTGGTCAAGATCGACTTGTCCGACGCAACGACCTTCGCCCCGGTGAAGAGCTTGACGCTTGCCGACCTCGGCCTGACAGACATCAAGAGCATGACCTTTTCCGTCGACGGCACCACGTTCTACGTGCTCGGTTCGGGACCAGAGGTCGAAGGCTCCGCTCCGCAGAAGATCGTGGGTTACAACGCGAGCACCGGCGAGCAGGTCAGTTCCGTCGATGTCTCGGGCAACGTCGGGGATGTCAGCGGGTTGATCACACCAGAAGTACTCCGATGAGTCGTCCCGGATCCGGTGTGGTGATGGGCCGGCGCCGCTTCCTGAGTTTGGGAGCACTCGGTGCCGGGGCACTCGGGCTCGGCGCAATGGGGACGATTGCCGGATGCAGTTCCACTGCAGCATCTCCGACGCCCACGACCGACCTCGACTACATCCTGCCCACCGACCCCGAAGTTGCTGCCACAGAATCGGCGCGAGCCTGGAACGGGACCACCGCTGCGTTTGCCCTTGCCGCCGGATTCTCGACGGTAGATCTTGGCGGACGCCTCGTGGACACCTGGACGTACGGAGGCGCTGCGGTGGCTCCGGAACTTCGCCTGAAGTCCGGTGACCGGGTGAACGTCAGCGTCCAGAACGGTCTCGACGCCGAAACAACACTGCACTGGCACGGAATTCGAATCCGCAACGACATGGACGGCGCGGCACCCACCACGCAGGCTCCCATCGGCGCCGGTTCGAGTTTCGAGTACAACTTCATCGCACCGGATCCGGGAACGTACTGGTACCACTCGCACAGCGGATTACAAGCCGATCGGGGACTCTTCGGCGCCATGATCGTCGAGGATCCGAACGACACCACGGGGGCCGACGTCGATGCCGTTCTGGTGCTCGACGACTGGCTCGACGGATTGGGCACCACCCCGGATTCCGTCCTGATGGCCCTGAACCCGGCAGTTGCGGGCGGGCACGGCGGACACGGCGGTGGAGCAACAACTCCGGCGGAACACTCGGAAGCCGACATGTCCACCGCAAAGCAGTTGGTGAGCGGCGGACACGGTTCTTCCGAACCACTCGGCGGAATGACTCAACACATCGCGTATCCACTGCACTTGATCAACGGGCGGCCACCCAATGATCCTGCTGTCATCAGCGCTGCGCCCGGTTCGACCCTTCGACTACGAATCATCAACGCAGCGGCCGAGACTCCGTACCGGTTCGCTGTGGCCGGTCACGAGATGACAATTGTCGCTACCGATGGCTACGACGTGGAACCAACTCCTGCCGACACCATCATCGTCGGAATGGCCCAACGCTACGACGTACTGGTGACAGTGAAGTCGGGAACATGGCCGGTGGTGGCGAAGGTCGAGGGCCGAGATGGTTATGCGTCGACCGTCCTACGCAGCACCGACGCGTTGGCGTTGGCGAATCCGGATGTGGGCGGAAACCTCTCGGAACTGGCCGGCCGGCTGGTAACCGAAAGCGAACTCCGGCCCACGGAATCCGCACGGCTCGAGACGAAGTCGCCTGATCGCGACTACCACATCGAGTTGATCCAGGCCGGCGATCGGTACGTCTGGGGAATGGCGGGAGCCGATGCAGGCAAGCTCGTCATGAAACAGGGCGAACGGGTCCGGATCACGATAAAGAACACGTCCACGATGTGGCACCCCATGCACACCCACGGCCATACCTTTGCGGTACCGGATTACGGCGGACTTCGCCGCGATACCGTCAACGTCCTACCCGGCACCGAGCTTGCCATCGAGTTCGACGCCGACAATCCCGGCGAGTGGATGTTCCACTGCCACAACGCCTACCACTTCGAAGCAGGCATGACGGCAAATCTGCGTTACGTCCGCTGACAAGTTGAAGAATGGAGAGAACACCTCATGAAGAAACTCGTTCCCGCTTTTCTGGCCGCGTGCGCGGCCCTGAGCCTCACCGCCTGCAGTAGTGATGCCGGTGCGTCGTCGGACGAACCTGCCGTCGTGATCGAGGTGAAGAACATGGCGTATACACCGGCATCGGTCACCATCGAGAAGGGACAGACCGTCGAATGGAAGTTCGACGACAGCGGACTCCCCCACGACGTGGTCGGCAACGGTGATCTCGACGGGAAACTGAAGAGCGAGTTGCTCACTGAGGGAACCTTCTCGTACACGTTCGACAACACCGGCACCTTCACCTACCACTGCACGCCCCACCCGATGATGGTGGGCACCGTGATCGTTCAATAGTGAGGAGGTGGATCGCCGGCTTCGGCCTCGCTGTCGCGGCGACGTGTGTCCCAGCTTGCGGCACAGAAGATCCCGTCCCCGACGTGGTGGTCGAGATCAGCAATGTTCAGTTCAGCCCGATGGACGTCACCGTGGAACACGGCGGCACCGTCGAGTGGCGCTTCGACGACGGTGGACTCCTGCATCATGTGGAATCACCCGGGCTGTTCGACAGCGGTATCACCGGAGACGGAACGTTCCGGCACACGTTCGAGAGCGCCGGCGTTTACGAATATTCGTGCTCCGTACACCCGTACATGATCGGAGTCATCACAGTGCTGTGAACACTGGCTCACCACTTTCATTGAACCACAAATATTTTGGAGGATCTGATGACTACCGTTCTCTCACACGGTCCACTGCAGACCGATGTCCCTGACATCCGGCCGACCCTTCAAGGCTCGGTCGGCACCGCTACCCGTGTCAGCCTTGTCGCGGCGGGCGCTGCTGCGGGTGCCGGCCTCGCACTCGTGGCCACGCCATCTGCGACAACAGCTTTGACGACAGCCGTTATCGGGGCGGGACTGGTTACGTCGCTGGCCGCGAACTGGTCGACCTGCGGAATGTCCGTTGCCGGAGTTGTTGCCGCACCGAAGCAAGCGGACCGGAAGGGATCCTCGACTCCCGTCCGCCGACTCGGCTGGCACGCACTGGGTTCGGTCACGACAGGAGCCGCCACCGGGGCATTGATCGGCGCTCTCGGTGCGGCGATGTCCGGCTACGTCCCGATCGGCTGGGCGCTGGGTGTCTGGGCAGTCGTCGCGGTTGCGTATGGGTTGCACGAGTTGGGTGCAGTGAGGATGCCGACTCCGATGCGGCGTCAACAGCTTCCGCGCCATTTGCGCCGCACAATGGCGCCTTGGAAGGTCTCGTTGATCTTCGGCGCGATCATCGGTCCTGGATTCCTGATCTTCATCCGCTCGAGTGCGTACTACCTGCTGGCACTCGGAGTCATCGCCTCGGGTTCACCGGCTCTCGGGGCGGCGCTGTTCACGGTGGTTTCGCTTGGCCGCTGCATGCCCAGCCTCGCGGCAATCGTGCACACCAAGCGTGGTGGCTCGATGCCGGGATTCCTCTCGGTCATGTGCGTCGTGGACCGTCGAGTGCAGAGCGTCACCGGCGCGGCATTGATCGCACTGGGAGCATTTGCCGCCGCAGCACTGATCTGACTGTCGAGCCAGCACCCTCTACCTCGAGTGAACACACGCTCCAACTCCCCGGAGCGTGTGTTCGCTCGACACAAACTGTGCGCACTCTCAGCGCGTCAGGACACCGAGAGCGCCGTCTGGACCGAATCCTCCGAGGGCGATGTCACCTTCGCGTCCCGACTCCACAGCATGTCCAGCGCTGCCTTGGGCTTGGCCAGAACCCACTCCCGCGCGGCGTTCTTGATCAGCGTCGGAGTTGCGCACCCACAATCGCTGTTCACACCGTCTGCGTCGATGCCGACGTCCCGGCACAATGCCACAGCGCGGGGCACGTGATACCCCTGAGTGACGATCAACGCTTTTGTCACCCCATACGTATGCATGGCCCGGAAGCAGGTGTCATAGGTGTCGAGGCCGTGCGGATCCCCAACGATGCGACGCTCGTCTATTCCTTGCGCCACCAGGTAGTTCGTCATCGCCGCGATCTCGTCACCCGAGCCGCCGTTCGCGTCGCCGGAGACCAAGACCGCTTTAGCCTTTCCTGCTTCGACCAGCTCGACGGCTGCGTCCAGCCGCCCTTTCAGGAAAGCCATCGGCTTGCCGTCCTTGATCTGCGCACCCAGCACGATCACTACCGGAGCCTCGGGGGCATCGGCTGCGTCCGACGTATGGCCGGCCGACGCCACGGAAATCCACACGATCGAGCCCGCGTAGACAACTGCTCCGAGCACCGCGATGCCTGCGACCCAACGAGGCCACCGGCGCTTTCGCGTCGGTTTCACTGGATCTGCAGCGGCTTCGTCCATTCCTTGATCAAACCACACGGTTTGCTCACTACTCGTGTGCTCGGCCGATCCCCCATCCCTCCGCGCCACTGCGCTCGGCCCACAGATCCGAGTACTTTCCACCTCGTGCGATCAGGTCTTCATAGGAACCGACAGCCCGATGCTGGAACGACTGAGCAACGACGGACCCTCAGATCCCCGCCCATCGATGGAGACACTGATCGGGAAGTTCGCCGGTCCGCCAGATGCCGCGGAAGCAACACGGGCAGAACACTATCGCTACACACTCGCCCGTGTCCTCGACGGCCTCGAGGCGCGGCTGAACGCACTAAAGGAGTCACGGAAATGACCGAGGG
>NZ_JAWLSC010000002.1:548542-809589 GCF_033142465.1 Rhodococcus sp. IEGM 1318
TCCCCCACCCCGCGTGTGGTCCCGCCGGGGGGGGGGGGGGGTGTAACACAACATTTTTCTCTCCCCTATGGGGGGGGTTGGGGGTCTCTGGTTGCCCCCCCCCCCGACCCTCGGATGAGCTGGATTCTCGGTATGCCTAGCGGAACAGGTTCGCGACAAACGGAATCGTGTCGGCCTGCGATTCGACCAAAGCGCCGCTGTGATCGGTGTTGTAGGTCTTGAACGTGACCGGTTCACCGTTGGCGACCAACGCTGCAACCAGCGAAAGTGCAGACGGTGCAGGGACATCCACGTCAAGCAGGCCCTGGCCGATAAAGATAGGGCGGTCGTATCCACTGGTCGGTACACCCATGTAATCGTTCAGCAGACCCTGGAAGTTCGGGATCTGACTGAGCGGGCGGGAGAAGATGTCACCGAGGACCAGATCCTTGGATGCCTCGTCCAGGTCTGCGGCGCAGAGCTTTTCGGCCGAGTCGACCTTTTCCCTTCCCAAGTCGTTCAGGTAGGAATTCAAGTCGATCTCGGGGTGCGCTTCCCGCAAGCCCGCGAGGATGTAGAGCGCGTACGACGTCAACCCGCCGCCGAGGGCGATGGGAGGGAAGCCCGGACCGGCAGGCAGGAGGGTCAACTCGATGTTGGCCGGCACTCCGGTACCCACGCCACCGCGGTAGTCGAGCGAATCCCCACCGTATTCGGTGGCGTAGCGGGCCGTCGTGATGGCCGCACCGCCGCCCTGCGACTGTCCGACCACTGCCCAACGATTCGAGATGGAGGAGTCGATGACCCGGGCCGCCTTGACCGAGTCGACTACGCTGTGCGCCTCCACCTTTCCGTCGAGGTACGGCATCAGCCCTGGTGTACCCAGACCGACGTAGTCGGTGGCGACGACGGCGTAGCCCTCCGAGAGCCAGCGCCCCAGGTACGGGTAGTCACGTTCGGGCAGGCCGGGACCGACCAGCGAAGGGGCACAGGAATCGTCGAGTCCGGTGGTGCCGTGCGCCCAGGCGATGACGGGCCAACCACCTTCCGGAGCGGGACCGGCCGGGACGTAGTACGCGCCACTGCTCAGCGCAGGTCCGCCATTGGAACCGATGGTCCAATACGTGAACCGCTTGGCGTCGGCGGTACCCGGAATCCACAGACCCTTCGGCAGCGGCTCACTCGACACCACCGTGCCCGTGGCCTGCGACGCGCTCGGCGCCTGCGCGGACGCGACAGGCGCAGCAACGGCGGAGCCGATCGTTGCAGCACAGAGGGCTGCGATGGATATGCGGGCAAACGACTTCGACTGGAATTTCACGTCTGACGACTCCGGTTCGTGCGGTGGGCGACCTCGTTGGACGTTATCGTAGATTTTGTTTAACCGATCGGTCAAGCAAAATCTTGCAGCTTTGCGACACGTACATGTCGAGATCCCGGCCCCGACTCCGACCTAGCATCGAACCGGCACGAAACAACCGCAGGAGGATGGATCCATGGCACACGTACAGCGTTTCGACCACATCGGTATCACCGTCGCGAACCTCGAATCGGCAACGGCGTTCTTCGTCGGACTGGGGCTCGAACTGGAGGGCACCGGATCCGTGGAGGGTGAGTTCGTGGAAACCGTCTGCGGTATCCCTGGAGCCAAGTGTGAAATCGCAATGCTGCGCCCTCCGGGCGAAGGATCACGGCTCGAGCTCTCGTCCTTCGTCACGCCTGACCACACACCCGGATCGACTGCTCCGATGGCCAACGAGATCGGTCTGCGCAACGTGTCTTTCCAGGTGGGCGATCTCCAGGCGGCGGTCGACGCGGTGGCTGCGGACGGTTACGGGCTCATCGGCGGGATCGGCGAGTACGAGAACAGTGTGCGCATGGCCTATGTCCGAGGGCCGGAAGGACTCATCGTGTCTCTGTTCGAGCAGATCGGCTGAGGCATCACGACGACCGGACCGTCAGATCGCCTTCCAGGAGCTGACCAAAGCGCCCATCGCGGCCGCGAATTCGGCGAACGCCGCGTCAATTCTGACGCGGTCACCGGTGGTCACGAGATCGAGCGTCAACCCCCGAATCTGCGCCAACACGATCGTCGCGTACCGATCAGCGCGATCAGCCGGACATCCATGCGCGAGCGCAGCTTCCGTCAAACCACCCAACCAGTCCCCCACCACATGATCGAGAAACTCGCGATACCGCTCCGGATGCAACAACGCCTGTCCGTAGATCTCGAACATCAAGCGAAAGTTCGGCAACGATTCCGCTGATGTGCGCCGATTCCAGTAACTCGTCATCATCTCGACGATGTCGGTCCCGGAAGAGATGTCGAGAGAAGAGCTGTCTCGCAGGGTGGCGACTACTTCAGTGAGCAGTTGTTCCTTCGAACCGAAATGATGGATGAGTGTCGCATGGCTGATCCCCAGGTCCTTGGCCAACGGCCGCATGGACAGTTCACCGACGCCGTTCGCCGTGACATACGCGGTTACCTGCTCGAGCAATTCGGCACGGCGATGCTGGTAACGCAGTTTCCGGCCGTCGATCGGCGTGCTGTCCTCCACCTGCAGGAGCCTACGCAGTACCGGAAACACAGCAGTACCGGAAACACAGCAGCACTGGGTCACACGGTGACGTGGTGGCGATCCGATCGACTGATCGTGACAGCGGCGACGACGATACCGATCACCACGCCGATCAACGTGTCCGCGACGCGAGCCACTGCCGCATCGGTCCCGATCGGAGCGCTGAAACCGATGAGTAGGAGTGCCATCGGAGTGACGGCCAGTGACGTCAGCGCATAGTTCTTGATCACGAGTAGCTCCGCGGCAGTCTGCAGAATCACAACCACGGCAACGGCTTGCCAGTAACCGAGCGTCAGCGCGATGAGAGCAGCAGCGACGACGGCGCCACCGACATTTCCCACCAACCGCTGAATCCCGCGCTGGACGGTCTGCTTGTAGTTCAGCCCCTGCATCGCGGCGATGGCACCCATCGATGCCCACAGCGGATGCTCCAGCCCGGCTCCCGCCGCGAGCCAACCGGCCAGAGCCGAGGCGGCCACGATGCGGAGAGCATTCATCCGCACCGGGCGCGAATACAGTCGGCGCAATCCTTCGAGGAAATAACCTTCGGGCGCCGCCAGGGTTCGTGCCGGCGCAAGGTCGTGTTCGATCATGCTGGAGCGCTTGAGCTTCCGAAGCTCCTTCTCGTGCTGAGCAATACTCCGGATCAAAGTCGCGTCGCCGTGCAACTGCCACTGCTGTACTGCCGCTTCTGCTTCGTCGAGCACTGCCACCAGTTCACGTCCGTGATCGACGGTCGACTTGATTCGACCGCTCGACGCAATGACCAAGCGGGCGTTGGCAATCGATCCGAGCGCCGGTTCCACTCCGTCTGTGCCGGACTGTTCGAGACGCCCCACCGCAGAGACTGCACGAGCCACCGCCAGGCGGGCAGGTCCCATCGGCAGTACGAGCGCTGGGAGCATCGCGGCCACCCAACCAACCAGAACTCCAAGCGCACCGGCAGTCACCAGTCTCGCCAGATCATCGACACTGGAAGCATATCCGGCTGCACCGGTCGCCGCGAAGACGAGGATGACCGGCCCTGGTCCGGTGATCCGGAAGCCCGACATGAAGCAGTACGACGCACCGGCAAGCAACGAGAGGATGCCAATCTGCAACCAGGTCGGAACGCCCACAACACCCATTGCGCCTCCGAAAGCGATGGAAACCACCAATGCGGCACCCACCATCGCCAGCTTGCCGGCCAACCGGGGATACGGCTCGTACCTACCGAAGGCGGCACACAGCGCGCCCAAGGCCGCGAAGCCGGCCAATTCCCGATGCCCGAGCAGTCCGCCGACCACGAGCACTACGGCGGTGGCGAGTCCGACCCTGATCGCGGGCGCGATGGTCGCGTCCGCGGACCCGATGCGAAAAGCCGCTCGCCACGTCGCCCCGGAGACGGTGTGTGCAATGGCCTCACTCGAATGAGTGAGGCGGCTGGGCGTCCTGGCTGCGGTTTCGGTTCGGGTCACCGAACCAGCATACATTTATTTCACTAGTAAATTACTTGTGAAGTAATGTGAATTCTGTCGCTAAGATGGGGCCATGGGCGCGGCGAACAGATCCGAAGACGACTTCATCGACAAAGTCCGTCGCGAATGGAAGCGCGCCTACCCCGAGTTCGACACCGCGCCCGTCGAGGTGATGGGCAGGATCGCCCGCATCAACGCGCAGTCTCTTCACCAACTCGACCGCGCGCTGGCATCCAGCGGAGTCTCTCGCGCCGAATTCGACGTGATGAGCGCACTCGCTCGCAGCGACCGTCCCCTGCGAGCGAGCGAGGTCACCGCCGTCACGATGGTCAGCGGCGCCGCCACCACAAAACACGCCGACCGCCTGGCCAAACTGGGCTTTGTCGAGCGTCAGCGTTTCGAACACGACGGGCGGGTGGTTCTGCTTCAACTCACCGACGCCGGTCGCGAATTAGTCGAGGCCGAGTTTCCCCGACGAGTCGAGCGAGACCGTCAGGTTCTGACCGGACTCGACGAGAGCGAACGAGCCCAACTGACGGCGCTGCTCAAACGAATCTCACTCAACATCGACTCGGGGATCTGGGACTGACCTACTTCGGCAGCGGTACGTTCTGCAAGCGCACCTGACCGCGCGCCACCTCTTTGCCCGATTCCGGATCGGTGATGACCACCGACCACAACTGCTGAACCCGGCCCTGCTGTATCGGCACAGCCACGACGTCCACGCGCCCACCCGTACGCGCTCGCAGGAAATACGTTCCGTTGTGCACTCCGACGGCGAATTCGCCACGGTCCGCCACTGCAGTGCTGGCCCCGATGCTCGCGGCGGACTCGACGGCGGCCGTGTAGACACCTCCGTGGACAACGCCCCACGGCGTGTGATGCGCCTCGGACAGAACGATGTGCCCGACGACCTTCGTGCCGGACACCTCGTCCAGTTGCAATCCGGCAGCGCTGACAAATCCGCTTGCTGCCTCGAGATTCAATTCCGTCATGACGACCCCTCATCTGCTCCGTTGGATTTCTCGACCTACCTTCCGCCCTCGAATACATACCGTCAAGTGCTAAGTTGGAATTTCCAACTAACACTTTCAACCAGCAGGGGCCCAGAGATGACGGCGACAAAAGGACGTAACTGCTCCATCGCCAACGCCTTGGAGGTCGTCGGCGAGAAGTGGTCACTTCTGGTGCTCAGAGAAATCGTCCTCGGGCAACGACGGTTCGACGAGATCGCCGCGGGCACGGGAGCCAGCCGCGACATCCTCGCCGCGCGTCTGCGCACCCTTGTCGACGCCGACGTCCTCGCAAAGCGTCGGTACGAAGAACATCCGCCGCGCTACGAATACGTAGCCACCGAATCAGGGAAGGCGCTCTACCCGATCCTGATGGCACTCATGGAATGGGGAGACACCTTTGCGACGACGGGTCCGCCACCAACCGTCGTCGAGCATCGTTGCGGTGAAATCATGCACGCCCAAGTTGTGTGCGCACACTGCAAAGAGCCGCTGGCCGCCAGAGACGCGCACGTAGTCGAACTCTCGCCACCTGCTCGATAGCGTCAACGTCCGGGTGGAAACCCGCCGGTTGCGATTGGACCCCACGAGTCGACGGTGACGCGGATCAGGCTCTTGCCCTGCTTGCGCATGGCTTCGCGGTACTCGTCCCAGTCAGGATGATCACCGGCGATGGACCGGTAGTAGTCGACCAACGGTTCCACCGAATCCGGGAGATCGATCAACTCCGCGGTTCCATTGACCTGGACGTACGGACCGTTCCACTCGTCAGAGTGGATACACAGAGACACCGCCGGTGTCCGTCGAACATTCGCCGCTTTGGCCCGTTCCGGGTACGTGGAGATGACAATCCGACCCTCGTCGTCGACACCACACGTCACCGGAGAGATCTGCAGCTCGCCCGATTTCTTCACCGTGACAAACGTGGCCCGATGGCGCGGCCTGACAAATTCGAGGAGTTCTGCAAACGACACACGATCTGCGCTGGCGATCTTGGACATGATCTCAGCCTAATTCGATTTACGAGCGAACGCTCAGGGCATCTCGATGGTCTGAGCACGTGCGATCTCGCCGATTGCACGAATGATGTACGCGCTCTGAGCTTTCTTCACTCCGGTAGACAAGCTCCCGATGACCAGAACCGCCGAACGCAGGTACGCGCCGTGCCCGATGCGGAAGGAATCGTCTTCCAGATCCGAGACCCCGAGCGCCCCGGTGTAGACCGCAGCGAGCGCCTGAACGTCCAGATCCGGCAGCCACACGATCGTGGACTTGGCACAGGTAGTCAGCGCATCCTGCACGTCCTCACTGGACAAGCCGTCCGGATGCGTGTCCTCGAGCAATTCACGCACGATCGCCGCGTGAACTGAGCTGACCTGCTCGAAGGAGAGCCCGCGCAGTTCTTCGACGGCGGCGAGCAATCCGTCACGATTTGCCGCCCGCACCGCGACCAGTGCGTCGACGGTGGCATCGGCGATGTCACGGGCCACGTTCGGCCAAGCTGTCGGCCAGCTCTGTTCGGGCGTCATCCTGATATCTCCTCGGTCTTCGCGTTCGCGCGGAAGCCTGCCACAGCCCACCGACAGGATGGGCGTTCCGTCAGTGCAGCCGCTTCAACAACGACATTGCGTTATGCGGCGCAAAGCCTTTCATGTCGTTGTCGAAGTAGACGTACACGTCGAGGCCCTCGTCCGCCCAGGCCTGAAATCGCTTGGACCACTTGTCCAGAGCGTCGTCGGTGTACCCACTCGCATACAGCTCCTTGTCCCCGTGCATCCGCACATAGACGAAGTCGGTCGTCGGAGTGGTGATGCGGGGGTACCTGCCGGCGGTGTCTGCAACGACAAAACCGATGGAGTGCTCGCGCATCAAGTCCACGGCTTCGTCGGTCTCGAAGCTGGCGTGCCGCGCCTCCACCGCGTAACGGATCGGCTCGTCCTGCTCAGTCTGCGCGAACACTCTCTCGTCGGTCAGCTTGTCGTCGTGCTGCGCTGCCAGATCAGCTGCAGCCTGCGTGGTGTGGGGAAGACCGTCGAAGAAGTCCGCCAATCGCCGCGGTTCGAACTGCAACGTCGGAGGTAGTTGCCACAGAATCGGCCCGAGCTTCGGCCCGAGGGCGAGCGTCCCGGCGGCGAAGAAGTTCGCGAGTCCGTCGCGGGCGTCGAGCAGCCGTTTCATGTGCGTGATGTACCGGCCGCCCTTGATAGCGAACACAAAATCTTCGGGAGTTTCACTGCGCCATTTGGTGTAGCTTTCCGGCTTCTGCAGCGCATAGAACGAGCCGTTGATCTCGATCGACGTCAATCTCTCTGCGGCATAAGACAATTCTTTGCGGTGAGCAAGACCTTTCGGATAGAAATCTCCGCGCCACGCGGGATACGTCCACCCGGAGATACCTACCCGAATATCTGCCATCGCTTCAGACTAAGCGGCACTCGAGTGTTTTTACACTCCGTGTTTTCAAACTCCGGCACTGAGCGCGACGGATACCGGTACGACGGTCAGGCACACCACCGCGGCGACGAACAATGCGATCACGAGGCGACGGTCCCATCTTCCGCGTGCACCGCTGGCAGCCAGCATGAAGATCACAAAACCTACACACACGGACACGATAGTCACGATCACCGGAGTTCCAACCATGCCGTGATTGTCCCCTACCCATTGCCACCGAGCGCCCTACGGGTACACGATCGAAGTACCCATCCCGAGCAAGGAGTGGAAATGCCGAAATACCTCTGGCAAGTGACATACTCGCCCTCCGGCGCCGCCGGCCTACAGCAGGAGGGAGGCACTGCGCGACGCGACGCGATAACCCGAATGGTCGAAAGCATCGGCGGCACAGTCGAATCCTGCCACTTCGCACTCGGTGGACATGACATGTTCGTCATCGGCAACCTGCCGGACGACGTCGCGGCCGCCGCATTGAGCATTCGCACGGCTGCCGCAGGTGCAGCCCGCTCCGAGTCGATCACACTGCTCACGCCGGAGCAGATCGACGAGGCTGTCAAGCGACCGACCGACTACCGTGCGCCGGGCAAATGACGGCAGAAGGAATAGATCCCGGCAGCGCCCGAGTTGCACCCGCTGTGACGGAGACTACGCAAACACCTGACCTGGGCACCTACGGAATCTGGCGAGGAGCGGCTGGTTTGCCGCCCGAACTGGGAACAACGATCGAGAAACTCGGTTTCGGCACCATCTGGATCGGCGGCTCACCGCGGGCCGATCTACGGATCGCCGAGAAACTCCTCGATGCGACCGAGCACATCACCGTGGCAACCGGAATCGTCAACATCTGGTCCTCACCTGCGGCTGAGGTGGCGGAGTCCTATCACCGACTCGAAGCCGCACATCCAGGGCGATTCCTCCTCGGCGTAGGCGTCGGACATCCGGAGGCGACCGGCGACTACACCAAGCCGTACGCCTCGCTCGTGTCTTACCTCGACGAACTCGACGCGGCCCAGGTCCCGGAATCTCGCCGCGTCCTCGCCGCACTGGGACCGAAGGTGTTGAAACTGTCCGCCGATCGCGCCGCCGGCGCGCATCCGTACCTGACCACCCCCGAACACACGGCCGAAGCTCGTGAAATCCTCGGACCCTCGAAGATCCTTGCTCCTGAGCACAAGGTTGTTCTGGAAACCGATCCGGAGAAGGCCAGAGCAATCGGACGTCCCGCCGTCGCCAACCCCTATCTGTATTTGCGCAACTACACGAGCAATCTCGAGCGCCTCGGTTTTGCACCCGAAGAGTTGGCCAACGAGGGAAACGATCGCGTCATCGACGCTCTGGTTGCGCGCGGTACCGCGAAGTCCATCGCGGATCGGCTTCGCGAGCATGTCGCAGCAGGCGCCGATCACGTTGCGATCCAAGCACTTCCCGCCGAAGGTGATCCGCTCGCGACCTACGAAGCACTGGCCGCCGAACTCTTCGGCTGACCGGACAACTCTTGACTTGGATAAGTTGTGTCCGAGCATACTTGGACATGACTTATCCAAGTAAGGAGAACATCATGAAGATCGTCATCTTCGGGAGCGGGCTCATCGGAAGCCAGGTCGCCGCGGGGCTCGCTGACGCCGGGCACGACGCGAAGGCACTCGGTCGCGCCGACGGGATCGACGTCACCACCAGCATGGGTATCGCCGAAGCCGTCGAGGGCGCCGACGTCGTCGTGGATCTGACCAATTCCCCGTCCTGGTCGGACGAGGACGTCTTGGTCTTCTTCCGTGACGGAACCGGCCACATCCTCGCCGCCGAAGAGAAGGCAGGCGTCGGGCACCACGTCATTCTGTCCATCGTGGGTGCCGATCGACTGCCCGATTCCGGGTACATGCGAGCCAAAGTCGCCCAGGAAGACCTGGTCAAAGCCGGCCCGATCCCCTAACGCGATCGTCCGCCCGACCCAGTTCTTCGAGTTCGTCGCCGGAATCGCCGACGCGGGAACCACCGACGGCGCCGTCCACGCAACGCCGGGACATCTGCAACCCATCGCGTCTCGAGACGTCGCGTCCCACGTCGCCGAGGTAGTGACCGCCGCGCCGCAAAACGGCACGGTCGAGATTGCCGGGCCCGAACCGCTGGGCATCGACGAACTGGTCCGGCGCCTGTTCATCGTCACCGGCGACAACCGTTCGGTGATCTCCGATCCCGAGGCCGGCTACTTCGGCGCGAAACTCGACAACTCGGCACTTACCCCGACGCCCGGTGCAGATGCATGGATTGCGCCGACAACATACGACGCGTGGCTTGCCGAGAAGGCCTGACGTACACCCTCGGCCGATGTCCGATCCGCACCGCTTTCCGCGGCGTCGATAGAGTCCAATCATGAGGCTTTCCGGAGGCGTGGAGTGGTCACTCCACTGCTGTGTGGTTCTGAGCCAGTCCAAGGGGCCGGTACCCACAGCCAGACTCGCCGAACTTCACGGGGTATCGAAGACATACCTGGCGAAGCATCTGCGAGCGCTCGCGCACGCCTGTCTGGTCAATCCGACCGAGGGCCGAGACGGTGGGTACGTCCTCACCCGGGCCCCCGAGAAAATTACCGTTCTCGACGTCGTCCAGGCGGTTGACGGCACCGAACCTGCGTTCCGGTGCACGGAGATTCGACAGCAAGGAATCCTCGCCGCTCCACCCGAGCAGTGCCGTTCCGCCTGCGAAATAGCCAAAGTCATGGCTGACGCCGAAAAAGCCTGGCGCGCATCATTGTCGGGGGTCACGATTGCCGATCTTGCTGCAACCCTGGATCTTCCAGACCTCAGAAAGATCCTGACCGAACCGATCTCGCCCTAGAGTTGTCTACGCCTCACGATGCATTAATGCGTCTTTCAACTATCGGGTACCTTGTTCGGGGATCAAATCTTGACGAAGAAGCCTCCGGGAATTTTCGCAGGATCTCGGAGGGGGTTTCATGGGAGTCAGTGGCGCTGCGGGTTTGGGGCAGAATATCCGTCAGACATCGGGACTGTTGCGTCGCTGGTGGTCCCTTGCGTACGACGGCGAGTGGTTCCCCAGGTTTCTGGCTGCTCGATCGATGTTGGGGACAGCCAGGGTCGTCGTCACCTTCTGGTGTGCTGTGTTCGTCGCACTCGCAGTACTGGCGCAATTCGTGAAGGGTGGCGCGACCGAAGTCCCTGAACGACTCGCTGCTGGGACAGCATGCGTGATCGCGCTGTACTGCATGATTCGTTGGTCGTTCGGACGATCCTGGCCGAGCCACCGACAATCCGTTCGCTTCATTGCGCTCACCAACATCTGTTTGTCCTTGATCCTGCTCGCCGGAATCCATGCGAGCTTCCTGGCACTGACCGGTGCTGTGCTGTTCGTGGTCGTCGCGAACTATTCGTCGGTATTTCACAGCCCCCGGATAGTCACGGCACAGATCGCCGGCGCACTGCTGGTCGTAGCACTACTGACAATTCGGGCGGTAACCGATCCGGATACCGATTCCTCGCTGTCGGTGTCCACCGGATTGGTCATCGGGTGTGTTATCGCATCAGCCGCGATGACCGTGCATTTTCTCGTCCTGTATTTGACCGACGACGCGCGACACGCTTGGCGAGATCCGCTCACCGCTGCTCTGAATCGGCGTGGGCTGCACAACGTCTGGCACCAACTGTTCGATGTCGAAGAACTCCGGGGACACGTAGTCCTTGCGATAGTAATCGACGTCGATTCGTTCAAGAGCGTCAACGACAAACTGGGTCACGCAGAAGGCGATCGGATGCTGGTGACCGTGGGTCGACGATTGAACTCGGTCGTCGGAGAGGTCGGATTGGTTGCGCGGACAGGTGGCGACGAGTTCGTGATTCTCATGCCTGTCGAGCCACGTCGCATCGAACAAACCGTGGTGAACATCCACCACTCGATATCGCGCCCCGCCGGCCGACAGTCGATTTCCGTGAGCGTCGGAGCCAGCGTGTGGCTGTCTTCGACAATCCCGGACGCTTCGGGAACCATCGATCGGATTCTTGCCGATGCCGACAACGCGATGTATCGGGCGAAGCGACGAGGTGGAGACCAGGTAGCTTGGGCGGTAACGCATCTGAGCTGAATCAGCACGTCGCATACCGATCAACTTCTAGACGGTCTTCGCGCCAACCGTCGCTGAGACCGGATACCCCTCAGATACGTCGCATCACGGAAACAACCTTGCCCAAGATGGCCGCTCGGTCGCCGTCGATGACGCTGTACGCGGGATTGCGAGGCTCGAGATAAACGTGGCCGTCGCGGCGACGGAGCACCTTCACGGTGGCCTCCCCGTCGATCATCGCGGCGACGATCTCACCGGAATGGGCCTCGTCCTGGCGGCGCACCACGACGACGTCACCGTCGCAGATAGCTGCGTCGACCATCGACTCACCACGCACCCGAAGACCGAACACCGTACCGGAACCGACGAGCTCGCGAGGAAGCGCGAGTACCTCGTCTGCGTGCTCCTCCGCGAGGATCGGCGCGCCGGCCGCAATGTCACCGACGACCGGAACCGTCACCGTATTCGACGACGATTGCTCCTTCGCTCCCACGAGGAACGGCCGCACGTCCAACTGCCGAGCCATGGCCGCTCCTCGGCGGAGGAAGCCCTTTTCTTCGAGGCTCTTGAGGTGCTTGGACACCGTCGAGGTCGAGCGCAGACCAACCGCGTCTCCGATCTGCCGCGTGCTCGGCGTGCACCCGTTGGCAGCCACGAGATCCCGGATGGTCATCAGAATCTGCTGCTGGCGGAGCGGCAGGGAGGAGGCGTCGAGGCCACCGAACATGTCGAGATCGTCGTAATCGGTCACGACGAGAATCGTAGTGAGGGGTCCCGACATCCAGGCCAGGCAGCCGGAGTCTGCCAGAAACGGCACAGCCAGTTTGTTTCCCGAGCGGCGCATGGCACGCTGAGCTGATGGAGCCTCTCGAACCGATGCGCCCGGTCAGTGTTGCAGTCGACACGCGGACCAAGACTCCACTCTGGAAGATGGCGGTTCTCTATCCGGCAGTGACATCGGTGTTCATGTTTGCCGCACTCACCACCCGAACGGGAATTGGTCTTGTCGTACTGGGACTGGTCATTTTCGCAGTCGGCGCGAGCACTTACGTGATGTCGGAGCGACGGATGCTTCGGGAGAACTCGGGGGTTCGAGTTCCATACTTCACCGGACCTTCCGTCGCCCCGCGGCACCTCGATCTACTCGCGGCAGCAGGGATGCCCCTGCTTACGAGTGGAGCGGTGTTGACCGTCCGAGCATCCGATGCAGAACGTCCTTGGGTTTTCATATCGGTGTTCGTGATAGCGATGGTCCTGGCAATAACTGTCCCGATGGTTGTGCATAACGTGCGGGTCAAGCGGACAGAATCAGCCTGAGCAGTCGCGCCATACCGATATCTCGCAGCGTCACGTTCAACCTTCCCAGACGTCGGACCGACGTCTGGGTGGTGCGACCGGTTCACCCCCGGTGGAGTCGGCTAGGCGCTGGCGGCCTTGTCTGCAGTTTCGACAGGGGTCTCGACCTTGCTGAACTGCAGCACGCCGTCTTCGATCTCGGCGTCGTGCATCAGCTTGCGGTCGCGGTAGTAATTGTTGACCACTTTCCACGCACCGCGGGCACCCTGACGCGGCATTTCTCCGTCGCCGCGCTGAATGTAGCCCGAGGTCAGAGCTCCGCCCATGAGAGATTCTTCCGCGAAGTCCTCGGGTTCGGCGTGAACCTCGAAAGTCGTATAGTCACGCTTACGCATGATCTTGAGTACGCGACACAAATAGGACGCGGCCAGGTCGGCCTTGAGCGTCCAGGATGCGTTGGTGTAGCCGAGGATCATCAGGAAGTTCGGAATGTCGGAGTAGAGAACGCTCTTGTAAGCGACGGTCTTGTTGAGCTTGACCGGCTCGCCGTCAATGCTCATGCTCGCCCCGCCCAGGATCTGCACGTTCAAGCCGGTCGCCGTGACGATGACGTCGGCCTCGAGTTCGCGGCCCGACTCGGTCAGGATGCCCTTCTCGGTGAACTTGGCGATACGGTCCGTGACGATGTCGGCTTTTCCACTCTTGAGCACTTTGAAAAGGTCCCCGTTGGGAACCACGCACAGGCGCTGATCCCACGGGTTGTAGCTGGGGGTGAAGTGACTCAGGTCCACGTTCTTGCCGAGCTGCAAGCGGATCTGGGCGAGGAACAGCTTCTTCGCCAGCTTCGGGTTGGTGCGTGAGAGCTGAAAGCTGGCGCGTTGCAATGCAATATTGCGGGCTCGACCGATCTTGTACGCAATCTGGTCGGGAACGCGCGCGAACTTGAGACCCACTGCAACGGGGTCCTCGGAGGGCAGCGCCTGGATCCACGTGGGTGAGCGCTGCAGCATGGTGACGTGGCCGGCCGTGGGAGCCATCGACGGGATCAGTGTGATCGCGGTGGCACCGGACCCGATGACCACTACCTTCTTGCCGGTGTAATCGAGATCCTCCGGCCAGTGCTGCGGGTGCACGATCCGACCGCGGAAGTCGTCCTCACCGGGGAAGGTGGGGCGGTAACCCTTGTCGTAGTTGTAGTAACCACAGGCGCCGACGAGGACGTTCGCGGTCCACGTCTCGGTCTCACCCGTCGCCTCGACCAGGACGGTCACGGTCCACCGAGCAGTCGCGCGATCGAAGTCCATTGCCACGACCTTGCGGCCGAAGTTGATGTGATCGGTGACGCCGTATTCCTTGGCGGTTTCCTCCACGTAGTCACGGATGCTGGCGCCGTCCGCGAGCACCTTGGTCCCGATCCACGGACGGAAACCGAATCCGAAGGTGAGCATGTCGGAGTCCGAACGGATGCCTGGGTACTTGAACAGGTCCCAGGTGCCACCGATGTTCTCGCGGCGCTCGAGGATCGCGTAAGTGCTTCCGGTCTGCTCACGAATGAGGTGACAAGCCGCGCCGATTCCGGACAAGCCAGCGCCGATGATCAGTACGTCGACATGCTGTGTCATGAGGAAACTCGTTTCGTAGGTCGTCGCGAAGCTACTTCTGGCGTCGGCAGTGGCCGAGAACGATCGGCCGGTTCAGGCCGGGTTCCCTAAGGTCAGCGCCAATGAACAGGGTATGTGCAACTGTCGGTAACAGTCAATATCTCGACCCGACCAAGTACGGAACATTGAGGTGCGACGCACCGGCCTCACGGTAACTCGACCGAGACGGCTGAATGCCTCGAGCCACCGGGGTGTCGTTCACGTCATAGGCGGAAAGGTCCGATAGCTCGTCTACTCGAGATACTCATCGCCAAAATATTTAGCGCCCTAACATAATTCGAGGGTTCACAACCAGGCATCTAGGCGAGCTTTTACGTGGCCCCGGAGGTGCCACACTCTATTCGCCTAGATGACGCGTCGAGCGCGCGAGTTTCCATGGGCGGACGGGCAACTGCGATATCGCCGTAACCTTCGTACGCATCAGTGGAGAGGTCACTGCGATAACTAGCCTGCTGACGAAACCACGCTGAAAGCAACGGTTTTGGTTTCGCAGCGACGAGAACGGGCGGACTGGACCCCCACCGGTCATGTAAGCGCTATGACACACTCCAGCACAGTCACCGTGTACACCACTCATAGCGATCGAGGGTTCGCCAATGCAATCGTTGCCGGAATCAGCACCAGGGCTGATTCCGGGACACAAACCGCAGACATGAAACTGTTAAAGCACCACACCAGCGATCACGGTAGAGCGATTGTTCTCCTACCACTCGGGGGCATCGACTGGCAGGTGAAGGAGCTCTCCGCACTCGAGGGATCGGTCCTGGTCGGCGATCTCAGTGGCGGCCGCTCCATGATTCGGGGGCTGGCAGCGGGCGCCCACACCGCGCTCAACTCTCAACTACCGTTCCCATCGCTGCTCGATGAGCTGCAGGCCGCCCTCAACCCCAACTCCACTCAGCCCGCACACGACAACTCCGCTCTCGTACAACGCATCCGGTTGCGTACCGAAGAAACCGCACGAATCGGCAGTCTCACCGATCGCGAATTCGAAATCGTGGGACTTCTCTACGGCGGTTCGAATGTCGACTTGATTGCTCGAACCGCTCACATCGCACCGACCACGGTTCGCGCCCACATCCGAAGCATCTTGCAGAAGCTTGGGGTGCACTCTCAGCTGGAGGCCTGCGCGATGCTCCGCCGCTCTGGTCACGACGCACGCAGACACCCACTCGAGCTTCGGATCGGACGCTTCTAACCGGAAGTGTCCCAGACGCACTCATTGAGATGGGTGCTCAACCCGATCGAACTCGAAGTTCGCAAAGATAGTCAATTTTGACGATTCGACGACGTGCCCGGACGTCGAACATTGGGTCCTACACGACATCGAAGACACGAGTGAACATCGAAAGGTGCATTCAATCAATGGAATACACACGCACAGTGCCGCGCCATCTCGTCCACAGACATGCTGTTGCCGAGGTTTTCTTGACGGATTACCGGATCGAATCGGACTCGGCGTACCAGGTTGCTGTGCAGCTCCCGGTCTCGCACCGGATATTCGACGCATCGAGCGAGCAACACGATCCGCTCGGGGTGGCAGAAGCATTCCGACAGGCAGTGGTGCTTCTGTGCCACACCCGATACGACATTCCTCTGCACTACAAGTTCCTCATGGAAACATTCAGCTTCGAGATGTTGGATGCACTCGACGTGAAACCAGTAGCGGAGCCGTTAAGTTTCTCGATGACCGTGGAAAAACTCACCCATCGTGACGGAGCGGTCTCGGGCGTTGAAGTGTCCGGGGTCCTCAGCGAGGGCACCCGGCACGTCGCCAGATGCAACGCTGTTGCGCGAGGAGTCAGCCCCGAGGGATATCGTCGAATTCGGCAAGGACGAGAAGACCACCGCCCGAGCCGGCGCGTCGTTCCCTCCGGAACCGCGGTAGTCGGATCGGAGCGAGTCGGACGCCTGACCGATGGAGATGTGCTCATCAGCACTGATCCTGCTCGGCACACGATGTTCTGCACTCCCGATCCGCGCAACCACTCCCTTTTCGACCACCCCGTCGACCACATCCCAGGAATGATTCTCTTCGAGGCCGCCCGACAAGCGGTCCGATTCCACATCGGCAACCCAGCAACAAAGATCGCCTCACTCTCGGCGGTCTTTCCGAGGTTCACTGAATGGGAAACGCCGTGCGAGGTGTCAACGACCCCCCTTGACGCGTCAGGCCATGCGCACCGAGTTCGGTTCACTCAAGAACTGGAAACCACCGCGGAACTTGAACTTACAGTTGCGGACCAATTATGAGAGGGAACGAACACGTTCTTCTCGTCGCGTCATCCACGTCAAACGCTCGGTGGTTCCCACTCTCTCGGCGCAAGCGCCGCCAGTTGCATGACGTGCGCCAACTTGTCCTCGCGGACAATCGTTGGCAGCACCAAGTTCCACATCTGACTCAACCGCTCGTACAGATCGGTTCTGCCCGTCAGCATTTCCGAGAGAATCTGCACTCCGGTGAACGACCCCACCACAAATCGAGCCAATGCGTCGATATCGGTACCCGGGACGATATCGCCGGCTTCAGCTGCTTGGGTTGCCACCTGCTTGATAGCCTCGATCCAATCGAGGTACGGCTGTTCGATAGGACCTTGAATACTGCCGATCTCCATCGTCAACCGCATGCCACCTCGCGCGATGGGCTCGGTCACAAGCTGCCGAGCCATCTCCTGCGAAACGAGCACCAGGGTTTCGATCGCGATGTCGGAATGCGCAGCAACCCGCCGGGTACCCTCCATCGCCATACCGTGCTGCGCTGCGATGACCGCGTGCGCAAGCTCCTCCTTCGACGCGAAATGAAAATACATCGCGCCCTTGGACACACCCCCGTGCTGCAAGATCGTACCCAAACTGGCGGAGTACCCGAACTTCTCGAAGCTCTTCGCAGCACCCAAAATGACGGCCTGGCGCGTGAGGACAGCACGCTCCTGCATGATCTACCCAGCTCTCGTTGCCGACGGAATGAATCTCAACGATACGTCGAAAGACCCGGCAGCAACGCTCTCGACACGGACACACCGTGACGACTCTGGTACTCGGGGCCACTGGTTTCATCGGCTCAGCAGTGATGAAACAACTGGTTTCCCGGGGTGGAAACGCTGCAATCGGTTTCGTGCGCACGGACAGCGCAGCCAAACGACTCAGCCGCAAAGGAGTTGCCGCCACTATCGGCGACATCAACGACAGCGCCTCTCTACGAGGTGCAATGAGCCAGGCGTCTACCGTCATCTGCTGCGTATCGTACGTGGGCGACGACGAACAACAGTGCGTTCACGTCAACCAACACGGCATACGGAACGTTGCGTCGATCGCCGCCGCCGTCGGCGTCGAACGGCTGCTCTACATCAGCACCGCGGCTGTGTACGGGCCAGGCCCGTTTCGAGACTTGCCGGTCAACGGCGTGCCTCTCAAACCCCTCTCACCTGCCAGTCGCACGCGCGCTCTCGCCGAGAAGTTCGTGCGCGACGCCGGAGGCCTGGTCATCCGGCCCCATCTCGTGTACGGATCCGGCGACAGATGGTTTCTGCCGACACTGACGCGAATTGTCTCTCGACTCGACTCGATCATCGACGACGGTAACGCCATCCTGTCAGTAGTCGACGTAGACCTACTCGCCCGATCTATCTGCAAACTGTCGATAGAACAGCAATTTCGCTACGGCTCAACACTTCACGTCAACGAGCCTGTCCCACGGACAGTCATCGACCTTCTCGAGCATCATGCGCGGGAGACCAACTGGACTCGGCCCCAGAACTCTATCCCCCGCGCCGACGCAGTGAAAGTTGCTGCCCAGCTAGGTCTCGACATGCACAAGATAGACATGATCAGCCTCGATCACTGGTTCCGGTCGAGACTGTACTGAGGACACCTGCGTAATGAACAAGACCTATTGGCAGTCACCAAGCATTTATGGGGACAACCCTTTTGAGGAGATGCGTACATGGCTGGATAGCGTGGTGAACTTCGAGGACACTGCACCGCTTTCCTCGGACGGGTGGCAACCAAGTCTCACCACCCTGAACTGTCGAGCGAGGCACTGCGGACAAGCGGCCCAGCGCAGTAGCCGCCCAGCCAGAGTTCGTTCACGGGCCGCATTCTACGAGGCCGAAAATTAATGTCTGCTGGCATCCTGGCCCCGCCGACGCAGACGCCAACGACGGCGACAGCGACAGCGACAGCGGCGGGCTACAGTTCCGCTGCCGGTGTCAGCTCCCGAAGTTCACGCCAGGGGCTGGTGTGGGCGCACCAGCGCTGGGCAGTGAGACCACCCAGGATGCTTGTTGCACCGCGTAAGTGGTGTACGGGAACATCGCCAGGTAGGGCTCGAGTCCTGGGTAGTCCGATACCCACATGCTCGTCGGTTCATCGACGCTGCTGCAGGACGCCAGGACGACGTAGGAGCCGTACGGGATATCGTTGATCGTCTGAACTGTTGTGCCGGTGGGGATCACACCGCTCTCATAGATCGTCTGTCCCGGACCGATCGTCACTTCGATCGGTGGCAGCACTCCGCTGGGCGCGTTCCCGAGCGAGGTGCTGCATTGCAGAGCTCCGCCCGAATTGTTGGTGATGGTGTTGCTCACGGTCGAGTCGGAAGCACTGTAGGCGAAGGTGACGTCGGCAGCGGTGGAAGCTGAGGCCAGCGAGGGAGCGGCCATTGCCAACGGAAGAGCGGCAGCACCGATGAGGGCCGCGCGTGTGATCGAACGCATCGAATCTCCTTCTCGTTCAGCGTGAAAGGTCGTCAGTTGATCTTGGCACGAAACGAGACCATTTGGACGGATTTACCGAAGATTGATGCCTTAGCTAATGACCACAGTTGGCGGCTATCTCAGAATGACTTGGGATGCCGACAAGTTGAATGCCCGTTTCTTCTTCGAGTGCTGGCCACCGATCACCCCGATTCGCGAGCGAATCGACATCGGCCGCTTGCTAGTCACTGGACCGAAATCAGCCTGAAACTCAGAACATTCCGGTTACTCGCAGGGTGATGTTCAGCCTTCCCGATGGCAGACCGATTCCCGGAAGACTACTTCCCGCAATAACTTTCGGCACACCGTGATACGCGAACCGCGACTCTCCGCCGAACACGAAGAGATCACCCGAGTGCAATTCGACGTCGGTGTACGGCTTGTTCCGGTTCTCGGAATTCCCGAACCGAAAGACACAACTCTGCCCGACACTCAGCGAGACGACAGGAGCGTTGCAGCGCTCGTCCTTGTCCTGATGCATACCCATGCGAGCGCCCTCGTCGTAGAAGTTGATCAGCGCGGTGTCGGGTGCGTACCTCTCCCCCTCACTCGGGTCACCGTAGGCAGCGGCAACGGCGGTGCGGCCGAGGTCGACGAGCCAGTCAGGTACCGCCGCAACGGGCGCACCGTTCACGTCGTCGGCCGTGCGGGTGTACTTGTACGGCTGCCAATGCCAACCGAGGCAGACTGTCTGCACCGACATCTTGTGCCCACCAGGAACAACAGCGGAGCGCATCGGCACGGGCGCGGTGGCCCACCGTCGACACTCGGCCACCAAGGTGCGTTGCTGTTCGACGCCGAGCCAATCCGGAACGAGGATCGCCCCCGGCGCCACTTCCAATCGTGGCCGAGGAATCAGAGCGTTCATGGTTTCCACGCTAATCGGTTTCGTAGCATTGACACCCTCCACACGGACTTGTATCGTAATCAACAGATTGGTTGATAAAGGAGATGGTTGACAAGTGATCGTGGATCCAGGGGCAGACGAGCGTCTTGACAAAGCGTTCATGGCGCTCGCCGACCCGGTACGACGGCGGATCATCGCCCGCCTGAGCACCGGTCCCCAAACGGTCAACGAGTTGGCCGAGCCATTCGAGATCACGAAACAGGCCGTCTCCAAACATATTCAGGTACTCGAGACCGCGGGTTTGGTCACTCGCAGCCGCGAAGCCCAAAGGCGGCCGGTACATCTCAACGCCGCAACTCTCGAGGCTTTGACGGCCTGGATCGACCGCTATCGACTGATCCACGAACAACAGTTCCGCAAGCTCGATCACCTACTCAGCACCACACAGAAGGAGACTTAGCCATGGCTACCACCAATCCCGTCACGATCACGGCTCCTGAGGGCGTGCCGTTCATCGACATCACCCGCGAGTTCGACGCACCTGTCAGTGCCGTCTTCGCAGCTCATTCGAATCCCGAACTGGTCAAGCAGTGGCTCGGCCCCAACGGATACGAGATGGAGATCGACGAATACGACTTCGTCAGCGGCGGCCGGTACAAGTACGTTCATCGCAACCCCGAGGGAGAAGAGTTCCGGTTCAACGGCGTGTTTCACGTCGTTCGCGAGAACGAATTTGCCATCCAGACGTTCGAATACGAGGGATTCCCCGACGTGGTCAGCATCGAATCGATCGCGTTCGAGGACCTGGGCAACGGACGCACCCGGCTCTCCGGCCATTCCGTGTATCCGAGCCTCGAAGCGCGGGACGGAATGATCGAGAGCAATATGGAACTCGGCGTCACCGAAGGTTACGAACGCCTGGACAAGATCGTCGCGCAACTCTGAGCACCTGCTTGCCAAAACCTCCGCAGTGAAAGGCAGTTTCATGGACTGGACCCTCGAAGTAGTCGTCGTTCCCGTCAGCGACCTCGACCGTTCGATCGAGTTCTACCGCGACAAAGTCGGTTTCGACCTCGACCACCACACCGTGAACGAACACATGACGGTTGCCCAGCTCACGCCGCGAGGTTCGGGCTGCTCCATCGTCATCGGCAACCTGCCGTCGCAAACCGAGATGGCCCCTGGTTCACTGAAAGGCTTGCAGCTGGTGGTTGCCGACGCTGCAGCGGCTCGGCAGGAGCTCATCGACCGCGGCGTCGATGCCAGCGGGGTCACTGTCTTCGATGAGCGTGACGGTGGCACTTTCTTCGGGTTCTCGGACCCCGACGGTAATACCTGGGCTGTCCAGCAGCTGAAGGTACGCGGAGAGAAGCCGCTCATTCCGAAGGAGTACCGCGACCGCTTCGGCGCGTAAAGCCCGCCTTCCACGCTGCGTAGTCTTCGGGCATGCAGACAGCGCAGGGGCGATAGCCGGCCGCAATCGCGGTCGGCTCGTCCGCGAAGAACACTCGACTGGCGACATAGCCACCACGCGCGATTGCCTGCGCCGCCCCTCGACAGTCGAGTCGGCCGTAGATCTTCGTTTTCCGGTGCCCGCCAAGCGCACCGGGCGTCGAACTCTCGTGGGGTTTGTTGCGGGCGTCGCGGAGTATGTACGTCCTATTCGGCATCGTGAAGCACCAATCCCAACGTTCGACGCGTGCCGGAGTGCACCACGCTGACACCATGTCGTACAGGGGCTCTGGACCACCCCCGCGAACTCTGCACCGGTCGATCCCGCGTGGTGAAGATCAACGCGTGACCTTGCTCGAGAACTGTCACCGTCCCTTTCGACTGGGCGCGCGGCCGCTGTTCCACGAGCAAGAACTCGCCGCCGGCGTGATCGATGCTAGGTCTGTCGAGCCCGATCACGACTTGCAAGGGAAACACCAACTCTCCGTACAGATCCCGATGCAGTGCATTCCAGTCACCAGGTCCGTAGGACAGGAGAATCGGTGTAGGGCGATTCTGACCGGCGTCGTGACACTGATCGATCCATTCTTCGAAAGAATCCGGCCACGGTGCACCCTCGCCCAGCTTGAACGCCCACTCCCGCGCCACGGGCAGCAGGTGTCGGTAGAAGGCGGATCGCATAGCCGTGATCGGCTCCGGTACGGGATCACCGAAGTACCGGTACGCCCCCTGGCCGAAGCAGTATCGAGCCATGTCGATGGTGCTCCGGAACCGGTCGACGTCCGAGTACCAGGAAACAATTTCGCGGCACTCCGACTCGTCGAGTATCGGCGCCGTCTGGGCACACCCACTGGAGTTGATTCCCTCGATCAGCGCAGGCCAATCGAGGGAATCAACTCGAGCAGACAGATCGGTGAAGAGGTCCATACGTCGTAGACGACGCGGCGGTCAGGAATGTGAGAATGCCAGCAGCTGGTCAGCCAGATCGTTGTACGTACGGGCGATCCCGGCATAACTGAGCACGGGTTCCGGATTCCAGGTCCCGATCTTCCCCGCCTTCACCGCGGGCAAGTTGGACCACGCAGGATTGGTGCCGAGTGTATCCAGTTGCAAACTGGACGGGCGATCGTCAAGGAAGATCATGTCGGCCGGATAGTGGTCCGCCATCTCCCAAGCCAGTTTCTCGACGTAGACCGACGACCCCTCGGCCGGATCGACGACGGCAAGGCCCAATCCCGCCAGGTCCGCGAGGATCGGGAATCCCGAACGACTGACACGAATCGTGTCCGGATCTGCGGAAGCGAACAAAACCTGTGAATTATTCAGCGAAGAAGCAACTTCGGAGATCCGCGCACGCGCAGCGTCGTAGTCTTTTCGCTGAGCCTCCATATCCTGGTCCGCCCCGAGTTCCACGGCCAGTTCCACGATCTCTTGCACGGTTCTGTCGATGGTTCCTGCTGCCGTTTCCACGAACAGTACTGTCGACAAGCCTTTCACCGCATCCAAGTTCGCCTCGTCGAGTAGTGCTGAACCACGCAACTGAGGGACTATGACGACGTCCGGCTCCAGCGCAGCGACCTTCTCGAGTTCCACTTGTCCCCAGAGCTGCCCGACCATGTCGGTCTTCGAGAAATCCAAATTGCCGGAGATGCTGGTGTCCGTTGATCCCGGTGATCGTGTCAGCGCCCCGAAAACACCGACAGGCACCAGTCCGTAATCCCACAGAGCGCCCGCGATACCGGTGTAGGTGACAAATGTCCTTGGCGGTGAATCCAATTCGATCAGATTGCCGCGATCATCGGTGAAGGACCAGCCTGCATCGCCTTCACCCCCGGCGTCTGCAGCCGAACGCGAGCAACCGGCCGCTGCCAGCGCAGCAGCCAATCCTGCTGCAGCGCCGAAGAACTTGCGGCGATTCCAGTCCATCTCGAGACGCCTGTGCGGTCGTGGAGTGAACAGCGTGGTCATGTGTGTGCCCTTTCGGCGATTGGTTGAACTGTTGCAGGAGTTGGCGAACGAGAAAAGAGAAGGATCGATCCAAAACCCGTGAGCATTCCGACGCCGGCACAGACGATCAACGGCCATAGCAAGGCAAACTCGTCCGAGCCGACGAAGAGCGAGCCGCACAAAGCAATTCCGGCAGCAAGCCCGAATTGGCGCGACGAGTTGGCTGTTGCCGAAGCCGTCCCGGCGCGCTCTGCCGGGGCGTCCGACATCGCGGCATTCGGCAACACCGGTGACACCATGGCCGAACCGACACCGGCCAGAATCAGTCCGGCGATCAGCGCCGGCCAGATCGGCGTGACGAGAACGTACAACATGGCCAGGCAACCGATTCCGCAGAGGATCGTCCCGAATCCGAGCGAAAATCGAAGATCGACTCGCTGAAGTCGTGATCCACCCAGCGCCGATACGAGGACAAAAGCGAGCGGTTGAATCGAGAGCACAAGTGCGGCCGTCGACGCCGACAGTTCCAACCCGTTCTGCAGCCACAGTGATAGAACTACGAGCGGGCCGTAAGCCGCAAGGTAGTACCCGAAAGCAGCGACGAGAACTCCGTCGAATTTCAGGGATCGGAACAAGGCCGGATCGAGCATCGGACTGCTGCTTCGACGCTGCCAGGACACAAATGCCGTCAGCGCACCGATTGCGATGAGGAAGGCAAGAGCTGTCGACGACGAAGCCCACCCGATGTCGCCGCCCCACGTCACGCCGAGAACCCCGGCAACGGCAGCGAGGGTGAACAAAACCATTCCGGCCCAGTCGATATTGTCGTCGCCGCGCTCACTGTCGGCGAAACAGAACACAGCCAGTGCGAGCGCCACTGCGGCCACGGGGATTCCGAAATAAAAGACCGCACGCCAGTCGAAGAACTGCGTCAGCAGCCCTCCTGCAATATTCCCGATTCCTGCCGCCAATCCGGCGACGGTGCCCCACGCGGCAAAGGCGACGTGACGATCACGTCCCGAATATGCGTCGCCGAGCAGAGGCAGGAGCGTCGCGAACATCGCCGCACCGGCAATTCCTTGCGCGCCACGAGCTGCGACCAGAGCCGTGACGTCCGGAGCAACAGCGCACACGGCCGTCGCAACCAGGAACACGACCAGGCCGCAGATGTAGAGGCGTTTGCGTCCCCAAGCATCACCGAGTGCGCCCATGCCCACAAGAAGCGCGGCAAGAGCCAGCGTGTAGGCGTCGACGACCCAGGACATCGCACCCGTACTGCCGTCCAAACCGACTGCGATAGCCGGCACCGCGATCGTTGTGATCGTGGCGTACGTCAGTAACAAGAAAGTTCCGATGCATGCGGCGATGAGCGGCAGCCATCGTCGTGTCGACATGGTCAACCTCCGAATAGGGCGGTAAGTGCGCCCTAACTATGGAGGTTCAAGTCAACTTGAAGTCAAGGGCCGATTCGACGCGAATGTCGAGTTGCTCGAGCAACCACGGACACTGCATCGGACGCTCCAGCCGACACGTCAGGTGATGCTCGAGAATCAGTTTCGCTCGTGTAGCGGCGGCGATCTGCGCCTCGAGTGTCGACACTTGATCCGCGAGAACCGTGGAGAACTGCTCAGACGTGGTGTCGGTTTCGATGAAGGAGCGCACCTGGTCCAAGGACATCCCAGTCTCGGTATACATCCGGATCAATGCCAGCCGGCGCAGCTCACGCTGCCCGTACCAGCGTTTGCCGCCAGTTCGCGACCGCGCGGACAGCAGTCCTTCAACCTCGTAATACCGCAAGGTCGACGCCGCGATTCCGAACGATTTTGCAACCTCGCCGATCGGGATCAAGTGCTCACGCATTCACCGATCGTAGGCTGAATGCGTAGGCGGTTCCGGCAGTTATGTGTGACTTGGCATACTAACTAACGGAAGGGGTCGCGTAAGTGATCTCACGGCAAAATGCTGGATGCGCTCGTTGAACGAGGGAGAGCTGTGCTGGATCCAACGCGACCTGTCGGGCCGTACTCGTCAGGAGTGCCCGCCACTGCCCTCGAAGTCCGCATGCCGGACCTCGAACGCTTCGGCCTCGCCCAGTTGTGGCGTTCCGCGATCATCGCCGTCGTGCTGTCGACGTCCATCATGTTGGCGCTGATCGTGTGGCCTTTCCGCAAGCGTGGACGCACCTGGGCGGATGCTGCCTCCGACGGGATGGTCGACGGCTTCATCGCACTGGGTCCCACCTTCGTCAAGCTCGGCCAACTAGTCGCGTCGTCGTCCGGCCTGTTCCCGGCCCCGGTCGCCAATGCATGCCTGCGTTGCCTCGACGACGTTCCGTCCTTCCCTGCCGAGCAGGCCCGAAGAGTCGTACAGGAGGACCTCGGTTACTCCGTGGACGAACTGTTCGCGAAATTCGACGACGCGCCTCTCGCGGCCGCATCGGTTGCGCAGGTACACGCGTGCGTTCTGCACGACGGCCGAGAGGCAGTCATCAAGATCCAGCGCCCGGACATCTATGCGCGCATGCTGATCGACCTGCGGGCGGCATATTGGGGTGCGAACATCCTCGAGAAGTTTGTCGAATTCCTTCGAATTGCCAATGCCACCGCTATCATTCGCGATCTGCACAATGCCACGATGACGGAATTGAACAGCGCGGTCGAGGCCGACCGGCAAACCACTTTCCGGAACAACATCAGTGCGTTCGGCGACAACAAAGGAGTCACGACGCCGGAGGTCTACTGGGATTACTGCGGTCCCAGAGTCATCTGTATGGAACGCATGCGGGGCGTTCCGCTCGATCGGTTCGTCGCCGGCCCCGACGGAATCGACGAAGCCCGGATGTTGATCCGGCGCGGGGTGAAGGTCTGGCTCGAATCAGTCATCGTTCACGGTCCTTTCCACGGAGACGTACACGCCGGGAATCTGTGGGTTCTCGACGACGGCCGGATAGCAATGCTCGACTTCGGCATTGTCGGTGTTCTTCCGGAAACATGGCGATCGATCCTCTCCGATATGTTCCGCGCGACGATTATCGACGGGGATTTCGCCCGCGTTGCCCGGGGAATTCGATCCTTGGGTTATGCAACCGACTACGAAGTCGACGACGCCCAACTCGGTATGCAGGTCGCCACTGCGCTAGCTCCGATCCTCGGCCGTGATCTGGGTGAACTCAAGCTCAGCGAGCTGATCATCGCGCTGATTCAATTGGGTAAACAGTGGGGTGTTGCGAGTCCCGAAGAATTGGTCCTTTTCGGAAAGCAACTCGGATACTTCGAGAGATATGCAACGGCGTTGGCACCCGGTTGGGTGATCGGACAAGACCTTTATCTGTTCAAGAACGTATTTCCCGAGGCCGTCGCCGAAAAGGCGCAAGAACTCGGCATCACGATGCCTGACGAATAGATTTGTCCCCTATTTCCTTATTCTGCATTCGCCTGTCAGGGTTAGCCTGTAATAACCCACCGGCCAAGGAGCAAATGTGCAGCCACTTTCTGCAGCCCTCCGGCCGGACGAGTCTGAACGATACGAAACGTCCGATCAGTGAGACGGATCTCGAGCCCGTCTCGAACTCTCGAGTAGACAACTGAGGAAGCCGAAGAACAACTCTTACTCAGGAGATACCTTGCGCACTCGTGGAGCCGTCATTCGCCAAGCACCAGGCGCATACGAGGTGGTCGATCTCGTACTCGACTCACCCCGCAGCGGCGAACTCACCGTCAAGATGGTCGCCTCCGGCTTGTGCCACTCGGACGACCACATCGCCAGAGGCGACCACGGCGTAGGTCGCTACCCCATCTGCGGCGGGCACGAAGGCGCCGGAATCGTCGTCGAGGTCGGGCCGAACACCGAAGGGTGGTCCGAGGGTGATCATGTCGTGTTCTCTTTCCTCGCCGCCTGCGGCCGCTGTCGTTGGTGTGCAAGCGGAATCCAGAATCTCTGCGACAACGGCGCCGCCATCATGACCGGCAGCAGGCCAGGCGAAACCTCGAGCTACAGAATGTCCCTCGACGGTCAACCCGTCGCACAAACCTGCGGCCTGTCCACCTTCAGCGAATACACCACGGTCAGCACTCTCTCGGCGGTGAAGGTCGACAAACATCTGCCACTCGACGCTCTGTGCCTGCTCGGCTGCGGCGTCGGAACCGGTTGGGGCGCCGCCGTCAACTCCGCTCAGGTGTATCCCGGGCAGACCGTCATCGTCATGGGCATCGGCGGAATCGGAATCAACGCGGTACAGGGCGCCGCGCACGCCGGCGCCGCCCACGTGATCGCGGTGGACCCGGTCGCTTTCAAGCGCGAGAGTGCATTGAAGTTGGGCGCCACCCATGCCGTGGCCACCATGGAGGAAGCCACCGACATCGCACGCTCGTTCACCAACGGCCAGGGCGCCGATTCCGCCGTCGTCACCGTCGGAGTCACCACCGGAGAACATGTCGCGCAGGCATTCTCGTCGATCCGCAAGGCCGGAACATGCGTCGTCACCGGTCTCGGGAAGATGACGGACGTCGGAATTCCCGTGAGCCTGATGGAACTCACGCTGTACCAGAAGAGAATTCAAGGATCCCTGTTCGGCGCGTCCAATCCCACCGCCGACATTCCCTGGATGATCGATCTCTACACCAGCGGCAAACTCGAACTCGACGGACTGATCACCAACCGGTACACCCTCGACCAGATCAACAACGGTTTCGCCGACATGCATGCCGGTCGCAATCTTCGCGGAATCATCACCTTCTGAGCGAGTTCTCTCCGGACTTTCACTCGAGAGCAAGTCCGGAGAGATCCTCACAACGGCTTCACCAGGCGTTCATGGTGTCCAGGATTTGTCCTCTGGCCATCCACAATTCAGCCGACCAGTACGGCCACGAGTGAATTCCGGCGGGCGGAAAGCTGTACGTCGCTGGGATTCCCAAGGATTTCAGGCGAATCTCGAATGCACGCGCATGAACCCACGAGAGCGCCTCGAGTCCCATACCCGTCGCCGTGTGGAAGTACTCGATCGGCGCAGACGGATGATCATACGGTCCTGGGATTCCGTTGGACGACGAAATGTACATCGACAGTCCGCGAAGCGATTCCGCGTTGACAAACGGGTCGTTGCGAAGCCAGCCTGACGACCACGGCGGGCCCCACATCGAGTCGACGTTGTACCGCCCGGCATCGAACATCGCTACCCTGATCGCTTCACGCATGCCCGGCCCCGAGATGTTGATGTACCCGGACAGCGAGCCCGCGAACTTGAACTGATCACGATGGTGCCCAGCCAGGTTCAATGCCGCGCTACCACCCATCGACAACCCGATGATCGCGTTGTTGGTCGGTGAAACACCGTATCCCGCAAGAAAATCTGGGAGCTCGCGCGTCAGAAACGTTTCCCACCTGTACGTTATCGGCTGGGCGTTGAAGTTCGACGGCGCGTACCAGTCCGTGTAGAAACTCGACTCGCCGCCCACCGGCATCACCAAAGTAATGTTGTCGTTGCGGTACTGATCGAGTGCGTTCGTTTCGAAACTCCAAGCATTCCTGTCATTTTGCGCGCGAAGACCGTCGAGCAAGTACAACGCGGCGTTGCCGCCCCTCGCGGCCCACTGCACCTGAACCTTGATGTTTCCCATCGAAGACGGGACCCACAACTCGTCGTATCCACCCCATGTCGCCGAGTGAGCCGGGCTAGCGCCACGGGCCGGGGAAGCAGTCGCCGCGGTCGGCCCGAACGTACCGCCGAGAAGGAGTATCGACAACAACGCCGCTAGGAGCACCCGCACCCGCCGTGTATTGCGTTCGGGCACCGCGAATTTGATTCTCTGCAAGGTTGTGTCTTTCCCCGAAACTGTGCATGAAGAAACTGCTCCGGTAAGTGCATCGTCGGTTCCACTGTCGACGTGTTTGTCCCTTTCCGGGGGCTCCGGCGTTACAAAGTCGAGGTCATCGCAGCAAACGGACAACTGTCATGCCGAGCGAATCCAGGTGGCGAAAAGCACAATTCACGAAGCACGCTGTCTGCGCTCACTCAGCCGAGCAGCGAAGCGATCGCGTCTCGCCCAGCAGCAGCACAAGCTTGGTCCTGCATTCCGTCTGGAGCGCCACCGACACCGATACCGGCGATCGACCCGGTTCCAGTCTTCAATGTGACTCCACCTGCAAGGAAGAGAGTGCCGGGAAGGTCGGCGATGGTCGATCCTTCGCCTTTGGTACGCTGCGAGAGGTCACTGGTGTCGGCTCCGAAAGCTGCAGAGGTGTATGCCTTCTCGCGTGATGCCTCTACCGTGTGCTGCGCTGCGTTGTCGCCGCGCACCATGGCGATGACATTTCCCGCACGGTCGACGACGGAGACTGTGACGAAGCCGAGACCGTCGGCGCGGCATTTCGCCAGCGCTGCACCGGCAGCCGTCACTGCTGCATCGGCGCTGAGTCGATTCTGAGTGACAACCGCCGAATCTCCGGTCGCAGCAGGCTGCTGCGTGGCAGAAATCGACGTCGTGCTCGACAGGTTCTCCACGGGTGTGTCGGTGCTCGAGCATGCGGCGCTCGCAAGGATCGCGACAACCGGAATGGCGACAGCAAGCGTCCGGGGCAGTCGTGTGTAAATGCGGTAGTTCATGATGGGCACACTTTCAGCCGAGTGGTTCGAAACCGTCCACTACAGCGTCGCGTCTCGGCGAGGGTCCGCACATCGGGCGCTCGGGTGGCGAACAGTGCCCCCTACGGCTACCCAGATGTCATCCGAATGGTTGATACGAGGGCCAGGGCGCACTCCGTAACATTCGAGGGATGAGCAGTGGAGCCACGGCGAATGCTGACGCCGACCTCGGTCTACGCGGTCCGTTGGCGTATGCGATCCACGCGTCGTTCTTCGTGCTGCTGTCCACGTCGGGAGTCCGGTACGTCGCGGTCCACGGCACCAGCGGCCGGTTCGGGGTGGTACTCGTCCTGGCCGTGGTCCTCGCACTGCTCTACGCCGTCATGGCTACGGTGTCCTCGCGAGTTGTGGGTCGCCAACGGCTCTGGATGTGGCCGGTACTGAGCACATGGGCAGCGTTGGTCTGGCTTGCACCGAGTTTCGCGTGGTGCGCGTTCCCTGTTCTCTTCCTCTGCATTCGTCTGTACCCCAGCAAAATCGCCTACCCCCTCGTCGGGATCCTTGGCGTTCTCGCCGGCATCGCGTTCTACCGGGTCACCGGCCGTGCCGAATTGGTGACCCTGCTCGGGCCTCTGTGCACCGCTGCACTGGTCGCGGCAGCGTACGGACAGATGGAACGCGATGCCCGAGAACGTCTTCGGCTTCTGCGCCAGGTAGCGGAAGCGCAGTCGGCATTGGCAGATACCGAACGGGCTGCCGGGGTTGCCGCTGAACGAGAGCGCCTCGCTCGCGAGATCCACGACACCGTTACTCAGGGACTGGCAAGCGCCCTGCTTCGGCTCGAGGCAGCCGAACAAACTTGGAATACAACAGGTTCGCCGTCTCGAACCGATGTCGATGCCGCGACAGAGAACATCCGCACGAGCCTGACGCAGAGCCGCGATCTCGTCCATGACCTCGCACCTGCCAAAGATGGCCCCGCTGACTTCAGCGCCCTGGTCGTGGCCGCCGCCCGTCAGTTCACCCCTGATGTTCGGGTTCGCACTGTGGGCGAACCGGTCGCCGTGCCGCCGGACGTGGCTCACGCCATCGTGCGAGTGGTCTCGAGCGCGTCGTCCAACATCGCCCGCCACGCTCGCGCCGACACAGCGGGCGTGACGATCACGTATCTCGACAACTCCATCTCCGTAGACATCTTCGACGACGGCGTCGGCTTCGATCCGGGAAAACTCGCCGACCATTCTCGGTACGGTGGATACGGCCTACGCGCGATGCGAAGTCGCGTCGCGCAGCTCGGGGGATCGTTCACCGTGGAAAGCGTACCGGGAGACGGCACCGTAATCGCGGCCCAGTTCCAGCTCGAACGGAGGATCCAGTGACCACCATTCGCGTCTTCCTCGTCGATGATCACCTGGTGGTGCGCGCCGGGCTGAGAGCGCTGCTCGACACTCAGCCGGACGTCGAAGTAGTCGGCGAAGCATCGTCCGGCGAAGAAGCGGCCACGGCGATACCGTCGGCCTCGCCGGATCTGGTGATGATGGATCTGGACATGGGCACCGGCATGCACGGTGCTGAAGCGATCAAACGCCTGCGAAGCGACGGTGTCGACGTACCCGTACTGGTTTTCACGACGTATGACACCGACGCCGACGTCGTGCGGGCTGTGGACGCCGGTGCCATCGGGTACCTACTCAAGGACTCGACGCCCGACGAGATCTTCGGCGCGGTGCGCGGCGCGGTAGCCGGGCGAAGCGTTCTCTCCCCTACCGTGGCCTCTCGTCTTGTCCAGCAGATGCAGCGCCCGCAGGAAACCCTCACCGCGCGTGAGTCCGAACTGCTCAGTCTGCTCGCTGAGGGGATGACCAACCGTGAGCTGGGCAAGGCACTTTTCATCAGCGAGGCGACTGTGAAAACCCACCTCGGGCATATCTACGCCAAGCTCGGCGTAGATACCCGCTCTGCCGCAGTGTCCGTCGCACTACGTCGTGACGGAATACGCTGACCCGCCCGCGCACGTGCAGGCTCTACTTGATCGAAGATCCGTGCTGCGTCAACGGCATGACCTCGATGCTCATGTACGGGAACAAGGGGAGATTCCAGAGAATCTCGTGCAGTTCGTCAGCCGACTCGACGTCGAAAATGCTGATGTTGCTGAACTGACCCACAATTCGCCACAAATGAACCCACTTGCCCTGTCGCTGAAGGTCTTGTGAGTACGCCTTCTCCGTCGCGACGGTATCGGCGCGAACTTCCGGATCCAGGTCGCGCGGAATATCGACGTCCATCCGAACGTGAAAGAGTGCCATGTTCCTTTTCCTCTAGTTCCTGGTCCAGGTCTTGACGGCGTCCATGTTCAGTTCGACTCCCAAGCCAGGCCCGGCGGGGAGGTGCAACTGACCCTCGGAATACTTCAGGGGTTTCTGGAGCAGTTCCTCACTGAAGAGTAGCGGGCCGAAAAGTTCTGTTCCGAAGTTGATTCCGGGCTCAGCGCACGCGAAGTGCAACGAAGCCGCTGTGCCGATCGGACCTTCGATGGACGTCGCACCGTGGCACGCGATACCCGCGGCCTTGGCAATCGCGACGATGTCGCGACTGCGCTGGAGGCCACCGCACTTGGTGGTCTTGAGGGCGATGACATCGGCGGCGCTCCGGCGAGCGATTTCCAGGGCGTCGTGTGGGGTCTGCACACTCTCGTCGGCCATGATCGGAATCGGCAGTAGCCTGCTGAGTTCGGCGAGGACCTCGATTTGGTCTGCCGGAGTGGGTTGTTCGATCAGTTCGACTCCGCCGTCTGCGAGTTGTGGCAGGTACCGCAGTGCCGTGAAGCGATCCCACCGCGCGTTGACGTCGACACGGACTCCGGCGTGGCCGTCCAGCGCCTGCGCGATGTTGACGATGCGCGCGACGTCGACTGCTGGATCGAGTGCTCCCATTTTGAGTTTGAAGCTGAAATTGAGCCTGGACTCGAGCTTTTCGTGAGCTTCCTCGATGATCTCGTCCGCCGGCGCAGCACCAAGTGCCCACGTGACGTCGACACTCTCGCGGAAAGCCCCGCCGAGGAGCGTGTGCACGGGGACTCCCAGGCTACGAGCCCAGGCGTCGTGCAACGCCACGTCGACGGCGGCCTTCGCGAATCGTGCATTGGCAACAACTTTTTCGATGTCGGCCATGATCGCGGTGATCTGATCCACGCGCCTGTCGACCACCACCGGCGCGATGTACTTCTCGATGATGACCTGCATCGTCTCCACTGATTCGCCGCCCCACCACGGCCCGCCCGGAACGACACCTTCGCCGTATCCGATCACCCCGTCGGAGGTGCGAATCGCGACCAGCAACAACGGCTGCGCCGTCATCGACGTGGTGGCGAACTTGTGGGGGCGAACCAGCGGAACGTCGAGGATGGTCGTCTCGATGGAGACGATCGACAGGTCTGTCATCAAATCACTTTCTTCAGAGCAGTTGTGGATCAGGCCGGATCGAGCACGAAGTCGTATGTGACCCGGTTGATTCCTTCGACACCCGGCTTCGGATCGAGAATCAGTTCGGGCTTCGTCGCCGTTGCCACGTCGTTCTCGATCCACTCTCCATCCTTGAAATAGAGCTGGGTGGTGATGGTGCGCTTACCGGGAGCCTTCACCATGAGGTGCAGGTGAGCCGGACGCCACGGGTGCCAGCCGGCCTTCTCGATGAACCAGCCGGTGGGGCCGTCGGTCGGGATCTGGTACGGCGCAGGCTGAATCGTGGTGATCGAGAAGCGCCCCTCGTCGTCGGCGACGATCGTTCCGCGGAGGTTGCCGTCGGGGATGTGCGGCGCGAAATGGGAGTAGTAGCCTTCGTCGTCCGCGTGCCAGAGTTCGACGGTTGCACCGCCCAACCCCTTGCCGTCGAGATCGCGAACCTGGCCCTCGAAGACCAGCTTCGATCCAACCTCGTTGTCACGCATCGGAAGTTCACACTTGGCAGGCAACGTCTTGGCATCGGCAACGTAGTACGGGCCCTCGATGCTTCCCTTGGTGCCGTGCTGGCCGCGGTACGCAACCTCCTCGACGTTGTGCTCGAGGAAGACGTCCAGCCACAGGGGCCACTCGCCGAACTGGCCGATGTCGATGAGCCACTGCTTGAGGACGCGGTACTCGGGGTAGGTGATGCCGTGCTTGTCGATGACGCCGGCGAGTGCCTCGAGCACGTCCTTGGCGATGGCCGAGACGCGCTCGGGCAGGGTGTCGGCGCTGACTCGTTCCTGGAGGAACTTGTCGGTGGCGGCAGTGCCCGAACCTACTGCGGTGGGGCTCTCGGAAGTGGTCATGTGGTCCTCCTCGGGGCCGTATGTGGCTGTTACCGGGTGGGTGCCGTACTGCTGGGCTGAGTCGGCTTCCCAAGTCTGGTTGTACGCATTGGTTGTACGCTCTGCGTACATCTGTTACGCTCTGCGTACGCTTGTACTGTGCGCCCAGTCACAAGGTTTGTCAACCTCCGAAGGCGTCAATCGGTCATACCCGCAGATGAAAGGCCATTCCGTGAGCGAGAACGATCGCGATTACATCCAGAGCATCGAGCGCGGATTTGCTGTGCTGACGGCGTTCGACGAGAAGAACCCCAACCCGTCGCTCGCCGATCTTGCCGCCGAAACGGGTCTCTCCCGCCCAGCGGTCCGGCGCATCCTCCTCACGCTGCAGAAGCTCGGATACGTCACCGGCAACAACAGTCGGTGGTCGCTCACCCCGCGCGTTCTGAGCATCGGGCAGCACTTCTCGGCATCACATGCCTTGACGGAGGCGGCGCTCCCTCGTCTGCTGGAGATCGCAGAACACACCCACGAGTCGGCGTCGCTCGGGGTGCTCGACGGCGTCGACGTGGTCTACGCCGCGCGTGTACCCGTCCGCCGGATCATGAGCATCAACGTCAGCGTCGGCACCAGAGTGCCTGCATATGCCACCTCCATGGGTCGGGCCCTGCTAGCTTGGGCGCCAACCGAAATCGTCGCAAACGTCATCGCGAACTCCACGTTCGACGCCCTCACGCCCACCACGATCACCGACGAAGGCGCATTCCATACCGCCCTTCGGGTGGTGCGCGAGCAGGGATACGCGCTCACGTCCGAGGAACTGGAAGACGGCCTGATTTCCCTCGCTGCTCCCGTCCGCGACGCCGGCGGAAGCGTCGTCGGAGTGACAGCGTGTTCGACCTCGGCCGGACGAACATCCCCGGAAGCCTTCCGCGCCGACGTCGCACCGTTCCTCGTCGAGAAGGCGAATCAACTCAGCGCGGACATGGGGTACCGAGGCTAGCGCCTCAACACCTCGGAAGGAAGCAATCCGTACTTACGCCGAAAGGACGACGCGAACCGTCCGGTGTGCGTAAAACCCCATCTCACAGCGACATCGGTGACCGTCGTCGAGTCGTCGGCATCCACCAGATCTGCATGGACCCGCTCGAGACGGATGTCGAGCAGGCATTCCGACGGACTCCGGCCCACGTACTGCCGAAATCCTTCCTGCAATCTCCGTACGCTGACGCCCGCAACCTCGGCCATCTCCGCTGCGGTCCACACGCGGGCCGGGTCGTCGTGCATCTCGTCGAGCACCCGTTTGACGATGCGCGGCCTGGCGTTACACACCGCGTCCTCACTTTCGGGCATTGCAGCAAGGACGAATGCCGTGACCACGGCGCCGGAGAGCTGACCTGCCACCAGTTCGTTGTGCAGCACGCCGACCGGGCCGAGTATCTGATCCGACAGTGAGCGAACAAATTTCAGCCATCTGGCCCCGTCGTCTCCCCGAAGATCCACCTGATCAGGCAAGTGCATTCCGGGTCGACCGAGAACCTTTTCCACCTCACGGTCGAGGTACTGACGGTCCATCCGGACTCCGACGATCTCGCAGTCCGCACTCCACCGCGTGATTCTTGTGGTGATGTCAGGCGGACATACCGTCGCGACGCCCTGCGTCGAGAGCACGTGCGAGCCCGCGAACACCGACTCGAGCTCGCCCGAGAGCGGGATGTTCACCCCATAGGCACCGGGATGATCGGATTCGACGGCGACGTCTGCTCCCCACCGAATATGAGCGATCCGCAGCGGTCCCAACTCGGTGGTGCACACCCCCACTCCACTGGCCGCATGCCGCGACAACGGCGTCAGCGTGTGCGGAAAATAGGCGTCCGAAACCGCATGACACGCCTCGTCCCAATCGCGGGGAGCTGTACTGATCATGGAGTCGACCATCGTCCTTCTTCACCTTCCAAACCCGTGACCAGCCACATTGCCGAGCATGGGCGCTGAACATCATTGAACACTGTGTCCCCGGTCACTTCCAAGAGGAAACGGGTACCGGCCGCGATCGGGTGCGCAATCCGGATAGACACCGCGCTGTACGGATCGACCGAAGCCTGCGCCCGCCGTACGTTCGTCTTCACTCCCGGCGCTAGTCGCCCACTACTTCCCTCCCACACTTCGCGGCACTCTCACTCAACCGCCATCCGACAAGGAGGTCCGGTCATGGAACAAAATCAGCTTCGAGGAATCTTCGGTCAATTCGCGAGCGGCGTCACCGTCATCACCTGTACCAATGGCGACGGTCAGCCACATGGGGCCACGGTCACGGCATTCACGGCAATCTCTCTGGAACCACGTCTGTGCCAGATCACGATGACTCGCAAGTCCAAGGCGTGCGGCTATCTCGGCAACGCGCCGTTTGCCGTCAACATACTTGCCTCCGACCAAGTGGACACGGCCATGCATTTTGCCGGCCGACCGCAGCGCACCGAACCGAGGTGGATCGACGGACCGACCGCTCCCCTGCTCGACGGCGCCGCAGCAACCATCTCGTGCGTCCCGTGGAAGGAGTACGACGGCGGTGACCACATCATCTTCATCGGCGAGATCGTCGACGCGCAGTCGAGTGGCAAGGATCCGCTTCTGTTCTACCGAAGCACTTTTCACGATCTAGGCGCTACCTCGTCGACCACAGTCTGGAGCGGAAGTCAGGACGACCCACACAGCGGCTGGTTCGACGCCACCACTTCGTTCACCCCGATACATCTTCAGCCCGCACCCCAAACGATCTGAAAGGCGTTACCATGACGACCACCGAAATCCCTCCCACCGGCACCGACCCCGCAGATTCCGGAGCGCCACAGGTCAATCCGGCCGCCGACTGCGAAGCCAACCGCACGAAGAACTTCGCCACCCGACCGATGACCGGTGACGAGTACATCTCGAGCCTGCAGGACGGTCGCGAGATCTGGCTTCACGGTGATCGCGTCAAGGACGTCACAACGCACCCCGCGTTCCGGAATCCGATCCGCATGACCGCAAGGCTGTACGACGCTCTGCATACGGGCGAGCACGTGGACGCCTTGACCGTTCCGACGGACACGGGCAACGGCGGTGTCACCATGCCGTTCTTCCGCACTCCGACGTCGTCGGCTGACCTGCTCAAGGAACGCGACGCCATCGCGACGTGGGCGCGTATGACCTACGGCTGGATGGGCCGCTCCCCCGACTACAAGGCAAGTTTCCTGGGAACTCTCCACGCCAACAAGGAGTTGTACGCACCGTTCCAGGACAACGCCGAGCGCTGGTACCGCGAATCGCAGGAGAAGGTTCTGTACTGGAACCACGCGATCATCAATCCCCCGGTGGATCGCCAACTTCCACCGGACGAGGTCGGCGACGTCTTCATGAAGGTGGAGAAGGAAACCGACGCAGGTTTGATCGTCAGCGGCGCCAAGGTGGTCGCCACCGGATCGGCGATCACCAACTACAACTTCATCGCTCATTACGGTCTGCCGATCAAGAAGAAGCAGTTCGCCTTGATCTGCACGGTACCGATGGACGCTCCGGGTGTGAAGCTGATCTGCCGCACCTCGTACACCGAACATGCTGCGGTGATGGGCAGTCCGTTCGACTACCCGCTCTCGAGCCGCATGGATGAGAACGACACTATCTTCGTCTTCGACAAGGTTCTGGTGCCGTGGGAGAACGTCTTCATGTACGGCGACGTCGACCGGATCAACGCGTTCTTCCCTCAGTCGGGATTCTTGCCCCGCTTCACCTTTCAGGGCTGCACTCGACTGGCCGTCAAGCTCGACTTCATCGCCGGACTGTTGATGAAGGCACTCGAAGCCACCGGCGCCGGCGGCTTCCGCGGAGTCCAGACCCGCGTCGGTGAAGTGATCGGCTGGCGAAACCTCTTCTGGTCGTTGACCGAATCGATGGCGCGCGACCCGGAACAGTGGGTCGGCGATTCTGTGATCCCGAAGCTCGAGTACGGCCTCACCTATCGGATGTTCATGATCCAGGGATACCCCCGGATCAAGGAAATCATCGAGCAGGACGTGGCATCAGGCCTGATCTACCTGCCTTCGAGTTCACTCGATTTCAAAAGCCCGGACGTGCGTCCATACCTCGACAAGTACGTTCGCGGTTCCGACGGTATCACCGCCGTCGATCGGGTGAAAGTCATGAAAGCACTGTGGGATTCGATCGGAACCGAGTTCGGCGGTCGCCACGAACTCTACGAGCGCAACTACTCCGGCAACCACGAGAACGTCAAGGCGGAGCTGCTGTTCGCGGCCCAGAATCGTGGGCACGCCAGTTCCATGAAGGGACTGGCCGAGCAGTGCCTGAGTGAATACGACCTCGACGGCTGGACGGTTCCGGACCTCATCGGCAACGACGACGTCTCGTTCTTCAAGAACCGGTAGCTCACACGGTACGGATACTGCACCCTTGGTCAGGACTAGGCAATTGCCTAGTCCTGACCTGAGACACACGATCTCAAGGTGAATTCAGCTGGAGGACACCCATGACGGATATGTTTCTCGATTCGAAACCCAGAAACTACTGTGCGAGTTGAGTAGCGAGTGGCAAGCGACGTGCAGGCGAGGGTTCAGCGGGCAGTCGGGAGCTCGACGGCGCCGTTTTCGAGGAGAACGTGTGCGTCGATCATCTGACCGCCCCGTTCGACGTAACCCATCAGGTTCGCTCCGGACCCCCAGCCGAGCAGTCGCTGCACCTCTTCCGAAAGATCAAGCAGTTTTTCACGCGGGATTGACAGGTATTGGTTCTCTTCCTGACGTAAGCAGGCGAGGTCGAACGCCATCGTCAAGCCGGTCCGTGGCACCTCTGACGAGTTGTTACCGCCGCCGTGGTACGTAGAACCGGTCCAGATGAGGGCCGCACCGGCCCGCATCACGGTCGGCGCCGCTTCGGCCTGTTTCGGACCTCGTTGGTCGTCCCACCGATGGCTTCCGGGTATGACGAGGGTGCCACCGTTTTCTGCTGTGAAATCGCTGACCGCCACCATGATCTGCAGTCGGCCCTCGCGTCCGTAGTCGGGGTGGCGCCACAGAAAGCTCGTGTCGTCACGATGGAGACGCTGGGCACCTTGCCCTGGGTGGATTTCGATTGCCTGGGTGACACCGATCTGGATATCGGGCGTGATTTCGATCTGGTCGTCTCCGACCCAGACGGACAGGGGCACCTGAAGGATTTTCTTGGCGGCCCCGTAGTAGAGCGGATGGAGCGCGATTTGGGGCATGAGATCGATCCGGCCGAAGAGCCCTCCTGCTCTTCGTGTTTGGGTTCCGGCGAAGAATTCGTCTTCTCCGTAGCCGGTGCTTTCGAGGACGGGTCCGAGTTGGGCTCGCAGCTCATCGAGCTGTGGGGTGTCGAGAAAATCTTCGACGATGACTCCGCCGTCGCGGTGGATCACGTAGACGATCTCGTCGACTGTTGTCGTCGAGGGCAGGGCGGTGAGGTGGTTGGCCATGGTTGTCATTGGTGTCTCCTTAGATTGCGGATCGAGGATTGGCGGAGAGTGTTTCAATTTGGGCGAAGATGCCCTTGTCTCCGTGCCCGGCGGCGCATGCACGTTGTAAGTTGTCGAGATTCGCCGTCATCAGAGCGGCACGTTGGCCTGCTCGCTGCATCGATTGTTGCCAGGCTTCTACTGCGGCTGCGTATACGTTCAAGGTTGCCTGATCGGTCTCGTACTCTCCGGATTCGAACGCTTTGAGTGCTTCATGAAGGAGTTCGAGAAGTTTGTCGGTCCACAGGTGCAAACTGTGGCGCATCTCTGCGATCGCGACGTCCTCGGACCGCACGTACGCTGCTGCTTCGTGAAAGGCACCGAGTGCGACATTGAAGAATGCGCCTGCCATGGCCGCGTCGATCACGTTGGCGGCACCGGGACGGGCTCCGACATATCGTGATTGGGCGGCGATGGGTGTCAGAAGGCTCTGGACGTCCTCCCACACGTCCTCGTCTCCGGAATAGTTGATCCCTGAGCTTTCGGTTCCGATGTCCTCCGGGTATGCAGCTATGGCTCCGTCGAGGTACCGAGCGCCTCGCCCTGCGATCCACTCGGCGAACTGGTTCGCTTCCTCCGGCGTACCCGTTGCGGTGTTGACGATGATTCTTCCGGTAATCGAATCTGCCTCTGTAACGACATCTTTGGCGATCTCGTAGTTCAGGAGACTGATGACGATCAGCGGACTGGCCGCAATCGCAGATTGGGGAGATTCGGCGACTGTAGCTCCAGCCGCAGCGAGGGGTAACGCTCTGTCGGCGGTTCGATTCCACACCGTCACCTTTGTCCCGTTGCGTATGAGCGCCTGGGCGAGAGCCGTTCCCATCAAGCCGGTGCCGAGTATTGATACGTCCATGTTGTTCATCCTTTGCCTGTCGTCAGTGCGTGGAAGTCGGACTTGCGGAACAGCCTGGTGCGCAACCAGTATTCGATTGTGCTGGCCGGCCACAGGGTGTCGATTCGACCGTCAGAGGATTGATACCAGCTGTCGCAGCCACCCGATGCCCATACAGTTCGGCGCATGCGTTCTTGGGTGGCGGCGTAGCTGCGAATCTGGACGGTGCGATCGAGTTCGAGGGCAGAAATCCTTTTTCGGCGCATGTGCTGCACTGCCGACGCGATGTATCTGGCTTGTGCTTCGATCATGAAGATGATCGAGTTGTGACCGAGACCGGTATTCGGGCCGTTGAGGAACCACAGGTTCGGGAACGCGGCGGATGCAAGCCCGAGCTTTGTTGCGGCGCCCTCGCGCCAACTGTCGGAGAGTTCGACTCCTTCGCGGCCGAATACTTTCATCGGTGCCAGGAAGCTGGTTGCCTGGAATCCAGTCGCGAAGATCAGAGTGTCGACCTCGTGTTCCGCTCCCTCTGAGTCAATGATCGAATGCGGGCGGATCTCGGCAATCCCCGAGGTGTTCAAGTGCACATTTTCCCGTTGCAGTGCGGGGTACCAGTCGTCGGATATCAGGCGACGTTTACAGCCAGGATCGTATTTTGGGGTGACCTTGTGCCTCAAGTCCGAATCCGGCACTTGCTGTTGAAGATTGGTGAGCGCCTGGGTTCGGTACTGTTCGACGAGTTTGCGGTTTCCGAGGAATGCGCTGGCGAGCTTTTCGAATGCCCAGTAGGTCCGCCATCGCAGCCACCGTTGACGGTAAGGACGCCGCGAGAATCTTTCGCGGGTGGCGGGCGACAGGGCGGCATCACCACGTGGCATGACCCAGTTGGGTGATCGCTGAAATACATGCAGGGTCTCTGTGTGCGGGGCGATTTCGGGGACGAACTGGATCGCACTGGCGCCGGAACCTATCACTGCGACACGCCTTCCCGTCATGTCGAGGTCATGTCGCCACTTGGCAGAGTGGAACGCGGCACCCTCGAATGACTCCAGTCCGGGTAGCTGCGGGATGTACGGATTACTCAAGCCCCCTGAGCCGTTGACGACAACGGCCGCCGTCACTGATTCGCCGGAAGCGAACTGGATGTTCCACCGGAGCCGGTCCTCGTCGAATCGCATTTCGGAGACCTCGACACCGAAGCGGATGTGCGGCAGCAGATCATACTGCGCAGCAACAGATCTGAGATAGTCGAGCAGTTCCGACCATGGCGGGAAGATACGGGTCCAGTTCGGGTTCTGAGCGAAGGAGTAGGAATACAACACGCTGGGCACATCGCAGGCTGCCCCTGGGTATGTGTTGTCGCGCCAGGTTCCGCCGACATCGTCGGCGCGTTCGTACAGGACGAAGTCGTCGATACCCTTCTTCTTCAGTTCGATCGCCATGCACAGCCCGGAAAACCCGGTTCCGATGATCGCGATGTGGCCGTCGTTGACCCGTGATGACATGTGCTGTGCCTTTGTTCAGAGATGGATCCACGTCGACTTCGTCGACGTGAATTTGTCGAGTGCATGGATGCTCTTGTCCACACTGTGGCCTGAGAGTTTGCGACCGCCGAAGGGGACGGAGAGATCCCCTTCCTCATAGCAGTTCACCCAGACAAGGCCTGCGTCGATTTCGCGCGCGAGCCGGTGGGCTCGTGTGAGATTCGACGTCCACACCCCCGCTCCGAGACCGAACGGTGTGGCGTTAGCCAACGTGACGGCGTCAGCGTCGTCAGTGAAACGGGTGACTGCGAGGATCGGTCCGAAAACTTCTTCGAGGAACAGGCAGTGCTCGGCCTGAACATCGGTGAACACGATCGGATCCAGGTACGCCCCCGAACCTGCTCGTTCCTGCAGTGAACCGTGGGCGAGCGTTGCGCCTTCTGTGTGAGCAGTTCTCGCGTGTTCGAGGACGTCCGCGCGATGCGCCCGACTCGCGACGGGCCCGATGTGTGTATCGGGATCGAAAGGGTCACCGACAGTGCATCGCTTGATTTCCGAAATTACCTCGGCGACGAATTGATCCGCGATCGATTCCTCGACCAACAAGCGAGCACCTGCAGTGCACATCTGTCCGGCGTTGAAGGTAATTGCCCATGCCACGGTGCGCGCTGCAACGGCGAGGTCCGGGGCATCGGCGAATACCAACTGTGGGCTCTTGCCGCCGAGTTCGAGATGTACGGGTTTCGCATTCGATTCACCCGCGTAGATCAGCAACTGTTTGCCGACATCCGGTGATCCGGTGAAGGTGAGACAGTCGACGCCGTTGTGGCGAGCAAGGGCAGCTCCGGCCTGTCCACCGCTACCTGTGACAACTTGCAGCACGCCGTCGGGAAGTCCTGCAGCCGAACCCAGCTGAGCCAAGCGGAGCAAGGACAACGGTGACTGTGTAGCGGGCTTGATCACCATGCTGTTGCCTGCAAGCAACGCAGGGGCGATCTTCCAACTACTGAGCGTGAGTGGGAAGTTCCATGGGGTGATCGCCGCGACCACCCCCACCGGCTCACGGCTCACCAACGCGACCGCATCGATCAGGCCGCGTGGCGACTCGTCGTAGAGTTTGTCAGCCAGTTCTCCATACCAGCGGAAGGTGTTCTCGACGGCTCGCAGCTCGATATCACGTGCCACCTGGATCGGCTTACCCATCTCGAGTGTGATGAGCGCAGCGAGTTCGTCACGGTGCTCGTGGACGAGCTCTGCCCACCGCTGCAGTACCGCACCACGCTCGCGCGCACTGATTCTCGCCCACCGGCCATCGAGAAACGCCGCGCGGGCACCCTCGACGGCTCTGTCGACGTCGGCGTGAATGGCCAGCGGGACACTAGTTACGACAGTGTCGTTATGCGGGGATACAACATGGTGACGATCACTCCCGTCGCCGTTGAACCACTGACCGTTCAGCCACATAGCCGATGGCGCTTCGATCGACGTCGCGAATTGTGTCCATTCCTCGCGGGTGTTCATGTGCGTTCCGTTTCCGAGTAGAGGGTCGGCATTTTTTCCGTTTCCGGGAGGAGCGGCTTGCCGGCATGAATCGGTGGGACGCGGCCTGCCCATGGGACGGCTTCCTCGAGTTGCGCGGCCACGGCAAGCAACAGATCGTCACGGCCGGGAGCTGCGGCGAGCTGCACTCCGATCGGCAGTCCGTCACACATTCCTGTGGGGATGGAGATAGCCGGTTGGCCGGTGACGTTGTAGATGGCAGTAAAGGGCGAGTACTTCGCCAAGGTGTCCACCCACTCGCCGGCGGTGATACCCCGTCGGTTGGAGTCGAGCTCGCCGACGTGCCAGGCGGTCGTCGGCGTGGTGGGCGTGAGAGTGAGGTCGAAGAATTCGAAGAAGCTCGCCGTGCCACGGGTCAGGTGATTCTGGTAGCGGCGGGCGCGGGCGATGTCTGCCCATTCCACGGCGAATCCGTGACGAACCATGGCGGCAGTCGAACTCTCCAGCGAGGAGTACATGTCCTCGCTGGCGCCTGCTCCGGTCAGTGCGCGCATGGACTCTGCGATCGACGCCGACCAGAAAGTGAGATTGAGATCCCGAAACAGTTCGGGGTCAACATCTGGTGCCGCATTCTCGACGTGGTCGCCGAACTGTTCGAGCAAGCGCGCGATACGCATCACCTCGGCTGTCACGGCGGGGTCCGCAGCGTGACGACTGCCAGGTGATTCGGTCGACACAGCGATCCGGAGGCCTTTCGGTCGCCGGCCGACTGCTCGGCTGTAGTGGCCGGGGCTTCGACGCGGCTGAAAGTACCGGTCCCCCGGTGCGCTGCCGTGCACTACGTCCATCAACGCGGCGGCGTCGCGGACTGTCCGGGTGACCGCGAACTCAGTCGTGAGGCCGAAGAGCGGTTCATCCGAATCCGGGCCGGGTGGAACGAGCCCGCGGGTCGGTTTAAGTCCCACCAACCCGCACAGCGCGGCAGGGATTCGTATTGATCCGCCGGCGTCGTTGGCGTGTGCCCACGGCAAGGCCCCGGCGGCAACGAGCGCCGCGGAGCCACCGCTGGATCCACCGGCGACTCGCTGCGGGTTCCAGGGGTTGCGGGTAGGACCATTCACTGCCGATTCCGTGGTTGCGCTGAATCCGAATTCTGGTGTGGCAGTGCGACAGGTAACGGATAGTCCGGCAGCGCGCCACCTACCCATCAGATCGGAGTCACGTGTGGCGATATAGCCTGCGGTTGCTGCACTACCGTTCTCGTTCGGCATCCCCGCCGCAGTGCACAGAAGATCCTTGAGCGCGAACGGAACCCCACTGAAAGGGCCGGACGTGGAATACGTCGGTGGTGGGTCGAGGGGAGGACCGACGGTGGCACCGAGGTGCGTGTCGACGTGGGAGATTGCAGCTAGTGCGGCTTCGCGCACTTCAGCAGGGGTGACTTCTTTCCGATCGAGTCGACATTTCAGGTCCGTGGCGTCCATGTCCGAGTATTCATGCAACTCCATCGAGCACTTCCTTTCGTGCGAGAGCGACCTGGACCAACCATGCGAAGACAGGGTCCTTCCGGCGCCATTCCGGATGCCATTGGACGCCGACGATCGGTCTCCCGCGCATCTCCACCGCTTCGATGACACCGTCCGGAGCCCACCCGCTGGCAGTGAGGTCAGGGCCGAGTCGGTCCACTGCTTGGTGGTGCAAGGAGTTGACCTCTACGTGTGCGCCGTATATCTCGAACACCGTCGAATCGGTGGCGGTCCGTACGGGGTGGGTCTCCTCGGCTATGCCCAGTCCTGGTGACTTGTGGTTGATGTCTATGGTCGGAAGATCAGGCACGAGCGTGCCTCCCAATGTCACATTCAGCATCTGCATCCCGCGACAGACACCGAGCAGTGGAGTACCGAGTTCTACTGCACCCGATATTAATTCGATCTCATACGCATCTCGACGCGGGTCACTGTCCGGATCGGTGGGCGCGGCGTCGATACCCAGTGTTTCAGGGTGGACATCCTGCCCACCAGAGATGACTATTCCATCGAGCCGTTCAATCAGGTCGATTCCACCTGCCTCATAAGGAATTTGGACGACGAGGGCGCCTTCGTACGACAGCCGGGTAGGAAAATCGGAGTAGTGCATGTCGAACTCGAGATGGCGGTACCGAGGTTCGACGGCCAGGCGTTCCGCGCTCGAGCGCCGACCGGTCACTCCGATCAATGGGCGACGCGCACGCTCAGGCGAATTCGACGACGACACGATTCACCCCTCCTTCACGAAGCGCTGCGATTCCTGTGTTGATCTCGTCGAAGGGGACTCGCAACGAGATCATCTCGTCGAGTTCGAGTCGGCCCTGGACGTACAGCTCGGCCAATCGCGGAATATCGGTCGGGAATTGGTTCGACCCGAGGAGGGAGCCTTGCAATCGCTTCTCCTGGAAAAACAATTCCGACGCTGTGATCCGCAGCGGCTCGTCATCAGGAACCATGCCGAGGACCGTGGCCACTCCGCCGGGAGCGAGCATCGAGAATGCCTGCTCGACAGTGACTCTGCGGCCGATCGCCTCGAATGAGTAGTCCACCCCACCTGGACACAACGCGCGTACGGCGTCGACGGGTTCGATCTCAGCCGCGTTCACTGACGCAGTCGCCCCGACTCGAAGAGCCTGATCGATACTTCGCTGGTCCACATCGATCGCGATGATCCGGGCCGCGCCGGCTAGCCGGGCGCCCTGAACTACCGAAAGCCCCACGCCTCCACAACCGATGACGGCAACCGACGACCCTGGTTCGATGCGAGCACTGTGCCAGACCGCCCCGACGCCGGTGATGGTGGCGCACCCGAGCAAACTCGCGCGATCGAGAGGTACCGAATCGTCGACGCGGACGACGCTGTTCTCGTGCACGAGCATCTGTTCGGCGAATCCACCGATGCCACCCATTCGTCCCACTGCGCGCCCGGCCTTGGTCGTCAACGCCGGCTGGGGCCGCGAGCGGAGGCGGGAATGATTGGAGCAGAGGGTGAGTCGACCTGCAATGCAGTATCGGCATCGGCCACAGAAAGCTGTCATGCACGTCACGACGTGGTCGCCAGGCGCTACAGCCGTGACGTCTGACCCAACCGATTCGACGATGCCCGATGCCTCGTGACCGAGCACCTCCGGAAGTTCTGTTCGCCAGAGCGCGTCCACGTAGTGCAGATCGGTATGACACAGCCCGACGGCTGCTGTACGTATGCGGACTTCTCGGGGTCCGGCCACGTCGATGTCGAGCTCTTCGAACTCGAGCCGACCAGGGGCAGCGTTCAGTATTGCTGCTTTCATCTTCAGACCTGTCCTCGGTGTCAGACGTGCTCGAAGTAGCGTTCGAGCTCCCAATCGGAGACTCCTGCGGCCGGGTCTCCCCCAGTGGTGAAGAACTGCAACCATTCCCACCGGCGCGTGCCGATCCAGTACTCCACCAACTCTCGCCCCAAAACCTCCGTCAGGTTTACATCGCCGCTCAATTCCGTGATCGCTCGAGAAAGGCTGGCTGGCAACTTCGGGGTTCCCGGCGGCAATCCCCAGGCCATGACGGTGCATTCGGGGCCAGGATCGCTGTGATCGCGCAGACCGATCAGTCCGCCGGCAAGGAACGATGCCATCGACAGATAGATATTCACGTCCGCCGACGGGACGCGATACTCGACACGAGAGAGCTTCTCGGTCGTGCAGACGGCTCGAACGGCCGCGCTCTTGTTGTCAACGCCCCACGTGACGGTGGTGGGAGGTCCGTCGAATTCCGCGATTCTGCGGTATGAGTTCACGGTCGGATACTGGAAAGAACTGGCCGCCGCCATTGTGCCGAGGACGCCGCCGATGAAGTTCCGCATCGTCTCCGACGGGCGTGAGGGCTCAACTTCATCGAAGAAGGCATTCCGTCCGTCCCGTTGAAGGGAAAGGTTGATGTGAGCGCCCTGCCCGAACTGGTCCGGCGACCACCGAGCCATGAAGGTGATGGTGCGACCGTGCTCGTAAGCGACTTCCCGCATGATCTGCTTCGTTCGTACGTACCAGTCCGCTGCGGTGAGAATGTCGGTCGGTGGGAGATTTACTTCGATCTGGCCGTGCGCGGACTCGTCTGCCCAACCTTCCCAAGGGATTCCAGCCCGCTCGATGCGGTCAGCCATTGCGTCCATGAGCGTCGTGTAGTCCCGTGATCTGCTCAACAGGTAGATCGCGCCCTGGGTACCGCCGAGTGGATGCAGGTTCGTGAAACGCTGTTCGCGGGCCTGCTCGATCGACTCTTCGAACACCGTGGCCTCGATCTCCACGGCCGCCTTACCTGTGAATCCAAGCTCGGCAAGCTCTTTGACCACACGTGCGAGCGTGGATCGCGAACAAACCGGAAGCGGTGCCCCGTGTTGATCGACCAGATCACACATCACCGTGGCGAGACCTGGTAGTGATGCGTCGGTTGACAGAGTCGTAAGGTCGGGACGAAGGAAGACGTCGTGCATCTCACCGCGCCAGTCACCGAAGTCGAACCCGAGCTGAGCGGTGTTCCCGAGATCGACTGCCAGGGCGATATCGGCGAATCCCCAGCCCGATTGCGCTCCGGACTCAAACTTTTTGGGTGACAGATGTTTTCCGACCAAGGCACCATCCAACGTCACGGTTTGTGCGCGAATCGTGCGAACGGAATTGTTGCCGATCCATTCACCGAGGTTCGTCGTGTCAGACATGGAGGACCGCCTTCATTGATGCTCCCGCGACGACCGACAATTGTCGGTTCGTGCCTTTGATGTAGAACTTCCCTGCGCGCAGGGAGTAGACGAACAACTCGAAACCCGCTAGCAGTCGACGTAGATCTATCTCGAGGCCGTGAATTTCATACGCATCCGTTGTCGGCCCCACGTGCACGGCTGCGCCCGTGTCGAGAGCAGCCAATGACAATCCGGGCATTCCCGGCAGGCCCGAAGCTTTCTCCCAGAATTCACACGCTGCGATGTCCAGCGTCGGTGGCTCTGGTTCGATAAGAGGGGTCAACGCGGCAACATTCGCAGTGCCCGCCAGGGGCTCGTCCTCGGATATCGCCAGTTCGTCGACGCTGATGCCGACAACAGGAACTGTCGAACCCTCGGGACTACTGACGTGCACGCCGGTTGCTGTTCGAGTCAATCGTGCGCGTTGCGGATCACTGGTCGAGTGCAGGTCTACCTCGGCGGGCATTGCCTCGAGAGCTTTCCTGCCCGAGTCGGAATCGAGAGCAACGCGCAGGCGCGTCACGACAGCTCGTACCAACGGGGGAGGGTCGAACTCCATCGTGACGGCGACGTCGGGTGCACACCGGGTGTGGGATTCATCGGGTCGCGATGGATCTGCATCCACCCGCTCTCGGATGTCGGTCATGGGGTGGTCCCTCCAGTTTCGGGGCATGGGGCAAGCGATTCGGTTGCGCGTCAGTGAGGCGCGGTTTTGTGCGATGTCGCAGCTCTCGCCCTGGTGTGATCTGCCAAGCGCTATAGTCGAGCAATGAAGTCAGTCACATGACTAACTCATGTGACTGAGATTATGGCGGATCGGAGCTAGCGTCAATAAGCAAACTGCAGGAGACCCCGAAGTGCGGCAACGCCGCACCCGGAACGCACCGGGCAGATCAAGGATCGACCAGGGTGTCACGCACGCTGAGTGACATCGATACGCTCGACCCCTGGAGTCCCACGACAACGAGAAGGTGAACGGTAAAGCGAATGGCGTACCTGACAGCATCCGAGCGGCGGACTGCGATCGTCGAGGCCGCCGCCCGAGTCATCATTCGCGACGGACTGGCCGCGGCGACCACCCGCCGCATCGCCGACGAAGCCGGAGTCAACCTCGCCGCGTTGCACTACAGTTTCGACGGCAAAGGAGAGATCTACACCGCCGTGGACGACATGTTTCGTGCCACCACAGTGGGATCACGCCTGGTATCGACGACTGGCCGGACACGACAAGAGATCATCCGTTCATTGCTCGAACGCTTCCAAGATCTTCTCCACACCGATCGGGACGTCCCGATCGCCCAATACGAGCTGCTGCTGTGGGCGCTGCGCAATCCGGACAAGGCCGAACTCGCCGGAGCCAGCTACACGACGTACATATCCGCCTTCGCCGATGAGCTTCGGCACGCAACCGACATCGACGGCAGCGACGCCACACTGCTCGCCCGCTACACGATCGGCGCGATCGACGGAATCTACATGCAAAATCTCGCAACTGGCACGACCGGCGTGAGCGCACCTGAACTCGACGCCATCTCGTCCGCGATCGTCGGCATCATCGATTCGATCCACCCGCCCCACTAGAGCTTTCCCGTTTCCCGCCCGGCGTTGCAATCGACAGCGTCGGGCCACAGTCGTGCCCGTAGTCATCCAAATACCGCGGCTGCATTCAAAGAATTTTCCGGAACTCATTGACGAACAGCAGGGGCGAAGCTAATCTCAGTCGATCGACTCAGTCATGTGACTGACATCACCATCTTCTGAGGGCTTTCCCGATCCTCACACGCGCGATCGCGGCCTATCCCGGCATATAACCCCTGCCCGCACTCGACAGTGCACCAATTCAAGGACGCACATATGAATCACTCGTCGAATAACGCTGTAGCACAGACTGATACGGAGTCCATCAACCTTGAATCCGGCCATCTCAGCCGCCTTCAACTGACCTCGCTGGCCATCTCGTCAATGATCCCTGCCGTCGGCATGGCGTCGTTTCCAATGCTGCTGGTACTCAACGCCGGACTCGGTGGTTGGGTCGCTGCTCTGCTCGCAGCGCTGACAGTCATCTGCGTCGGCAGAGCAGTAACCGTCTTCGCCAGCCGCTATGTCGCCTCCGGATCGCTCTACTCCTACGCCGGTGAAGTATTCGGGCGATGGGCCCAGTCACTGATCGCAGCCTCGTTGTTCCTCGGGTATCTGGCGATGGTCGCAAGCATTTTGCTGGTCATCGGCGCGTACAGCGGTAGCTTTCTGCAATCTGTCGGCATCGACGGCGGCCTCGGTCGCCCTGCACAAATCGCGATCTACCTCGCCTCCGCAGCAATTGTCGCGGCGATCACCTGTCGCGGCCTAGATGTTTCGATCGTGATCGCGGTCCTACTCACCGCGATTTGCCTTCCACTGTTGCTGGTCATTACCGGGGCGAGTGCGATTCACACTGGTCTACATCTGCAGGAACAACTGACTCTTCAGGGCGCGTCCGTCAGCGGGATCGTGGCCGGCATCGCATCCGGAACTGCGTTCCTGGTCGGTTTCGAGGGAAGCGCGGCCCTGGCCGCAGAGACCCGCGACCCGAAGAAGAATGTGCCGGCCGCCGTGATGAGTGTCCCCATTGTGCTTGGAACCTTGTACGTGATCGCAACCTTCCTACAGGCACCAGGAATCACGGAGACGTCCGACCAAATCCTTTCCGGCACATCATCCCCCGCCGCCCTGGCCGAGAATGCGGGCTTACCGACCGCGATGGGACAAATGACGGACCTCGTTGTCGCCGTAGCGACCTTCGCCGCACTGATCGGATTCGTCAACTACGGATCCCGCTTCGTCGCCACCCTGTCAGCCGAAAAGCTTCTACCACAAAGGTTCACACGCATACACTCCCGATTCCACAGCCCTGCTTCCGCAATCCTGCTGATCGTTCTCGGTGGTCTCGTCGGCATTTGCACCTTGGTGATCGGCGCCACGGGCCCACTCCCCTCTATCTATAACGCAGTGTCAACCCTGGTCGTCTATTTCTGGGTGAGCCCCTACGCCGTCATCAGCATCGGCGCCGTGATGCTCCTCTTCCGCGAGCGCGCAGCCACCACCGTGACAATCGCAGCACTGATCGCCGGCGCCGTCGCAACCTCATGGATCTATCTCAACGGAATCTTCTTCCCCGCACCGTCTCCAGTCAGTGCTATGTCCTACGTTTCCCTCGCAACCATCACGCCGGCCACTATCGCCTTTTACCTGATGGGGCGTCGAAGCCACGCTGACGCCTCCCAGTCGCCACCTCACCTGCACTCGGAACGAGCGACGGCCCGAGAGCAGTAGACGAACCTCAACTTCAAGCCAACAAACCGGCTTCCCGTCGCGAGGCGCGGGCCCACTGGTGTATGAAGACCACGCCGCCCAACCTGCACTGGAACTAAAAGCGGAAGCGCCGTCGGCGCCAATTTGCTCGAGTTGGATCAGTTGGCCAAAGACATTGTCCTTTAAGCCGTCGCTACGTCGCGTACGCGCCATCATTCGGGCGCAGCCTCTTCGGCTACTACGCGTGCGCGGCAGCCAACAACACTGTGGCGCATGGAATGCCCTTCGACCATGCACTCGATGACGGAGACCTTCAGAACCGTGCAACCGGAAGGCCATGATCCAAGGTCGCGGTCAGGCGTTCGACGCGACCGTTCCGTACGCGGCGAAGGAAACGCAGGCGTGCTCTCAGCCGCTCAATACCGGAGCGACCTTCTGGGAACTCGTGTTCGGGGCCATCGCCTCGCGAATGCTCGAGCGCGGTGCCCAAGCCTGACATGCGAACATTCGCATACTCGACTTTGACAATCATTTACATTAAGCGGTAAATCTATAACCATGCACCTCAATACCCGCATGTCGCGGCGCCTCACCCTTGCCACATCAGTAGGCCTCTCACTCGCCCTCGTTACGGGCTGCTCGTCCGACAACAAGGACTCGGCAGCGTCGGAGACCACCACGACAACCGCGTCCGCACCCACCGAACAAGCCTCGGCAACACCACGTCTCGCAGTCTCCTACGACGGTGGCGTCCTGGTGCTGGATGCAACTTCGCTCGACGTGGTCGGCGAGACCAAGATCGACGGCTTCACGCGACTCAACCCGGCCGGCGACGGTCGCCACGTCATGATCTCGTCGGGCGAGGCGTTCAAGGTGCTCGACACCGGCACGTGGTCCTCGGCCCACGGCGACCATTCCCACTACTACACAGCCGATCCCGCGATGTCCGACGTCGAGTTCGCAGCCAACGAGCCCGGACACGTTGTACGCCATGCCGGAAAGACTGTCCTCTTCAACGACGGCTCGGGACTCGTCGAGATCTTCAATCCGGCGCAACTGGCAAAACGCCAACCCCGCGTCGAGACGTACACCACGCCAGAACCCCATCACGGCGTTGCGGTCGCACTTGCCGACGGCAGCCTGTTGACGACCATCGGAAATTCGGAGTCCCGCAACGGCATTGCCATCCTCGATGCCGACCGCAAGGAAATCCTGCGCAACGAACAGTGCCCCGGTGTCCACGGCGAAGCAGTCGCTGCCGGCGAAGCCATCGTGCTGGGCTGCCAGGACGGGTTGCTCGTGTACAAGAACGGAGCGATCACCAAGGTCCAGAGTCCGGATGCTTACGGCCGCATCGGAAATCAGGCAGGCTCGGAGGAGTCGGACATCGTGCTGGGTGATTACAAGACTGACAAGGACGCCGAACTCGAACGTCCGCAACGGGTCTCGCTGACCAACACGACGACGTCCGAACTCAAGCTCGTCGACCTCGGCACCAGCTACACCTTCCGCTCACTCGGCCGCGGACCGCACGGAGAGGCACTGGTGCTCGGCACCGACGGCGCCATCCACGTCATCGACCCGAACACCGGCGTCGTCACCAAGAAGATCGCCGTCATCGACGCATGGACCGAGCCCACCAAGTGGCAAGAGCCCAGGCCGGCACTCTTCGTGGAAGACCACACCGCGTACGTCACCGATCCCACGTCAAAGAAGCTGATCGCCGTCGACCTCGAAGACGGCAGCATCCTGACCGAGACCACCCTCGATCACATCCCGAACGAATTAACCGGCGTCACTGGCTGATTCAGATCCTCACGTCAAGCCCCCATCGCACTCCGAGATGGGGGCCTGCGCCGTTTTCGTGCCTCTCACCGGGCAATCTCGATATGCAGGCTGGCCGCTCGGTTCATTCGTCCTGCTACAGTCGCATCAATGCATTCTTGCCGCACGTCCTGACCACCATCCGCAGCAGTACCTTGTTACTCCGCCCTGGGATGGCGATTCTGTGTGCCTTCATAGGGACTCGCGATAACCGAGTCCCTATCTGACCACTCAACAGAATCCAACTATGGAGTACGTACATGAAGAACTTTCTCGTCACCGGAGCCACCGGAAATTTGGGCGGCGCTGCGCTGAGTATCCTGCAGGCACAGACCGGGCCGAAACCTTTGGCGTTGGTCCGAAGCACTACCCAAGCTGATGCACTCGGCCGCCGAGGGATCGATACGCGAATCGGCGATTACACGGATCGCGCGAGTTTGCGGACCGCTTTCAGAGGAATCGACGGTCTACTGTTCGTATCGAGTCCGGCACTCGATCCGAATGTCAGAATCGCCCAACACAAAGCCGTTGTGCAGGAGGCGGTCTCGGCAGGCGTCGAGCACATCGTGTACACGAGTGCAATGGGAGCGCAGCATGATCCCGGGCATCGCACTACGGAAATCGAACTGCAGGAGATCGGCGTGAGCCACACTGTTCTCCGCAATGCGCTCTACTCGGATGCATTTGCTGCCAAAGTAATTCACGACATGGAATCAGGCCCCATCATTTCCGCCGGCGCGGGAAGTTCTCTGGCCACCTCCTCCATTGCCGATCTCGCCGAAGCAGCAGTCATCGCACTGACATCCCCTCCCGCCAAGCAGTTGTGGGAACTTCGAGGCCCGGCCTGGACCTTCGATCAACTCGCCGAATCGGTCTCGGCGGAACTCGGAAGGACGATCGAGCACAGAGAGGTGGACGACCTCGAAACCGGATCCTTTGCTGTCCTCTTTCCACTGATTCGCAAAGGGGTCTTCAGCGAAGAGTCCAATGACCTGGCAACACTGCTACGACGCGCACCTCAGACAATCGAAGCCGTTGTCGCCCGGCTCTGCCGAAGCTGAGCGGTGGGCACGGCCACGACTGACAGCGATACAAGTCAGCGTGGAATAACTCTGCGTAGAAGTTCGTTGCAGAGGGTGTCGGTGTTCGATTCTTTGCCCCGGGTACCACCGAAAGAATTGCCACTTCGAGTGGCCACTTGCCGAGAGGCGCAAGACGGGCACGCGCTGGAGCCGCTGGACACCTTTCGGTGCCAGCGGCTTTGTCGTCTGAATGATCAGGCCGGGTTTTCGCCGGCAGCGACGTCGAGGATCCACGCCACCCCGAACGCATCGGTGAGCATGCCGAAACCGGGGCTCCACGCCGCGGCGGCAAGACCCTCGATGATGGATCCACCGACAGAGAGTTTGGCCCAGTAACTCTGCACCTCTTCGAGCGATTCACCGCGAACCGAGACGAAGAACGGTTGGTCGGTGATCGTGGTGCCGTTCTCGCGGTGCGTCATGCCTGCGTTGCCGGCCGAACCGCCCGACTGTCCTGGGATGTCGTACGCCATCACGCTGAAGCCGTCCGTGGTTTCGACCTGGCCGAACACGACGTTCTCAGCGCCGGGCACATCCTTGGGCATCCCGAAGTCGCCGTAGGTTGCAATCGTGATCTGGCCACCGAAGACGGACTGGTAGAACTCCAGAGCCGCGCGGGCGTCTCCGCGAAAATTGAGGTGAGTCGTTGTCTTGATGCTCATGTCTGCTCCTGAAAAGAATGTCGCGCGGGTTTTCCCTTGCAGCGTCAACTCTCACAGCCGTATAGGACTGTTTTCGTCCTAGACTCGTCGTAGTCTCACGACATGGCGACCACCACTCGGCTCTTGAATCTGCTGTCTCTCTTGCAGACGAGGCGCGACTGGCCGGGCGCTCTACTCGCCGAGCGGCTCGACATCAGCCACCGCACGGTCCGCCGCGACATCGACCGGCTCCGGGAGATGGGTTACAGCATTGCGGCGACCATGGGCCCGGACGGTGGGTACCGACTCGACGCCGGCAGCGAGCTGCCGCCCCTGTTGTTCGACGACGATCAGGTCATCGCCTTGGCAGTCGCTCTGCAGGCGGCGACGCTGACCGGCGTCGGCATCGAAGAGGACGCAGTGCGTGCGCTGACCACCGTGCGGCAAGTGATGCCGTCGCGTCTGCGTCATCGCCTCGACGCACTCACGTTCACCACGATTTCGGCCGATTTCAGCGACGCAGCCTCGGTGTCCCCTGAGGTGCTCGTAGCGATTTCCGCAGCGGTGCGCGCTCGCGAGGTGCTCCGCTTCGACTACTCGAACGGCCGCTCAACCGACAACATCGAAATAACACCCCCACGCCGCGTGGAGCCACATCATCTGGTGACCTCCAAGCGTCGCTGGTACCTCGTCGCGTGGGATCTCGAGCGAGACGACTGGCGAATCTTCCGCGCCGATCGCATCACTCCACGCACCCCGAACGGCCCGCGGTTCACACCGAAGGGGATCCCCGGCGGTGACGTGAGCGAATACGTGGCCGCACGCTTCAAGGGATCGGAACATATCAACAAATGGCCGTGCCACGGCAAGGTCGTTCTCCATCGACCAGCCAGTTATGTTCTTCCCTTTGTCGAGGACGGCGCCGTCGAAGATCTTGGCCCCGACCAGTGCAGCCTCGAAGCCGGATCATGGTCCTGGACGGCGCTGGCAGCCTCTTTCAACCGATTCGACACCGACATCGATGTCGTCGGCCCGGCAGAACTGACCCACGCTTTCGCACAACTCGCCGCCCGCAATGCCGCGACTGCTGCGAGTTAGTCAGTCGTCGCGAATGAGATCCAGGTCTCCAACACAACCGTGCGTCCGTGGGTTCATGTAGGTTTCAAGTCCTCAGAGGACCTGAGGACTTGAAGACCTGAACGAAGGGATGCCCAAGGAGATGAAGAAGGGGCAAGTTGCGTTTCTCACCGGCACACACGTCGTGAACGATCTGCACCAGGGGGCTGTGCCTGCACTGTTGCCGTTCATGATGCTGGAACGCGGATATTCCTACTCCGCGGTTGCCGGAATCACGCTCGCCGCGACCGGACTATCCAGTGTCGTGCAACCCGCATTCGGCATGCTGGTCGATCGAAAGAGCCGGAATTGGCTGGTACCCACAGGTTTTGTGACGGCCGCAACGGGAATTGTCGTGGCCGCGATGAGCACCACCTACATCGTTACTTGGCTGGCAATTGCTTTGGCCGGCATCGGCATTGCCGCATACCATCCGCCCGCCACAAATTTGGCACGCGCAGCTGGAGGTCACTCGCAGAAGGCCATGAGCGTGTTCTCCGTGGGCGGCACGTTGGGAGCCTCACTGGCGCCACCGTTCGTCACGCTCGTGGTCGGTTCGCTCGGATTGTCCGGCGGCTACCTGCTCGCAGTTCCTGCAGTGGTAGCGGCTATTTGGTGGATCGTCGCCCAATCACGATCGGCCGGCACAGGCACGGACACCGAATCAGCCCAGTCGTTGAGTTCGCAGCTAGCAGCGAACGGTCCCGTGTCAGATGATTGGCGCTCGTTCACCCGACTCGTGCTGGTAACGGTGTGTTGGTCAATTCCATATGTGACCACGCTGTCGTTGGTCTCACCGTACGTACTCAACGGACTGAACGGATCGTCCTCGAGTGCAGCAATCGTGTTGTCCTCCTTCACCTTGGCGGGAGCGGCCGGCACGCTACTGGGCGGAGTCCTCGCGGACCGTCGTGGTCGACGTGCATCCATCCGACTCGGTTACCTGCTTGCGGTACCTTCACTGGCTTTGCTCGCCGCGGCTCCGAACGTGGCACTTGCCGAACTTGGAATCGTCTGTCTCGGATTCGCGATGTTCTTGCCCTTCGCGCCACAGGTGACGTTGGCGCAGGACTACCTACCGAACCGCCCAGGCACGGCAAGTGGGGTGACGCTCGGACTCGCAATGTCAGTGGGAGGCATCGCCTCTCCGCTGTTCGGTTACCTGGCAGATCGCTACGGGCCGCGCATGGCGATCGGGGCGACAACTGCAGTGCTATTGGTAGGAGCCGTCATCGCATTCACCTTGCGCGATCGACGCCTCGACCCGGAGGACGAGACGGAGCGCGAACTGGACGTCATCGCCCTTCGATAACCCGACAGACTGCACCGTAGTCTGAAGATTCATCGGAGGACATGAAGTGTCACTCGGTGGGCCGCTCCACGGCGGTTCACCGAGTCAGTCAGGAGCAGACACATGGCAGTGCGCCAGGTCAAGCAGCAGTCACTGGTACAGAAAGCCGCAGACGAACTTGCGCGCCTCATCGGCGACGGCGAGTGGCCGGTCGGGACCAAAATCCCGAACGAGCAGGATCTGAGCACGCTCCTCGGAGTCGGGCGTTCGACCGGCAGGGAAGCCGTGCGCGCACTGATCGCGTCGGGTCAGCTCTACTCTCATCAAGGATCCGGCACCTACGTCATGTCCTCGACTCCGGTCACAGAACTCGAGCGAGAACTCAAACGCTCGGACCGCCGCGAAGTCTACGAAGTACGCAGACTTCTGGAAGTGGAAGCGGGCCGCCTGGCTGCCATGCGTCGAACTTCCGCCGACGTCGACCTGTTACGGGCGGCACTCGAAGCCCGTGAAAATGCTTCGACACCAACAGAATTTGTCGACGCTGACATGGAACTACATCGCGCTGTGGTAAATGCTGCACACAACAGCGTGTTGTCGATGGTGTTCGATTCATTCATCGAAACGCTCCGCAACTCAGCCCTGGACGTGATCACCGACGTCGCGGCGCGAAACCCCGAATCGATCGACGACGAAGCCGCTGCCCACCGAGATCTGGTGGAAGCCATCGTCGCGGGTGATGCCGACGCTGCCAGCGCGGCAACGCGCAGGAACATGGACGGGCTCGACTGACCCTCTCTATCGTTGCCTGGCATGACGTCCACATCGCTCCCTCCACGGGGTCTCCGGATCGGTCTGTCCGCCATCGCGTGGCTCAACCTGCTCTCTGCGCTCGTAGGAATGGCGGGCCTGACGATCGGCGGCGGGATGGGCCTGCCTCCGGAGTGGATCGAGGGAACCGTCTTCCCTTCATATTTCTGGCCCGGAATCCTCCTCGGCGTCGTCGTCGGAGGCATCCAAGCCGTCGCACTCTTCGCTCAGCACAACAGGTTCCGTCTGGCATGGGGCCTGCACGCCGCCGCCGGGCTGACCATGATTATCTGGATCTTCGTCGAGATCGCCATCGTTCTCGCCTGGTCGCCGCTGCAGGGCATCTTCTTCACCACCGGACTGGCCCAGACGATCCTCGCCGTGCTCGCACTCGGCGCCTGGTCTCGCCCCTTCCTCCAACGAGTCGAGCGGTGACGGAATCTGCTCTCGAACAACAGAATCACGTCAACGCGATCGTCTTCGCCTTCCCGAAAGAATCCTTGACTCGAAAGTTTGTTCGAGTACGATGGGAGATGGAACGGGGGGTTCTCATGACGATCAACATCACCGACGACGCTGTCACTGCCGTGGTCAACAGCTCCGCAGTGGGTGTGCGCGGACGATTGTGGCGGCTGCACCCCACCGACGTCCGCGAGATCGCCATCGCCGCATCAGCGGAAATCCTTCGCCTGGAAGCCATTCGAGTGGCCGCCGTCGACACCCTGACATTGAACCCGGACGAACAAGTACTCTGCTACCGCGGCACCGGACAGTGGCTCGCGAACCACACCATGCTGCAAATCCCCGCCGGCAGAAGAATCGCAGCCCTGGGCAAAGCCCTACGGTCATTCCCCGAGATCGAAGACCAATTCGATGCCGGCGACCTCACTTTCGAGCACGCAGCACTGATCGTGGCGTTCTGCGAATCCCCACCCAAGGCAATGCCCGACGCCGCACTACCGTACTGCCGCGACACACTCCTCGCCGCAGCATCCGGAACCGAAGCGACCACCGTCAAACTGCGCTACGCCATCAGCGTCCTCGAGCACATGTTCGAATCCGACGACATACCGCCAAGCGAAGACACCGACCGCAACGAACTACACATCTCCGCGACCCTCAACGGAAGAATCGCCGTACGAGGCGATTTCGACGGAGTGACCGGCGAAATGCTTCTCTCCGCCCTCTCCAACCTCCCGATGCCCACCCCCGGCACAGACGGCGCACCCGACAAACGACCCGCCGCCACACGCAACGCAGACGCCATGGCAGAACTCATCCGGCGCTACCTCGACAACGCTGCCACCGGCATCGACGGCGGCCAACGCCCACACCTGAACGTACACATCAACGCCAAAGACCTGGCCTACCACCGTGAATGCGCCTCCACCGCAGGCGACTCAACAGGCCGCACCACGACTACCGACCCGTCCGACCGTGACGACCTCGACACCCTGGACCTTGGCATGCCGGATCTCGACAAACAAGATCTCGATGTCGGCCACATGCCCTGGATGGGACCACTGAGCGTCGGCCGCACCCGCATGATCGCCTGCGACTGCATGCTCGGCGCCGTCCTCCTCGACGAAAACGGCACCCCACTCGACGTCACCCCACTCAAAAGGCTTGTCACCGCGGCACAACGCACCGCCCTGATCGCCCGCGACAAAGGATGCGCCTTCCCCGGCTGCGACTGCGTCCCCGCCTGGACCGACGCACACCACATCAAACACTGGGCCAAAGGAGGACCAACCGTCATGGACAACCTGGTCCTACTCTGCCGAACCCACCACACCCTGATGCACCGAAAACCCGGATTCACCGGACAATGGGAAATCCAGATAGGCGCTGATCACCTGCCCTGGTTCATCCCACCGCCAGGCATTGACCCCGACCGAAAACCCCGCCGCTCCTCCACACGACTCTGAACCCGGAGGTCACCGAGCACACGCCTCGGTGACCCATTCCGGCGTGCTTCGATAGCCGGAAAGGGCGGCACGGTGTCCCCTATTGCTAGCGTTGAGGGTGTGTTTGCACAGGGACCCAACGCGCTGACGGTAGACGGCCGACCGACGCTCGAGCATATCGATTTTGCCCTTATGGATTCCTATCGATTTCCCGACGATAATGGCTTCCCCGGTTCTTACCGAGCGTTCATCCGGCACGCAGGGTGGGCGCGGACCTTCGGACTCTGGCTCATCTATCCGCCCGTTCTTCCCGGATTTGCCGACGGCTGGCAAGGGCGCGCCCGCAACCTCACCGCTCATCTTCATTCGGTCTACAGAGAAGGACAGGATGACGAGTTCGATTGGATGATCGAACCCGACGGCGATTGGTCACTCTTTGACTCGCTGCAGGTTTTCGGATGGAGCGAAAACGGCGACGCACTGCTGTGGGACACAGCATCCCGCGGCACCGACGGCGAGTTCCCGGTCTGGGAATCACGCTCGTTCAACTCCCTCCACCGCCTCGGCGGGAGCCTTTACGAAGCACTTCCGTCCATTCGCGCCCGGACCGCGAGCCTGTTCGGACCTCGCACCTGCGACATCGAGCCCCTCCTGCCGATCCCGCTCTGACGCGCGACCCAAATTATCGATACGCCGCGGACACAGCCACTAGTACGAAACCTCCGATGACGACCAGCGACAGGTAGCAGAGACCCAGGCCGGCCACAGCCAGCCCACGCCCACTTTCGCCGGAACACCGGATCTGGTTCAGCGACACATGGCCCACTGGAACAGCACATGATCCTCTCCACCGTCGCAGAATTGAACTTCGACGATTTCGATCGGATGCAGCGGCAACGTCCGAGGGACCTTCGTGGTCGACCAGCAGGCAGTCAGACGTGTCCGGCGCAGTGGTGCGATCATCAATTTCTCCACCTCTGTGAAGAAGCTGGCGTTTCCGACTTATGCCGCGTACCCGCCACCAAAGGTGCTGTCGACCCGATCACTCCGGTTCTCGCGAAAGAGCTACGGGGACGCGATATCACGGTCAACGCCGTAGCCCCAGGGCCCTACGGCCACCGATCTATTCCTGGACGGGAAAGACGAAGCTACAGTGGAGAATCCGTCCAAGTTGGCTCCCCTGGAACCCCTCGGCACACCGGTGAACATCGCGGAGGCTGTCGCGTTCCTCGCCGGCCCAGCTCGTTGGGTCAACGGCCAGGTCATTTACGTCAACGGCGGCGTGATTTAGCGAAACCATCGTCTAAGGAGCACACCTTGGCAATTCCGACAAAACAGTCAAACCAGTCGACTCTGGTTGTAATGTGCAAACAATGGAAAACCAGGATCGAGGGTCCGCCCGGACGTCACGACGACAGTTCATCAGCGTTGCAGGGCTGGCGGCAACCGCCGTCATAACCCTCGCGACCTCCTCGACCGCCAGCGCCGCCGGCCCCACTGCGCCCAATCCAGGTTCGCGGGTCGGCGATCCTGCAGAAGCTCAAGCGGTACAGCGAGTCGCAGAGACACTGCTGAACAGCGGAGTCCCTGGCCTTGCCTTCGCCATCGTCAAACCGGATGAGAAGAACCGCAAAGCGAGTGTCACCACTACGTACCACTACGGCCAGGCCGACGTCGAAAACGGCGTGAGAGTCACTCCACGAACGCAATTCGAGATCGCCTCGGAGACCAAGACCTTCACCGCTGCACTACTGGCGAAACTGATCGCTCGGGGAGAAGTCGGATTGGACGACCTGGCGAGCAAGTATTCGGATGGCAACCCGCTGCCAAAAGGCAGCAGTGGCGAGGAGATCACGCTTCGCCAACTGGTCACCCACCGTTCCGGTCTTAGCGACGACCCACCCAATCTCTCGGCTGGGTGCGCAGATCCCACACAATCCTGCGTGGACGAGAAAGCGAAGTACACGAGAGACATGCTCTGGGAAGGACTCCGGGCTCCCGGGGCCTTGGAGTTCGCCCCCGGTAGCCACTGGCTGTACTCGGACTTCGGGTTCGGACTGCTCGGCACACTCATGGCAGACAAGATCATTCCGGGACAGGAGAAGCCGCCTTTCGCGGCAGCAGTCGCCCGCGAAATCACCGACCCGCTCGGGATGATGGGTACCGTGATCGAGACCAAAGCAACCGACCTGGCCGTTCCGTACTACCTCGACGGCACAAGAGCGCCTCTATGGAACAACACGGGTGCGATCGCAGGCGGGGGTGGCCTCGTCAGCACCGCCGAGGACATGTCGATCTGGGCCGCAACAACTCTCGGCTATGGCAACAACCCGCTCAAACCGGTCCTGACTTCGATGCTCGAGCAGATCGACACGCAAGCTCCGGAGAATCCTGCATTCGGAATGGGAATGGCGTGGCAGCTCCAACCCCCGACGCCGAACTTCCCACAACGGTTCGCCAAGAAGAACGGAGACAGCTCGGGATCCAACTGCATCACCCTGTTGGTTCCCGACAGCGGCTGGTCGATCACGATTCTGGCGAACGGTGGAAATGCGGCAATGATCGACCCTGCAGCAGTGAACCTGATGCATGATCTGGTTCCGAGACGACCGATATTCGGTAGCTCGACGGGAAGTTCGTCGGGCAGCGACGTCGGTTTCCAGACCGGGTCATTCGGATAGACCCACTTACCCGCGGGCGCTACATCTTCGTCGAGCGTGCCATCACGAAGCAGTAGAGCCCGTAGGTGATGATGCCCAATCCGGCAAGGATCAGCAGGGCCACTCCGTACGGCTGCGCACCCAGCGTCTTGAACGCTCCGTCGAGTCCGGAGGACTTGCCGGGTTCGGAACTGTTGACCGCGAGAAGAACCAGAACGCCGACAGCAGCGATGGCCAAGCCCTTGGCGACGTACCCGACGGTTCCGAGTCGGCGCACGAAGTTGCTGGGTGTGCCTTTCAAATCATCCAGGAAGTTCTGGCTCGCGCCCTTGTACACGTGGTAAACACCCACAGCGATGATCGCGATCCCACCGATCACCAATGCGATAGTCCCCAGCGTGTTCTCCATCAAACGCGCCGTGATTCCCGCACTCTGACCGCTGCTGGACTTCCCGCTTCCGCGGGCGAATCCGAATGCAGTGAAAGCAAAACCGAAATAGACGAGCGAAATGCCCAGAGCCTTTGCGCGGTTGAAGAACTCCTTCTTCTTGTCGTCCGAGGACGGCGACGACGAGCTCCCCAACGCAGCTTCGGCCAATCTCCACAACGCCATGGCAAGGAAGGCCACGACGCCGACCCACAGAGCGAAGACACCCCCTGGTTTTCCTGCCAACTCGGCCATCGCACCCGATTGGTCCGCAGACCCGGATCCACCGAGAGCAAGGCGGATCGCGATATATCCGATCAGCAGATGAACCACACCGCTGACGACGAATCCTGCGCGGGCAAAGCGCTCGAAGACATTGTTCTGTGCGACGTCAGCCGCCGTGGACGTGACACTTTTCTGGTCCTGCGGTGACGATTCTTTGTTCATCATGATCGTCGAACCATATACGGGCAGACGCTTCCCTCGAACGCCTGCATCAAGTGTTTCGAGATCAAGGGTTTCGAGGGTTCTGATCCGGCGTCGACCGCGGTTCTTCGGGGTTGGGAACCTTGGGGTCGATCGTGTCTGCATGATCTCGTTGCTGGTTCAGTTCCTCGCGAGAACTCGTCGCCTCTTTCCGATGTTGCGCTGCATGATGTTGCAGCGCAGACGCTTCCGCCGCTTTGGCGTCGGCCTCAGCCTGCACCATGCGCGCTTTGGCTGCTGTCTCTTCTGCCCGCGCCTCGCGCTCGCCTACTTGCAGCGACTTGTCTGCGACGTCTTCGCGGATCTGTTCTGCCTCGATGTGACGACGCTCGTCGCGCCTGTTTCGCGCCACCCACAGGAGTGCGGCCACGATCGCTATCACCACGACCACGGCAACAATTATCCAGATAATGCTGCTGGTACTCATACTGCGAGAGGTACCCACCTGGGACTTTCTCACACGCAGGCAAAGAAATACGCAAAAAATTACAGGTCGGTCGGATGCGTGTTGGCACCGCACAAAACGACGCACAATTCACCGTCGGACGGCGGCGTCACCGTTCCGTTCAAAACCGGAACCATTGCTGCCGCGGTTCCCAACTCCACCAGGATCCGGAACTCCCGCCACAGGAACGCCCGCGCCTGCCGGATCGAATCATCGTCGACCACAACGCTGTTAACCGAACTCTCGTGCAGTGTCTCCCAGGCGATGGCGCCAATCCGTGTGGCCCCCAATGAGTCCCCGGCGATACTGTTCACTTCGATATCGGCCGGACGCCCCGCATCGAGCGAGGTGCGCAAGGTGGCAGCCCCGGTCGGCTCGACGGCTACCACTTGATCTTCGGGACGAGCCGCCGCGACGATTCCAGAGACCAAGCCGCCGCCGCCGACTGCAACGCAATACGTGATCGGTCCGGATGCGTCGTCCTCGATCTCGAGAGCAATGGTCCCGGCTCCGCTGACGATGTCGGGCAGGTCGTAGGCGTGCAGTTCGAGCGCACCGCTCGAGCGTGCGATGTCCGCCGCAGCGGCAGCGGCGAGTGCATACCGGTCGCCGACCTTGTGAACGGTTGCACCCAGCTCCCCAAGTGCCTTCACCTTCGCTTCGGGCGCTGTCTCCGGCACCACCACTGTGCAGGTGAGCCCTCGGCGCCGCGCGGCCCACGCAGCGCCGATCGCAGCGTTGCCGCCGGACGCGATCACCACGCCTGCGTCAGGCATGGTGCCGTCGGCGACCGCTCGTTCCACGGCATTGAGACTGCCGCGCACCTTGAAGGAGCCGCCGTGTTGGAGGTACTCGAGCTTGAACAGAACCGGCACCTCGCCGTGTGGTGTCGGCACCGCAGTTCGAAAGATGGGAGTACGCCGCGCCAGTCCTGCGATACGAGTCCGCGCAGCTTCGACGTCCGAGCGCTCGATTGCCAGCGGACCTGCGTTGTTGTCGGCGGTGAGAGTCATGTACCAACCCTACGGTTCGCAACTTCGACCCGAAGCAATCGGCCCACCGTCATCAAGATGTCTGTTTTTCACCAATTATTGCCCGCATCTGACCGAGACATCGACCTTCCAGGTGAATAAATTTACTACTACAAGCACAACGACGACATCAAGGAAAGGCACACGCCATGTCGAAGATCGCAGTATTCGGTGGAAACGGTTTTGCAGGAAGCGCAATCGCGAAAGAAGCCGCTTCACGCGGCCACGAGGTAACCGTCGTCGCTCGCAGCGCGCAGTCCGGAACCGACACGAATGCCGTGCAGGGTTCGGTTCACGACAACACGATCGTGGAGCAGATCACGGCAGACAACGACGTCGTTGTCGTTGCCATCCCCGCTCGCGAGATCGACGGCAAGCGCCTGCTCGACGCCGTCACTCCCCTCGCAGATGCCGCCGCACGCAACGGTGCTCGCATTGCCGTAGTCGGTGGCGCCGGCAGCCTGTTGGTCGCCGAGGGTGGGCCGCGCGTCGTCGACACCCCCGATTTCCCGGACGCATACAAGGGTGAGGCGCTCGCTCACGCCGACGTCCTCGACGCGCTCCGCGCAACTGACAGCAATGTCGACTGGTTCTACGTGAGCCCGGCCGCAGCGTTCGGTGCCCATGCCGGCGTCGCCCCGAAGGGATCGTTCCAGTTGGGTGGCGACATTCTCCTGACGGACGCCGAGGGTAACTCCGCCATCGCGGGCGAAGACTACGCACACGCTTTTGTCGACGAGATCGAGACTCCGGCCCACCGTCGCCAGCGTTTCACCGTCGCACACTGAACATGAGCAACCTTCGTAGACGCGCAGCCTGGATCACTGTTCCCGCTGCCGCCGCCCTCCTGCTCACCGCGTGCTCTAACGACGCGGAATCCGCAACGCCCAGCAGCTCTGCGACGTCCACGAGCGTTGTCGCCGAACAGGGCGATCAACTCGAATCCAACAAGACCGTCGTCACGGACTTCTACGAACTGGCGTTCAACGGCCGTCAGGTACAGCAAGCCGCCGACCGGTACCTTGGCGACGTCTACATCCAACACAACCCCACTGCCGCCGATGGGGCAGCCGGATTTGTCAGCGGCATCGGCGGTTACGTCGAGGCCACACCCGGATTGCACGCCGAGATCACTCGTGTTTTCGCCGAGGGCGATCTGGTTGCCCTCCAGTCTCACACCACGTCTGCACCCGGCGACCGCGGCCAGGCAGTATTCGACATCTTCCGCGTCGACAACGGCAAGATCGTCGAACACTGGGATGCCATTCAAGACGTGCCGGAAACGTCCGCAAATCCGAACACGATGTTCGACGGACCCACCTCGTCGCCGTCCAAGTCGTCAGAAGTTTTGGAGCGCAACACGGCCAACGCGTTGACGTTCCTGCAGCTCGCCTTCAACGAAGGCAAAGCCGCCGAGGCTGCCGACCAGCTGGTCGGTCCGACCTACACCCAGCACAACCCCTCGTTCGCTGACGGCAAGGACGCATTTGTCACCGCACTGGCCGGGATCGAACCCGTTACCGGAGACAAGGCCACCAAGTTTCCACGGACGGTAGCCGAGGGCGACTTCGTCTTTGTTCAGACCTTCGCTTCGTCCGGTGAGGGAACGGCCGGCAGCGGCTCGATGGACATCTTCCGATTCGACGAGAACGGCAAAATCGTCGAACACTGGGACGCGGTCCAGGACTACCCTTCGACGACCGCAAGCGGTAACACCGTGTGGGATGACGGTCGCTGAGACGACAACTCCGAACAGTTCAGCGGACGGCTACGTGATCAGCCGACGTTGATTCGATCTGTGTCGCCCTCGTAGTAGTCCAACAATCTCTGATCCATCACCCGGCGCCACAAGGGCGGAATCCACGCGATCACGATCATCACTGCGTAGCCGGCCGGAAGTTGCGGCGCTTCGGCCGCGCTACGCAGACTTTGGTACCGCAGCTTCGGGTTGGCGTGGTGATCGCTGTGCCGCTGCAGTTGGTAGAGAAACAGATTGCTCACGACGTGATCGCTGTTCCAACTGTCAGCGGGGCTGGCGCGAACGTACGAGCCGTCAGCACGCTTGCCACGCAGCAGACCGTAATGCTCGAGGTAGTTCGCCGCTTCGAGGAAGGTGAATCCGGCAACTGCCTGCAGCAGGAGCCAGGGCGCGACCTCCCAACCGAAGATACCGATCAGCGTCGCGAAGAGGACAACACTCATCGCCCAAGCGTTGAGAATATTGTTCTCGAAGCTCCAGGTTCGTTTGCCTTTCCTCTGGAGTCGCGCGCTCTCGATGCGCCATGCCGAACGCAGCCCGCCGAACACACTTCGTGGCAAGAACCTCCAGAAGCTCTCACCGAACCGTGAGCTGGCCGGGTCCTGCGGAGTAGCTACACGCACATGGTGGCCGAAATTGTGTTCCACGTAGAAGTGCCCGTAGAGAGATTGCGCAAGCGCCACTTTCGCGAGCCACTGTTCGCTCTTCTCGCTCTTGTGGCCAAGCTCGTGGGCCGCGTTGATACCGACGCCGGCGACGACACCCACCGTGAACGACATCGCGATCTTCTCCGCGATTCCCATCGGAGCGTTGATCCAGCACCAGCAGGCGAAGACCAGACCGGCGTATTGCAAGGGGAGGAACGCGTAAGTGCACCAGCGGTAGTAGCGGTCCTTCTGCAGTCGTGGGATCGCATCGTCCGGCGGACTTTCGCCGTCTTCACCAGCCAACATGTCGATGATCGGGATGACGATGACCAGCAGCCACGCGCCGGTCGCCCAGAACAATCCGAGACGAAGGTTGTCGACGAGAAACCAGGAGATGAACGGGCTGAGTGGAATCAGCAATCCGAGCGGCCACAGGTACCTTTTGCGGTCGCGCCAGCGCGGGTTTTCGCCAGACGGCGAGTCGGTGTTCTGGACAGCCTTCGATTCGGTATGCCGTGCGTCGGAAGTCGCTGTCATTCGCCGATCTCGCCTTTCGTCCCCTCGAACGATTCGCCCCACGCACCGTTCACGCTCAGCAAACCACGACTCGCGCGCTGACGGATGTGGCCGTGAACGCACGACGCCCTACTGGAAACCCGACCGGGACACATGTCCGGCACGCGCTCTCCCCCGAGTAGCCACTGTTCACCCCGACAGCTGATTCGGACAAAATACCCCATCGATCTGCGGCAATGGACACCGCATCAACCTTTTGCCGCGCCTCGAAACGTCAAGGGTCTGGCAAGACCAGCCCTGGTCCGGTTCAACGAAGTAACGGTAACCAGCCGTGACAGAAATCATAAGCAGAGGACAGGATTCTCACCCGGAGCGGCAACCAAAAAGACTGCGCGCCCTCAACTGGTCAGTTGCGGGCGCGCAGTCAAAAGGTGAGCAAGCGTCAGAGCGTTGCAAACACCTTCGTTTTCACTTCGTTCAGCCAACCGTTCGCGGTCACGAAATCTGTGACACTCGACTGCAATCCGAAGACGTGGCCAGCCTGCGCCGCCGGCAGCCTCGTGAAGAGGTTGTCGTCGAGGACCGCCTGAACCGCCGCACTGGTCGACCCGTCCGCGTTCAGCGGATACAGCACGACCGTCACACCGTTCATGATGTCGGCCAGCTGCTCCATCGGGTAGGACTCGTATCCGGCAGCGGTGTAATTGGTCGGAACACCGGGCCCGTACGCCAATCCGAGTTCGTTGACGACCAAATTGCCGATCGCACCAGTGGGCTGCTGAACCGAGAAAGCGCCGGGTGCGTCTCCGAGCGAAATGTGAATCCACTTGTTGTTCGCGATCACGTCCGCGTACTCGCCACGAACACGTTCGAGATTCTCTTCGTAGGCAGTGCGCGTCGACTCGAGCACGTCCGTCTTGCCGATCGCCTCGGCGATCTCCGTGGTGATCGTCTTCCAGTCGCCTCGACTCTCGCCCTTGACGATGACAGTGGGCGCAATGCCAGACAGACGGTCGAACGCCGCTTGGTCCACCTCGTCGGCGTCGCCGACGATGATGTCGGGATCTGCCGCAGCGATCGCTTCGAAGTTCATTTCCCCGTAGGGCCCGATGGTCGGGAGCCCGTCGACGAAGGCCTGCTGCTCCGGCGTGAATTCACTGATCCACTTGCCGTAGTCCTGCACAGCAGCCGGTTTCACTCCGAGGGACATGAGCTGCCAAGGAGTGTCGTACGACGCGGCGACGACGCGCTCCGGCGAGGCGGGAACCTCGATGTCCCCGTATGCCGATGCAACGGTCCGGACGTCCGTCGGCTCGGAGTCGGCCGATGACGAGGAACAGCCAGTCACCACCATCGCACCGACAACGGCAACTGCCGCCGCTGCGATGACTCTGGAACCGAAAGAAAATGATCGAATTGCGCGCACGCAGAACTCCTACAGAGGTGATTGTTTAGCCAACCCTAAGTTCATTCTGTGGCACGACACAAGTCCGATCGAGGTGCTTTGAGTCGCTGTTCGGACTAGTCCTGTAGCCAATCGGTCATTGGCGCGCGCGGATGATCGATCAGGCTTGCGAACTCCCCCGGGGTCACACCCATCGTGCGACGAAAAGCCGCACCGAACGCGCTTTCGGAACGGAAACCCGTCCTCCTCGATACAAACGAGATGCTTCGACCAAGTGCCAGAAGTTGCATCGCATGATGAGCCCGCAGTCGCATACGCCATTCCGAGAAGGTCAATCCGGTTTCGGCCGGAAACCTTCGTGTGAGAGTCCTCGTACTGACCTTCGCGTCGGTGGCCCACTCCTCGACCGATCGGGTGTCGGCCGGGCTGGCAACCAACTGATCTGCGATCTGCCGAAGCCACGGCGTCGTCGGCAGCGGCACATCGAAAATCAGTCGCGGAACGGGTTCGACGAGGTCGATGGCAAACGCCTCGGCTCGTCGACGAGCCGCGTCGGTCAAGTCGTCTCGGGTGAGGTGATCGAGTACTTGTTCGAGCAGCGGAGGGGTGGACAAGGCCACCACACGATCCAACCCGGTCACATCGGATGCCACCAACCACGTGCACGACAATTCTGTGCCGCTACGCGCCGTCACCTCGTGGGGAACATAGGACGGGATCCACAGACTGACCCCGCTCGGCACCGTGTACACAGTCTCCGGAGTACGGACCTCGAGAACACCGTCGATCGCCCACAGCAATTCGTGATCGCTGTGGCGGTGCATCTCCCACGTGTAGTCGGAGTCGACTGACAGCCGATTGGTCGCCAAACGCAGATACCCGTCGGCACTGACACGCAGCGGTCGCACGACGCGTTGCCACTCGGACAGCTCGTCGAGCGGGCTGCTGAGCGGGTAGTCGATCTGCTCGCTCACCGCAGCGTCGACAGTTCGGGATGTCCGAACAGGCCAGGTAACCCACCGGTGTGCAGGAAGACCGTTTTTGATCCCGCCGTGATGGCTTTGTCCTTCACGAGTTGGATCAATCCCGCAAAGGCTCGGCCGGTGTACGTCGGGTCGAGGAAGATGCCCTCCGTACGAGCCAAACATCGGATCGCGCCGGCTGATGCTTCCGTGAGCGTCGAATATCCTTGTCCAACTTGGTTTCGCAGGATCTGAAGATCCGCGGCTCGCACGGTCGGACCAGGCATCTCGTCCAATAACCCAGCGACAGTCGACACTGGATCGGCAACAGCCCCGACATCGACGCCGACAACTCTGTCGACGCCCAGATGCGCGACAAGTCCAGCCATCGTTCCTCCCGATCCGAGTGCAACCACGACGCGTTCCACTCCGGGGAGTTGCTGCTCGATCTCGCGTGCGCAGTCGACGTAACCCTGCGCGGCCACCGCGCTGGTACCACCGAAGGGAATGACAAAAGGAACTCCGCCCGAGTCAGCGACGGCCTGCACCGCGGCGTCGACCGCGGATGCCGTGTCCCCACCGGCCCAGACGATCTCAGCGCCCGCGAGTGCATCCAGAACGAGATTTCCCTGCGCGGATTCCGGCTCGGCACCACCGAGCACCAGCACACAACGCAATCCCAAACGGGCTGCTGAGGATGCAGTCAACCGAGCGTGATTGCTTTGCGGTGCACCGGTAGTGATCAAAGTCGTCGCGCCGACGGCCAAAGCCTGAGCGCAGGTATACTGCAGCTTTCGGATCTTGTTGCCGCCACCGCCTAGTCCGGTGACATCGTCACGTTTGATCCACAGGTCTTCCGGCCCCAATCCGAGTGCCTTCGCGCAACGCGCCAAAGGTTCGACGGGCGTCGGCCAACTGCCCAGGCTGATCGGCGGAACGTCGGAACTGAACATTCGACCAGTCTAGTTCGACCGTGCACCTACAGGCTGTGCTCGAATACAGTCCGTACTCGCATACAGTCGGGACATGGGAACTTTCACGACGACCACACGTGACGTACCGCTGACCGTCAGCCGACCGGATTCGCCGAGTGAACCGAGACATGCGGTAGTAGTTCTCCAAGAAGCGTGGGGCGTGAACCAACACATCGAGAGCATCCTCGAACGCCTCGCCGACGCCGGCTACCTTGCCGTCGCCCCGCATCTCTACCACCGCGGCGCACAGACCTCCTTCACCGACTTCCCGTCCGCGAAGGATGCGCTCATGGCACTCGACAGCACAAGCATCGGCCACGACGTACGTGCCGCCGTCGACTACAGCCGATCCGAGGGAGCAGACAGAGTCGGCTCCCTCGGATTCTGCATGGGCGGCACCGCGTCACTGTGGTGTGCCGCGGTACCCCTCGTCGATTCCGCTGTCACGTACTACGGCGGCGGTGTCGCCGAGGCCCGATGGGACGGAATCGCGGCAGGCACCGAACTTGCAGCGCAACTGCAGGTCCCGTGGCTCGGTCACTACGGCGACCTCGATCCGAGTATCCCGCCGGAGAGCGTCGAGCAATTGCGCGCAACCGCGTCCGATCTCGCCCGGGTGTACCGCTATGCCGACGCCGGCCACGCGTTCAACAACGACACTTCGACCAGCCACTACGCCCCGGATTCTGCTGCCCTCGCCTGGACCCGCACTATGGAGTTCTTCGCCGAAACCCTGTGATTCCCAATGCGAGTCAGGGCACCCGCTTGACCACCGTGCCGGTGATCTCGTCCTGAACCTGTTCAGCCGTTACCGCTCGACTCTGCGCCCGACGTGATCGGGTGAAGTAGTAGATGCCGATCACGGCAAGAACAAACGGCACCCCGAACACCAAGGTCATCTTGAAATCCTCGACCCACAATGTCGTGACGAGGATCGCGACCATGAGGACACCACCCAGTATCGTCCCCACCGGGAAGAACGGAATCGTGAACGAGAGGGTTCGTCCTTCGCTTGCCATCCGCTTGCGAAAGAACCAGTGCGTCAGGAAGATCAGCAGCCACGTCGCCATCGCTCCGAACATCGACAACGAGATCATCAACGTGAATGCATGCTCGGGAAAAAGCACGTAGACGATTGTGGCGACGGCGATACCCGATGTCGACAGCAACAGGGCGTTGACCGGTGAGCCGTTGGCCCTGACCTTGCCGAGAACGGCCGGCGCGTCACCAGCACGGGAGAGCGAGAACATCATTCGCGAAGACACGTACAACTGACTGTTCATCGCGGACAGCGCGGCAATGATCACCACGAAGTTCAACACACTGTCTGCGCCCGGAATCTTCACGACCTGCATCACCGTGACGAAAGGGCTTCCGCCGCTCAAGATCTTGTCCATCGGAGCAATTGCCAGAATCAAAGCAAGGGTTGCGATGTAGAAGACGAACAGCCGGACGATCGTCACACGGAACGCCTTCTTCACCGCCACCGCGGGGTTTTCCGCCTCACCGGCCGCAATGGCGATCATCTCGATGCTCAAGTAGCTGAAGATCGATACGATCACGGCAAACCACATGCCGGACAAACCATTCGGAAAGAATCCGCCACCGGCCGTGTAGTTGTGGAATCCATAGTCCGGGTTCCCGCTACCGAACACGACGTACGCTGCCATCACGATGAATGCCACGATCGCGAAGACCTTGATCGTCGAAAACCAGTACTCCATCGTTCCGAAGGCCTTGACGTTGAACATGTTCACGCCGATCAGCACTCCGGAGAACAACACGATCCACAGCCACGACGGTACGTCGGCGAACCAGAACTGCATGTATTCACCGATCGCGGTGACCTCGGTACCGACCGCGAGGACGATGCAAGACCAGTAGAGATAGCGAACGAGGAAGCCGATCAACGGTCCGACGTAGAACTCTGCGTACGCACCGAACGAACCTGATGTCGCATGTGCGACGGTCATTTCGGCGAGGGCACCCATCAGCAGCAGGGCGATCAACCCGCCGATCGCGTAACTGATGATGACGCTCGGGCCGGCAAATCCGATGGCGAACTTACTGCCGAGGAAGAGTCCGGTGCCGATTGCACCGCCGAGCGCGATCATGCTCATCTGCTTGGGGCCGAGTTCGCGTTTGAGACCTGATTCTCGCTGCTGAATGTTTTTGAAATCACTCATGAAAGCTCCTTGCGAAAGGCGGTACCTCCCGGTCCGCGGAAACTTGAAAGAATCAGGTGACTGCGTCGCGCTCGCGGAATTCGGGGCGATCCCAGGACTTGTTCTCGAGGATGTCTCGCAACACGTCGACGGCGTTCCACACGTCGGCGTATCCGAGATAGAGCGGAGTGATACCGAACCTCAGCACTCCTGGTTCGCGGTAGTCGCCGATGACGCCCCGCGCGATGAGAGCCTTCATGATGGAATAGCCCTCGGGATGAACAAAACTCACGTGCGAGCCACGACGCTCGTGCTCGCGCGGCGTGATCAACTCCAAACCGTAGGCAGCGCAATGCTCCTCGACGAGGTTGATGAAGAGATCGGCCAGTGCGAGCGACTTGCTCCGGATGTCGGCCATGTCAGCTTTGAGCATGACGTCGAGACCACACTCGACGAGTGACAACGACGTGATTGGTTGAGTACCACTCAGAAACCGTCGTATTCCTGCGCCCGGTTCGTAGGCCGACTCCATCGCGAACGGTCGCGCGTGCCCCCACCACCCGGACAGCGGCTGGATTCCGGTGTTCTGATGGCGACGGTTGACCCAGATGAATGCAGGTGAACCCGGACCACCATTGAGGTACTTGTACGTACACCCGACCGCGAAGTCGGCGTCGGCGCCGCTCAGATCGACAGTGACGGCGCCGGCCGAGTGTGCGAGATCCCAGATCATGAGGGCGCCACGTTCCTGCACTGCTGCAGTGACTTCCGTCATCGCATACAGGTTTCCGGTGCGGTAATTGACGTGCGACAACATCACTACGGCGGTGTCTGGTCCTACAGCTTCGGTGAGGTCGCCCGGTTGGTCGATCAGGCGTAGTTCGTATCCCTGATCGAGCAGCGAGATGATGCCCTCCGCAATGTAGAGGTCAGTGGGGAAATTGTCGCGCTCGGAGACGATCACCTTCCGGCTGGGATCCTGAGCAGCCGCGATGGACAGTGCGGAGGCCAATGCCTTGAACAGGTTGATCGACGTCGAATCCGTCACTACCACTTCGCCTTCACCTGCTCCCAGCAACGGGGCAAGTTTGTCACCGAGGCGGACCGGGAGGTCGAACCATCCAGCCTCGTTCCAACTGCGAACCAAGCCGTTGCCCCACTCGTCGCCGATCACTCTCGCGGCGCATTCCTGTGCGGCAATGGGACGCGCGCCGAGCGAGTTTCCGTCGAAGTAGAGAACGCCCTCCGGAATCGCGAACTCGCGGCGGAACTCCCTCAGGGGATCCACTGCGTCGGCCTTGACGCAGTCTTCCAACGAAAGGGTGGTTGTCGATGTCATGACGATTCTTCTCCTGCATGTGTCGGCGTTGAAAGTGATGAAGGCAGAGTCCGGAGCACGGCGCGTACCGGGCTGGCATCGAGGTCGAGGAACTTCAGCGGCAGTGCGATCAACTCGTAGTAGCCTTCGTCGACCTCGTCGAGGCACAGTCCTTCGAGGATCGCGACGCCACGATCGCTTGCCGCGTGATGCCCGTCCATGGTCTTGCTGTCCATCGGATCGAACGAGGCGCCGTCGATTCCGATCAGAACTCCACCGCGGTCGGCGAACCAGTGAGTCAGGTCCGGAGAAACGCCGGCGAAGTCGTTGTCCCACTCGCGCGGGTACTTCGGGTAAGTCCTCAGAATCAGCCGCTGCGGCAGATGGCCGCCGAGTCGCTCCACCGTCTCTTCGACGGGCCTGATGCATGCGGCACCGTCGACGCCCGTCATGTCGACCACCAGTGCTTCGCCGAGATAGGGCTCGAGGGGAACAGAACCGATGGGCGCACCGTCGATGCGGGTGTGCGCCGGCGCATCGGCGTGAGCACCGATATGAGGAGTGGTGGTGATTCGGTTGATGGTGACGGCGTCACTGCCGCCGAGGTCTGACGTAACAGCGCGGGTGAAGGCGGTATCGCCTGGCCACACGGGCGTCGATTCGGAGATCGGCGGGCTGATGTCGATCAACCGTGCCACCCAGTCGCCCATGTGTCCGTCGCCCGTGTGTCGGCCGATCCTCGGAAGCATCCAGACCCCTTCGTCGCAACAGTCGACTGTGTCGATCTCGACCGTTTGATAATTCGATGTGTTTGGCAAAAGCTAGGATCATCGACGGGCGCGGTCAATAGATGCTGAATATTTTCGCGACGGCAGGGAGAAATCGGATGATAAATGCGATCGAACGGGCAGCTGCCGCAGCTCGGCCGAATCATGTTCGGCTCGACGAAGTCGATACAGCGATTCTCCGCGAACTCGTCCGGGATGCGCGCATCCCCAACAATGCACTCGCAGAGAAGGTCGGGATAGCGCCGTCGACCGCTCTGGCGCGGATGCGCGCTCTACGCGAATCGGGCGTCATCAAGGGGTTTCATGCAGACATCGACCTCGAGCTACTCGGCCTCGAGATCTCGGCGATGGTGTCGATTCTGATTCACTCCCACGCCAGGAGCCGGATGACGGAAATTGCCGAGCACCTGAGCGGACTGGATTCCGTTCAGCGAGTGTTCCTGATGAGTGGGGACCGTGATCTCCTGGTGCACGTGTCGTGTGAATCCCCCACTCGGCTTCGCGATTTCGTCAGCGCACACCTCAACGATCCGGCTATCGCCAATACCCAGACCAACCTGATCTTCAGCGAACTGAGTCAAGGCGGCTGAACTGCAGCTGTCGCCAAGGCCGATTCGGTGTACTCTCGTAACCTTCGTCTCCGGACGGAGTACGCGGAGCGCTGATCAATGTCGGAACACAAGCAAATGCAACCCCCGGACTACCACCGATGCCTCGAAACGGTGTTCTCCTCACCCGCCGCATGCCGCGAGATACTGGAAAGACTGTCCAAGATGACGGAGGCAGAAGTCCAATCGCGATGGTCGCCGTGGGTTGACCAGGAACCCCCACCCTTCGGTTCGCATGTCAAGGATCAAGTACCCGCAGAGGTGCAGTTGGCGGCGCTACAAGTCACATACGATTCCCATCGAAAGTCGACTATGGCGCTGTGGCGCCAGTTGTCGGACATCATGGGCATCCCCGTCATGCAGGAAAGCCTCGTCGAACTCATCTGGAGTGTGCGTATGACGATCGAGCGGCTCAACAACCGAATCGAGATGCTCGAAAACGCAGCTACACAATCGGGCAAACCTGCTCCTGACGCATGAGATGACTGTGTTCATCCCACTAAAGTCGGACAGCATGTTGCCACTCGGGTTGTCCATGCTCTGGGAGTCGGTGGAGCCGGAAGCCGCTCTGGAGGAGCGATTCGGATTCAACAGCTTTGGCGCAGCCACCCATTGGGTCTCGGCGGTACTCGAGCAGACTTGGGGGTTGACGGCCCTCGAGTGCTCGCGAATGGCGATCAGTGACCAGAACGCGATTGTGTGGGTTGCGAGCGACCGAGGTGGGCTGGTGGTGAAGTGGTCGCGCGCCACAGAGCGCTTCGTGAACCTGGAGGCGTCGACGCGCCTGCTGAGCGCACTCGCCGGGCAGGGTGCGCCCGTTCCGTCGCCAATCACTTCCCTGAACGGATTGGACCGGGAAACACTGGAAGGGCCTTCGTGCGCAGTGTCATACACCGTACTGCCGGAGTTGGCGGGAGATTGGTTGGACGTGCAGGACCACGCGGCGGTCCGTTCGGCAGGAGCATGTCTGGCAGAAATACACCGAACGCTCGGCGCCACCCATGTCGACGGATCGGTTTTCTCGTCGCGCAGCACCGGGTTGATGGAGCGCATCGGTGGTTGGCTCGAGAATTTCGACCGCGGGTTCGCGCCTGAGGCAACGCGTAGGCTCGTGGACCTCCTTGCGCGTGCGTCCGAGCTAGATGACCAAACACAACTGGTACACAACGACTTCCGTGCAGCCAACATCTTGACTCGAAACTCTCGGACCACCGGAGTACTCGACTTCGACGACGTGGTGATCGACCACCGGGTGAGCGACCTGGCCAAGGCAAGCGTCTATCTGGGCACCCTGTTCACCGATTGGCGACCGACACCGATCGCGGTACGGCAGAGCCTCCGCGCCGGCTACGAATCTGTACGTCCCCTCAGCCGATCCGAGACAGAATGGTTCGAGATCCTCGAACTGTGGCACGGCCTGATGGCGATCCCGGGTGAGAACGACACCGCCGGTTGGGCATCAGCATTGTGACAAAAGTGGGGACGCCGGTACCGGCGTCCCCACTTTGTTCCGATCACATCAGGAACCGGCGCGGATCCATTCTTCGAGATGCGGCGCCTCAGTGCCGATCGTGGTCCCGTCGCCGTGACCGGTGTGGACCTTGGTCTCGGCGGGGAGCGCGAAAAGCTTGTCGCGAATCGATCCGATGATGGTCGGGAAATCGGAGTACGACCGCCCGGTTGCCCCGGGACCACCGGAGAACAAGGTGTCGCCGCTGAACAATTCGCCGGCCTCCGGCAGGTAGAGGCAGGTCGACCCCGGCGAATGACCGGGTGTGTGGATTGCCAGAATATCCGTGCCCGCCACAGCAATACGCTGATCATCTTCCAAGCTCAGATGCCTCACCCCGGGGTGAGTCATCTCCCAGAGGACATCGTCGGCCGGGTTCAGGTAGATAGGAGCGTCGAGTTTCTCGGCCAGCTCCGGCGCAACGGTGACGTGATCGTTGTGGCCGTGGGTGCAGACGATTCCGATCACCTTGCGTCCACCGACAGCGTCGATGATCGGCTGCGCGGTGTGAGCTGCGTCGACGATCACCACTTCGTTGTCGTCACCGATCAGCCAGATGTTGTTGTCGACGTCCCACGTTCCGCCGTCGAGGCTGAACGTGCCCGAGGTGACGACGCGATCGACACGCAATGTCACAGGACCACCACCGAACGAAGGACCTCGCCGCGGTGCATCGTCTCGAAGGCCTTCTCCACCTCGTCGAGCTTGATGCGCTCACTGACGAACTTCTCGAGCGGCAGACGCCCCTGCTGGTACAGGTCGACCAGAACGGGGAAGTCACGCTCGGGCAGGCAATCGCCGTACCACGACGACTTGAGGGCTCCGCCGCGCGAGAAGAAGTCCACCAGCGGCATTTCCAGCTTCATGTCCGGCGTCGGAACACCCACCAGCACTACAGTTCCCGCGAGGTCGCGGGCGTAGAACGCCTGCTTCCAGGTCTCCGGGCGACCGACTGCGTCGACAACCACGTCGGCACCGAAACCTCCGGTCAGCTCCTGGACTGCCTCGACGACGTCGTCGACCTCGGTGGCATTGATCGTGTGCGTGGCACCAAGTTCCGTCGCCCACTCCAGCTTTCGCGGATCCCGGTCGATGGCGATGATGGTATTGGCACCGGCCAGGCGTGAACCCATGATCGCTGCGTCGCCGACACCACCACACCCGATCACGGCCACTGAATCACCGCGTCCGACGTTGCCGGTGTTCATCGCGGCACCCATGCCGGCCATGACACCGCAACCGAGCAGTCCGACCACAGCCGGATCGGCCGAGGCGTCGACCTTGGTGCACTGGCCTTCGTGAACCAGCGTCTTGTCTGCGAATGCGCCGATACCGAGTGCCGGCGTCAGTTCGGTACCGTCTTCGAGCGTCATCTTCTGCTCGGCGTTGAACGTGTCGAAGCAGTACTGCGGGCGGCCACGCTTACACGCACGACACTGCCCGCAGACTGCACGCCAGTTGAGGACGACGAAGTCGCCCACCTCGACGTGAGTGACACCGGGGCCGACGCTCTCGACGATGCCCGACGCCTCGTGTCCGAGCAGGAACGGGTACTCGTCGTTGATTCCGCCGTCGCGGTAGGTCAGGTCGGTGTGGCACACACCGCACGCTGCAATGGCGACCACTACCTCGTTGGCACCGGGATCGGGAATCGTGATGGGGACGATTTCGACGGGGGCACCCTTGGATCGGGCGATGACGCCGCGTACCTGCTGTGGCATGGCTTTGCTCCTGGCTTCGTGCGATTGAGGACGTGTCGTCACATGGCGCCGTGTTTTCACATTGCGATATGTGCACTCGTTCAAAGGTTAGCCCGAAGCAGGTGCCCGCAACCCTGGTCGAACTGACTGACCGACCTGGCCGAAAGGACTAGGGTGCAGGCTTCACGCCGGCCTCCGCGCCCGCGGCGGCCGCCGCACCCCGACTCTCGACGCCCAATTTCCGCAGGACCCCGGCAACATGAAACTTGACTGTGCTCTCGCTGACGCCGAGGCGCTCCGAGATCGCCTTGTTTCGTCGTCCGGCCACCAGATGCTCGAGTACCTCGAACTCCCGCGGAGCCAGTTCGGTGAGGACGTCGCGGTTCGGTAGGGCGACGGGGGCGTCGAGCGGGATGGTTGCGCTGATCCGGTTCCCCCACCCGGGCGTCGACTCGGATTCGACGGTTCCACCCAAAGTCTCTACCCTCGAACGTAATTGGCGTTCCACGTCAACCACGTCGGCTTCACCACCGCCGTCGTCGCGAATGTCGATCGAGAGTGAAGCCGCGTCGAGCGTCCAGGCCACCCGGATTCGCGAGAGCGTCTGCTGATCCGACAATGCCAGCACCGCGCCGCGGACGACCGCGCGGGCGCCGTGCGCCACTTCGCCGGGTAACCCACGCCCGTCGACGGGCGGCTCCACCAACTCCAATGCGATTTCCCGATGCTTGAGCAGCGAACGCAATTCCCCACGCATCCGGGCAAAAGCCGTGGTGGTCGACTCCTCGGCCAACTCGCGGTGCACGTCAACGGCTGAACGCAGGCCGATCAGAGCCGAGGCCGCAGTCTCCCTTGCCGAGGTTCGCGCACGTGTGTCGTCGAGATCCGCCGAGCGCAGCGTCGCCAGCATCGTCTCGAGGGTGGCCGCATGCACCTCGGTCATCTCCGCGACGGTGCGTGCTCGCTCGGATGACGCTGCCCGCGATTCGGCCAGGTATGCCGGGCTCGCGTTCCGCACCTGGAGCTGAATTCCGGTTGCAGTCACCGCGAACAGTGCCTGGATCAATTCGAGGGATGCTGTCTTCACCGGTACGGGGTGCGGTGTCAAAACGAGAAGCGTATCGGTTCGATCAAGCATCGCAAGTACTTCACGGTCCCGGCCGGCGATAGCGCATTTTCCCCGAAAGATCTGTCCGACAGTGAGATCCGTACGGATACGGTCGAGTTCGGCGATGGTCACACGATCGACGACGGCTGGATCCCCAGCGACCTTGCGCGGCCTACCGGTGCATTCACGGGTGAAGATCACCAGGGAAATGTGCGGCGCCATGTCCGCGATCAACGTCGAAAATCGTCGGCCGATTTCGGGTAGCGGCCCTACCAATACATCGCGAAGGGCGGTGATCAGTAGCGCGCTGTCGGTGGTGCTCACCGTTCAACGATAACCATCCGCTTCACTGGTTCAGCGTGGTCTTCATGAGCATCACGTTGTAGTCGGACCAGGTGGTGGCGAGAAAGTAGAGGTCCTGCCCCTGCGACCAGGGGTGCATGTACGCGCCGTAGAGGCCCGGAACCTCGTCGGTGCCGATCACTACGTCGGGTGCACTCCACGGGCCGGTCAGATCCGACGCCGTCCGCAGCACCAGCGCTCCCCACTCGTTGGAGTACATCGCGACGAACTTGCCGAGATAGTTGTTGTACTGCACCGACAGTTCGCTGACATCCCCGTCGAGAACTACTGCAGCGGCAGCGGGATTGTTGGGGACCCATGCTTTTCCGTCCCAGTATTCGTACGCCGCGACGTCCGCGATGGAGGCTTCCTTGACCCGCGAAAGGCGCCCCTCGCCGAAACGTCCCGCGGGGGTACCGAAGTTGTAGACGTAACCACCGTCTTTGACAAAGGAACCCATCTGGAAGTTGTCGTTACCCGTCAACGGCAGATTGGGCCGGGACGAGGCCGGTTCGACCTGCCAGGTCTCACCGTTGTCGTGCGAGGACGCGATCTGCGAGAAGTTGGTGACCCACTCGCCCGACCCTCCCCACGAGCGGATCGACATGTAATTGACGTATTGAACGCCACCCACCGAGATACCCGTCGTCGGAATGCTGCTGGTTTCGACACCGGTGACTTTCAGACTTCCGATGATCTCGCGCGAGTGATTCGGCCGGTCGGTCGGCGAGGAGTCGATGTTCATGCCGTCGGACAGATTTCCGTCCGAGCTACGGAACAGGACGTTGCTGCGCCAGTCACCGACCACCCCGGAACACAGGGGGTCAGATCCGATGCCGACGGTGTCACCGAAGGCTGTCAGGACCTGACCTGCGCCGTTGTCCCACATGATGCCGAGATCCGTGCCGAGAACATTGAAACGCTCGACGGTTTGGTTGGGGCTGAGCGCGCCCGTGATGTACTCGACCGCCGAGGTGCGGCCCTGCAATTCCGGAAGTTTCCCGTCCGTTCCGTTGAGCCAGGGAATCGGATTGGTCGGCCCACCTGATTGATCCAAGCTGCCGGTGACGTTGCAATCCCACGGGGATGCATGAGCCTGGGTCGCCCCCAAGACCGCGGTCGACGCGAGTACACACGTCACTGCTGCTGTCGATATCTTCCGCATCCGGCGCATCGCTCCCCTTTCGCGGGGGAGATCCGGACTCTACGAGGTGTCTTGCTCGACCGGATCGGTTCATCCACCCACGACAACACAAGGTAACAGGTAAATCGGTCAATCAGGACAAAACGGCCTTATTCAACAGAGATCGATTTCAACCACTTCTCCATCACGGCTGCGGCAATCTCGAGCCCCTGCGACTCGGCAGCACCCAACTGCTCCATGAAGATGCGCGGACCGTCCACTCCCAACGAAGCATGCAGCGAATCGCGGTACTCGGCCAGTTCCATCCATTCACGCGCCACCTCGGACGACGCTTCGAGGTGAAACTGAACGGCGTAGCTCTGCTTGTACCGGAATACTTGATTCGGAAACTTGGCAGAACCGGCGAGCCGCACCGCGCCATTCGGGATATCGAAAGTGTCCGAATGCCATTGCATCGCAGGAAAAGTAAAGGGAAGGCCTCCCCACACCGAATCTTGCCGCCCCTCGGCTGTCAAGGTGATCTCCTCGACTCCGACTTCGGGCACTGCGCCCGTATAGACGCGAGCCCCCAGCGCTGCGGCGAGCAATTGCGAACCCAGACACACTCCCCACACCGGGACGTCGTTCTCGACCAGATCGCGAATGTACTCGATCTCGGACGTCAGCCACTCGACCTCGCCTTGATCGCCGACGCCCATCGGCCCACCCATCACGATCACGGCGTCGAACCGTCGGTGATCAGGAAGCGGGTCGGTTCCCAGAAGAACGGTCTGCACATCTCCGTAGCTCTCCAGGACGGGCGAATACGCCGCTGGGGGTTCGCACTGCGCGTGTCGTAGTTCCAGAAAATGCATGTAGGCAATTCCTCTCGAATCCGGTGCCGAAAGCCTATGGTTCTATTCGACATAAGGCACATCGACGGCGTCGGATGTGCTCTGCGCTCGAATCTCCGCTTTCATCGCCCCTTTACTGACAAGGAACGTCTGTGCGCGCACCACACCTCTTTTCGACATCGATTCGCCCGTCCTCAACTGCCGTTCGCATCGGACTCAGCGCATTCGCCTTGGCGTCACTTGCCGCGTGCTCAGGAACAAGCACCGACAGCGAGGCCGAATCAACATCCACCGCGACCACCACTGCAACCTCGACAACTCAACCCACGACGACTCAGGCTCCATTGACCACCTCGGTGGCCGGTACGACGAATTCTCCACTGGCCACGACCCCAGTCGCCGCGGAAGTGACGCCCGCTGCAGCTCCCGCGATCATGCCCAACGTCGTGTGCATGAATCTTCAAGACGCGCAGGACACCATTCAGTCGGCCGGAGTCTTCTTCTCCAGAAGTGCTGACGCAACTGGCGCTGGTCGACGCCAACTGGTCGATTCCAACTGGATTGTTGTCGATCAGACACCCTCTGCCGGAAGTCCTTTCGGGGAAATCGAAGCCGTGCTCTCGGCCGTGAAGATCGGCGAACCGAACCCTTGCTGATCGACTGAGTTTTCGAACTTGGCAATTCCGGGAACGCTGCGCCTTACTTGACAACTACCTCCGATCTCCTTCACTGTAGTCAACATTACGAGTATCCAATATATTGGATGCGAAAGGTTGGATTGCAACATGAAGGTGCAGAGCGCCAACTCTCCGGCGGCCATGAGCGAACCTGTCATCGGAATACTCGGAGGCATGGGGCCCGCCGCTACTGCTGACTTCTACTCCAAACTCGTTGCGCTGACACCAGGTTCGACGGATCAGGAGCACCCCAAAGTTGTCATCTGGGCCGATCCCACCGTTCCCGACCGGACATTGGCACTCACCGAGAACGGCCCTGACCCCACTCCGTGGCTGATCCGCGGTGCGCGCGTTCTCCGAGAGTCGGGCGCGACGACGCTCGCCATCCCATGCAATACCGCCCACGCCTTCCTGCCCGCCATCTCGTCCCAACTGGGACTTCCCGTAGTCCACATGATCGACGAAGTCGCTCGGCACATCCGGACGCTCTCACCCGCCGTCACATCCGTCGGACTATTGGCCACCACGGGGACGGTCCGCACCGGGTTGTATCAACAATGGCTGTCGGAATACTCGATCGACGTCCTGGTGCCAGGACCTGCGATCCAGGACGAACTGGTGATGCCGGCGATCCGAGCAATCAAGAGCGGCAACGTCGGAGACGAGACCACCGACAAGCTCGTCAGGGCCGCTGATCTTCTCGTCGAAGCGGGCGCGCAGGTCGTCGTGGCCGGATGCACCGAGATTCCGCTCGGACTGCCCGCCGACGCCACAACCTGTCAGATCATCGATCCGGCAACAATTCTCGCCCGCGCTCTGCTCCGGCGGGTTGCGGATGCCCGGAGACACCCTTCGATGGTCGTTTCGGGCTGCCTGCAGTAGGGAGGCTGCCGAGTACGATATCCAGTATGTTGCGTGGCGGTAAACCGGTTGAGCGAGCACGAATGAGCGACATCGCTCTCGAACGCATTCGCGAGGCGATCGTCACCGGTGAACTGGCGCCGGGCTCGAAGATCAAGGACAGCGAACTCGCCGAGTATCTGGGACTGAGCAGAACTCCGGTCCGCGAAGCGCTCGCAAGGCTGGTCGACACCGGACTCGTGGAAGCGAAACCCGGTGCGTACACGCGCATCACCACCCTCGACCGCGGCGACGTCGAGGCAACACTCGCAGTCATCGAAGCTCTCGACCAACTGGCCGTCGTCACCGCTGTACCGAACCTCACCGACGAGATGATTGGGGCGATGCGCTCCGCCAACAAAGACTTCGCCGCTGCCGTCAAGCAAAACGACATAGGCCGAGCCCTGACCGCAGACGATCGCCTACACAGCGTCATCATCGATGCTGCGGCAAATCCGCTGTTGAAGAAGCTGATTCACCAGGTTCACCCACAAATTCACCGCATCTACTACCGCAAGTTCTCGAGCCTCCTCGGGAGCCAGGACTCCGTCGATCATCACAACAGGCTGATCAAGCTGTGCGCAGACCACGATGCCGAGGCGGCAGCGACGCTGTCAGCCGAACATCGACGCCATCTCGGCGGGCTGATCGGCGAACTTTTCGACGCCGACGAGTTCGCGCTCTCGGACTGACCTAGTCCGGGGACAAGTTTCGGCGCTTGCCTATATTGGCCATTGCCGATATAAATGACTGGTGCATGCATTCGACGTTCTCGGAGACCCAGTGCGGCGACGAATCATGGAACTCCTGTCCGGCGGCGAGCGCTCGGCGGGGCAGATCGCCGAAGTCGTGGCAGCGGAGTTCGGAATCTCGCAACCGACCGCGTCCGGACACCTGCGAGTACTCCGAGAAAACGGATTCGCCACCGTCCGCTGCGAAGGCACCAGGCGTCTCTATGCCGTCGAGCCCGCGCCATTGCAAGAAGTGGACCAATGGCTCGACGGATTCCGGCAGTTCTGGAGCGGCCCTCTCGACGCATTGGCCACAGAACTCGCACGCGGGAAACGACGCGGCTCGAAGCGGAGCAAATCTTCACAATCGAATTCTTCCGACGAAGGAGACTCACAATGACCGAGATCGCGAACCAGGACACCAGCCTCACCGCGGTGGAGCGGAGCATGGGTAACCGCGACATCGCAGAAGGTTCGGCTCGAACTGCCGTACTCAAGCGCCGCTACAACGCGTCGGTCGACGACGTCTGGGACGCCATCACAAACCCTGACCGCGTCAACCGCTTCTTCCTCCCGGTGAGCGGAGACTTCCAGGTAGGCGGCTCTTACGCCTTCGAAGGCCAGGCAAGTGGCGAGATCCTGGCCTGCGACGCCCCACACCTGCTGCGACTGCAGTGGACACCGCCCGGCGATCGTGGATACAGCGATCAGGTCGAGATCCGGCTGACTGCCGACGGCCTAGACACCACCTGGCTCGAGTTGGAGCACGCCTCCGTAGCCGATGTCTTCCGCAACGACCCGGACACCGGCTGCTACGGCGTCGGAACCGGCTGGGAAGGCCCACTTCACTACCTGGGCGAATACTTGCGCGGCACTCTCCCTGATGCGCCGAGCACCGAGTGGTACACCTTCGACGAAGCAGAGGAACTTCGTCTGGCCAACTTCCGAGGGTGGGAGTGGGCAAAGATCGAGGCAGAGCACGGCGGCCGATAACGCCCAATTCTTCGAAAACGGTCACAGGATGGCCGTTAGCTTTGTATCGTGACCGAGCTGGACGTATGTCCAGCAGTTTTGGTGGCTTCCTTTCGTGCCACAACTGCTTCGGTCCACGAGAAGAGAGCTCCACATGGCGCCACAACCCGTAGTCGACAACGCGGCCACGACGCGACGTACGCACATCATCCGGACGGTTCTCGCTGTCCTCGTCATCGCACCGCTGTCGATTGCGGCGTTCTACATGTGGGCACTGTGGGATCCGGGCGACACGGTCAACCGCTTGCCCGTCGCCATCGTCAACGCCGATGCCGGCACAGAACTCGACGGAACACGTCTGCAAGCCGGCGATGAAGTTGTTGCCGCGCTCGTCGAGAGCGGAGACGTTGCATGGAAGGTCGTCTCGGAACAGGAAGCCGCCGACGGCGTCAACGACGGCACCTTTTACTTCTCGGTCGTCATTCCGAAGACTTTCAGCGCGGATGTGGCCAGTGCCGCATCGGGTTCGGGCCGCAAGGCCGAACTCGACGTCTTGTACAACGATTACAACAGTCTGGTCGCCGGCCCGGTCGGTGAAAGCATCATCGCTCAGGTGCGCTCGGCGGTCTCCGAGTCGATCGGCGAGCAGTCCATCGACCAGGTGCTGGTCGGGTTGGGTGAACTCGGAACAGGATTCGGTGAAGCAGCCGCTGGCGCGCAACAGCTGTCCGACGGATCCTCCGAAGCGCTTGCCGGAACCAACGAGCTCTACGCCGGAAGCAAGGAACTCGCCACCGGCATGGGCGAAGCAAATCAGGGCGGCAAGGAGCTGGCCGCCGGAGCCAGCGAGCTGGCTGCTGGAGCGAACGAAGCTGCTGCAGGCTCGGGCGAGCTGAGCAGCGGACTCAACCAGTTGGTCGGGGGAACCGACGAACTCGGCGCTGGAGCCCGTCAGATCAGCGAAGTGGTCGACATGGTCACCACCCCGGTACTCGACCTCGCGGGGTCCTCGGACGCCGTCGTCGGTCAGATCGACGCCCTCACGTCGATGCTTCGAAACTCGGCCGATCCGGTCTCCGCCGGACTCGTCGAGGCCCTGGGTGGACTGCGGGCCTCCCTGACCGCGCAACCGTCGGACGACGACGTGATCGGTCAGCTCGGTCAGCTTCGCGACGGTGCGCGGGAGATCTCGCGGCAGCTCACCGATCCGAGCAGCGACTACCGTGGCGGGCTTCTTGCCGCGGCGGCCGGTGCGGGTGAACTCAACACGGGGCTAGGCCAACTGTCCGACGGCGCAGGCCAACTCGCCACCGGCACTCAGGAACTCTCCACCGGCCTCGGGCAGTTGGATACCGGAAGTATTGCGCTCCGTGACGGCCTCGGCCAGCTCGCGGCGGGCGTCGGCGAGCTCGACGCGGGTAGCGCGGAACTCGCCACCGGTTTGTCCGACGGTGCCGCCCAGGTGCCGCAGTTCTCGGACGACGAGCGCGCCACCACGGCCAATCTGCTCTCTTCCCCGGTTGCCGTCGATGCGCGGAACAACTATCCCGCAGCCGGTTTCGGGCCGGGAGCCGTCCCTGCCGTGATCTCGGTGGCACTGTTCCTGTGCGGAATTCTCACGTGGTTCGTCGTCCGTCCACGACGCGGACGTTCACTGAACTCGCACACCAGCGTGGTGCGTGAGGGGCTGCGCCGCTACCGCATTCCCGCCCTGGTCACCTTGGTCGCGGCGCTCGTGTTGTCGGTGGTGTCACTGACCGTGGCAAACGTCGAACCACCTAGTGTTCTGGCGATGATCGCAGTGATGATCCTGGTGGGTGCCGCCGCGGTCAGCTCGGGCAGGCTCTTCACCGTTGTGTTCGGAGCCGTCAACGGAACCTTCATCGCTTTGGGTGCCTTGATGATTCAGATCTTCGCCTTCGGCGCGGTGTACCCCATCGAACAGATGCCGACGGTGCTGCAGTGGCTGCACGCTCTGATGCCACTCACGTGGGCGCGCAACGCCATGCGCATGGTCCTTGTCGGATACTACGGCCCGAAATTCTGGGTGGCGGTAATCGCTCTGGCTGCCTTGGTGATCGGAGCCGTCCTGTTCACCATCTGGTGGCGACGGCGACAAGAACCGCCGACAGAAGCCGACGACGACGCGCCGATCACCGAGGAGATCGTGTATCTCCAGCAAACGCAAGCGTGAGTCGGATCAGCGAACGAGCGTCGTACGCATCAACATGACGTTGTAGTCGGCCCACGTGGTGGCAAGGAAATACAGATCCGAACCACTGGACCACGGGTGGATGTATGCAGCGTAGATACCGGGAACCTCGACCAGATTGACCAGTGTTTCCGGTGCCGTCCACGGACCGACCGGACTGGGAGCGGTTCGCATCACGATCGAACTGAACGCGTCGGCGTACATCGCGACGAACTTGCCGAGGAACTCGTTGTACTGAACGGAGACCTCACCGATGCGGCCGTCCATGACGGGTACGGCCGCAGCGGGATCGGCGCGGATCCAGCCGTTTCCGTTCCAGTACTCGTAGGCGGAAAGATCGAGGATCGAATCCTCGCGCACGCGAGAAAGTCGAACCTCGCCGGATCGTCCCGCGGGGGTTCCGTAGTTGTAGACGAACCCGCCGTCCTTCACCATCGAGCTCATCTGAAAGTTCTCACTACCGGCAACAGGACCGACACCGGCGGGAAGAACACCACCGATGTTGGGGCGCAGCGTTTCCGGATGCGTGGTCCACGTTTCGCCGTTGTCCGAGGAAGTGGCAATCTGTGAGTAGTTCGTGCTCCACTGCCCGGCCTCGCCCCAGCTACGCACCGACATGTAGCTCAGATACTGCACACCGTTCATCGCAATGCCGCTGGTGGGGATACTGGACGCCTCGACGCCCGGAACCTTCAGACCGGCGATGACCTCGCTTGCCTGACCGGCGCCGTCCATCGGCGCACTGTCGATGCGCATACCGTCGGCCAGCACCCGATCCGAGCTGCGGAAGAGTACATTGCTTCGCCACTCGCCCACCAAACCGTCGCAGGCGGGGTTGCGACTGAGCCCGGTGGTGTCACCGAAAGCGGTCAGAATCTGACCGGCACCGTTGTCCCACATGATGCCCAGATCCGTGCCCAGAACATTGAAGCGATCGACCGTCTTGTTGAGACTGTATGTCCCGGTAACTTTTTCGATCGCGGTAGTACGCCCGGACAGGCCCGGCAACCCTCCGGTGTTGCCGTTGAGCCACGGCGCCGCATTGGCCGGCCCTCCGCTACTGCCGACACCACTCACTCCGACGCATCCCGGAGCTGCCGTCGCCGGCGAAGCCACCGCCGTGACTGCAGCAGTCGCCAAAGCAGCAACTACCCCGAACACCCCCAACGATCTCCCCGCGCGAAACATGACTCCCCCAAGGCCGGGATTGTTGGTGTTGTCGTCGTCGTTCCCCCCGAACCTCGGACAATTTAGCAACCGCAGTCACAGATAACCCAATCAGACAAAGGCACGAAAAGGCCTGAAAGTCATAGCAGTTCGGACTTTCAGGCCTTTTCGGACAGAGGAGATCAATCAGTAGGTCAGCGCGCTCCGCTCGCACCGCCGTCGAGTGGAATCACCGCGCCGGTCAGGTAAGCCCCGGCACGTGAAGCAAGGAAGATGGCAAGACCTGCAGCATCCTGGGGAGTTCCGACCCGGCCCAACGGGACCGAGTCCGCCACAGCCTTTGCACTCTGCTCGTCCTCGAGGAGGAATGCCATCATCTTCGACGGGAACGGGCCCGGCGCAATGGCATTGACCGTGATCTGTTCCCCCGCAAGCGTTGCCGCGAGCTTGCGCGTCAACATGTGCACCGCAGCCTTACTGGCTCCGTACGAGAAGTTCTCCGAACCCGACACCACGAGTCCGTCGATCGATCCGATATTGATCACGCGCGCGGGATCTTCCGCAGTGGCCGCAGAACGCAACTGCGGCAACAGCTTCTGTGTCAAGAGGAAGATTGCCTTGACATTGATGTCGAAAATCTTGTCGAAGCCGGCAGCCGGAAAATCGTCGACGGGAGCTCCCCACGTGGCACCGGCGTTGTTGACCAGTACGTCGAGCGTCGGCGAAATCTCGGCGACCTTCGCAGCGAGGCTCTCGATCCCCTCGTCCGTGGACAGATCGGCCGGATGCGAGATGCAGGTGCCGAACTCCGAAAGCTCTCGCGCGGCTTCGTCACAGGCTTCGGCTTTTCGGGCCGAAATGACGACCGTCGCTCCGCCTTCGACAAATCCACGAGCGATCATGTATCCGATGCCGCGTGATCCACCGGTGACCACAACGGTCTTGCCACTGACGTCGAACAGTCCCTCGATCAAGCTCATGCGACCTCGAAAAGCCCGGCAGCACCCATGCCGCCGCCGATGCACATGGTCACCACCACGAGCTTGGCTCCGCGCCGTTTTCCTTCAAGAAGAGCATGGCCGACCAGACGAGCACCCGTCATTCCGTACGGATGGCCGACGGAGATACCGCCGCCGTCGACGTTGTACTTCTCGGGATCGATCCCGAGCTTGTCGCGGCAGTACAGGGCCTGAGAGGCGAAGGCCTCGTTGAGTTCCCAGAGATCGATGTCGTCGACCTTCAGTCCGTGAAGATCCAGCAGACGGGGAATCGCGAACACCGGTCCGATGCCCATCTCGTCGGGAGCGCAACCCGCGACAGCCATGCCACGGTAGATACCGAGAGGAACCAACCCACGGCGTTCCGCCTCGCCTGCCTCCATCAGCACCGACGCCGAAGCGCCGTCGGAGAGCTGAGACGAGTTGCCCGCAGTGATGGAGGAATGCGCACTGACAGTCCCGTCGGCCAGAACCGGTCGCAGACTCGACAGCCCTTCCAACGTGGTGGAAGGGCGGTTGCCTTCGTCCCGGGTCAGCGTCACGGACTCGCTGCGGATCTCACCCGTCTCCTTGTCCTGCACCTGCTTGATCGAGGGCAGCGGGACGATTTCGAGATCGAACCGACCTGCGTTCTGAGCTGCTGCGGTCCGCTGCTGCGAGACGAGCGCGAACTCGTCCTGCTGCTCGCGGGTCACTCCGTAGCGCTCGGCGACGATCTCGGCCGTGTGCAGCATCGGCATGTAGATCGACGGCTTGTTTTCCTTCAGCCACGGATCAGCCGCGCGGAAGTTGTTCATATGATCGTTCTGGACCAACGAGATCGATTCGACTCCGCCGCCGACCGCGATCTGCATTCCGTCGTCCACGATCTGCTTTGCTGCGGTCGCGATGGCCATGAGCCCGGACGAGCACTGGCGATCGATCGTCATTCCTGAAACCGAGTCCGGAAGCCCCGCCCGCAGCACCGCTTGCCGTGCGACGTTGCCGCCGGAAGATCCCTGCTGCAACGCGGCGCCGAGAATGACGTCCTCGACCTCGCCGCCCTCGAGGCCCGCGCGCTGAACTGCATTCGAAATGGCATGTGCAGCAAGCTCTTGAGCCTGAGTGTTGTTGAACGCGCCGCGGTACGCCTTACCGATCGGGGTACGGGCGGTGGAAACGATGACAGCTTGCCTCATCGGGGAAACCTTTCGTCGAACACGAAGTGCTGTGCGCCTTTATTAACCGCCGGGGTCAATAAAGGCGCACAGCAGAGGATCAGGGCTGGAACACGACACGACCGACAGTGGTGCCGTCGCCGAGGCGGCCGATACCGTCGGCCACGTCCGTCAACGACAGCCGCTCACTGATCAGGGGTTTGACCAGACCGGCATCGGCGAGCCTGGTGAGCTCGACGTGGCAATCGTCGATGGCCTGCTGGTTGTAGGCCTTGTACAGCCCCCAGTGCAGACCGATGATCGAATAGTTCTTGATGAGAGCATGATTGAGTGCCGGCTGCGGAATCGTCCCACCCGCGAAACCGATGATGACGATCCGTCCCTCGAAGGCGATGCACTTCGTGGACTTCGCGTATGCGTCACCGCCGACCGGATCGAAGACGACATCGGCGCCCTTACCACCGGTGAACTCCTTGACCGCTGCCACAAAGTCCTCACTGTGACGGTCGACCACGAGGTCTGCGCCCAGCTTGCGCGCGTACTCTGCCTTGTCCGGGCCGCCGACGACACCGATCACCTTGGCGCCTGCCGCCTTGCCGAGTTGCACTGCCGCACTACCGACACCACCCGCAGCGGCGTGGACCAACAACGTCTCACCCTCGAGCAGTTGGGTGCGACGATGCAGAGCGAACCACGCTGTCTGATAGCCGATGCTCAGAGCGGATGCTTCCGCGTCGTCGAGAGCCGACGGCGCCGGGAACGTGTTGTTCTGATCCAGTACCGAGTACTCGGCGAATCCGCCGGACGGCAGACTCGGGTTACCGATCACCCGGTCCCCCACCGCGAACTTGGTCACCGATTCACCGACCGAGACCACTTCACCACACAGTTCGACGCCGGGGGTGAAGGGCAGCGGCGGCTTGATCTGGTACTCACCCCGGCACATGAGGACGTCGGGGAAGTTGGCCGGAGCCGCCAGCACCTTGACCAACATCTCCGTCGCATTAGGGGTGGGATCCGCGGTCTCCTCCAACGCGAGCACATCGCGGGGTTGACCGAGTTCGTTGACGCGCCAAGCCTTCACAGCAATTCTCCAGACAGATAGTGGGTGAAATTCAGGACGAGATCGGGAGGTCGACCAACTCGGCGAGACGTGCCCGATGCTGATACGCGGTTCCCAGCGACAACTGATCGCTCTTCGCCCGCTTGAGGTACAGGTGCGCCGGATACTCCCACGTCATTCCGATACCACCGTGGAGTTGGACGCATTCCTCGGCAGCGTGAACAGCGACGCCGCTGCAGAATGCCTGGGCCACCGTCGCTGCGATCCCCGCATCGTCGTCGCCGCGTGCATAGGTGTCCGCCGCGTATCGTGCTGCCGCACCCGAAGAACTGACTTCGAGCCAGAGATCGGCGAGGCGGTGCTTGATCGCCTGGTACGAACCGATCGCGCGGCCGAACTGCTTGCGCTCCTTCACATACGCGAGAGTCGTTTCGAGGCACCACTGAGCCACAGCGAACTGTTCGGACGCCAGAAGTGCGCTTCCGCAGAGCAACGCTTCCTCAACCGCCTGCGCCGCATTGCCGCTGTCGACCCGGACCGACGACGACCCCGAGAACTCGACGTCCGCCAATCGGCGCGTCATGTCCAGGGACAGAACCGGCGTGACGGTAGCGTCGGCGATCCGAACGGTGTGCAGCTCCAGGCCGCTCTCACCGGCAACCGGAACAACAAGAACATCGGACTCGGCGACGCCGGCAACCGTCGTGACGCTGCCGACGAGTCCACTCGCCGTTACCTCGACAGTAGGTGTGAAAGTTCCTGGTGCAGTGGACAACGGGACGACCAGAGCAGCCGTCGAATCCCCCGCTGCCAATTGACCGAGCACCTCGGTCTCGCCGGCCTTCAGCAACGCCGTCGTCGCCAGCACCGCGCTGGTGAAGAACGGAACGGGAGCGACCGCACGTCCGATCTCCTCCATCACGACCGCCGCCTCACGCGTCGACGCACCAGCCCCGCCCAGTTCCTCGGGTACCAGCAGTCCCGCCAAACCGAGTTCCGACGCCAGCGACTTCCACAGCCCGGTGAAGTCGGCGGACACGTCGTCGTACGCCGTGACCACGGTGTCGGCGCCGGCCCGCTCGCTCAGCAGTCGTCTGACGCTGGCTCGCAGATCTTGTTCGGTCTCGGAGTACAGCAGATCTGCGCTCATCGGGGTAGGTCCTTCCAGGCGATGTCCTTGTCGACGCGATGCTCGGGTGGCAAGCCGAGTACACGTTCTGCGATGACGTTGCGCAGGATCTCCGACGTTCCGCCCTCGATCGAATTGCCCTTGGCTCGCAGGTACCGGTATCCGGGTTCACGCCCGGTGAAGTCGACGGAATCCGGTCGACGCAGCGTCCAGTCGTCGTAACGCAGACCGGCTTCGCCGTGCAACTCGAGGTCGAAACCCGAAATCTGCTGGGCCAAACCGGCAAACGCGAGCTTCATTCCCGAGCCTTCGGGGCCGGGCTGTCCGGCGGCGAGCTGCTGGCGCAGTCGCTCACCGGTCAGACGCGCGACTTCGGATTCGGTCCAGAGCCGCATCAACTCGTCATGCATCGCCGGGTTACGCAGCTCGGGCTCGTCGCGCCAGGCTTGTGCGACTTTTCCGATCATGCCGCCCTCACGCGGCGCGCCCGAACCGATGGCAACACGCTCGTTGTTCAGGGTGGTGGTCGCAACCTTCCACCCTTGGCCTTCGGCTCCGAGGCGATTGGCGTCCGGAATCCTGACGTCCGTGAGGAATACCTCGTTGAATTCGGCCTCGCCGGTGATCTGACGGAGCGGCCGGACGTCGACGCCCGGGTCGGTCATGTCGCAGATGAAGTAGCTCAGACCCGCGTGCTTCGAGCGTGACGGATCGGTTCTGGCCACGAGAATCGCCAGCTGCGCGTTCTGCGCGCCCGACGTCCACACCTTCTGCCCGTTGACTATCCAGTCGTCGCCGTCGCGGACAGCGCGGGTGGAGACGGCCGCGAGGTCCGAACCTGCGCCCGGTTCACTGAACAGCTGGCAGTAAACCGTCTCCGCAGTCCACAACGGGCGCAGGAACTTCTGCTTCTGCTCCTCGGTACCGAAGGCAGCGATGGTCGGTGCTGCCATGCCCAGTCCGATCCCGTTCTTGCCGGTGGCCGGGCCGGGTGCACCGGCAGCCTCCAGCTGAGCGTTCACCTGCCGCTGAAAGCTCTGCGGTACACCGAGTCCCCCATGACCTTCGGGGAAATGAACCCACGCCAGTCCGGCGTCGAATCGTGCGCCGAGGAAATCCGATACCGACACACCGTTCGGATCGTTCTCCGCGAGAAGCGTGTTCACCTTGTCGGTGAGGTCACGCGATACTGCCTCTTCGTCGAAAGCCATGCCCATTCCTTCGGTTCGAGCGGTGAGCGGACGGTCAGTCCTTGGGTCCACCGGCAACGTAGACGACCTGACCGGAAACGAAGCCTGCGCCTTCACTGACGAAGAACGACGCGGTGTGCGCGATGTCCTCGGGCTGACCGACACGGTTGACCGGAATCTGCGAAGCGGCAGCGGTCTTGAAGTCCTCGAAGCCGACTCCCATTCGCTCTGCCGTTGCGGCGGTCATCTCGGTTTCGATGAAACCGGGAGCAATGGCGTTGGCGGTGACGCCGAACTTGCCCAATTCGAAGGCCAATGTCTTGGTGAATCCCTGCATGCCGGCCTTCGCTGCGGAGTAGTTGACCTGTCCGCGATTACCGAGCGCGGACGTGCTCGAGAGGTTCACGATGCGGCCGAACTTCGCTTCCACCATGTACTTCTGCACCGCACGCGACATGAGGAACGCTCCACGCAGGTGGACGTTCATCACCGAATCCCACTCGGCGACGCTCATCTTGAACAGAAGGTTGTCGCGTGTGATTCCGGCATTGTTGATCAGCACGGTAGGTGCACCCAGTTCTGCCGCGACACGATCCACCGCTGCAGCGACCGAAGACTCGTCGGAGACGTCAGCGCCGACGGCCAAGCCCTGGCCGCCTGCAGCCTTGATCGCATCGACGGTTCCGGCACACGCCGCTTCGTCGAGGTCGAGCACGGCGACGGCAAAACCGTCTTCCGACAGTCGCTTCGCCACTGCCGCACCGATTCCGCGTGCTGCACCCGTGACAATTGCGGTTCTACGTTCCTGGCTCACTGGCCCTCCATAATTTTCGTGATTCGACGGACACCGGACGATCTCGTCAGATCCCGGCCTGATCTGCAATTTCCCTGGCTTTGGCGACCAAGGCGTCAATACGTTCCACGGTGGGAGTTCCGCTCTCGGCGGCATTCTGAGGTTCGTCGCGGGCGCGACGCATCACGCCCTCGGCGATCACGGCGATCTTCCACAGTCCCAACGTGTGCCAGAACTTCAGCGCAGCAGGATCCCGTCCGGTGGCCTCGAGGTAGATCCGGGAGATCTCCTCTCGCGAAGGGAATCCGGGGAGCGCCGACGCCGGAAAATCGCCGCCGGTATTCTCACCGGCCGCCGGCCAGTACGCCAACAAGCTTCCGACATCCGCCAACGGATCACCGAGAGTGCACAGTTCCCAGTCGAGGGCCGCGACAACTTCGCCGTTCTCAGCGGAGGTGATCACATTGCGTAGGTGAAAGTCGCCGTGCACCAACGTGGTTTCCGTGTGATCCGGCTGAGCCGCAATGAGTCGTCGGGTGAGATCGTCCAGATCAGGACATTCCCGCGTCTTCGACTGTTCCCACTGCCCACCCCAACGCTTCAGCTGCCGCGCAGCGTAGGGCTTGTGGCTTGCCAAGTCGCCGAGACCTGCCTGCTTCAGATCCACGGCGTGAATCTTCGCCAGCGTCTGAGCCAGCGAGATTCCGATTGCCCGGCGACGCTCTTCCGACAACGCCTCCGCAAGAGGCATCCGGTCCACCACTTCGCCGTCCACGAATTCCATGAGAAGCAGCGGAACTTCGGTGACGGCCGGATCCTCGGTCAACCCGAATACCCGCGGCGAAGGCACATCCGTGGATTCGAGAGCGCTCAGGATTCGAGCCTCACGCGCCACGTCGTGAGCCGAGGCCAGAAGGTGACCGAGCGGTGGGCGTCGTAGAACCCAGCGATTGCCAGCCTCATCACGCACCAGGTACGTGAGATTCGACTGCCCCAGGCCGATTCGATCGAAGGACAGCGGCCCGGTGAAGTCGATCCCCAGGCCTGCTATCCACCCGGTAACCGCCTCGGTATCGAGTCCCACTACTTTGACGCTAGCCACCGACGGACGCCCCTTGCCGGAACGGGAGTGCGTCGCCCAACAACTGGCCACCGTCGATGGTCATGATCTCGCCGGTGATCCACTGGGCTGCATCGGAAACCAGGAAGGCAATGGCAGCGGCCACGTCCTCGGGTTCACCGATGCGTCCGAGAGCGGTCGACGCCGACACCGCATCTTCATGTTCCTTCCACAGAGCTTCGGCGAGTTTGGTTCTCACCACTCCTGGAGCGACCGCGTTGACACGGATCTTCGGTGACAGTTCGAGCGCCAACTGCTTGGTGATGTGGATCAGAGCAGCCTTCGACGCGTTGTACGTACCGATCCCGGCCTCGAACGCCATGCCGCCGATCGAGGCGGTGTTGACCACGGAACCACCGTGCTCGCCCATCCAGGCCCGCGCTGCCAGGCCTGTCCACAGGACTGGAGCCCACACGTTGACGTCGAAGGTCTTGGCGAAGCGCGAGTGATCCTGGTTGATGATCGGCCCGAACGACGGGTTGGTGCCCGCGTTGTTCACCAAGATGTCGAGACTGCCGAAACGCTCGATCGTCTGCTCGACGCACTTGCGGGCAGCATCCTCGTCCGTCGCGTGAGCGCCGACGCCGATCGCGTTGCCCAACACCTGTGCGGCAGCCGCATCTGCGGATTCCTGCGAGCGCGAAGTCAGTACGACGTTTCCGCCCGCCGCCGCAATCGCCTGCGCGGTCGCGAGGCCGATGCCCCGCGATGCGCCTGTGACGATTGCCGTCTTACCTGTGAGATCCAGTCCTGCCATGTCAGTTCGCCTTGACTTCGCGGTACTTGCGCAGTTCCTGCTTCGCGATGGCGCGCTTGTGCACCTCGTCCGGGCCGTCAGCCAGGCGAAGGGTGCGCATGTGGGCGTAAGCCATCGCGAGCGGGAAGTCGTCCGTGACGCCGCCGCCGCCGTGAACCTGGATGGCGCGGTCGATGATCTTGAGCGCGATGTTGGGCGCCGCAACCTTGATGGCTGCGATCTCGGTGCGCGCTTCCTTGTTGCCCACCGTGTCCATCATGTGTGCGGCCTTGAGCGTGAGGAGTCGAACCATCTCGATGTCGATACGAGCTTCGGCGATCCAGTCCTGGATATTCGCGTTGTCACTGACTGGCTTTCCGAAGGTGATGCGGGTGGATGCGCGCTTGCACATCAGTTCCAGTGCGCGCTCGGCCATTCCGATTGCACGCATGCAGTGGTGGATGCGGCCGGGGCCGAGGCGGGCCTGGCTGATCGCGAATCCTTCGCCCTCGCCGGCGAGAATGTCCTTGGCCGGGACACGCACGTCCTCGAAAGTGATCTCGCCGTGTCCTTCGCGGTCCTGGTAGCCGAAGACCGGCAGGTTGCGCAGGATCGTGACGCCGGGAGCATCGATCGGAACGACCATCATCGACTGCTGACGGTGGGTGGCGGCATTGAAGTCGGTCTTGCCCATGACGATCAGAACCTTGCAGTTCTGGTGCAAAGCGTTGGAAGCGAACCACTTACGGCCGTTCAGTACGTACTCGTCGCCGTCGCGGTCCATACGAAGCTGGATGTTGGTGGCGTCGGAGCTGGCAACCTCGGGCTCGGTCATCGCGAAAGCAGAACGGATTTCGCCTTCGAGAAGCGGCTTGAGGTACTTCTCCTTGTGCTCGTCGGTGCCGAAGAGCGTGAGCACCTCCATGTTTCCCGTGTCCGGAGCGGCGCAGTTGGTGGCTTCGGAAGCCAGGTGGCTGCGGCCCATGATCTCCGCGAGCGGTGCGTATTCCAGGTTGGTCAGGCCGGGGCCCCATTCGGGATGCGGGTGAAACAGGTTCCACAGCCCGCGCGCCTTGGCTTCCTTCTTCAAGTCGTCGATGATCGGCGGCTGGAAGTGCGGGTTACCGGACTCACGCATCTGCTCTTCGTAGACCGCTTCGGCCGGGTAAACGTGCTTGTCCATGAAATCGAGCAGTTCGGCCTGGTACTTCTTGGTGCGATCCGAGAACTCAAACACTGACATGTGAACTCCTGACAGAGAGGGAAGGAAAATTGGGGGCTCGATGTTCGAGATGGCTGTTGACGCCCTCGACGACATCCGGGCCGTGAAATGCATTCAGCATCAATGATTCCGCACGCCTGGCGGAATCGGTGAAGGTCGAGTGCGCGTCGGCACTCATCTGAGATTTGATGACGGAGAGGGACGTCGGCGAGCAGTTGGCCGCGATGTCCTCGGCGTAAGCAATCGCCGCATCCAGAACGTCACCGCCGGTGACCAGGTGGTCGATCAAACCGAGGCGGTACGCCTCGTCGGCATCCACCATCCGGCTGGAAAGCAGAAGATCGACTGCTCGACTGTGACCGACCAATCGGGGCAACATCCAAGAGATGCCGTACTCCGCAATGAGGCCTCGACGCGCGAACGCGGTGGTGAATCGTGCTGCGCTCGAACCGAAACGAATGTCGCAGTATAGAGCCTCGACCATTCCGAGCCCTGCGGCGACGCCGTTGACGGCAGCGATCAGCGGCTTGCGAATGGTGGTCGGGAAATCACGGTCTCGCGGTCGGACCAGATCACTTTCGGAAACTTCGCCGACGTTCTTCAGATTACCGAGGTCAGCCCCCGAGCAGAATCCTCGGCCGGAGCCGGTGACAACAATTGCTCGGACACTGGGATCTTCGTCTCCTGCGGCCAAAAGGTCGTAATACTGATCTTCGAGCTCGTTGGTCCACGCGTTGAGGACGCGGGGCCGATTGAATGTCAGGACCAGCACCGCTCCTCTCTGCTCGGAGAGGACGAGTTCCTCGGTCATCGCGTTCCCGCAAGGAGCGACGCCTGGTACCGGCGCATCCCGCGCAGCCAACGGTCGTAGTCGGCGCCCTTCTGCCGGTACATGTCCAGCACGTTCTTGTGCGGAAGGATGAGGAATTCCTCGGCATCTACTGCGGCAAGAACGATTTCGGCGCATTCAGCAGGCTCGAGAACGTTGCCGGCAGCAAGCACGGCTCCGGTTGCTGCCTTGCCGACCGGATCGCCGGAGTTTTCGCCTTCGTAGAGAAGCTTGGTGTTGACGCCCATCGGACACAGGCAACTGACGCGAACGCCCTGATCTCCGTAGGTGATCGATAGCCACTCGGCAAACGCGACCGCGGCATGTTTGGTCACCGAGTACGCGGCGGACCCGACCTGACTGAGCAAGCCGGCAGCAGAGGCAGTGCTGATGAAGTAGCCTTCCCCGCGCTCGGTCCAACCGGGGACGAGGAGCCTGGCGGCACGGATGTGGGCGCGAACGTTGACGTCGATCGTCGTGTCCCAGACGTCCTCACTGATGTCGAGGCCCATGCCTCCGGTGACGCCGGCATTGGCGAAGTAGAGGTCGACCGGGCCGAATTCCTTCTCCGCCTGCGCGATCAGGCCTGCAATGACCGTCTCGTCGGAGACGTCGCCACCCGCGGACACGACCGCTCCGGGATGCTCCGCGTTGATCGCCTCGGCTACCGCTGACGCCGCCGCTCCGTCGAGGTCGGCCACTACGACGCGAGCGCCCTCGGCAGCCAGTCGCTCGGCCAGCGCACCGCCGATCCCCCCGCCGCCACCGGTGACAATTGCTACCTTCTGGGCAACCTTCATGAGCGATTCCTCTCGCTTGCGTCATACCTACGCGCTGACAGTGATCCACGTCTCCCCTCATGTATAGTTGAATCCGGCGTCAGTTTCAACCGTCGAATCGTGACGGTCACCCGAACGGCCCGTTCCGTCCTCCTGAACTGCGAGTAAAGGGATCAACGATGACTGAAAACCAATTGCCCGTCCGACCGTCCACCTTCGCCGAGCTCGAGAAGCTCATCGGCCAGGAACTTGGCCCGACGCAGTGGTACGACATCACCCAGGAGCGCATCAACGCGTTCGCCGAAGCCACAAACGATCATCAGTGGATTCACGTCGACCCGGAACGAGCAGCATCGAGCCCGCTCGGCAGCACCATCGCGCACGGACTCTTCAGCCTCTCGCTGGGCCCCCAGTTCTCCTACCAACTCATCCACTTCGACGGCTTCGCCCACAGCCTCAATTACGGCTACGACAAGGTGCGCTTCCCCGCTCCCGTTCCCGTGGGATCCCGGGTCCGCATGCGCGCAACCGTCGTGTCCGCGGAGCAGTTGCCCGGCGGAATCCAGGTGAAGATGAGCCAGGTGGTCGAGCGGGAAGGTTCCGACAAGCCCGTGGTCGTCGCCGAATCCGTCGCTCGCGTCGTCGAGAAAAGCTGAACCTGCGTGCCCCGGCCGCTCCGAGCCTCCCGGCCCGGGGCGGCCCCTCGTCAGAGACGGTCAGGAAATTTGAGAGCGTTCGCCCACAGATCGGTCACCGTGGCGACAATCTGATCGAACTCCGGCGAACGCCCGTCCACCTCACCCTCACGGAGGGTGAACAGACTGTAGGCGAGTCGACTCACCATGCCGGACAGAGCAATCGACGCCGTCATCGGATCCAGCGTCGTGTCCGCGATGCCGCGGGACTGCAGATCTGCAATCCCGCGGGCATTACGGCGTATGAACGCATTGGCCCGCTCGCTGCGGAACTTCCGGAACTCCGGGTCGATGTGAGCAACCTGCTCCATGAGCCCCATCAACTTCGCATTGCGTTGGTACGCGGCCAGATACGCTCGATTGCTCGCCTCCAGCACGGCGTACGGATCGTCCGCGCCCGCAACGCGTCCCATGCCCGGATGCATCATGTCGTCTCGCGCGACCTCGAGGACGGCGGCGAACACCTCTTCCTTGTTCGCGAAGTACGTATAGAACGATCCCGTAGCGCAGCCGGCTTCTTTGGCGATGTCGATCAGACGGGCATCGAGATAGCCACTACGCTCGAAAACCTTACGGGCAGCGGCAACTAATGCCGCACGCGTGCGGGTCCCCCGCTCGGTGGTCGGTCGATCCCGGAGCAGCGCGGGCGGAGCCACCGGCAAGGCGGCAATTCGCGTTTCGTCGTCGAGCACGGTGCGCTCCTCATCCTTCCGAGTCAACATCATTTTCGGGACAATCCCAGCAGACTCGATGTTGACGCCGGATTCAAGTGTACGCTCTGGTGAGACCCAGGACACACAATCGGTCGATTCCTCCCGAAAGGCAGAACCATGGTTAGCGTTCTCGACCCGGTGACCCGTCACGCGGAAGCCACTCCGGACAATATTGCAATTCGCGGCACGGGCAATCATTGGACCTACCGGCAGCTTCACGACGCATCTCTGGCGTTCGCCGGCCGCATTCGTGACGAAGGGTTGAGCCTCGGCGACCGCGTTCTGCTCGCAGCGCCGTCGGTGCCGGAATTCATCGTGGCGTACATGGGAATTCAGGCCGCAGGTTGTGTCGTGGTACCGATCAACACGATGTCGGCGCAACCCGAAGTCGAGTACGTTCTTGACGACGCGGAGATTTCCCTGGCCATCGCCTGGCATCAGCTCGGCCCCGCAGTCCAGGATGCAGGGAGTGCGCGCGGCGTCCCGGTGTGGGCGCTCACCGAAGAATCGGCGAAGGCCGACCATCCACCGGCAACGGTGGTCGACCGCGACGCAGCAGACACCACGGCGATTCTCTACACCTCCGGCACCACCGGACGTCCGAAGGGTGCTCAGCTGACAGTCGGGAATCTGTTGTCTGCCGGTGAGATCGGCGCCGAGAGCAGCCGCGGAAACCCTTCGGACCGCACCGGAACCGGACTGCCGCTCTTTCACATCTTCGGCCAGGGTTCGGTCATGATGGCAACCTTCACCGGCGGCGGATCACTGTCCCTGCTCGCCCGGTTCGACCCCGCCGCCATGCTCGATCTGGTGCGTCGGGACAAGCTCACCATCATGGCAGGCGTGCCCACCATGTGGAATGCCATGCTGCACGCCGCCGCCGACGTGGACAGCTCCGACTTCGAACAACTGCGGATCGCGATCTCCGGCGGTGCGTCACTGCCCGGCGAGGTGGCACGCGCCTTCGAAGCACGTTTCAACTGCACGATCCTCGAGGGCTACGGCCTGACCGAGACGAGCGCGTTCGGAACTTTCAACAGTATCGACCGCGTTGCAAAGATCGGTTACACCGGCCGCGCCGTACCGCGCACCGAGGTCGAGGTGCGTGATCACGACGGAAATGTCTGCGAGGCAAGCACAGTGGGCGAGGTGTTCATCAAGGGGCCGACGGTCATGAAAGGATACTGGAAGCGCCCGGACGACACTGCCGCCGTTCTGTCCGACGACGGATGGTTCCGCACCGGAGACCTCGGTGAGACCGATACCGAGGGGGATCTTCGTATCGTCGACCGCGTCAAGGACCTCATCATCCGTGGTGGATACAACGTCTATCCGGGCGAAGTCGAAGAGGTGCTCTACCAGCATCCCGACATCATCGAAGCTGCGGTGATCGGCATCCCTGACGACTACTACGGCGAGGAGGTTGCTGCAGTGGTGGCCGTGCGCCCAGGCGCCGAACTCGAAGCAGATGCCGTCACGTCGTGGGCTCGGGAACGCCTGTCCGCCTACAAGATTCCCAGGGTCGTCCAGTTCATCGACGCACTCCCCAAGGGGTCGACGGGAAAGATCCTCAAGCGATCGATCGACCGGTCCGAACTCGTCGCGCAGAAGCAGAACTGAAAACAGGTGAGCCCCGGCGAGATTTCGCCGGGGCTCACCTGTTCATACGCTCAGAGAGCCCGGTCCATGCGCTCAGAGAGCGTCGAAGTACTCGATCTGTGGGGCACCGGCCAGGAAGGGCGCCATCGCCTTTCCGGCAGCCTGGAAATGCTCGGACGTTCCGTGCGCCTTGATGGCAGCGCCGTCCTGATACAGCTCCATGAACTTGTAGGAATTCGTATCCGTCTTCGAGCGGATCAGTTGATACAGAACCGTTCCGGGCTCTTCCGTGCGCACCTTCTCGGCGAGTTCGGCGACTACGGCTTCGAACTGCTCGCCGCTTCCGTCCTTGACGGTGATATCCGCGATGACAGCAATCATTCATTCCTCCAAAAGTGTTCCGGCAGTATTCGAGTATTATCGAGCAACCTACAGTTTCACCGCGTGGACAGTAGTACGAACGTCGATTCCAATTGTCTGCGAGTGCTTTCCGCGTCAGTGTGAAGAATGCCGGCGATCCCCAACCGCGCCGCACCGTCGAGGTTCTGTCGCAGATCGTCGATCATCACGGCATCTTCGGGCGCGACACCCAGGCGCTCGCACGCGATGGTGTAGATCTGACGAGAGGGCTTACGAATCCCGACTTCCGACGAGATCACCACCTCGTCCGCCAGGTCTTCGAGGACAAAGCCCGCATAACAATCACGCCCGAAAGCGTTGGACACGAGCGCAACAGGGTGTCCCGCCGCCCGCACGTCTGCGAGCAGACGCACCATCTCCTCGTCTCGAATCAGCCCGGCCTGCATCCGGTCGACCAGCCCCGCGCTGTCGACGACGGCGCCGTGCGCACGTAGACGTTCCCCGAATCCTGCCTCGAAGGCTTCCTGGTCGATCTTTCCGGATTCGTGGTCGGAGAGCAGCTTCTTCGAGACGTCGTCGCGGGAGAGCAGGGTCAGCGGAAGGCGCGGGTCACCGCCGAGCGTGGCCCCGAAGTCCGCGAAGGCCTGCAGAACACTGGAGGTGAGAACTCCACCGAAATCGACGAGCACTGCCGTACGCGTGGGGGTCATTCCTCCATCAGACACCAAACATGAACCCGGCGTCAATATCAATTGAGGTGTAACGAGAATTGTAAAGTGTTGATCCACAACCGGTTGACTGTATCGAGCAGACCATCGAAGGTCACTCCGGCGGCGCCGTCCTCGCCGCCGCGGGATACGAAGTACCCGAACGCAAGTCGACTGATCATCCCGGAGAGTGCCCGAGACGTCAGTAGCGGATCTAGATTCGCGTCCGCCAGACCGGCTTTCTGCAGCTTCTCGATACTGCGCGCGTTGCGTCGAACAAACGCGTCAGCGCGCTCGAGGCGGAGAACCCGGAACTCCGGATCGATGCTTGCGACCTGCTCGAGCAGTCCCATCAGCTTCGCGTTCCGTCGGTACGCCTCGAGGTATGCGCGGTTACTCGCCGCGATGACCTCAGCGGGATCGGCGCCTTTCGGAGTGTGCGGCATGCCCGGATGCATCATGTCTTCGCGCGCCAGCTCCATCACTGCCGCGAAGATCTCTTCCTTGCTCGCGAAGTAAGTGTAGAAGGTGCCGGCCGAGCACTGCGCCTCCACCGTGATGTCGATCAGACGCGAGTCCAGATAACCGGTCCGTTCGAAGACGGTGCGAGCCGCATCGATCAACGTTCGACGCGTACGCAAACCACGCTGAGTGGAAGGAAGTTCCCGTGACACTGTCGACGAAGCATCTTCGGAGCCTGTGCGTGCTGCAGCCATGCTCCAGTTATACGTCAGACGCCCGCCACCGGTGACCGGTAGCGGGCGTCTGTTCGAAACCGACGGTGTTACTTGGCGTAGAGATGCGCGCCGGGAATGGCGTTCGGATCGTCCCGAACTTCCTTCGGGTTGGTCTCTTTCAGTACCCAGGCACTGAAGAAGGTCACCAAGCCCATGAGTGCTACGAACACGGCAACCCACGTCGTGGTTCCGGTCTTCGCGATAAGCGCGGTCATGATGAACGGGGTTCCACCACTGACCGTGATCGCGGCCAACTGGTAGGCCAACGATGCTGCCGAGTAACGCACATTGGGTGCGAACAGCTCACCCATGTATGCCGCGATCGGCCCGTAGGTCATCGACTGGAACACGCTACCGACCGTGACTGCGATGAAGAACAGCGGCAGGGACTTGGTGTTGATCAACCAGAAGTACGGGAACGCCCACACCACGATCGCCGCAGCGCCGATCAGGATCATCGGACGACGACCGATCTTGTCCGACATCTTTCCGGACCACAGCACCACTCCGACGGTCAGCAACGCACTCAGGAGCGAGATGATGAGCAGCGAGTTCCGCTTCAACCCCAGTTCGGTTGTGCCGTAGCTGAGCACACCGGCGATGCTGATGTAGAACAGCGCATTGGTGGCAGCGAGCAGTCCGCAGCCGAGCAGGATCTTGCGCCAGTGATCCTTGAGCGCCTGGGCCAACGGAGCCTGAACGACGACGTCCTTTTGATTCTTCTTGGCGTCTTCCTGCAGCTCGAGAAATTCCGGCGTGTCCTCGACCTTCGTCTGGATGTACAGAACAACGGGGAAGAGCAGCGCACTGGCGAAGAACGGAACCCGCCAACCCCAGCTCAGGAACGCGTCGTTGGAAATAGTCGCGGTCGCGACGAGGAAGACCAGGTTGCCCAGGACAACACCGAAGGAGACACCCATCTGACCGAAAGTGCCTGAGAAACCACGCTTCTTGGGACTCGCGGATTCGGTGAGAAGAAGGACGATTCCACCCCACTGACCACCGCAGGCAAGGCCCTGAATGAATCGCAGCGTCACAAGAAGGATCGGAGCGACGACGCCGATCGCAGAAGCACTCGGAATCGCGCCGATCAGGAAGGTTGCGACAGCCATCAACAGCAGGCAGGTGACCACCGCGGGCTTGCGTCCGTACTTGTCACCGTAATGCCCCGCGACCAATCCGCCGATGGGACGAGCTACGAACCCGGCCCAGAACGTACTGAACGAGAGCAGGGTGCCCATCAGTGCCGAGGAATCAGGGAAAAACACATGCGGAAAGACCAGTGCTGCAGCCGTTCCGTACAAGAAGAAGTCGTACCACTCGATGGAACTGCCGAGCAGTCCCGCGCCTAGAAGTTTGCGGTGCGCCTTCTTCTTCTTCCGTTCCTGATCGGACAGGCCCCCTGCCTGCGTGCTCGAATCCACTGCCGATCTCGTCATGGGTTACTCCTCGATGGGTCGGACACTCGTCGCGCCGGAAGTTGAGAAGTGAAACCGGGCCAGAAGTAGAAACTGACACCAACTTCAACTCTGCGGCGTTGCGATCAGTCTGCGACACGAAAAGAGTGATGTCAATCACTGAAATGCATTGCCGCATAAGGGACTTAATTCCCCATCGGCATCCGGACGGTTCCACGACGAACAGCCGGCTCACCCTGTCGGCGGCCGGCAATTCGTTTGTCAGGTGGATCTAGTTCGGTACCCGCAGTTCGCGACGCAAAATCTTTCCGCTCACGGTCTTGGGCAGGTCGTTCATGATCTCGACAATGCGCGGATACTTGTATGCTGCAAGTCTTTCCTTGCAGAACTCGACCAGATCCTCGGTGGTCGCTTCGACCCCTTCCTTGAACGACACGAAGGCCTTCACAGTTTCGCCGCGATATGGATCCATGACGCCGACGACGGCAGCTTCCCGCACGGCAGGGTGTTCGTAGAGAACATCTTCCACTTCGCGCGGCCACACTTTGAAGCCTGAGGCATTGATCTGATCCTTCATCCGGTCGACGATGTAGAACCAACCGTCGCCGTCCATGAATCCGATGTCTCCGGTGTGAAAACGCCCGCCCGGCATGGCATGTGCGGTTTCCTCCGGCTTGTTCCAGTAACCGAGTGCGACCTGTGGACCAGAGACCACGATCTCGCCGTACTCGCCGATCGATACCGGCTTGTCGTTCTCGTCCACTACCTCCGCGTACGTATTCGATACCGGTACACCGACGGCGACTGCCCCCGACGACGGATCCACCGGCGCTTCACGAGAGTTCGGTACCACGATTGCCGGACTGTTCGTCTCGGTCAGCCCGTAGCCGTTGTGAATGTAGTGACCGAACTTCGCCCGGAACGCTTCCAACGCCGCATGCGGGATCGGCGCGCCACCCGAATACACCGATTCGAGACTGCTCAACGATTCCTTCGAGACTGCGGCGCTGTCCGTCCACGCGATGAATACGGTGATCGCTCCGATGATCGCGGTAGCCCGATGCTCCGAAATCGACTCCGCTGCAACGATGGGATGGAATCGGCAGGTCAGAATCGTGGGCGCGCCTGCCAGGAGTGGAGCCGCGACGTGCCCGATCAACCCGGTGATATGGAACAGTGGCGCCACCGCGAACATCGCGCCGCCGGGGCGCAACCCCAACCAGTCCCGATAGATCTGCGCTGCGAACACGACATTTGCGTGCGTGTTCATCGACCCCTTCGGCGGGCCGGTTGTCCCTGACGTATAGGGAAGGTAGGCAAGGTCTTCCGGGGACAGATCGACCTTCTCGGGCTTCTGCCCTCGACGAGCCTCGATCAATTCCAGTAGATCCGGAAATCCATCATGACGAATCCTGGACGCCGAACCGAAGATCCGTTCATCGTCGCGCGACTGAAAATCCAGTTCCGACGTAGTGACCACCCGTCTCACTGCGGTGCCCTCGGACGCAGTAGCCACGGTCTCGGCCGAGGACTCGAGACAGATGACTGCTACCGCGCCGCTGTCGGCGAGTACGGTGGACAGCTCACGGTCCCGGTACATCGGATTGACCGGAACGACGACGGCGCCGAGCTTCCAGACCGCGACCGTCGCGATCACAAACTGCGGAATATTCTGCAGGAAAAAGGAAACTCTGTCTGCGAACCCGATTCCATCCTCGGCGAGGGCTACGGCAAGCGCGTCCGACATCTCGTCGAGCTCGGCAAAGCTGATGGTCCTGTCGAAGTACCGGATGATCGGGGCGGTGCGATCGCGCTCCAGCGACGCACGGAACATCGCGAGGGCGTTGGCATGCTCGATGTCTAGGTTCGGCGGAGTGTCGGCGTCGTAATTGGCGAGCCACGGCAGGCTCTCGTACGCGTTGGTCATAACTCAGCTCTCGAAGTACCGACGTGGGTTGTCCACCAGCATGGTGTTGATCTGATCCTCGGTGACGCCACGTTCGAGCAGCGCGGGAATGACCTGATCGCTGATGTGGGTGAAGTTCCAGTTCGGTACTGCGGCCGCCTTGGCCTCACTCGAGAACCAGTCGATGAAGCACGAGGCATCATGTGCCAGAACCATTTTCTCGGCATAGCCTCGGCGGGCCAGTTCCACGACGGTGTTCACCCGCTCCTCGAACGGGAGCAGAACATCGAGACCGAAACGATCCATCCCGAGTAGCGAGCCCGCATCGGCAAGTGCACACAGGTAGTCCAGGTCGGTCGAATCACCCGAGTGCCCGATGACGACCTTGCTCAGATCCGCACCCTCCTCGGCCAGAACCTTCTGCGCAACGAGGCCCGATTCCGTGTGCGGGTTCGTGTGAACCGTGATCGGTACCCCGGTTTCGACCTGCGCCTGACCGACCGCTCGCATCACACGCTCCACGCCGGGAGTCAGACCAGGTTCTTCGATGGCGCACTTGAGGAACGACGCGCGGATGTCTGTGCCGGCAATGCCGTCCTTGATGTCTTTCACAAATAGATCAACCATCGGCTCGCGCACGTCGAACAGCAAACCTGGACCGGTGTAATGGAATTGGAACGGAATGTCGTTGTAGGTGTAGACACCGGTCGCCACGATGATGTTGAGGTCGACCTGCTCGTTGATCCGCGCAATACGCGGGATGTAGCGACCGAGTCCGATGACCGTGGGATCGACGATCGTGCTGATCCCTCGCGACTTCAGTTCGGACAGCTTGGTCACTGCATCGGCTACTCGAGCCTCCTCGTCCCAAGGCTCCGGGTAGTCGGGATAGTTCTGACGCATCTCCTCACCCAGAACGAAGACATGCTCGTGCATCAACACCTTCCCCAGATCGGCTGTGTCCACCGGCCCACGAACGGTTTGTACTGAACTCATCGATGAAACCCCTGACTGTGATCGCCATCACTAACATGAGACAATGAGCTAGTGTGTCTCACGTTGCTTGGTTCGTCAATAGGCTCGATCCACCCGAAGCCCACCTCTGTTCGACCGCCGAAATTGTGCAGTACCGGACAACCGGAGAGAATGTCCCGATGCCTACCGACCTCGAACGCCGACGCGCGATCGACACCGCCGCGAGCATGTACCTCGCGGAGGAACCACTCGACATGTCACTGCTCGCCGAACGTCTCGGAGTAGGCCGCGCGACGCTCTACCGCTGGGTCGGCAACCGCGACGAACTGCTCGGAACAGTGCTGGCCGAGGCCACAGAACGGACATACCGGAAGGCGATGTCACAGGCGTCGGGTCAAGGTCCGGAGTACATCCTCGACGTATTCGGCCGCGTCATGCGATCGGTGGAATCGTCGACCGAACTGCGAGCGCTGACCAAACGTGAACCGATGGTGTTCATCAAACTCGCGATGATGCCCGGTTCCATCGAATCGATCTCCGCCTCCATCACCGCCGAAATCCTGCAATCCCAGGTCGACGCCGGCCAGCTGACGATCACGCTTTCGCCACAAGTGCTGGGCGAAGCTCTCGTTCGCATCTGCGACGTACACCTCTACGCGCCTCTACTCGGGCGGGAAAAAGCGGAGATCGAGACGGCCCTCGACCTGATCGCACTGCTTCTCGGCGTCACCCGTAACTGACGGCATCGACCGCGTGAGCGCTGCTGCGACACGCCGTCAAGCCGAGTCCTCAGACGTCTGACGAGTTGCTACCCTGTCGGTACCCCCACGAGAGGCAAGCCGTGTCCGACGACCACACAGGATTCACACTTCGCAGTGGTCCACTGGTACCGCAACTCGAACAGTTGCTGTGCGGGCGAATCATGCAAGGAACGTGGGCGCCGTCCGAGCGCATACCGAGCGAGGCGGCACTCGCCGTCGAACTCGGCGTCGGGCGTTCCTCGATTCGCGAGGCCATCCGCCTCCTCGCTCGCGACGGACTACTCGAAGTCCGACACGGCGTCGGAACCTTCGTGGCTGCCGCGTCCGAACTCGAGCACGTCGACGAATTCACCAAACTTCTTCGACGCTCGCGGATCCTCGAGGTCTTCGAAGTGCGTCGCGCACTCGAGATCGAGGCCGCCAGGCTGGCCGCGGAGCGGGTACAACCTGAGGACCTCGACGGCCTGCGGAGGCGACTAACCATGCGACACAGTCATTTCGAGGGTGATGTCGAGAAGTTCGTCGACGTCGACCTCGACTTCCACACCGAAGTCGTTCGGCTGTCCGGAAACGCAGTTCTGCTCTCGCTTTTCACGTCGGTGCGTCCACTCCTTCGTGAATCCCTCGTCGAGATGATGGCCCACGAGGCCGGCGTCCCCGACACCTCACATGCCCATGATCAGTTGGTCGAGGCCCTTCAAGACGCCGATCCAGAAGCCGCGGTAGCGGCAACTCGAGCAAACATCGACACCGTCCTACGACGCCTACGTGTGCTCGACGCCTAAGAGAGGTTAGTTCTCGTGCAGCACCCCACCGGCACAGTTCTGTCGACCGAACACGTGGATCTCGTCCGCGACGGCCGATACTTGTTGAAAGACATCAACATTTCGATCGAACCCGGACAACACTGGGTCCTCCTCGGCGCGAACGGCGCGGGCAAGAGCACGCTTCTGAGCCTGCTCGGAGCAACCGCCCACCCGACTCGCGGTTCCGTTTACGTCCTCGGCCACAAGTTGGGCCGCGTCGACATGCGGGAACTGCGAATGGACATCGGGCACGTGAACCCTCGCCATACGATCGGAATTCCGATCACCGTCCGCAACGTCGTGATCACCGGCCTCACCAACACCACCGAGGTAATGCCGCGGTGGTCACCGACGCCGGAGCAAGAGGCTCATGCCGACGCACTGATCGATCTACTCGGAATGAGTCCGCGTTCGGACGCACTGTGGCCCAACTTGTCCCAAGGTGAACGGGGACGAGCCCTGATCGCCCGCGCACTCATGGTCGAACCGCGCCTGCTCCTGCTCGACGAACCGGCGACCGGGCTGGATCTGGCGGCACGCGAACAACTCTTGACGGCATTGGACGACCTCCGCAATCAGAACCCGTCACTTGCCAGCATCCTCGTGACGCATCACATCGAAGAGATTCCGAGCACCACGACGCACGCCCTCCTGATCAAGGACGGCGTCGTGACCGCCGGCGGCCTCGCCGAGAATGTGATCACCACCCAGAACATCAGCGAGTGCTTCTCGCATCCCATCGAGATCGAGCGTCGCGGTGGCCGGTGGAATGCACAGTCTCGGCCACGCGAAAGAGTCTGATCGACAGGAGTTTCAGAGACGTCTGGCGCCGGGACCCTCCCGGCCCAGCTCGTCTCCCGGGTTCAAGAGGTTGCAGGTCTTGAGTGAGAGACACCCGCAGCCGATACAGCCCGTCAACTCGTCCTGCATCCGATTGATAGCCTGCTTGCGATCCTCGAGGCGTTGATTCCACTCCGTCGAGATCTTGCGCCAGTCCTTCTTCGTCGGAGTTCGCCCCTGTGGCAACGACCCGAAAACTTCGGCAACTTCAGCAAGCGGTATCCCGAATCTGACTGCCAGTTGGATCAACGACACCCGCCGGATCGAGTGACGCGGGAACTTCCTCATGTTTCCCGCCGTCCGCTCCGCAGGAACCAGACCGAGTGTTTCGTAGTAGCGCACCGCCGACACGGCGACGCCGGTTCGCGCCGATACCTCACCGATCGAGAGAAGTTCGTCACTCTTGCGGATCATTTGGCCTCCCAATGGCTGCGCAACATTGACCTGAAGCGCACTTGAGATTCTACCTTCGACAACATGCACTCCCCCACCGATGCTCCCGCCGGAACCTGGCGGCAGCTCCTGAGCGGTCGATACCTCGGCACCGCTACCGTCCTCGCAGGCGGCGTCGCGCTGTATGCAACCAACGTCTACCTGACGACCAGCCTGCTTCCGACTGCCATCGACGACATCGGTGGTCAGCAGTACTATGCCTGGACCGCAACGGTCTTTCTCATCGCTTCCGTCATCTCCTCGATGCTGGTCACCAACGTCCTCGCAGCCAGGGGACCGCGCGGGGCCTATCTGATCGGCCTCGCGATCTTCGCGCTCGGCACCGTCGTGTGTGCGGTCAGCCCGACCATGGAATTGCTGTTGGTCGGCCGCACGATCCAGGGCTCGGGAGGTGGCCTGCTGGCCGGTCTCGGCTACGCCGTCATCAACGCCGCGCTCCCCAGACATCTGTGGACGCGCGGCGCCGCGCTGGTCTCGGCGATGTGGGGAGTCGGCACTTTCGCCGGGCCCGCGATCGGCGGTGTCTTTGCTCAATTCGGCGCCTGGCGATGGGCTTTCGGCGTTCTGGTCATCGCGACGATTGCAGTTGCCGCTCTCGTTCCCGGTGCCCTGCCAGCGCATGAACCGGGCCGCACCACCAGTAGCCCAGTGCCGGTCCTCTCACTGGCACTGCTCACCGCGGCAGCACTGTTGGTCAGCGTCGCCGGAATTCTGTCCAACCTCGCAGCGACCGCCGGGATGGTCCTCGCCGCTGTGCTGCTACTGATCGCTTTTGTCGCCGCAGACCGCCGCTCGGGCCACGGCGTACTGCCATCGTCGACGTTCAACGCGTCGTCTCTCAAATGGGTGTACCTGACCATCGTCGTCCTCGCCGTCGCGTCGACCGTCGAGACGTTCATTCCACTCTTCGGCCAACGACTTGCCGGACTGGCACCGCTCGCCGCCGGATTCCTCGGCGCCGCACTCGCTCTGGGCTGGACTCTCGGCGAAATCCCGAGCGCCTCGGCCACCACCCCTCGTATCGTGCGACGAATCGTTGTCAGCGGTCCGATCCTCGTCGCGATCGGGTTGGGCATCATGGCAGCATTTCTCACCGAGCACGCCGGCGCCGGCGCGATGGTCGCGTGGGTGATCGGACTGCTGGTCGCCGGCGTCGGAATCGGCATCGCCTGGCCTCATCTTGCAGTCGGTGCGATGACCTCTGTTGCAGATCCCGGGGAAGGTGCGCGGGCCTCGGCTGCCATCAACACCGTGCAGTTGATCGCCAATGCCTTCGGCGCAGCTCTGGCCGGAGTGCTGGTGAACATCGGCGAACCGTCGACGCTTCGTTCTGCACAATTGCTTCTCTTCACCTTCGCCGCTATCTCGATCATCGGCATTGCCGTGGCCGGTCGCGCGCTTCCGCGAACGCTCGACAAAGTCGACAGACCCGAAATCGTTCACGACGCTCGCTAAACTGTGGAAAACCCACACCGAGGAGTTGGCCAGTGACAGAACCGGATCCGGACACAGTGGAAACCGACTTCCCGAAAACGAGCGCTCCCGCCCAGCGGGCGCTGATCGGCGCGGGTTACACCCGCCTCGCACAACTGACGTCCGTGTCCGAGAAAGAACTCGGCACCTTGCACGGGATGGGTCCGAAAGCCCTGAGGATTCTGCGCGAAGCACTCGCCGAACGTGGTCTGAGCTTCGCCGACTGAGCTCTCGCATCAGACCAGGCTCACGCGAACCTGGTTGCCACCTTGCCGCTTCGCTTCGTACATCGCCGAATCTGCAACACGGAAGAGTTCGGCAAAGGCTTCGCCGACCGACTCGTCCGAATTCCGTGGCGCGGCGCGGACCGCCATTCCGACACTGGCACTCGTTGGCGGATCATCGGTCGCGCCGTCCATCGCCGAGCGGATCTGTTCTTCCAACCTGGCTATCACGCTGACCGGCACCCGCTCGACCACGACGAACTCGTCACCGCCCATACGAGCTGTCAAGGCGGACTGGGTGGCCCACAAACGGATGCGCAGTGCAGTTCGCATGATCGTGCTGTCTCCGACGTCATGGCCGTGAACGTCGTTGATCGTCTTGAATCGGTCGAGGTCGATCACCACTACGAGTAGTGCGTCCGCTTCGGTGGCCGGAGCGCCCATCAAGTCGTTCACCCGACGGGCCAATCCGCGACGGTTGAGCAGACCGGTCAACGGGTCGATATCGGAAGTGGTGGCGTCCGAACCCAGAACCGCTAGAACGATTTGCGACACAACGGGAATCACGATGATCGTGGCCAACACAACCGATATCTTCGCCAGCCCCAGCCCGACGTCGGCCGTTGGCCCGAACAACAGAGTCCACCCCGAAAACACTGTAATGACCGAAGCGAAGATCATGTGTCCTGCTTGCAGTTTCGGATCATGAAAGAAGGCAATGTATCCGCCGATCGACGCAAACACGACACACGCGATCAATCTGCCCAGCGGCTCCGAATCGGTTGCCGCCGCCGCCGCAATCGCAATGTCGGAACCCACTACAAAAATGTACGACCACAACCGCGTCGGCGGAAACAACCACCAGATGAGTGCCGCGGCGAGGCACAGCACGATGACCGTCAGATTGACCGCTCGCGAGAACGTACTTTCCGGACCCGCGTCACTGAATCGCGCCGACAGCAACACCAACCCCATCCAGAACGCAGTTCCGCCGACCAGCACCCGGCGAGAAGCCAAGAGCCCACGGTCCTCGAGGTAGCGACTGAAACTGTAAAACTGGTCCGGCAACCGCCACCAGCGCAGGACGACTTCGACGAGACGGTTCATCGCCGGTCAGCCGATGCGGGGCTACAACTTTCGGGCCTACTTCGACTTAGCAGACAAGCTGATTTCCCCCCGGAGCATACTGGCATAACCGGCAGCATAGTCAGCCACGACGGGCAAACCAACATTATGCCGACTTGGCCACAAGGCGCGAACCGGCGAGGTTCGGCTATTGCTCAGCAAGGATTTGGCCATGGCATCGCGCTCACTGTCACGCCGATCAACTCAGGGCGCCAAAGGCCGCCGCTACGTACTGCGCCGATCGCTCCGAACCGAGCAGACCCGGACCCATCTTGTTCATCACGTACGAGAACGTCATGCGCTTGTCGGTGTCGATGATGATCTGCGAGCCACCCCAACCACCCCAGAAACAGATCCGCCCCTCCGGAATGAACGGGACGGACTCGGGCGTCGGCAAGCCGAATCCGACGCCGAACCGGACCGGCACACCGAGGACGAGGTCGACTCCGTACGACTGCTCCTCGAAGATCTTGTCAATCGTCTCCTCCGACAACAGACGGACGTCACCGACCTTGCCACCGCATGCGATCACCGACTGGATGCGTGCGAGCGCCCTCGCATTCGAATGACCGTTGGCCGCGCCGATCTCGGCGTCGCGCCACCCGTCGGTCCATGAATCGGTCGCGTCAGCCGGCGGTGCGGTGAAGGTCTTCACCATGATGTTGTCCATCCCGAGTGCCTCGATGTCGATCGGCAACGGCGGTGGCGCAATGACATTCGAGACTCGCCCGTACTCGGACTTCGGCAAGCCCAGGCGGAAATCAGCATCGAGTGGACCGGCTATTTCCTCGTCGATGAAGCGGCCGAGGGTCCGTCCGTCGATGCGCCTGACGACCTCACCGATCAAGTGACCGTAATTGAGGGCGTGATATCCGGATGCCGTACCCGGTTCCCACCAGGGAGCTTGGGTCGCCAACCGGGCCGTGGCGTACTCGTCGTCGCAGATGTTCTCCAAGGTGAAGGGTTGATCCCACCCCGACACACCCGACGTGTGAGACAGCAGTTGCCGGACCTGAATACGATCCTTGCCTGCTGCGGCGAACTCGGGCCAGTACTGCGCGACAGAGGCGTCGAGATCCAGCAAGCCGCGGTCGACGAGCATCAGCGCGGCCAGTGCGGTCACGGTCTTGCTGCAGGACCAGACGTTGGTGACGGTGTCGCGGACCCAAGGAGCGGTGTGCTCGACGTCGACCCAACCGCCCCACATGTCGACGACGGATTCGCCGTCGATCGTCAGTGCGATCGCTGCCCCGACGTCCTCGCCGGAATCGAGATTGCGTGCCAGCGCCTCCTTCAAGCCAGAGAATCGCTGGTCACATACGCCTTCTATGTTCGCCACTGACAGCCTCCACAGGAATGATGAAACTTGACGTCAACTTCAACTATGTTGAGTATGTGTCCGGTTTGCCTGTGGTGTCAATCACTTCAAATCCCAGAGTCGGCTCAGACCAACGGGATCCCCTTGGCGATCCGCCGACGCAGATCCCAGAGATAGAAGTTGTAGGGGAACATCCGCAGAATCTTCGGGCTGAACCGATTGACCAGCGCAGCGACGCGCATGGATCGGTCGAAGTTGCGCTGCCGACGCACTGACCACGGAAGCCGCATTTCGTCACGAAAGGCCTGGGGAAGGAACCCGGTGGTGAGAAACCGATTGAACGGGCCGACCACAGGATGCAACAACTTCGGCGTGAATGTCGCCGACGCGATTCCGTACAGATGCTCACGAATCGTCTCGTCGATGGCCACCTTGTCGAGGTTCTCGTTCCAGTAGACCTCGAACGCATCCCGATCTGTCGGCCACATGTCGCGTCGCATCTGAAGGGTTGTACCGAACGTGGCGCTGCGCTGATAGAACGCATCCTGGGTGACCGGATCGAGATCCCCGTACAAGATTTTGTAGACGTCCTCGAAGCCTCGGTACAGGCAGGCGGCCACCCACAACTGCAGTTCCGGATCGAACGCGTTGTACTCGACCGCACTGTTCTCATCGGAGCGAACGTGCTTGTGCGAGCCGTTGACTGCGCGTCGGTACAACTTCTTTTCTTCGTCCGTCGCCAGGCTCGCCACCGCGAGATACGTCAGCGTCGTCCGGGTTCGCTTCACCGGGTGTCGGTCCAACCGGCCTGTCTCGACCTTGCTCTCATACACGCCGTACCCCACCGCCGGACGCGCCAACTGCATGATGACGTTCGCACCGGCGGCCAACAGTCCGAGACCGGACATCGCCTTTTCGACTTCCGCATCGATGTCGATCGCTTTGGTGCCGACCGCTTCGATACCGCCGACTGCCTCGGTTTCCCCGAGCCCGCCCGTCGAATCCCTACTCACCGTCATGGCAGAACCCCTTCGAAGTCATATCTGCGAACGCACGTTCTCAGATGAGTGAAACGCTGAAATGCCGAGATGTCAAGCAATCTCGGGATGCAAAGATGGTCTTCATGAATGACCAACCGCGTTCGTACGGTGGCGTCGACGGCGCGCTCCGCGTAGCCCAACGACGGGAGATGCTGATCGAGGCCGGTCTGGAACTCATGGGGTCGGCCGAACCCGAACTGACGGTCCGCGGAGTGTGCAAGCAGGCCGGTGTAGCGGCGAGGTACTTCTACGAGAGCTTCACCGATCGTGATGCATTGATGTCGGCCGTCTACGACACCGTCATCACGGACATCGCCGTTTCAACCCAGGCCGCGGTGGACGCCGCCGAGACCGAACGCGGCAAGGCGCTCGCCGGAATCGCGAACATCGTCCGCACTATCGCGAACGATCCCCGTCGCGGACGTCTACTGTTCTCCAGCGCCCTGACGAGCCCTGTCCTGGCCGAGAAACGCCAAGCGTCGACGACGATATTCATCGGTCTCCTGGCTGCCAACGCCAAGACCTTCTACCGATTGAACGACAGCGGTCATCTGACCCTGACGGCAACATTCCTGGTCGGCGGCCTGGCACAGACCCTCAGTGCATGGCTCGACGGGTACATCGACGTGACGGAAGAAGAGCTGGTCGCCGAGTGTGCGGCGATCCTGCTCGCACCCGCCCTACCGCCGTCTTGAGCTCCTGATTCAGTCCCAGATACCGATGTTGTCGAGGTGCGCCAGCAGTCGGGCAGCGCCGTCGGAGAACTGCAGACCCATCTGCGCGTCGACCTGCTCACGATCACCTTTTTCGAACGCTTCGATCAGGCTGTCGTGACTCGATACCGCAAGCTCACCCCAGCCGGGATCTGTCGCGTAGAGACGAGCAGGGGTGTACCGAATCGCGCCGAACAGGAACCACGCCAGTTTCGCTCCGCCTGCGGCTCGGTTGATCAGGCGGTGGAACTCGAATTCGCACTGCTCGATCGCAGCTGCATCCGAGGCGTCGACCGCCGCTCGCAAATCGGCATTGAGTTCCGAGAGTTCCACCAGTTGATCAGCGGTGATTCTGTCCATCGCCCGCAAAGCCAGCTTGACCGCGATCTGCCCCTGCAACCAGAAGATGTCTTCGATGTCCTGGCGACTGAGGGGCGAGACGAGATAGCCGCGATGCGGAACCAACTCGACCATCCCCTCGCCGCGTAATGCGACGAGGGCTTCTCGCACCGGCGTGACGCTGACCCCGAGGTCGGCTGCGGTTTCGTCCAGCCTGACGAACTCGCCCGGACGGACCGAGCCGGACATGATCAGGTTGCGAACGTGATTGGCCACGTCCTCCGACAACTGTGGCCGTCTCCTCAGCTCAGATGTCGCTCTCCGAGTGCGTGCAGACGTTGCCACAACCGATCCTCACAGTCCGTACGTTTTGCCGATGATGTCTCGCTGAATCTCGTTGGTACCACCATAAATGGAGGACACAAGAGTCTTTCGCACATGATGCTCCATGTCGAACTCAGTCGCGTAACCGTACCCACCCATCATCTGCATCCCCTCGAGCGCGACCTTCTTGGCAGTCTCGGTCAGCTTGAGCTTGGCCATCGACGCTTCCCGCGGGAACATCTTCGTCGGGTTGGCGTCGACCATCCTGGCCACGCTGTAGACCAACAGACGGCCGCATTCGATCTCCGTGGCGAGATCCGCGATCCTGTGGCGAAGTGCTTGAAACGATCCGACCGGACGGCCGAACTGCTTACGCGTGGTGACGAATTCGAGGGTGTCGTCGAAAGCGCGCTGTGCGGTCCCGAGCATCATTGCCGCGAGGATGAGGCGTTCAATGTTGAGTCCGGCCATGAGTTGACGCCAGCCGTTGCCGACTCCCCCGACCACCGCGTCGTCGGGCAGGAATGTATCGGTGAAGTAGAGATCGTTGACCTCCTTGCCGCCCATGGTGTCGATCCCACTGATCTTCAATCCGGAGATGTCGGCCGGGACATGGAACATGGTCAAGCCCTCGTGCTTGCCTTCACCTCGGGATGTGCGAGCCACCAGAAGGATGTTCTCGGCGAAGTGCGCGTTGGAACACCACGTCTTCTGGCCGTTGATCAGCCACCCACCGTCGACCTTCTCGGCGCGGCAACTCAGATTTCCCACGTCGGAGCCTGCTTCGGGTTCGGACATCGAGATCGACTGAGACGCGCCACGGACGATCCCGCCGAGCACTGCCTCCTTCTGGGCTGGGCTGCCGAACTTCTCGTATGCGGCCCCGGTGATGACGGTCGGGCCGAGTCCACCGATCGGTGCCATGCCCTTGGCGGCTTCCTCCAGAAAGATGCATAGGTCGACCGTGCTTCCGGCCGATCCCCCGTACTCCTCCGGGACGGTCAGCCCGAGCCATCCCAATTCCGCCATCTTCTCGTAGAACGCCTGGTTGTGATTGTGGGCGCCGTGATCGGTCAGCAGATCTCGCTGCTCGCGGGTCCCACTTTCCTTCTTGCAGAACGCCGCTACCGACTTGGCGAAATCAGACTGCTCCTGCGTGAAATCCATGTACATCGAAAACTCCCGAGTGAGATGAGGCTGGAGGCTTGTCGGAGCTCCGTCCGACGCATACTGTGACTACCAGCACAGTAAATCACATCACATATATGTGATGCACCGACATGTGGAGGATCTGAAGAACATGACAGAACAGCTCGGCCGCCAGAGCACGTCCACGTCGACAGATCCGAAATCGGACGATCACATCTTCGCGAGCCTCGACCCTCGCAACGATTCCGTGGTCGCGCAGCACCCCATTGCAGATCAGCAGGAGATCGACAAAGCGGTCGCCGCAGCACGCACGGCGTCGAAGTGGTGGGATCAACTCGGATTCCAAGGCCGCCGGAAAGTGCTCGGCAATTTTCGTGCCGCGATCGCCACTCACGCCGAATCGATGGCGGCGATCATTTCCGCCGAGACCGGAAAACCCAGCGACGACGCCCTTCTCGAAGTCATGCTGGCCGTCGAACATCTCGACTGGGCGGCACGCAACGCCCAGAAAGTGTTGCGCCGCAGACGCGTCGGTGCAGGACTGATCAGCGCCAACCAGTCTGCATCCGTCGGCTACCGGCCGATGGGTGTTGTCGGCGTGATCGGCCCCTGGAACTATCCGCTGTACACACCGATGGGGTCGATCGGCTACGCACTGGCCGCCGGTAACTCCGTTGTGTTCAAACCGAGCGAACTTTCACCAGGGGTCGGCGTCGAATTGGCCCGGTTGTGGAACATCGCGGCACCTGGACACCCTGTCCTGCAGACCATTACCGGTGACGGCAAAACCGGTGCACTTCTGTGTTCGTCCGGTGTCGACAAGATTGCATTCACCGGCTCGACGGCTACCGCAAAGCGCGTGATGGCCGCCTGCGCGGACACCCTCACTCCCCTGGTCGCCGAATGCGGCGGCAAGGATGCCATGCTGGTGGACTCCGACGCCAATCTCGATGCGGCCGTGAGCTTCGCCGCGTTCGGGGCGGTGGGCAACGGCGGGCAAACCTGCGCCGGCGTCGAGCGAATCTACGTCGCAGCGCCCGTGTACGACGCCTTCCTGTCCAAGCTCACGGCCGCGCTACGGGACGCCCACGCCGGCGCCACCGACAGTTCGACCTATGGGCCGATGACGCTGGGAAAGCAGACCGCGATAGTCCGGGGCCAGATCGAAGACGCTCTCAGTCGCGGCGCGAAAGCTGTACTCGGCGGACTTGATTCTTTCAACGGTCCGTTCATCGATCCGATCATCCTGACGGATGTTCCGGAGGATTCCACGGCGATCACCGAGGAAACGTTCGGCCCGAGCGTCGTGGTGAACAAGGTCGCCGACATTAATGAGGGTATCGAGCGTGCCAACGCGTCGAAGTACGGCTTGGGCGCCTCGGTGTTCACCAAGAGTTCGTCGAAGGGCCGAGCGATTGCCGAGAAGCTCGAATGCGGTGTCGTCACGGTCAATTCGGTTCTCGGATTCGCCGGAATCGCCGCCCTGCCATTCGGCGGGGTCGGCGATTCCGGATTCGGCCGTATCCACGGAGCTGACGGGCTGCGTGAGTTCAGCAGTGTGAAATCACTGGCCGTTCAGAAGTTCAGCGCTCCGCTGGACCTGCTGACCATCGAGCGAAAAGCTCGGGACATGAAGATCTCACGTTGGATGCTGGCGAAACGCCACGCGAAGTCCTGAGAGATCAGGCAATCAGCCGGCGGTGACGAGCACCTGCTCGTCACTGTCGGCTGCTTCGAGTTCACGAACCAGCGGAAGCACCTTGGCCCCGAAGTACTCGATCTCCTCCTGGAAGTGCAGGAATCCGCCGAGAATCAGATCAACACCGCGACGGCGATATTCGACGATCCGATGGGCGATCTGTTCCGGCGTGCCGATCAGTTGTGAGCGGAAGCCGTCGTTGTACTGAACCAAGTCCTCGAACGTCGAATCCGCCCACATCCCGTCCTTGGACGCGGTCGACGCGCCGGCCTGTTGGACTGCATTCTTGAATCCCTCGACCGCAGGGCGGTTGGCCTTGGCGATGATCTCGCGCAGTGTGTCTTTTGCTTCCGCCTCGGTGTCGCGGGCGATGATGAATCCGTTGAGCCCGAACTTGACCTCCCGATCGTTCTCACGAGCAACCCGGCGAACGTCGACCAACTGTTCGGTGACTCCGTCGTAGTCCTTGCCGTTACTGAAGTACCAATCCGAATACCGGCCCGCGTTCTCACGGGCTGCCGCCGAGTTACCACCTTGGAACAGTTCGGGATTGGGACGCTCCGGAGTGTTCAGAGGCTTCGGCTTCAACGTGAAGTCGTGGATGCGGTAGAAGTCGCCTCGGAAATCGACGTCGTCCTCAGTCCAGATCTTTCGAAGAACTTGAAGGAACTCGGCGCTACGCCGATAGCGCTCGTCGTGCTCGAGCCACGGCTCGCCCAGATGAGTGAACTCGTCCTTGAACCAACCACTGACGACGTTGACGGCAAAACGACCGTTCGACAGGTGGTCGGCGGTAGCGCCCAGCTTCGCCAACACTGCCGGCTGCCAGAGTCCGGGATGCACCGCAGCGATGACCTTGAGCTTCTCGGTGGCCAGGAGAAGCGCAAGGCTGAAGCTCGTGGATTCGTGCTGGAATTCCGCCCCGTAGCTCGCCTCGTAACGAACCTGGCTCAGGGCGTACTCGAAGCCGTTGTTCTCCGCGGTCTGCGCCAGCTTCTTGTTGTACTCGTAGTCCCAGCTGGTCCGCTGCTCGATGTCGGAGGTGACCAGACCACCACTGACATTGGGCACCCAGTAGGCGAACTTGATCTCGTCGGCGATACGTTCAGTAGACATGAAACCCAGCAAACATGCAGTTCCCAGAGGTTTCCAGGGTAGCGATCACACAGGTTGTAAGTGTTGGGTGGGTGCTGCGACTGTGAAACGGTGGCAGCATGACTGCTGTGGACATTCAGGGGATCGCGCACCGCATCACCAGTGAAGACGAGGCGCTCTCGGTAGCGTCACAGCTGTCCGACGAGTTCGCAGCAGGTGCCGGCGTCCGCGATGCGCAGCGCCTCCTTCCCCACGACGAGGTTCGCACCCTGGCGCGGTCCGGTCTGCTCGGACTCTCGGTGCCGAAGGAGTTCGGTGGCATCGACGCGAGCACCGAGACGTTGGCCGAGGTCTTCCGTCTACTCGCCGAGGGCGATCCCAGCATCGCGCAGATTCCGCACAGCCACTTCACGTTCCTGGAAGCGCTCCGGCACCAAGGGTCCAAGGAGCAGAAGCAGTTCTTCTACGCCGAGGCATTGTCGGGCAAGCAGTTCGCCAACGCCCAGAGCGAGCGCGGCAACAAGACCATCGACATCGACGGCACCACACTCACCCCAGACGGGGAAGACTTTGTGCTCGAAGGTCGCAAATTCTATTGCACGGGAGCGCTCTTCGCCGATTGGATAGTAGTGCGTGCCGCCAATACGGATCAGCTCACAGAGACCGGCGCACAAGTGAAATCCGCGGTCTACCTACCCCGGAATACTCCCGGACTGTCGATCGTCGACGACTGGGACGGTATGGGGCAGAAGACAACTGCAAGCGGAACCGTGACCCTGGAATCCGTTTCGGTGCCGCGGTTCAACGTCGTACCCTTCACGTCGCTCTTCACTCACCCGACCACCTACGGGGCACAGGCCCAGATCCTGCACGCCGCGATCGACACCGGCATCGCGTCGGCTGCACTGCGTGAATCCGTCGAACTCGCTGCAAAAGCGCGTCCGTTCTTCGAGGCGAAAGTCGATACGGCGGTAGAGGATCCACTGCTCGTGCAACTCGCCGGTGAAGCGGCCATCGAGGTTCGCGCTGCCCGATCCCTCTTGGCGGAAGCAGCGCGATCGATCGACGTGGCGCGTCGTGATCCCACCGAGAACTCCACTGCCCTAGCATCCATCGACGCCGCAACTGCCAAGGTTGTCGGCGCCAGGGCGTCGTTGGCGGCTACGAGCACGCTGTTCGAGATCGGTGGCACCAGAAGCGCAGGCGAATCGGCGAACCTCTCGCGGTTCTGGCGTGACGCGCGCACGCACACCCTGCACGATCCGACGAGGTGGAAGGTCCAACACATCGGCCGCTGGACACTGTCCGGGACAATCCCACCGCGGCACGGGTTGCTGTAAACACTCTCAGCCGGAATTCATGTATCCGCTGATCAAGACTTCCAGTCCTTCCAAGTAACTCTCAGCCGTCGTCCCTCCCGGCCAGTCCTCGAGCACCTCACTGAGTACCGGCAGTTTCTCGGGGCCGATTTCTCGGATCTTGACCGCAAGAGGCGACACACTGCCTTCCGGCCGCGTCGTGGTGTCGTAGATGTTGAGCAGTGCGCCGAGTGTGTAGTTCCACAGCGCTCGATAGACCAGCAGAGCGCGACGCGGCGACATGCCGAGTTCGACACACGCGGCCATGGCCCGGTCGACCAAGACCACAGCGCCGTTCCCACCACGGCCACCGCGCTGAAGCAACTCGATGATCCAGCGCTCCGATGCCAGCTTTTCGAAGATCGCGGTGAAGATCGTGCGAAGCCGTTCGACCTGATCCTGCGGCAGGACCAGCGCGCCGAGATCTTGTGAGTACGCATCGAGCACCGCGCTGATCAGCTGTTCCTTGTCGCCCACGTGCCGGTACAGGGCCATCGGCGTGGTGCCGAGCGACTTCGCCAACGCTCGCATGCTCAACGCGTCGGCGCCGCCGGTCTGAAGCTGCCGTTTCGCCTCGTCGACTATCTGCTCCGACGTGATCGTCGGGGGACGTCCGAGCCGCGGTGATCTCGGTTCCATCTTTTCGGCCATCCGTCGATTCTGCGCGTTCCCGCTACGACGCTCTCACCCGGGGAACCCCTTGCATCTCAGCAGCCAGCAAGGTAAACCTAACTACTTATGAGAACGCGTATACAAATTAGGCACCTGCAATGACAACAACAACTCGAGCAGTAGCCGCGCCGGCTCTGGTCCTCACAGCCGCCGCGGCAGCGCAGTTCCTGGTGGCCTTCGACATGTCGGTCATCAACGTCGCACTGCCAGACATCCAGGAATCGCTGAACTTTTCCGACGCCGGGTTGTCCTGGGTCGTCAACGCGTACGCCCTCGCCTTCGGCGGACTGCTGCTTCTCGGCGGTCGTCTGTGCGACGTGATGGGCACTCGTCGAGTTCTGGTTTCCGGGCTTCTGCTGTTCGCCCTCGTCAGCATCGTCGGCACCTTCTCCGTGTCCGCCGAAATGCTTGTCGGAGCTCGGGCGCTTCAAGGCGTCGGCGCTGCACTGATCGCGCCGGCCGGGCTCGCCGCCCTCAGTCAGGCCTTTCCCACCGGACGCGCCAGGGCCAAGGCGTTCGGCATCGGCGCAATGTCATCAGCACTGGGCGGCGCACTCGGTGTCGTCCTGAGCGGCATTTTGACCGAAGGGCTCAGTTGGCGATGGGTGATGTTCGCCGGCGCACCGGTGTCCCTGATCGCCGCAGTTGGCGGTGCCCGTGGCCTGCCGGCCGGCCAAGCCGCTAGAGGCGGCTCCCTCGATCTCCCCGGCGCCATTTTGGCGACGGCCGGAATCACCGCCCTTGTCGGCACAGTGATTACCACTGAATCACATTCCTGGACTTCGGGTTACGTGCTGGGTGGATTCGCGCTCACGATCGCCCTGCTGACCGCCTTCGTTGTGATCGAAAGCCGCTGCGCCACACCACTGGTACGACTGTCCACTCTGCTTCGACCCCGAATCGGACTGGCCAACGCCATCATGTGCCTGGTATGTGCGGCACAGTTCAGCGCGTTCTTCTTCGTCTCGCTCTTCCTGCAACGTGGACTGCGCTATTCACCGACCACCACCGGCCTGGCATTCCTGCCCTTCTGTTTCGGCCTGGTAATCGGCATCCTCGCGTCCACCAAACTCCTTCCGCGCTACGGAGTTCGGCCGCTGCTCGTAACCGGAACAGCAGTCGCCGCAATCGGAACTTTCATCTTTTCGACGATGAACCTAGACAGTTCCTTCTGGGCCGTCATCCTGGTGCCTTCGCTTCTGGCGAGCATCGGCATCGGTCTGTCGTTCATGCCGCTCAGTAACATCGCCACCGCCGACGCTCCCCCAGAAGAAGTCGGCATGGCATCAGGGCTACTGAGCACATCGCGTCAGATCGGCGGTTCACTCGGACTAGCCGTTCTCGTGAGCGTCGCCGCTTCCTCGACGGCGCACTCGGACAGCGCACCGACCGAAGCACTGGTTTCCGGATACTCCCAAGCCCTCTTCGTCTGCTCTGGCCTACTGCTGGCCGGCACCCTCCTGTCCTTCTTCTTCCCACGAATGGATCGTTGACCTCAGATGTTCACCACCCGAACCGCATTCGGCATCGTCTCGGCGCTTCTCCTCACCGTTGCCGGCGCAAGCGCGTGCAGCAGCTCCGCCGAGTCCGAAACCGCTTCTGCAACTCGTTCCGTCACACACGAACTCGGCACCGTCGAAGTTCCGGCCTCACCGCAGCGCATTCTCGCGCTCGACGAGTACGCGGGGCTGAGTGCACTCGCACTCGGCGTGAAGCCCACCGTCGTCTACAGCACCCTGCGATCGGACGTCGCCAAAACGATTCTGCGCGAGCAGGGCGTCGAAGTTCTCGACAAGCCGACTTTCTTCGCCAACCCCGCCGTCGAAGAGATCGCGTCCGTCGAACCCGATGAGATCCTGATGAGCAATGCCGGTCCACTACCGAGCCTGTTCGCACAGATCAATTCCGTGGCGCCAACCTTGGTCCTCCCGTACTCGGCGCCGTGGCGTGACGTGCTCGAACAAGCTGGGGCACAGCTCGATCGAGGCAGCGAAGCAACCGCCATGATCGGAAAGCTGGAATCCAGCCTCGAAGACGTCAAGTCCGCGTCTGCCGGCCAGAGCCTTGCGATCCTTCTCGGCTACAGCGGAAACCTGTTCACCGTGCCACCGACCACTCCCATCTCCACACTCGTCACCGAGGCCGGATTCACCAGGCCGGTATCGGAAGTCAACGCGACCAACAATCAAGACACCGGCACGATTTCGCCCGTCTCACCTGAACTCCTACCCGAGCATGCGGCGCAGACCGTCGCCGTACTTTCCGGGCAGCAGTACGACGCATCTATCGTGCGAAACACTCCACTGTTCGACAACCTGACACCCGATCCGGCGCACGCATTGGACGTCAGCGGTGATCTCTGGTTCGGCAGCCACCCTTTTGCCATCTACTGGATCATCCAGGATCTGGACGGCATCGCACATGGCAAGGGGCAGAACAGCATCGGAACCCTCGACAGCGCCGACGCGCGATGGGCGGCGTTCAGCGCGCTCTGACGTCCTGACGGAAGGTCAGCGGAGAAACACCCACCCGGGTGGCGAAGAACTTTGTGAAGTTCGCAGAATCGTCGAACCCCAGCTTCGACGCCACCTGGGTGACCGTGTCCGTGCCGAAAGACAGCAGACGTTTCGCTTCGAGCACCACACGCTGATCGATGTACTGCTTTGCCGTCATTCCGGCAGCAGCTCGGGTAGCTCGCAATACAGTCTTCTCGGAGTACCCGATCTTGTTGGCGTACTCCGAAACCGAACGGACCGTGGCGAAGTCACGTTCGACAACGGCATGAAACCTTTCGAACACGTCATTGTGTGCCAGCACGGAACTCTGTTCCTGTCCACCGAGGTGGGTCAGTTTCAACAGAATTGCCGTCAGCGTGTGCCGCAGGATGTCCGCGCGAACGACGGGCGCGGAAGTATCCGGGCAGCCGTAGTTCAGGTTCAGGTGTTTCATACCTGTGCTGATGGTCTCGAGGTTCTCGCCGGACAACTGCCACGCTGCCTGCCGACTGTGAGCGTTCCCGTCCAATAACTGCTGGCTGACGGCATCGAGCGACGAGGGTGTGAACAGAACGACCATCGCCTCGAAATCCTGGATTCGCCCCCACTGTTGCACCTGCCCCGGTCTGACCCAGAACACGGTCCCCGGGCTCACCGCGTAGTTGACGAAGTCGATGGTGTGTAGTGCCGAACCCTCGGTCACCAGTGCGAGTAAGTGAAACTGCGGGCGTTGGGGGCCGACGAACTCTGCACTACCCCCGTTGATGCGAATGGTGTCCAGGCTGAGTACTTCGATCTCGGTCGCGTCAGCCACCGAAGACGCGTACCCGACGTCCCGGACGGGTACTTGTCTGTTTTTCACTAGTTCGGGACTCATCTTCACCGTGACCGAGTACCCGAATGCGACATACCGTCAGAGTATCAATCAGTTCGCGCTCGGATAGGAACCAACAATGCAACCAACAGGCTCGAAAACAGCAGGCAAAACGCAACTCACCTATGTCTTCGACGCCTATTGCGGGTGGTGTTTCGGCTTCGGCCCGGCGTTGACGGAACTCGTCCGTCAAAATGCCGATTCCATCGACTTGTCCGTGGTCAGCGGCGGGCTGTTCACCGGTGAGCGCGTCGCACCCATGTCTTCGGCTCCGTACTTGAAATCAGCCAACGCCACCATCGCAGCCCAGACGGGCGCTGTCTTCGGTGACGGATATTCACAACTGGTGACTGACGGGCGGTTCGTCATGGATTCGACGGATGCAGCGATCGGACTCGCCGCGCTGCGCGAGCAAGATCCGACACGCGCACTCGACATCGCGGAGGCCATGCAGATCGCGTTCTACCGAGACGGCCGCAGTCTCTCCGATCCCGAGACCTACCGAGCCGTGGCGAAATCGCTCGGACTCGACCCATCTGCCGCAGTGTCTTCCCTGTTCACCGCCGCTTCGAAGGACGCCGCCCGCGCGGATTTCGCCCGTGCACGCAGACTCGGTGCTACTTCGTTTCCGACGCTGTTGTTCCACGGGAGCGACGGGTCCGTCGTGAAATTCGGTTCTCCGACCAGTACAGCGGCTGATCTCACCCGCGACCTGAACACGTGCGTGCGGGCGTATGCGGTGGCTTGAGCCCCCACCTTTCGCTCAGCGTGACTTCACCCAAATCACTCCGACCCCCCTTCTGGTTTGATGAACACCGAACGAATCGCACCAAAGGGGAACGACAGTGGTTTCAGATCCGATCACGGGCCTGGAGATGGAACTTGCCGACATGTGGCAACGAGGACGCGCCCAGGCGCGCACCTATGCGCGTGCAATTCATCCCAAACTCGATCCGGCGCTCTACCCGGTTCTCGTCATCCTGAACCGTTCCGATGCCGTGCGGATGTCCGACCTGATCTCCACGCTCGATATCGAGAAGTCCACCCTGACCAGGCAAATTGATGCCGCAGCTCGGCTCGGCCTGGTGGAACGGATCCCCGACCCCGACGACGCTCGCGCGAAGCTGGTGACCCTGACCCCTGAGGCTCGGACGAAGCTCACGACGATCCGCAATCATCAGATCGATCGTTGGCGCGCCCGACTCGCAAAATGGGAAACTGACGACATCACTACGCTGACGGCCTTGCTGCACCGACTGGGCAGTTCCGAGGACTGACAACAAAGTAGTTGTGCAGTGCAACCAACTTGATCTATAGTTGCAAATATCAACTATTCGAGGAGGTGGCCGTGATCACTCACGACAGTGCCGAGGCAATCCTCGACAACCTTCGCGCCCTCGTCCGGCGCCACCGCGAGGTTTCGTCGACCGGCTCACGCCAACTGTCCCCCGACATGTTGCCGGACCCACTGGGCGCCCTCCTCTCGCAGTTGTCGGCCGCAGATTCCACGAGATCGACGGATCTGGCGGAAAAGTTGAGAGTGACAGTCTCGACACTGAGCAGACAGATCACACACGCCGAATCTTGTGGATACATTCAGCGGCGACCGGACCCGGATGACGGACGGGCAACGCTCCTGTCCTTGACTCCACTCGGCGTCCGGACCCTGGTCTTCCATCGTCACGCCCAGGCGCAGCGACTCATCGACCATCTCGACGGATGGACCGAAGAGGACGCCGTCGACGTCGCATGTGCACTCGATCGACTACGACGCTCGACCTGCCCAGAGTCCCACGCGGCGCACTGACCGACGCTGCACGATCAGATCGAATCATTCTCCGATGCAAGGACATTCATGAGTTCTTTCACGTCTACCGACGTTCCACCATCTCAGTCATCGACCGATGCGCCGATGACCCACAAGCAGAAGATCGAGGCACTTGTCGGGCTCCTACTCGGCATGTTCGTCGCATTCCTGTCATCGACGATCGTCTCGAATGCACTCCCCACCATCATCACCGAACTACACGGCACCCAGGATCAGTACACCTGGGTCGTGACGGCAACGCTGTTGGCTTCCACCGCAACAACTCCCATTTGGGGCAAGTTCTCGGATCTGGTGAGTAAGAAGCTATTGGTCCAGCTGTCCATCACGCTGTTCACGATCGGCTCGATCCTTGCGGGCATGTCGCAATCGGTCGGCATGCTGATCGGTTTCCGCGCTGTTCAGGGACTGGGCCTCGGCGGCTTGCAAGCCCTCGTGATCATCGTGATCGCGGCGATGTTCAGCCCGCGTGAGCGTGGCCGATACCAGGGACCGATCGCAGCCGTCATGTCCGTCGCGACAGTCGCCGGCCCACTGATCGGCGGCCTGATCGTGGACACTAGTTGGCTCGGCTGGCGCTGGACGTTCTTCGTCGGCGTGCCGCTGGCAGTCATCGCATTGATCGTCGTGCAGCGTACGTTGAACCTCCCGATCGTCAAGAAGGACGTCAGCATCGACTACGTCGGTGCAACCCTCATTGCCGCCGGTGTCAGCACTCTTTTGATCTGGGTCACTTTGGCAGGTAAGAACTTCGAGTGGGCTTCTGCGATGTCGTTCTTCCTCGTCGGACTCGGCGTGGTGCTGCTCGCCGCAGCACTGTGGGTGGAAAGCAAGGTCAAGGAACCCATCATTCCGCTCCGCCTCTTCCGAGATCGGACTACCACGCTGGCGACGCTGGCAAGCATCGCCGTCGGCGTCGCAATGTTCGGCGGAGCAGTGTTCTTGGGTCAGTACTTCCAGATTGCCCGCGGCTACTCTCCCACTGCCGCAGGTCTTCTGACACTGCCCATGGTGATCGGTTCCATGCTCTCCGCCGGCCTGTCCGGGGCAATGATCACGAAGTTCGGGCGCTGGAAGGGCTTCCTGATCGCCGGTGCCGTCGCAATGTCGGCAGGCTTCTTCCTCCTCTCGACCATCGATCACGCGACGCCGATGTTCTGGGTCGGACTGTTCCTCTTCGTGCTCGGCGCCGGGATGGGCATGGTGATGCAGAATCTTGTTCTCGCAGTTCAGAACACCGTCGCGCCTAGCGATCTCGGCACCGCAAGTTCGACGGTCTCGTTCTTCCGCTCACTCGGCGGCGCGGCAGGCGTGTCCGTCCTCGGCGCAGTGCTCTCCACTCACGTTGCAGATCTGACGACCAAGGGCCTCAGCGCAATCGGGGTCGATCTGAGTGCCTCCGGAGAGTCCGGCGCAGGGCTGTCGAACCTCAACGAACTACCCGAAGCGATCCAGGATGTGGTCCGCGCTGCGTACGGCGATGCCACCGCACGGGTCTTCCTCATCGCCGGAATCCTGGCTCTGTTGAGTCTGATCGCGATCGCCTTCATCAGGGAGAAGGCGCTTCGGACGGAAAGTGGTGACGAGCAACTCCTGGCGAAGATCGCCGTTCCCGGTGAGATCGATTCCGACACCGTCGATGCCGAACTTGCGCTTCTGACCGAAGGTGACGACGAGTTGCAACGACGAAAGTAGCAACCCAGAAACAGTTCCGCGTACCGTCCGGGTGATTCCGGCGGTACGCGGAACTGTATGGGCAGCTGGGTGCGTCAGGTCGCAGCGATCACGCCTGCGACCGGGATCCGGCCGAGAACTGCAACCCGGAAGTCCACCATCGCGCGTTCCACGTGATTGGCGCTCGAGACCACAACCACGCCCGTTGCTCCTCGATCGGCGAGAATCCGCGCAGAGTTGAGCGCGTTCTCCACCGTGGACCACGACGTTCCTTCTTCGGTGATCCGGCCCGGGTCGACGCCGTTGGCGACGAGCCACTCGCGCATCGCCCTGGCTTCCGTCACTCCGGCCTTCGGGGCCCCACCGCTCGTGATGATCGGAGACTGCGGGTACTGACGAGCCAGCTGCAGCGCCGCCTGAAGTCGGTCGACCAGCATCGGACGCATCGTGCCGTCGTCGAAGAGGCCGGCGCCCAAGACGACGATGTTGGTACCCACCGGGTTGAGGTCGAGCAGCACGGGCGACTGGCGCGTCAGCGTCTCAGCACCCGTGCACGCAAGGATGAGAGACCGCACCGGCGTCTGGCAGCCGCCGACAGTCGACAAGATACCGTTGACGACCGTGGTCGGTGTGATGTCGGCGCTCGCTGTCGCCGGCGAAAGGCCCACGCCAGCTGCGGCGATCACCGAAGCAGCGATCAATCCCTTCGTCACAGACCTGCGAACATTTGCCATGTAGCCGAACCCCCAGATTGTCGGTTGTCCAGCACACGGTAGCGAACATTTCGCCACGGTTGCATCATTTGACTCAAATTTACTGTTCACTGACCGTCACACAGACTAAACATAAATATTGGGCAACAATTCGGGTTCGAAACCGTCATCTACCAGCATCTCGAATCTACGCGCCCGCCGCATTACCTATCTGAGCAGCAGCGTCACCGAGAAGGTTGACAACGCTGAACGGCAACAACTCGTCGTTACAGATCACGATGTTGCATCCAGGTGTTCCCGCCCGCCCCGTCCCGACCAGGGTGTCGAAGATCAATTCAGGGTTCGCGAAACCGACAAGCTCTGCCGGGTCGTCGATGAGCGGACCACTCGAACCGTGTATGGGTGGCCCCGCATACAGCGCCTGGCCATGTGCCCCGGCCGGATCGCCAGCCCTCCGGCTCGTTCACCGAGAACCGCAGACGCATCACATTCGGGAAGAGTCCGCCTCCATTCCGATTGCGCGACGCGCTCCCAGCGCCATGGCGACTTGCACGAGATCCTTCGGAGACGAAAGATCAAGTCCTGTAAGAGAACTCGCCTTTCGTAGGCGGTACACCACTGTGTTCGGATGTACATGTAGCTGCCGGGCGGTGGCGGCTCGATCGAATCCGGAGTCGATGAAAGATTCGAGCGTCTCGAGTACCGCACTATCGGACTCCAACGGCAACAACACATCTGCCAGTATCGGTAGGGCAGCGCTGGGCCGCGTCAATTGGTACTCGACTGCAAGATCTTCGAGACGGACTACGCCACTGGTACGTCCGTACTTTCGGGCGACGTCCAGCACCTCGCGCGCCTGAGTCACGGCTGCAGGAACTGCGACCGGTGCGGCGAGATGTACGGCGGCCACTGTGGATGCACCGATCACCTTCTCGAGGTCCCCCAACCGTCGACACAGCGTCAGGTACTGCGGGCTCGACGCCCAGTTTCCCCCTGCTGGTTCCGATTCCACAATAGGGATCAGCACGGCTCCGCCACTGCTCCCGAGCACTCCGAGGGCTTTGTCCCGCCCCACCTGATCCAGCTCGCGTTGCAGGTGGCGCACCTTTCTCCGCTCCGCGACGGCAGTGTCCACCTCGGTCGAGGACTCGTCGTCGTTCCGCTCGACGTGCAGCGCCACCACCCAGTACAGGCGCGCCAACCTGATCCCCACCTCGTCGGAGACTCGATCCACATCGACACCCGTCGAAAGCGCTACAAACAGCGACCTTCGCGCCGAATCCTCGTCCGTCTGGGTGGCGTGGTCGGAACCGTAGCCGGCAAGAACCGCGGACGTGGAGGCCGCGGTGTATGCATTCAAGAGTCGTCCGGTGCGGGCAAGTGCGACACCGTCTTCCGGAACTGCCCATTCGCTGATCGTCTCCCACCACAACCCTGCTGCCAGGTGATATGCGCGCAGCACCTCGCCGAGCGGAACCAATTCCTGCGCCCGTTGACGAGCCGATTCGCTGATGTCGGCGAGCAACTCGGGCGCCAGATCTGCGCCCGTCCGGAGCATCGAGATGAACAGTTCCAGGTTTCGCCTCACGATAGTGGTGACGTCGTTACGCAACGCCTCGTCTGGGAGCAACCGGTAGAAGGTGACGTCGCGGTGAACCAGGTCGACCGTCGCCATGACCAGCGGATGGGTGCGTTGCGCCAAGCGATCGGCCAGAGATCTGCCACCAACCGCTATCGGCTCGAACGGCAAATCTTTGTTTCCAGACACAAAACCCTCCACAGAATTGAATTGCCACCACAAGGTCGACCTGCCTTTTTCCTATCACTATGTAACCCACGCCACTCTCGAATTCACAATCGGTGGCGTAACTGGAAGTCTCACTTTCGACCAATAGGAGCCTCGAGTGACGTGGAAGACGCGCAGCGCAGCCCTTCTGGCAGGCGTCGTCACTGCCGGTTCGATCGCCGCCATCGGGACCGGCGTATCGAGCGCCGAGACGTCTGACAGTGCTGTCCAGTACGTCGCGCTCGGCGATTCCGCGGCGGCCGGCCCACTGGTAAACGCACAGGACTCGTCGTCCCCAGGCTGCCTACGATCACTCGACAACTACCCTTCCGTAGTGGCGCAAAGACTCGGCGCTCAACTCACGGACGTGACCTGCTCGTCGGCGCGATCCGCCAACGTCACGGACACCGCACAATCGACGTTCTCCGGTCAAGTACCGCCGCAGGCAACAGCATTGGGTCCTGACACCGACCTCGTCACCATCACCATCGGCGCCAACGACATCTCGTTGTTCCCGACAGTTCTGAGCTGTGTCAATCCACTTCCCGAACCCACCGGAACCTCCTGCCGTGACAAGTTCACCGCGGGTGGCGTAGATCGACAGCGACAAATGATCGAAAATGCCTCCGCAGGTTGGAGTTCCATGATCGAATCGGTTCGCGACCGTGCACCATCGGCGCGCATCGTCGTGATCGGGTACGGGACATACATCGCCACCGGCGGATGCCCCGGCACCCAGCCGTTCTGGCCGCGCGACGCCGACTATCTCCAGAGTGTGATCGACTACGGCAACACTGTCATGGCAGCGACCGCTGCCCGTCACGACGTCGAGTACATCGATATCACCGAAGCCACTGCCGGACATGACATCTGCACGGATCCGTCAACCGCGTTCTACACCGGAATCGTCCCGACCCAGCCGGCGGTTCCACTGCATCCCACCGCAGTCGGAATGCAGGCCATCGGCAACGCCGTCGCCGACGCGCTGTCCTGAGCCCCTCCCCAGCACAATTCATTCAGCACTCGCGAAAAGGGTGGAACAACCATGTCAATTCAACGAGACGCTCCGCCGCTGCCGTCAGTCGACGGCGCCCCTGTCGGAACCCGTGACAAACTTCTCGGCGGCACACTCGTCGCACTGTTTCTCGCAAACATGCTCAACTTCTTCGATCGGGCGATCCCCTCGGTCGTCGCCGAGCCGATCAAGAACGAGTTCTCGCTCAGCGACTTGCAATTGGGATTGATCACCTCTGCCTTCACCCTCGTCTACGCGATCGCCGGACTGCCGCTGGGCCGGTTGGCCGACACGAAGAACCGTCCCAAGATCATCGGGATCGGACTCCTGGTGTGGAGCGGACTGACGGCAGCAACCGGTGCCGCCGGCAGCTATGTGCTGTTCATCCTCGCGCGTCTAGGCGTCGGTGTGGGCGAAGCGACCTTCACACCCGCAGCCAACTCGATGATCGGTGATATCTACCCGGCGGAGCGACGCTCACGCGCACTTGGTGTCTTCATGCTCGGTTTGCCAATTGGCCTCATGCTCGCCTACTTCACCGTCGGCAAGATCGCCGAGGCATTCGACAGCTGGCGTGCACCGTTCTTCCTCGCGGCGATTCCCGGTGTCCTGCTGGCAGTCGTGCTCTACCGCATGGCAGATCCGGTTCGTGGTGGTTCCGAAAGTCCGGAGGCCCGCGCAGCCGCTGTTTCACAGGCACCGATCACCCGTCCGATCCGTCGCCTGCTCGCAATTCCCACGCTTCGTTGGCTCATCCTTGCCGGGCTGACGTTCAACTTCGCCGCCTACGCAGTGAATTCGTTTGTCGTTCCGCTGCTCATGCGCCAGTACCACCTGAAACTGACTGCTGCGGCATCGGTCACCGGCATCATCGTCGGTATCACCGGTCTGATCGGATTGGTTCTCGGCGCCAAGTACGCCGACAAGGCCAGCGCACGCTCGCCGCGCGCACGGTTGATGATCGGTGTCGGAACCTCGGCATTGGCAGCACCTTTCACGGCACTGGCGCTGTTGCAGCACGGCAATAACGTCGTGATGTTCACTCTCTTGTTCTCAGCCGGCTGGTTGTTGGCCTACGGCTTCTACATCAGCGTCTACCCTGCCATTCACGACGTCGTGGTTCCCAGGCTCCGCGGCACTGCGACGGCGTTGTTCTTCGCTGCCATGTACCTTCTCGGCGGATTCTCGGGACCAGTTGCCGTGGGTGCGATCTCGGACTGGTTCGCCAAACGCGCGCTTGCCGATGCCGGTACAGGGAAGTTGGCTCAGTACGCCGGCGACGGGCTGAACTCGGCCATGTATCTCGTGCCGATCATGTTGGCACTCACCGCGGCATTCATCTACCTGGCTACCCGCACTGTCGGCAAGGACTCAGCGCGCATGCAAGCGGAGCTGAGCCAAGCCTGACCGACGAGTTCACGGGCGGTGGCGGGACCCCGAGGCCCCGCCACCGCCGAGTTCAGTTGACCGTAATCGCCAGAGTCGACAGCATGGACCGCAACATGTCCGGCAAGCGAGCGATCATTCTCTGCCGTGACCGAACATCTGGGCCACCGGGCCGAGCGCCGAGAACAACGCGGGGTCGCTCCGGTTGCCACCGGTCCACTGATGACTGGGCGCGCAGTTCGCGCCCAGGCTGTCGTTCGCCTCGGCGTACCCGATGATCTTGCGTTCACCTGGTGCAGTGCCGTCCTCGGGGATTATCAGAATCCCGGTGCTGATCACCTGCCGACCGAAGTGATCAGTGGCCGTGTACATGAGCTGGTGAGCCGAAACGACGTCCGGGCTGACCTGGTAGACCTGAACGCTCACCGGACGCGCCTTGAGAAGAGTGCCTGGGGCGGTGCCGGGCTCGATTGCAGGCTCGTCGAACCACGGATCGTCTGACGAGAGCCCGAGGGGAGTCAATTCGGTCGGGATGTCGGCGCCCTGAAGTGCCTTCACGACCAACGGGTTGGACACGCCGGCCAGGTCGACAATCTCCTGCGCACCAGCCGGCGACCCCACCGCAAACAAGGCCACTGCCAGGGCCGATGCCGTTCCGGCGCGCCATGACCACCGTCGCCACGTCGAGTCAAACATCGTTCACGGGTTCCTTACTTTCGGGTAATGAGCACCCCTGCATTCCCATTCACCTGCATTAACAGACAAGTCGGGCACCGATCCGTTGGCCGAAAACCTCGATCGGGCTTAGGCTGACGGCACCTGTCCGGCAAGTCTGGCGTGGGAGGTTTGTCTGTGAGTGCACCGACCCGTGTATCGCGAGCTACCGGCGATTCACTCCAAGCTCGACCGCGGCCGTCCAACATCACGTGCAAGATTCTGATGGCCGTGACAGGACTGATCTTCGCCGCTTTCGTTCTCGTCCACATGATCGGAAACCTGAAGGTCTACACCGGTGCCGATCACTTCGACGACTACGCACACTGGCTACGAACGGTGTTCGAACCCTTCCTGCCCTACGAGGGACTTCTGTGGATTCTTCGCATCGTCTTGCTCGCGTCATTGGTCGCACACGTCTGGTGCGCCTGGCTGCTCACCGCCCGCGGACGCCGAGCGCGAGGAAAATTTCGACGTAAAGGCTTGGGAATCAAGTCCTTTACAGCGCGCACGATGCCCGTCACCGGAGCAGTGCTGCTGCTATTCATCATCTTCCACATACTCGATCTCACGACCGGAACCCGACCCATCGGCAGCAGCGAGTACGAAGCGGCCACGCGCACACAGAGTTACGCATACGACAATCTGGTCGCCAGCTTCGAGCGTCCACTCGTGGCGGCGTTCTACATCGTCGCGATGGCTCTACTGGCAATGCACCTCGCGCACGGACTCTGGAGTGCGGTCAACGATCTCGGTGTGACCGGTCAACGGCTGCGACAGATTGCCGTTGCACTCTCCGGAATCTTTGCGCTCGTCGTGATGGTCGGAAACATGTCGATCCCCATCGCAGTGATGACCGGCGTCATCTCGAAGACAGGAGCGTCATAAGTGAACAGCTTCGAACTCGAAGATCTGCGCATCATCGGGGCGCCAGTGGACGGTAAGGTCCCGGCCGGCGATCCGCAGACCGCCTGGCCCACCCGAAAACTCGACTACAAGCTCGTCAACCCACTCAACCGGCGCAAGTTCACGGTCATCGTCGTCGGCACCGGACTCGCCGGCGCGGCCTGCGCCGCCTCACTCGGCGAACTGGGTTATCACGTCGAGTCCTTCACATTCCACGATGCGCCACGCCGTGCACACAGCGTCGCCGCGCAAGGAGGCATCAACGCCGCTCGCGCTCGAAAAGTGGACAACGACAGTCTCGCCCGCTTCGTGAAGGACACCGTCAAGGGCGGCGATTTCCGCGGCCGTGAGGCCGACTGCTTCCGACTCGCCGAAGAATCCGTACGCGTCATCGATCACATGAATGCCATCGGAGCACCGTTTGCTCGCGAGTACGGCGGCACTCTCGCCACTCGATCGTTCGGCGGCGTACAGGTGTCGCGCACCTACTACACGCGCGGGCAGACAGGCCAGCAGTTGCAGATAGCGTCGTCGCAGGCACTGCAACGTCAGATCGCAGCCGGAACGGTCAACCTTCACACCCGAACCGAGATGCTCGATCTCATCGTTTCAGACGGCCGAGCACAAGGGATAGTCACACGCGATCTCGTGACCGGTGAGATCGGCGCCACCACAGGCCATGCCGTCGTACTGGCATCCGGCGGTTACGGCACCGTATTCCACAAGTCCACACTTGCGAAGAACTCCAACGCCACCGCCGCATGGCGAGCGCACCGACGCGGCGCCCTGATGGCTTCACCCTCGTTCATCCAATTCCATCCGACGGCACTTCCCGTCAACTCCGAGTGGCAGTCGAAAACCATTCTGATGAGCGAATCCCTGCGCAATGACGGTCGGATCTGGGTACCGGCCAGGCCAGGAGACGATCGTGAGCCCGGCGACATTCCCGAAAATGAACGCGACTACTACCTCGAGCGCAAGTATCCGGCGTTCGGGAACCTCTCTCCCCGCGACGTCTCGTCACGGGCCGCCCGCGAGCAAATCGACTCCGGTCACGGCGTCGGCCCTCTGAAAAACAGTGTGTACCTGGATTTCCGCGACGCATTGGCACGGCTCGGCCGTAAGACCATCGAGGAGCGGTACGGAAATCTGTTCTCGATGTATCGCGATGCCACCAGCGAAGACCCGTACACGGTGCCGATGCGCATCGCCCCCGGAGCCCACTTCACCATGGGCGGACTGTGGAACGACTACGACCAGATGACCTCCATCCCAGGCTTGTTCGTCGGAGGCGAGGCGGGCTGGGGATATCACGGAGCCAACCGCCTCGGCGCCAATTCGCTGCTCTCGGCCTGCGTCGACGGCTGGTTCACCCTCCCGTACGCGATTCCGAATTATCTTGCGCCGCTACTCGGATCCACTCCACTCGAACTGTCCGATCCCGCTGTGACGTCAACGCTCAGTGACGTGAGTGGTCGGGTGGACCTGCTGCTCTCGGTCGGCGGAACACACGGTCCCGACAGGTTTCATCGACAACTGGGCGAGATCCTCTATGCGGGTTGCGGTGTCACCCGAGCGGCCGAGGGCTTGACCAAGGCCATCTCCGAAATCCGAGCATTGCGAGGCGATTTCTGGTCGAACCTACGAGTTGCCGGCAGCGGAAACCAGTTCAACCAGGAGCTGGAAAGGGCCGGCAGGGTGGCCGATTTCCTCGAGCTTGCCGAACTGATGTGCGTCGATGCTCTCGATCGTGACGAGTCCTGTGGAGCGCACTTTCGTGCCGAACATCAAACTCCCGACGGCGAAGCGCAACGAAACGATCAGGACTGGTGCTTCGTCTCCGCGTGGGAAACCGCCAAGGACGGCAGACATATTCGACACGACGAGCCGTTGTCCTTCACCGCTGTTCCACTGCAGACGAGGAACTACGTATGAAAATCACCGTGGACGTATGGCGCCAGTCCGGACCCGAATCGCCCGGTACATTCGACACCTACCAGGTGGACGATGCCACAGTGGAGATGTCGCTACTGGAGCTCCTCGATCGACTCAACGACCAACTCGTGGAGAGTGGCAACGAACCTATCGCCTTCGATTCCGACTGCCGAGAGGGGATCTGCGGGTCCTGCGGCATCACGGTCGACGACATTCCCCATGGGCCGGTTGCGAACACTCCCACATGCCGTCAGCACCTACGAAGCTTCTCCGACGGTGACCGAATCAAACTGGAGCCGTTCCGCTCCGCAGCCTTTCCCGTGGTCCGAGACCTCGTCGTCGATCGTTCGGCGCTCGACCGGGTGCTCGAAGCCGGTGGATACGTTTCGGTCAATGCAGGAACCGCGCCGGACGCAGACAGTCAGCCGCTCTCACATCAAAGTGCCGAAGCTGCACTGGACTTCGCCGCGTGCATCGGCTGCGGCGCTTGCGTGGCAGCCTGCCCGAACGGTGCCGCGCACCTCTTCACCGGGTCCAAACTGACCCACCTGTCTCTCGTCACGCAGGGCCGCAACGAGCGTGGCAAGCGGGCCCGAGCAATGTCGCACCAGATGGAGGCCGATTTCGGGCCGTGCTCGACCTACGGTGAATGTGCGGAAGTATGTCCCGCGGAGATACCGCTGACCGCGATTGCCGCTGTCAACAAGGAATCGATGCGATTCGGATTGCGGCGCAAGGACAACTGAGCCTCACCAGGCGCCGATCAGCTTCATCCAGGCACCGCCGATGATCGTCCAGATCAGGATGATCACGACGCTCATCACGAAACCGATTCGGAACCACTCCGAGGTCTTGATGTATCCGGAACCGTAGATCACTCCGGCCGGACCGGAAGCGTAGTGCGAGATACCGCCGAACAGGCTGCCGATGAAGCCGAACACCAGGGCCGAGAACAGCGGCGGTGCACCGGTTGCCACCGCCGCGCCGAGAAACACCGCGTACATCGCGACGATCTGCGCAGTGTTCGATGCAAACAGATAGTGCGCGTAGAAGTAGACCAAGGTCAGGATCGCGAAAGCCCAGATCCACGGCAAACCGTCGACGCTCGAGGAGACCTGGGTTCCGATCCACGAGATCACGCCGAGTTCTTCGAGATGGCTTGCCATACCGACCAGAACGGCAAAGAACACGAGCGTCTGCCAAGCCCCGGTGTCGTGGACCAGGTTATTCCACGTCAGCACCTTGGTCACCAACAGGATGCCGATTCCGACGAATGCTGTTGTGGTGGCATTGACGTTGAGCTGCGAGCCCAGGCACCAGAGCACCAGCAGCAGAACGAAGGTGGCGGCCATGATCTTCTCGTTGCGACTGATCGGGCCGGCCTTGCGGAGTTCCTCCCTGGCTTGCTCGGGCGCCTTCGGTGTCTTCAACATCGTGGGCGGGAAGATCTTCGACATCACCCACGGAATCGCGATGAGACTCGCAATTCCCGGAACCGAGGCTGCGAGCGCCCATTTGCCCCACGAGATGTCGATGCCGATCTTGGCAGCCGCATCGACGGCGACGGGATTACCCGCCATGGCGGTGATGAACATCGCCGAGGTCACGACATTGACTTGCAGCGACGTGAGCAGCAGATATGCTCCGAGCTTCTTGCGAGAGTCCTCGGGCTCGGGATTGGAGTCCTCCAACTTGCTCAGCGAGACGATGATCGGATAGACGACGCCACCCGCACGGGCGGTGTTCGACGGCGTCGCCGGAGCAAGTATCAAGTCCGTCAACGCCATTCCGTACGACAATCCGAGGCTCGACTTACCGAGTTTTGTCACGAACATGAGTGCAACCCGTTTGCCGAGTCCAGTGACCAGAAAGCCTTCGGCGATGAAGAACGATGCGACGATCAGCCAGATCGTGGTGTTACTGAAGCCGGACAACGCTTCTGTCGGCGTCTCGGTCTGGGTGATCATGGCGATCGACAGGCCCACCAGCGCCACAGAACCCGTCGGCAGGGGTTGCAAAATCAACGCCACGATGGTTCCTACGAAGATTCCGAGCATGTGCATGCCCTTGGGATCCACACCGTCCGGAACAGGCATGAAATAGATGATCAAGCCGAGGATGACGGGCACAGCAGCCGGGTAGTACCGCCTGAGCACCGATTGTTTCGACGGCTCCGTCGGCTGTGTCGTCTCAGAAAGAGACTCAGTGCTTTCGGATTTGGCCTCGGACATCTGCATCTCCTCGACTTGTCGCCCCAGGTGATCGCCCCAGATGATTGTCCCCCAAACATCAGGTTTTCGTGCGGTCAATCCAAGTTCAAGAGAAATTGCCTGGAAGTACGACAGTTGTCCTTACGAGGCGCTGCCTCCGATGGACGCTTCAGTGGGAGAATGCCCATCTCTCTCCAACGATTGCGCCAATCGATCACCAGAGACGCCGGCGTGCCGCACGCTTGAATCTCGGAGAGTTGATCAACTTGCCTCTGCGAAAGGGATTCGTTGGCAGGATGTTTGGGTCAGGGCTGCGTGGATTGCCGACCCCGACCGGACCTTCGCGTGTGATGTGATCAGATTCTGAAGCATGACGGCCGGCAGGTAGACGCACGAATCGAGAAGGTTCGTATCGGGCCGGCGACTGGTGGCGCCATCTATTGTCGGGAGTGTGACGGAATCCGACGCCCACGAAGACTCGGCTGAATCGACTGAATCGACTGTGGCTGACCGCCGGAGAAAACGCCCACTGTGGCGTGAGATCCTGATCCTCGTTGTCGTCGCACTTGTGCTCAGTGTTGTCATTCAGAACTTCGTCGGACGCATATTTCTGATCCCGTCGGAGTCCATGGAACCGACGCTTCACGGATGCACCGGCTGCACGGGAGACAAGATCCTCGTCGACAGGATCAGCTATCGATTCGGAAATCCGCAACCTGGGGATGTGGTCGTGTTCAAGGGACCCGAATCCTGGAACGACGAGTATCAATCGATTCGATCCGACAATTCGGTGGTTCGCGCGTTTCAGGGGCTCGGGTCTATCGTCGGCTTGGTCCCGCCGGACGAAAACGACCTCGTGAAGCGGGTAGTCGCGGTTGGAGGCCAAACCGTACAGTGCCTGTCCGAGGAAGAGGGGCTCAGAGTGAACGGCAAGCCGCTGACGGAGCCGTACATCGACGATCGCATCTCGGGCAACGGTATTCCTTGTCAGGGGCGATATTTCGGTCCGGTCACCGTTCCCGACAGGAATCTGTGGGTGATGGGCGACAACCGCGCCCATTCGAAGGATTCACGATTCCATCTCGATGACGAACGCAGCGGAACGGTGCCGATCGACAATGTCATCGGCAAGGTTCAATTGATCGTCCTTCCCTTCTCGCGGTGGGGAACTGTGAGCTCGTTCGATCCGCAGTAACAGTTCGAATCAGCCCGGTAGCCCGAATCTTCGTACGGCACAGTCGACATCACTCCGCTTTCGGACGATCATCGAGCGCACCTGTTGCCGAGGCTAGGAGAACCACATGCGTGCACGACGCATCACCGCCAATCTCAAAGTCGCCGATGTCGGAACCGCCAAGGGTTTCTACTCCGACTATCTCGGCCTGAGCACCGAAGAGTTCAACATGGGGTGGGTTGCTCGCTACACCTCTCCCGACACCGGCGCGAACGTACAGCTCGTCACGCACGACGCCACTGCCGCCGAGGACTCGGCCATCTCCGTCCACACGGACGACGTCGACGGCGCCTACGAAGAGGCCCGAAGGCTCGGCTACGAAATCGTGCACCCCATCACGACCGAAGAGTGGGGTGTTCGCCGATTCCTCGTCCGGGCACCCGACGGCAACGTCGTCAACATCGTGCGACACCGGGACTGATCACCGGGAAGACCCCATTCGACGTTTTAGGTCATTTGACCTAGAGTTGAGTGCATGACCGATTCATTGCAGTATTCAGCCGACGGCCCGATCCTCGTAGCAGGCGGATACGGAACCGTGGGCAGCGCCCTAACCACCTTGCTCGCCCCTGACTTCCCGCTACTCCTCACCGGACGCACCCCCGAGCGAGGCAACGAACTGGCCAGCCGTCACGGCGCTTCCGTTCGTCGTTGGGACCTCATCGACCCGACCCCCTTCGACGCGTCGGTACGCGCAGTCGTGTCGACGGTCAACGATCCCCATGACCGCGTGTTGTCCGCGGCCGTCGAGGCCGGAATCCCCTACGTGGATATCACTCGCTGGACATCCCGCGTCGCTCGCGCCGCCACTCTGGCGGGTCAGATGTCGCCGAGCGCACCGGTATACCTCTCGTCCGGATGGATGGGCGGAGTCACCAACATCGTCGCCGCAGCGCTGGCCGAGGAACTGGGCGGCGCGAACACGATCGACGTCTCGATTCGCTACGACGTCAACGACATTGCCGGGCTCGACTCCGTCGACTTCATCGATCGTCTCGGCCAGGATTTCGAGGTGATGCAGCAAGGAAACCCGATCACCGTCAGCCCGTTGACGGATACACGCTGGGTCGACTTCCCCGGATCGCGCACCAAGGTCGGAAGAATCGACACTCCGGAACAATTCACGTTTCCCATGACCCTGGGTGCCGAAACTGCCAGTACTCGAATCGGTTTCAGTTCAAATGCGTCCACTACCGCCCTGCTTGCCGCAAAGAAGGTGGGTCTGTTCCGTTGGGGTCGCGGCGATCGCTTCACGCCGCTACGACGCGGACTCCTGTACTCGCCCGGCAAGGGCGGGAGCGCGCAAGTACGCATCGATGTCACCGGCCCGCGCGGCACGACAAGCGCAACGATCGTCGACCCGCAGGGCCAGGCTCACCTCACCGCGGTGGGCGGCGCGCTCGCGGTCAGACGCGCCTTGGACGGCGATACTCGGCCGGGAGTTGCTTTCCCCGAGTCGCTTCCGAACCCGCGCAGCACCGTCTCCGAGTTGGAGAACTTCGGGGTGGCAGTATTGCGGGCATGACCCCCTCCAAGGGTGCCGCCCGGGCGGCAGCACTTCTCGACGCAGCAGAACAGGTCCTCACCACGCAGGGCAATGCCAACTCGGCAATGCGCGATTTCGCGGCCGCGGCCGGAGTGCGGGTGGGGCACCTGCAGCATTACTACCCCACCCGTGCGGATCTGATCCGCGCAGTGATGTCACGTGCATTGACCCGTTCACTGGATCGCCTTGCCGTCGTCACCGATACGGATCAGAGTTTGTCCCGCGAGGAATCCGAACACTTCATCGCAGTCCTGCTCGGAGAACAGGACGACGAGGCAACAGTGCGCTTGTACGTCGAAGTGTGGGCGATTGCTGCGGCAGACGAGGAAGTGGCTGTGGTGGTTCGAGACTTCTACGCGCAGTACATCGCACACGTGGAGCGCGCTGTTGCGTGTGCACAACCGGATCTGGATGCGGTGGACCTCAGCGCAACGGCCCAGACCATCGTGAGCCTGCTCGAAGGTTCCGCCGTTCTCCGCTCGGGAATTACCGGCCGAAAGTCCGAGGCTTCGGACCGAAAGCTGGTGAACACGCTCCAGTACCTGATTCACGGGTCCTGACTCGGACGTATCGTAAAGCCCATGAGCGTTGCAAACGAATGGAGCCGAATCGAAGCGTGGTGCCGTACACACGCACCGGTGACGGCTGCAGCGTTTCAGCCAGGGCTCGGTGACGCCGTTATCCAAGAATTCGAGGCCTCGACCGGCGTCACCTGGCCTCAGGAACTTCGCGACCTGTACCGGGTGCACAACGGCAGCCTGACCCACGACGACCAGACGGGACTCTTCCTCGGCAGCGTGCTCCCCGACAAGTTCTTCTACCCCATCGACGTCGCAACCGAAGTTCGTCTCACTCTCCTCGAAACGTGGGACGAGACGATCTACGAGAATCCCGACCTCTATGCCGAGGACGAGATGGATCGACACGATCAACGCGACGCAGGCACTGCCGCAACCATGTTCATCCCTTCGTTCATTCCCTTTGCCGGGCTGGACGAGTACCACTACTTCGTGGACACGCGCAGCGGCGCACTCCATCATTGTGTGACCGAGTATTCGTCCGATGCCACCGACAACGGCGGGCCGATCTGGGCGTCCATCTCGGTCATGCTGGCCGCCCATGCCGCTGCGTTGGAGTCAGGATCCACGATCGGAGTGTGGAAACCCGTTGTCAGCAAGGGTGTTCTGGAATGGGAAGTCGACGCATGACGCCAGAGCGGAACCCGCACCGACGCCCCCTCGCCGACGGGCGTCAGATCTTCTACTTCGACGATGCCGGCCGTAATCGCGCCCACACCGCACGAGATACCCGCGAATTGCCGACGCTCGACCACTCGTCTCGGATGAGGTACGACGTGCTCACCGGCGAGTGGATCACCGTGGCCTCCCATCGCATGACACGGACCCATCTCCCCTCCACTGCCGAATGCCCGTTGTGCCCGACCACCGAAACACGCACGCCTACAGAAATACCCGATGCGGACTACGACGTCGCCGTGTTCGAGAATCGGTTTCCGAGCTTTGCGTCGGCACCCCAGGATGCCGCTTACAGTCCCGGAGACGGTTTGGGTGATCGACCAGCGGTCGGCCACTGCGAAGTGATGTGTTTCTCGAGCGATCACACGGCGTCCGTGGCCGAACTTCCGCTCGAACGCATGCGCACGATTGTGGGCGCATGGATTTCTCGGACCGAAGAGTTGTCGGCGGATCCAGTTGTGGAACAAGTCTTCTGCTTCGAGAACCGCGGCGAAGAGATCGGGGTGACACTCACCCATCCGCACGGACAGATCTACGCGTACCCGTATGTCACGCCACGCACCCGATCGATGCTGACGCAAGCTGACAAACACTTCGAGCGCACCGGTCGCTCACTACTCGCCGACGTTCTGGCGTTCGAGCGAGAGGACCGGACCCGGTTGATCTACGACGGCGATCACTGGAGCGCCTATGTCCCGACCGCCGCACGATGGCCCATCGAGATTCACCTGGCACCGCATCGCGACATCCCGGACCTTCCCTCGTTGAACGACGAAGAGCGCGAGGAACTTGCGGTCGTCTACCAAGATCTCCTGCGCCGTGTCGATCGCTTCTATCCGGGCGTCGACCGGGTACCGTACATCGCGGCCTGGCACCAAGCTCCCGTCCGCATCGACCGACCTCTGGGTCGACTGCATCTTCAGCTGTTCTCGATCTTGCGCGCACCAGGCAAACTCAAATACCTCGCTGGGTCCGAGTCCGCCATGGGCGCCTGGGTGAACGACGCCATTCCCGAGGCAGTCGCGGCCCGCCTACGGGAGTTGAAATAGTGGATCCAGTCTCGAAAGAATCCGTGCTCCAACAGTTCCACGACACCTACGGATATCCGGCAACCGGGGTCTGGGCGGCGCCCGGTCGAGTCAATCTCATCGGCGAGCACACCGACTACAACAACGGCTTGTGCTTGCCCGCCGCTCTCGAGCAGCGAACACTGGTAGCCGCCGCGCTGCGCAACGACAGGACCGTGCGCGTACACAGTCGGCAATCCGACAAGACATACTCCGGGTCCGTCGGCGACATCGCAGCTGGATGGGCCGCCTACCCCACGGCCGTCATCTGGTCGCTGGCGCGCGAAGGTCTTCCCCTCGGTGGAATCGATCTGACAGTCGACTCGTCGGTACCGGTCGGGGCCGGACTGTCGAGCTCCGCTGCCCTCACCTGCTCTGTTGCGTTGGCCGTCAACGATCTTCACGGTTCGCCGTTTACCCGAGATCAGCTGGTGAAGGTTTGCATCCGAGCGGAGAACGAGGGCGTCGGCGCACCGACCGGCGGGATGGACCAAACCATTGCCCTCTTTGCCAGACCCTCGACTGCGTTGCTGCTGGACTGCCAGGACGGATCCACCGAACCCATTCCATTCGATCTCCACAATGCCGGCTTCGAACTGATCGTCGTCGACACTCGGGTCAAACACTCGCTCGCGGACGGACAGTACGGGTTGCGCCGCTCCCAATGCGTCGACGCTGCAAAGGCTCTCGGCGTCGGCAGCTTGCGAGAGGCTACTGCAGACCAAGCCGAGACAGTGCGAGATCCGATCCTCCGGGCGCGGGCACGGCACGTCGTGACCGAGATCGAGCGGACACGGAAAACCGCAGAACTTCTGCGCAGCAGCAGATTCAGTGACGTCGGAAAGCTGTTCGACGAATCCCATGCGTCGTTGCGTGACGACTTCGAGGCCTCGTGCGAAGAACTCGACGTCGCCGTTGCCGCAGCACGACGCGGCGGTGCGATCGGCGCCCGGATGACCGGCGGCGGATTCGGAGGCTCGGCCATCGCGTTGGTTCCGGAAGGAAGCGGTGCGGAGGTCACCGCGTCGGTGAACCGCGAATTTGCAGCGCGAGGCTGGCGAGCACCCCACTTTCTCACCGCCGTTGCCGGGGGTTCGGCCACCCGGTTGTGAGCGAACGGTACGTTCAGCGCACGGACGGCGCCAAACGTACCGTTCGCCCCGGTTGGGGCACCTCGAGATCCCCCTCACATAAATAGTCATCTCAGATACGAATTATGTAGGTTCAGATCATGCAACTGACGCAGTTCACCGATCTGGGATTGCGCGTCGTCATGCGGTTGGCCGTACTCGACGCGGATGCCTCCCCCAGTACCCGGGATGTTGCGCAGCAGCTCAACGTGTCGTACTCCCATGCCACCAAAGTGGTTACACGGCTCGGCGAGTTGGGCATCGTCACAACCAGACGTGGCCGCGGCGGTGGGCTTTCCATCACCGAACTCGGCCGCACCGCCACCATCGGCTGGCTGGCCCGACGCCTCGAAGGGCAAGGCGAGGTCGTCGACTGCGAAGGCGACAAGCCGTGCCCACTGCGCGGCGGTTGCCTCCTTCGAAGTGCATTGCGTGACGCGCAGGAAGCGTTTTTCGTCTCACTCGACGCGGTCACGATCGAAGACGTCATCCGTCAGCCGTCCAAGACTGTTCTGCTTCGCCTCACCACTCGGAGCGACGAAGCAGGCTGATCAATCGAATTTCGACCGAACGGAGCAGCTCATGCTTTCCCCACAGTCAACCGAGGTCATTCGCGCCACCCTTCCCGTGGTCGGCGCCGCCATCGGCGATATCACAACCCTGTTCTACCGCAAGATGTTCGACGCACATCCCGAGCTCGAACGCGATCTGTTCAATCGAGGCAATCAGAAGCAGGGTGAACAGCAGAAAGCACTCGCGGGCGCTATCGCAGCATTCGCGACACTACAGCTCGAACCCGACAGCGCCAAGGTTGATCTCATTCTTTCCCGTATCGCTCACAAGCACGCGTCGTTGGGCATCACCCCCGACCAGTATGCGATCGTCCACGAACACCTCTTCGCCGCAATCGTCGAAATACTCGGCGATGCAGTCACTCCCGATGTCGCGGCAGCATGGGACGAAGTCTACTGGCTGATGGCCGAAACCCTCATCACGATGGAGCGTGGCCTCTACCAGCTCGCCGGAGTCGAAGCCGGTGACGTCTGGCGCACGGTCAGGATCAGCGAACGAGTTCTTCAGTCCGCCGATACCGTCTCCCTGACGCTCACTTCGCTCGACGGCAGTGCACTCCCCACCTTCGCACCCGGACAGTATCTTTCGGTCGGGGTTACGCTGCCCGACGGCGCTCGCCAGATCCGCCAATACAGCCTGTGTTCGATACCGAGCAGCGCAGACTGGCGGATCAGCGTCAAGCGAATCTCCGGCACTCCTGATGGCGAAGTGTCTAACTTCCTCTACAACAACGTATTCGAAGGGCAGGAACTCTCCGTCACCACGCCTTTCGGTGATCTCACCATGCCGGATGACAACTCACCTCTCCTACTCGCGTCGGCCGGAATCGGTTGCACACCGATGATCGGGATGCTCAATCATCTCGTGGACACCGGCGCCGAGCGTTCGGTCTCCGTCATTCATGCTGATCGATCCATCGCGGACCATGCTCACCGCGCGGAACTCAGCACACTCGTCGACAAGATTCCCGCCGCAACTTTGCATCGTTGGTACGAGGATCTCGGCACGCACGTGGCGTTCGGATCTGTTCACGAAGGACGGGCGGATTTGCAAGACATTGCGGTGGAGCCCGATACCCAAGCCTTCCTGTGCGGGCCGATGCCGTTCATGTTGGCGATGCGCGCATCGTTGCTCGAACGGGACGTCCCGGCGCAGAATATCCACTACGAGGTCTTCGGACCGGACAGCTGGGCCAATACCTGAGCGGACCACTGTCTGCGAACTGGACCTTGGCCCGCCACGGCAATCCCTTGTGTACTCGACGAAACATGCATACCGAGTAGTGGGAGACCGACATGATCACGTCAGCGTCGATGACGGGAGTCGCGCTGATAGCCCTGGCGATGGTTCTGACACCGGGCCCCAACATGATCTACCTGGTGTCACGCAGCATCAGCCAGGGCCGCCGGGCAGGCTTGATCTCGCTCGGAGGAGTCGCAACCGGTTTCCTGGTCTACCTCGCCGCCACGTGCGCTGGACTGACAGCGGTTCTCTTCGCCGTACCCGCGGTGTTCACCGCGGTGAAAATCGGCGGCGCCCTGTATCTGGCCTATCTCGCCTGGTCGACACTCCGGCCGGGTGGGAAGTCAGCCTTCGAGGTGGGCGAAGTCGACCGCCACGGTAGCGGCCGTCTGTTCGGGATGGGGTTGACCACCAATCTGCTCAATCCCAAGATTGCGCTGATGTACGCGGCCCTGATCCCCCAGTTCGTCGATCCCACTGCTGGCCCGGTCTGGCAACAGGCACTCGTACTCGGCGGCGTGCAGATCCTGGTCGCAGTCACCGTCAACGCGTTGATCGTGTGCTGTGCGGCGGCCGTGTCGACCTTCCTCGTGGCACGTCCGGTATGGATGCGGGCTCAGAAGTGGCTAGCCGGTGGCATTCTCGGAATCTTCGCCACCCGCATGGCCCTGGAGTAGTTTCAGTCCTTCGGGCGTTGGTCGATCAGCCGACGCGCCTTACCGATCGAGCGTTCGAGTCCGCCGGGTTCGAGAACGTTCACCTCGACCGTGACACCGATCTTGTTCTTCACCAGCTTCTGCAATGCAGACGACGCTGCCGCATGGTCCGAAATTGCCGCGTCGGGGCGAGCCTCGACGCGAACTGTCAGGGTGTCCATACGACCCGGACGCTCCAGCACACACTGGAATTGAGGCGCGAGGGCGGGGACGGTCAGGATCAGTTCTTCGATCTGTGTGGGGAACAGATTGACTCCACGCAGGATGATCATGTCGTCGGTCCGGCCGGTGACCTTCTGCATCCGTCGCATCGAGCGCGCCGTCCCTGGCAACAGACGGGTCAGGTCCCTGGTTCGGTAGCGAATGATAGGCAGCGCTTCCTTGCTGAGCGAGGTGAAAACGAGTTCACCTTCCTCTCCGTCCGGCAGCACCTCACCCGTGACCGGGTCGATGATCTCCGGGTAGAAGTGGTCTTCCCAGATATGGAGCCCGTCTTTGGTTTCCACACATTCCATTGCCACGCCCGGGCCCATGATCTCGGAGAGTCCGTAGATGTCGACGGCGTGCATGTCGAGTTGTTGTTCCAGCTCGGTACGCATCTGTTCGGTCCACGGCTCCGCTCCGAAAACTCCAACCCGCAGCGAGGTTTTCGAAGGATCAATACCCTTCTTGATCATCGCATCCACGATGGTCAACATGTACGACGGCGTCACCATGATCGCGTCGGGTTCGAAGTCCTCGATCAGTTGGATCTGCCGCTCGGTCATGCCACCGGACATGGGAATGACCGTGCAGCCCAAACGCTCCGCACCGTAGTGTGCTCCCAACCCGCCGGTGAACAGACCGTACCCGTAAGCCACGTGCACCTTGTCCGAAGACCGCACGCCGCCGGCCGAGAGACTGCGCGCGATGAGATCGGCCCAGTTGTTCAGGTCGTTGCTCGTGTACCCCACCACCGTCGGGCGACCGGTGGTCCCCGAAGACGCGTGAATTCGCGAGACCTTGTCCTGGGGCACCGCAAACATCTTGAACGGGTAGTTCTCGCGCAGATCCGCTTTCGTGGTGAAGGGGAATTTCGCGAGATCGCTCAGGTCCTTCAAGTCGCTCGGGTGAACGCCGGCGTCGTCGAAAGCTTTGCGGTAGTGCGGAACATTGGTGTACGCGTGCATCAGGGACCATTGCATCCGCTCGAGTTGGAGCGTCGAAATGCGGTCCCGACTGGCAAATTCGATTTCTTGCGAAGTAGCAGTGGCGAGTTCGGTCATGATTGTCTCCGGTGGGCTCAGTGAGGGCGCTGTGCGGGCGGTCAGGCGTCGAAATCGACTGTTATCTGCTCACCGACAGGAAAGGTCTGGCAGGTCAGCACGAAACCCGCGTCGACTTCGTAGTCTTCGAGTGCGTAGTTCCTGAGCATCTCGACATCACCGCAGGTGACCTTGGCGCGGCAGGTTCCGCACACTCCGCCCTTGCACGCGAAGGGCAGATCCGAGCGGTACTGTTCGGCCGCATCGAGAATCGACTGGTCGCGTGGCAACGTCGCGGTGGTCGATCGACCGTCGAGAGTAATCGTCACCTCGCTGCTCGGTCCGACAATTCCGCGCTCACGATGCACCGCGACCGGCGGAGCGACGTCGTCGACGTAGAACAGCTCGTGATGGATGCGATCCTTGGCAATTCCCAAGCCGGCCAGCACTTCCTGGGCGTCGTTGACCATCCCGAACGGGCCACACAACCAGAAGCCGTCGACCTGGTCGCAAGGAACCAGCGAGGTGAATATCTCACGCAACCGGTCGGCGTCGAGACGGCCCGAGAACAACTCGACCTCCCGCGGCTCGCGCGAGAGAACGTGAATGACGTCCAGACGCGCACCGTACCGGTCCTTCAGGTCGGCGATCTCTTCGGCGAACATCACCGAGCGCGTCCGCCTGTTCCCGTACAGCAGGGTGACATCGGCGTCCGGGTTCGCCAAAAGTGTTGCAGCGATGGACAACATAGGCGTGATGCCGGAGCCCGCCGCGATCAGAACGTGCCGTCCACCCAGTGCCGGATCGGCGACAAAATTGCCCGAAGGACCCTGGACGTCGATTTGATCCCCGGCCTTGACGTCGCGCACCAACCAGGTGGAGAAGAGTCCGTCTGCTACTTCGCGGACCCCCACACGTGGAGACGCCCCTACCGGCGCACAGATCGAGTAGGAACGACGGTGTTCGACGCCGTCGATCATCCGCCGCAGTGTCAGTGACTGCCCGGCGCCGAAATCGAATTGATCGGCGATATCGGCAGGCACGTCGAAGGTGACGGCAACTGCGTCGTCGCACAGTGATTCGACACCGGCAACCGTCAACGGGTGAAAGGGTTTGTTCCGGTTCGTCGTTGCGGTACTCATCTGTTCAGATCTCCTTCACGTGATCGAACGGCTCGAGGCAGTCGAGGCAGCGATACAGCGCTTTGCACAGGGTCGCACCGAATTCCGAACTCAGTCTGGTGTTTGCCGAACCGCACTGGGGGCAGAGGATGCCGCGGGGCTTGGCCGTCAAGGTCAATGCGATCGGCCCCGAGGTGCGGCGCGGCGCTGCCCCCGGCACCGAGTACCCAGCCGTCCGAAGTTTCGCGAGCCCCTCTTCGCTGATCCAATCCGAACTCCAAGGCGGCGACAGTTGAGTCTTGATCTGGACGCTGCCGTATCCCGCATCGTTCAGCTTGTGCTCGATGTCGTCTCGCATCGTCGCCATTGCGGGACACCCAGAATAGGTGGGAGTGATTGTCACACAGACGAAGTTCGCTTCGACGTCGACCGATCGGATGACGCCGAGATCGACCAAAGTCAACAGTGGCATCTCCGGATCCATCACCGAGGCGACGATCTCCCGCGCGGAAGAGACGGCAGTGGAAGAGACGGCAGTGGCAGCCACGGTCACCACACCCCTTCCGGGTGCTCCCGAGCGACGCTCTGCATTTCGGCGAGAAGCAGTCCCAGTGCCCCGGTATGCAATCCGGCACGTCCACCGCGGCCGCCGACGAAACCGGAGAAACGTGCGGGGGGTTCTTCCATTTCGGCAGCGTGCAGGACCTGGACAAGAACAGCGTCGAACTCCGGCCGAACAGTACGCGGATCCACTCCGACGCCAACTTCTGCCAAAACGAGTTCGTCCTGGGTGGGAACAAAGAGTTCGTCCACGAACGGGAAAATCTCGAGCAGGGCTGCGGCTGTACGGCGCTTGGACTCTGCCGTGCCGGCCCCCAAGGTGACGACCCATCTTGCCGCGTAGTCGCGGTGGTAGGTCAGTTCCTTGACACCTTTGTTCGCCACGGCAGCGAGAACCGGATCCCGCGATGTGCGGAGCCGATCGAACAGCGCCAGCCGCCAGGTCGAGAACACGAGTAGCCGAACGACCGTGTGCGCGAAGTCGCCGTTGGCGAGCTCCACCAGTCTCACGTTGCGGAAACCGAACTGATCACGAAAGAAAGCGAGCGCATCTTCGGCCGGCACCGGTGACGTATCCGAGATGAACGGAACCACATTGGAATCGGCTGCTGCCGCGCGAGCAAGCAGCAGCCTGGCCTGCCCGATCAGGTCCAGGCCGACATTCGCGAGAGCCACTTCTTCTTCGAGTTCCGGTGCCCGCGTCGACCATTCGGCGAGGCGCTGCGAACTGACGAGCGCGTCGTCGCCGAGCATGAGGCAGTAGCGCGCCAGAGCACCGAGATCGACGTCATCCGGCACCGTGGTGTCGACTCCGGCGAGGGGGTCGTCGAAGCTGGTTCCGAACGCCCACTGACCGTGGCCGTCGCCGTCGACCAGGCCGTCGTAGGCACTGTCGTGATCGTTCATCTGTTGGTCCTCGAAGTCGAAGTGGTTTCTCACATGTGGGGAACGGAGTCCGGGATGTCGTAGAAGGTCGGGTGCCGGTAGACCTTGTCTCCACTCGGTGCGAAGAACGGATCCTTCTCCGCCGGACTCGAAGCCACGATGTTCGCGGAAGGCACGACCCAGATACTCACGCCTTCGTTACGTCTGGTGTAGACGTCGCGCGCGTGGCGTAGGGCCATCTGATCGTCTGCCGCACGCAGGGACCCGACATGCACGTGGTTCAGTCCGCGCTTTCCCCGCAGAAACACCTCGTACAAAGGCCATTCGCCCCGTACCTGATCGCCTTGTACCTGATCGTTTTCGCTCATGATGTTTCCCCAGTCGTGAGATCGTGCGCGACTCTCTCGCGCTGTGCAAAGGCGTAGGCGGCGTCACGGACCCAGGCCCCGTTGTCGTGGGCAGCTTTCCGATTGGCGATCCGCTCGACGCTGGCAGCACCGTTACCGCGGACCACGTCCATGAATTCACTCCAGTCCGGCTCACCGAAATCGTGTGCACCACGTTCGGGGTTCCAGCGCAGATCGGGATCGGGGAAGCTCACACCGAGTACCTCGGCCTGCGGTATCGACATGTCGACAAATCGCTGTCGCAGTTCGTCGTTCGTGTGTCGCTTGATGCGCCACTTCATCGACTGTTCGGTGTTCGGCGACTCGTCATCCGGGGGTCCGAACATCATCAGAGCGGGCCACCACCATCGGTCGACGGCTTCCTGCACCATCGCGCGTTGAGCGTCCGTGCCTCGCATCATCGTCGCCAACAGCTCGAAGCCTTGCCGCTGATGGAACGATTCCTCCTTGCACACACGGATCATCGCGCGCGCATACGGCCCGAAGGAGCTGCGGCACAGCGGAACCTGATTGCAGATAGCTGCTCCGTCGACCAGCCAGCCGATCACTCCCACGTCGGCGTAGGTCAGGGTCGGGTAGTTGAAGATCGAGGAGTACTTCTGCTTTCCCTCGATCAGTTTGGTGGTCAGATCGCCGCGATCGGCACCGAGCGTCTCGGCCGCGGAGTAGAGATACAGACCGTGCCCGGCTTCATCCTGCACCTTCGCCATCAGGATCGCCTTGCGTCGCAGCGACGGCGCCCGGGTGAGCCAGTTTCCTTCAGGCTGCATCCCGATGATCTCGGAGTGCGCGTGCTGGGCAACCTGACGGATCAGAGTCTTGCGGTAGCCGTCCGGCATCCAGTCGCGAGGCTCGATGCGCTGGTCTGCCGCGATCGTCTCGTCGAACAAGTTCTGCAGGTCTTGTGGAGCTTCCACGTTGGTCATCGTACCTACCTTTTATTACCGAATGATCGGTTGGTAACTAGTATGCACCGAGGTGCCCCAGCACACAAGAGGATCTTTCAGAGCAATCGAATCAGCGGCCCTCGAAAACCGGCTTCTGCTTCGACAGGAACGCCGCGACAGCGCCTTGATGATCTGCCGTGGAACCCAACTCCACCTGCGCACTCGCCTCGGCCTCCAGCGCCTGGGGAAGCCCAGGAGCGGCGGTCCTGATCAGTGATTTCACGTGCGCGAAGGCGGCGGTGGGTCCGTCGGCAAGTCGACGGGCAACCGAGCGAGCCTCGGCCGCAACGTCCTCGTCGGCCACCACCCGATGGACCAATCCCCACGCCAATGCACTCTGCGCGTCGAACTTGTCGCCGAGCAACATCAGGCCACTGGCGCGGCTCGGTCCGAGCGCGTGCACGAGCGCATGACTGAGCCCGGAGTCACTCGCCAAACCGATGCCGGTGAATGCAGTCGCAAAGCTGGCGTGAGCCCCGACCACCCGGATGTCACCGGCCAACGCAATTCCCAACCCGGCCCCGACGCAGGCCCCGCCGATACCCACCACCACCGGGACAGAGAGCGTCGACAGCGCCGTGACGATGGGGTTGTAGTGTGCGGCGACGGTATCCATCGCGTGAGCCGGATCAGCATCCAACGCTGCCGCGTGCTCGCCCAGATCCTGACCGACGCAGAAGTTCTTGCCTTCGGCGAGAATCAACACCGCTCGAACGTCTGCGTCCGTGTGGACCTGCAGCAACGCTTCGAGCAGCTGAGCCTTCATCTCGCCGTTGACGGCGTTGGCGGCCTTCGGCCGGTCGAGAGTGATTGTCGCCAAACCTCGCTCGATCTCCAAGCGAATCACGTCAGTCATCGATGTTCCTTTCGCAGGCAGTTCGGTTCAGCTCCATGTGTGAAAACCCTGTCCTGTCTTGCGCCCCAACTCGCCGCGAGCGACCTTCTCTCGCAGCAGTGCGGGAGGCGCAAATCGATCGCCGAGTGTGCGCGCGAGGTGCTCGGCGATCGCCAGGCGCACATCCAACCCGACCAGATCTGTCGAACGCAGCGGGCCCATCGGATGCCGATACCCCAATTCCATGGCCCGGTCGATCGATTCCGCGTCCGCCACACCCTCTTCGAGCATTCGGATGGCTTCGAGCCCGAGACCGACGCCAAGCCGGCTGGTCGCAAAGCCAGGTGAGTCGTTGACGAGCACCTCGGCTTTGCCGAGCATCGACACCCACGCTCGTACCGAGTCGACAACCTCGGGGCGGGTCTGAGGCGCCCGGACGATCTCAACCAACAGCGACGCCGGGACAGGATTGAAGAAGTGCATACCGATGAACCGGCTCGGATCCGTCAGCGCTGCGCCGAGTTCGGTGATCGACATTGAACTGGTATTGCTGGCGATCACGGTGCGTTCTCCGGCAACGGTTTCGGCAGCGGCGAGAACCTCAACCTTGAGGGCCGCAATTTCCGGGACCGCCTCGACGATCAGGTCGAGCGACGGCGGCAACGAGGTCACTGCGTCCACGGTGCTCACGCGCGCCAGCACAGTCGCGGGGTCCTGGTCGTCGAGTTTCCCTCGCTCGTGGGCTCTATCGAGGCCGGTGGAAACACGCTGCAACGCGGCCGCGGTGTCGCCACTCTCCGCGATGGTGACCGCCCCGCCGAGACTGGCGAACACCTGGGCGATACCCGCACCCATGCGTCCACCGCCGATGACTCCGACGGTCTTCGGCGCAACTGCTTCAGTCATGATTTCTTCTCCAGGAAGGCCGTCATGCGATCGCGCTTGTCCGAACTCTCGAACAGGACGGCCTGTGCGATGTCGTCGGCAAACGGATGCGATCCCGGCGCGTCGACGATGATCTTGGTCAATCGCAGTGCCAGCGGGGACAGTCGGGAAATGCGGTCGAGCAGCCGATGCGCTGCGTCGACGTGGCAGTTCGGTTCGGTTACCTCGACAACCAGGCCCGCTCGTAGCGCCTGCTCGGCGTCGAGGTTCCTGGCACCGAGGAGCACCTGCTTCGCGATCGAGACGCCGACGAGCTTCGGCAGCCGATAGCTGGCGCCTGCGGCTGCCATTATGCCGAGATTGGGCTCCGGATTCCCGAAGACCGCCGTCGTTGTCGCGATGCGAATGTCGCAGGCGTAGGTCAACTCTGCCCCACCGCCGAGCGCGTAGCCGCTCACGGCGGCCACGGTGGGAAGCGGGAGCTTTCCGATGCGGTCGAACAGCGTGCGGTTGATACCCGCGAACGCTTCCTCTCGTCCGCGCTCTCGGAGCTCCGCGATGTCAGCGCCGCCCGCGAAGTGGTCTCCGCGCCCGGCAAGCAGGAGCAGCTTCGGATCCCGTTCGAGGCGTCCACACACCTGATGCAGTTCGTCGATCATTTGCGCGTTGATCGCGTTGCGTTGCGCGGGCCTGTCGAGGGTGACCACGACGCGATCCTCGCGCTCGTCCACGTGCAGGGTGTTCACATTCACTCCTTCTCACTCTTCTACATTAGTAACCGAACATTCGGTCGTTTGGCAAGGGCGAAAATGAGGATGGTGCACAGCTTTGCCCGAACTGAGAAGATGGGGACATGACTACGGCACGCCCTACTCGACGCACCGGCCTCCCCGGACGTCCCGGCTACGACCTCGATTCACTCCTCGCCGTGGCCGTGAAGGTGTTCAACGACAAGGGCTACGACGGCGCCAGCATGGAGGTGCTCGCCAAGAAACTCGGCATCACGAAGTCCTCGATCTACCACCATGTGTCCGGAAAGTCGGAACTCCTCGAACTTGCTCTTTCCCGTGCGCTCAACGCACTGTTTGCGGTCACGACCGAAGAGGGTGCCACCACCGGCCCCTACATCGACCGACTCGAATACCTGGTCCGGCGCAGCGTAGAGGTGCTGGTAGCAGAGCTTCCGTACGTCACTCTGCTCCTGCGCGTCCGCGGCAACACGACGGTCGAACGGGCCGCACTCGCCCGCCGGCGCGAATTCGACAACTTCGTCGGAGGCCTCGTCTCGTCAGCCGCAGCGGAGGGCGACCTGCGTCCGGACATTGAACCAGCCCTCGCCAGCAAGCTGATGTTCGGCACCGTCAACTCGCTGATCGAGTGGTACAAACCTCGCACGGGTGAGTCCGTCTCCGACATTGCCGACGCGGTCGTCGCCGTCACTTTCGACGGACTTCGTAAGGCCTGATTCCAGGCAGTTCTGCCGAATCCTTGACAACGCGGCGTTACCGGGCGATCGTAATTACCGACCGAACGTACGGTGAGATGGAGTTGTCGTGAGCAGACTGTTGGAAAGCTATGTAGCCGGTCAGTGGTACGCCGCACCGGACGCAGGTACCCCGTTGCCGAGCGCAGTGGACGGATCGGAGGTGGCCCGGATCTCCGCAACCGGCGTCGACCTCGCCGAGATGGTTACGTACGCACGCGAGGTCGGTGGACCTGCACTGTCTGCGATGACCTTCCACGAACGTGCCGGCGCGCTCAAGGCTCTCGCCCTCACGTTGATGGCAGGAAAAGCCGAGTTCTACGCACTCTCCACTGCCACCGGTGCGACGACGCGAGATTCCGGCGTGGACATCGACGGCGGATTCGGGACCCTGCTGAGCTACGCGAGCAAGGCTCGGCGCGAATTGCCCGACAGCACAGTCTATCTGGACGGAAACGTCGAAACTCTGGGCAAGGGCGGAACTTTCCTCGGGCAACACATCTATACATCACGTCGCGGCGTCGCCGTACAGATCAACGCCTTCAATTTCCCGGTGTGGGGGTTCCTGGAGAAGCTGGCACCGGCATTCATCGCGGGGGTGCCGTCCATCGTCAAACCTGCCAGTTCCACGGCATATCTCACCGAACTCGTCTTCCGGCGCATCATCGAATCAGGCTTGCTCCCGGAGGGTTCCGTCCAACTGCTCTCCGGTAGTGCACGCGGCCTCCTCGATCACCTCGGCGGGCAGGACTCAGTGGCATTCACTGGATCCGCCGACACCGCCGCAACGCTACGTGCTCACCCGAACGTCGTCGGCAAGGGCGTCCATTTCAATGCCGAGGCCGATTCACTCAACGCGTCGATCCTTGGCGAGGACGCTGTACCCGGAACACCCGAATTCGATTTGTACGTCAAACAACTCGTCACCGAAATGACGGTCAAGGCGGGCCAGAAGTGCACGGCGATCCGGCGCGCCCTGGTCCCGGTCTCGCTGGTCGACGCCGTTGTCGATGCAGCATCCGAGCGACTGAACAAAGTGGTCGTGGGGCACCCCGATGCTGATGGCGTCACGATGGGAGCTCTCGCCAGCATCGAACAGCGTGACGAGGTCTTGAAATCCATTCGCGGTCTGACGAAGTCGGCAACTATCGTATTCGGAGACCCGGACAACGTCGACGTGGTCGGTGCCGACGGCCAGTCGGGAGCCTTCCTTTCCCCTGTCCTTCTCCGGGCGGAAGAGAATGCGCACGAGGTACACGAGCTGGAGGCCTTCGGACCCGTCAGCACCGTCATCGGATACGACGGCATCGATCATGCGATCGAACTCGCGGCCCGTGGCGAGGGAAGCCTTGTCGCCTCGGTGGTCACTGCCGACACCGACATCGCACGTCGACTGGTGCTGGGCCTCGCAGCTTTTCACGGCAGAGTGCTCGTGCTGAACCGCGACGACGCCAACGAATCCACCGGCCACGGCTCTCCCCTTCCAGTCCTCGTACACGGCGGTCCCGGCCGTGCCGGCGGCGGCGAGGAGCTGGGTGGCATCCGCGGAGTTCTGCACCACATGCAGCGGACCGCGGTACAGGGCACACCCGACGTGCTCACCGCAGTCGGCGAGCGCTGGTTCACCGGGTCACAGCGCACGACCGAATCCGAACATCCATTCCGAAAGAGTCTCGCCGAGTTGAGGATCGGCGACACTGTTGTCGGCGGTCCGCGCCAGGTCACACTCGCAGACATCGATCATTTTGCAGAGTTCACCGGTGACACCTTCTACGCTCACACCGATCCGGTGGCCGCAGCGGCGAATCCACTGTTCGGCGGCATCGTCGCGCACGGCTATCTGGTTGTCTCACTCGCTGCGGGCCTGTTCGTCGACCCGGCTCCCGGCCCGGTTCTCGCGAACTTCGGCGTGGACAGCCTCAGGTTCCTGACTCCGGTGAAAGCCCAGGACCGCCTGACGGTCACCCTCACAGCCAAGACCATCACACCTCGCAGCAGCGCCGACTACGGTGAGGTTCGTTGGGATGCCGTGGTGACGAACCAGGACAACGATCCGGTCGCGACATACGACGTCCTGACTCTGGTAGCCAAGACTCGCCCCGAAGGGAATTGAAAGCACATGACCTATCGAGTAGCAGTGTGTTACGGACGCCCCACCGATCCGGAGGCTTTCGACAAGTACTACAACGAGATCCACGTCCCGCTCGCCAGCGCAGTGCCAGGGCTCTCGGACTTCACGTTCAGCAAGTGCTCGACGCTGGACGGTTCCGATCCAGTCTTCTACGCCGTCGCCAACCTCGTGTTTCCCGATCTCGAGACGATGCAGAGCGGCCTGAAGTCCCCGGAGATGGGCGCCGCTGGAAAAGACGTCGCAAACTTTGCCACCGGCACGGTCGACATGTATGTCCAGGAAGTTGTCTCGGTCCTCTAGACCCCTGCAGTTCTCTGATCCCACAGGAGTTTCTCTCATGAGCACAGGAAGCATCACCGCCAGAGAGATGTTCGACGCGGACCAGGCGTCTCGGGCACTCGGTATCGAGATTTCCGAACTGGCGCCAGGTAGCGCAACCGTGACCGTCGCGGTGAGCGAGACCATGGTGAACGGTCACGGAATCACACACGGCGGCTATGTTTTCCTGCTCGCGGACACCGCGTTCGCGCTCGCCTGCAACGGCTACGAGGATTCAGCCGTTGCAGCGCGCGCGGACATCCGATTTCTCCGTCCAACACGTCTGGGCGACACGTTGACCGCCGTCGCGTCCGAGAAGGCACGAGGGGGCCGAAGCGGGATCTACGACGTGACGGTTCGCAGTGGCGACACCGTCGTGGCCGAGTTCCGCGGCGACAGTCGAACCATCTCCCGGTAGTTTCACCCCACGGCGTTTCACCCCACGACGGGAAGCTCCAAAGGGCCGGACCCGTCGGCGAAGATCGTGACCGGCATGCCTTGCAATCCCCCACGGAAACTGATGTCGCCACCGGTGATTGCCAGGCGAACAGAATGCCCCGGCTCGAATCGATGCACTATCGCCGGCATCGTCACCGGTACCGGCTGCAACGGATCACTGATGCGAACAGGTGCGATGAGCCCGTTGATCAGCGACGACGTCCCGTCCGGTGCCACGTCGTATAGCTTCGCGAACACCACCGGCTGCCCAGGCGCCGCGACGCGCAACGTCACGGTGGGAGCTCCCACCACGTCCATTGCCTCGGACATCGGCGGCGTGGTCCACAGCGCCTCGGTCCCCGGAATCTGTGCATTCGGAATGTTTCCGGCCGGATTGATATTGAGCGGCTCGACGCCCGTCGGGAGCCCACCCGGTGCGGTGACAATCGTCTTCGAACCAGGGGCCACCGGCGCACCGTCGGGCAGTAGTCCCCCGTCAGCGGACAGATGGAAGGAGCGGGCGGTCCCGACATCGACGGTGTCGGACGTCGCGTATGCCGGCGCCGCGTTCCCCTCGTAGTCGATCCAGTTACGGAAGTACGCGAACTCCGGTCCGGTCTCCGTGTTCTCGTCCTTGAGGTAGTGATCAAACCAGTCCATGAAGCGACCGGTTTCGTACTGGGTGTCTTCGTCGGGTGCGGAGAAGCTGAATTCGCCCGGCGCAGCAGCCAAGTGGCTGTGTCCCCACGAATGCCAGATCATCTTGGCGTCCACGCCGCGCGCTTTCAGGTCGTCGTAGGTCGCGGTTGCCTCGTTCAGATCGAACAGGGTGTCTTGTTGTCCCTGCGCAAGCAGTACCGGAATGTTGATCCGGTCGACGAACGACGACACCGACGACGCTCGGAGATCACTCACTACCTGCGGTCCGATGTCGCCGGTCACCACCGCCTCGGCGATCGCGTTGCACATGTACGGGACGTAGTTCGGGCAGCCGGGTAGTCGTGCGGGGTCGGCGATGTAACCGTCCACACCGGGGTTTGCAATGCCGGCACCGAAGAGCAGCGACGCAAAAAGCACTTTCGCGGCTCCCGGTTCAGCAGTCGACACACCGGAGATGATCCCGGTGCTGTTGGGCGCCAGGGAATACGAGAGGTCGTTCCAGGTGATCATGGGGATGATCGTGTCGATACGGGGATCCACACTCGCGGCGGCGAATTGAATGCCACCGCCGTAAGAGCCACCCGTCATGCCGACCCGCGGGTCGTTCGTCGACGGTGCACCGTTGTGATCAACAGAGTCCTGCACCACCGCGGTGAGCGCCGGATAGGGCTGCGTCAGAGCCTGATCCGTGTAGGCAATCCCCTCTTGGCCGCCGAGGAAACTGACCAACTGCGAAGCGGCGACGCCGTCGTATGCGGGAGAGTCGAGTGTGATCTTGCAACTCGAGCCGCCGAAGCCCAATCCCGAATACGTCAGTCCGACATACCCGTTCTCGGAAAAGTTCTGCAGAGCGGGAATCTGATCCTTGTACGAACCGCCGAACCCGTTGGTGGTCAGGATCGCGGGAGCTGGGTGGTCCGCATCGACGCCGTCGGGAACAAAAAGTTCACCGACGACGGTGCACGGCGTCGAGAGTTCAGGCCCGACATCGACCGAGAAGTACAGTAGCTGTGACGAATACGAGCCGTTCGGGGAATCCGCGAGCGCCGGCGGCGAGAAGCCGAGGGCACAAACCACGAGCGTGACGATACTGATCGCTATTCTCCGGCGCACCTGAAAACCGTACACCCGGATCTGTTCTCCGCCAGCCTGATCGGGTGCGTGCCGCCGAAGTTTCCGCAGCAGGTGACACGCCGGGCCCGGTCGACGTCTACTTGACCGTCAAGGTGCCATGCATGCTCGGATGATAGGTGCAGTGGAACGTGTACGTTCCCGGCTCGTTCGGCACCGTGATGGTTTCCGTCTCACCAGCTTCGATGTCCTCGTTGAACAACCCTGCGGTATCGGACGTGACCGAGTGCTCGACGGTGTCGTTGTTCTGAATGGTCAGTACCTGTCCAGGCATCACCGACTCCGGTGTCGAGTACTCGAAGCCGCTGATCACGATTCCCATCGACGACGCTCCCGGCGTCGACATACCCAGAGGCATGCTCGGCATCGACATGCTGGTCGGCTCGCTGGTCATCGCCATGCCATAGTGATCTGCCGAATCGCTGTCCGACGAATCGCTGTTGTCACTGCACGCGGTCAGTGCGAACACCGCCAGGATCAGCGCTGCGAGCACCGCGAGAATCCTCCTCATTGCTTCGCCTCCTGCTCGTTCCCCCGCAGTCTGCTGATTACCCGCCGCCTAGAGGGCCAAACAGCTCCGATGTGGTGCCTGCGACGCTGATAGTGCACGATTTCTGCACCAGCTCCACTTGCAGACCGACACTGAAGGACACAGCACAGATGGCCAAGATCAAAACGTCGAAGGCAGCCAAGACGAAGGCGCCGGTAGCTTCAAAAGCGCCCGTGGCGAAGGCGCCCGCAGTCCTCTGGAAGGACCTACCGGACGAGCACGACTACCCGGCGGCCCGCGATTACCTCCAGTTGGGCGCGACACCGGTCCAGGTTCAAGCTCTCGTGTACGCCCTCAAGACGGCGACGCTGGTCTCGAAGAAAGCCAAGGACATCCTGCGGGCTGCTGGGCTCCCTCTGCTTCCGGTCGACAACCCACACGTGGCTGCCGACCTGAAGAAGATCCGCAAGGGGATCGCGCTGTCACCGATCCTGCTGGTGCAGGGAGACTTCCGCGCCGGAGTACCGGCGCAAATCGCCGACGGCTACCACCGGGTCTGTGCGAGCTACCACGTGGACGAGAACACCGGCATTCCTGCAAAGATCGCTCCCTCGACAGTGACGTCGTAGGTCGTCGATGACCTTCGGCATCCTTGCCCTCGTCGCACTGGCCGGCATCCTCGGTCCGCTGCTCGGCGCTCGCGTCAGCTGGCATGTCCCTGTGGTGGTCGGCGAGCTTGCCGCGGGCGTCGTCTTCGGTGTCACCGGTTTCGGGCTACTCGACTCTTCCGACCGAACTTTCACGTTTCTGGCCGATATCGGGTTCGCGCTCACGATGATGGTGGCCGGCTCGCACGTCCCGGTCCGCGATCCGGCAGTTCGTGCGGCAATAGGCAAGGGTGCCGTTCGCGCGGTTGTCGTCGGACTCCTGTCGGTTGTTGCCGGCTACGGTGCAGCGACGGCGTTCGGCACCGGCCACGCCGCGTTGTACGCCGTCCTGATCGCATCGTCGTCCGCGGCGTTGATTCTCCCCATCGTCGATTCGCTGGCGCTCGGTGGAACCTCGGTTCTGCAGATGACTGCCCAGGTCGCGATCGCGGACACAATCTGCATTGTCGCGCTGCCGTTGGTGATCGACCCGGACAATGCCCCTCGTGCCGGCGTAGGCGCAGTGGCGGTGGCGGTGTCTGCAGTTGCCTTGTTCTTCGTACTGCGAGCCTTCCACCGGTCCGGCCGTTGGCGAAGGCTCCACAAGTTCTCCGAGAAACGGAAGTTTGCACTCGAACTCCGGATCAATCTGGTGATCCTCTTTTCTCTGGCAGCGCTGGCCTCCAGCACTCATGTGTCGATCATGCTCGCGGGCTTCGCCTTCGGGCTCGTTCTTGCAGCGATCGGCGAACCTCGCCGCCTCGCCAAACAGCTCTTCGCCATCACCGACGGCTTCTTCGCGCCCCTCTTCTTCGTCTGGCTGGGAGCGGCGATCAATCTGCGCGACCTCGTGACCCATCCATCCGCCATCTGGCTCGGATTGGCCTTGGGCGGCGCAACTCTCGTCGTTCACGCAGCGATACGAATCCTCGGTCTACCTCTCCCCTTGGGAGTGCTGTCCGCCGCACAACTGGGGGTACCCGTTGCCGCAGTAACGGTGGGCACCCAACTGGGGGTGATGGGCAACGGTGAACCCGCTGCCATCCTCCTCGCCGCCATGATAACGATCGGAGCAGCAACGCTGGCGGGTGCTGCCGCGTCGAAAGCTGGTCTCACGAAGCCTGCTTGACCGCGGCCCTCTCCACCGTCAGCAGGCTCTCCTCCGAATGCTCAGCGTGATACGCCGCGCCGCCGCCACGGACTCCGAAAAGCCGCTTGCTCCAGATCAGCCACACGACGGCAGCGATGTTCACCAGCAGCAACCCGGCCCTCAACCACGTGACCTTCTCCGTCAATTCGTAGATCTCGAGGGGCAGGAACAAGCTGGTCGCCACCACCGCGAAGTACTCGCCCCAGCGTTTGACCATCCACAGTCCGACAGCCTCGATCACTTGAAGGCCGGCGTAGACCAACAGCCCGACTGCGATCCAGGTGAGCGTCGTCGCCGACAACGAAAACGCCTGCTCGATGTGATGGACCAGTTTGGAATCGTCGATGTTCCAGCCCAATTGACGGGCGAGTGGCCTGATCAACGGCAATTCGTTCTCGAAGGCGTCCTCGGCGCGTCCCTTCGACGACCTCAGTTTGAACACACCGATCGCCAGAAGAACCAAACCCAGAGCGCGGAACATTCTCTCGGTGGCGAGAAGTCGCATGATCAACCGGTCGCGAAGCAGCCGTCCCCGCGGAACCTCGGGGGCCGCGTCCGCAGGTCCGGATGCTCGGGGCGCTCCCGGGACGAAGTTGCCGCAACGAAGGCACCGCCACGCCTGACCCACCGCAGTATCCACATGAAGTCGATCCCGCAGTTCCGGTTCGTCCGGAGCGTAGGTCTCGTGACCGTGCCAACTGCACGAGCGCAATGCGAAGTCCACGGGTGAACTCTATGCCGCATATGCCCGGTAGCGTGGATACCCGCTGACCGTGCACTTCGAACGACGAGGATTCCGATGACTACCACCAAGATCGAAACCCGGCATGGCGTCATGGCCGTCGACGACAGTGCCACCGACGGTTTCCCGGTGGTCTTCATCCATGGAAACTCGGCCAGTCGCTCCATCTTCCGCAACCAGGTCGACGCCGACTGGGCCGGCGGCTACCGCATGATCACCCTTGACCTACTCGGTCACGGTGATTCCGAGGACGCGAGCGATCCCGAAGCCGCGTACACCCAGAACGGCTACGCCGACGCCATCGTCGATGTTCTGACCGAACTCGGCGTCGAACGGGCCGTGGTTGTCGGTTGGTCGCTCGGCGGACACATCGCCCTCGAGTTGATCGCGAAGTTCCCCGGGCTCGCTGGAATCGTCATCACCGGTACGCCGCCTGCCAATCCCGAGACGCTAGGCGACGCATTCAATGCCGGCGACGGATTGTCCATCGGCGGTACCGAGGTCATCACCGAACAGGAAGCCGAACTCTACGCTCGGATGACCGCCGTTCCCTTCGAACAGGCGGCCCTCGAGGCCGCGATTCGTACGGACGGTCGCGCTCGCAAGATCATGTTCGACGCATTCGGCGCGGGCCGCGAATCAGATCAGAAAGCTCTCGTCGCAACAGCGGCCGTGCCGCTCGCGGTGATCGACGGTGCCAGGGACCCGTTCGTGAACACGTCGTATGTCGCGTCGTTGACCTTCGCGAATCTTTGGGAGGGCACCTATCACCTCATCCCGGGAGTCGGGCATGCGGCGTTCTGGGAAGCCCCTGAGGTCTACAACCCGCTGTTGCAAAGGTTCCTCGGCGGTTTCGCGAGGTAACCAGCTGGACGCGACGTCCAATGCGATAGTAGCCCCTCGACAATCCGGCCATGTCCGGATTGTTTATCGCCGTCCTACAGTTCGGAAAACGACTGGAGGCACTGCGATGACCATTCTCGAGCACGGCACGGAAACGTGCATCGGTGGACCGACCCTTCCTCAGGTACGACGCCTCGTCACCGAAGTGCCTGGCCCCAACTCGCGCGCTTTGGCCGAACGCCGGGGCGCCGCACTGCCGGCCGGACTGACCAGCGGATCCAGCATTTACGTTGCTGCAGCGGGCGGAGGAGTTGTCGTCGACGTCGATGACAACTCGTTCATCGACTTCGGGAGCGGCATCGCCGTAACCACCGTCGGAAACAGCGCGCCGCGCGTGGTCGAACGGACTACGCGCCAGCTCGGTCAGTTCACCCATACGTGTTTCCTCGCAAACCCCTACGAGGGATACGTCGAGGTCTGCGAAGCGCTCAACCGCCTGACCCCGGGCGACCACGAGAAGCGAACAGCGCTGTTCAACACCGGCAGCGAGGCGCTCGAGAACGCCGTGAAATACGCACGTGCCGCCACCGGTCGCCCGGCAGTTGTCGTCTTCGACCACGCATTCCACGGTCGCACGCTGATGACCATGACGATGACAGCCAAGAACCAGCCGTACAAGGCCACATTCGGCCCGTTCGCTCCCGAGGTCTATCGGGTTCCGATGGCCTACCCCTACCGTTGGCCGAGCGGCCCCGAAAACGCGGCCGACGAAGCATTCGCACAGTTCCGTCTTGCGATCGACACTCAGATCGGTGCCGAATCGGTAGCCGCCGTGGTCGTGGAACCGATTCAGGGTGAAGGAGGTTTCATCGTTCCGGCACCGGGATTCCTGAAGCGCGTCGCCGAATTCTGCCGTGAGCGCGGCATTCTCGTCGTCGCGGACGAGGTCCAGACCGGTATCGCACGAACCGGCGCCTGGTTCGCCTGCGAGAGTGAGAACTTCGTCCCCGACATCATCACAACTGCAAAAGGTCTCGCCGGCGGAATGCCACTCGCCGCCGTGACCGGCCGTGCCGACGTCATGGACGCCGCGCATCCCGGTGGTATCGGCGGTACGTACAGCGGCAATCCCGTTGCCTGCGCGGCCGCCTTGGCAGTTTTCGAGACGGTCGAGGTGGAAGGCCTCCTCGACCGTGCCAAGGACATCGGCGAGATCCTGACCGCAGGACTGTCCGAAATCGCTTCGGCCACAACCATAATCGGCGATATCCGTGGACGCGGCGCCATGATTGCGATCGAACTCGTCCACCACGAGGGCAAGGCTCCGAATCGCGCGGCCGTCGCCCAGATCGTCAGCTACGCCCACACACACGGTCTCCTTCTCCTCACCGCCGGCACCTACGGAAACGTCGTCCGGTTCCTCCCGCCGCTGAGCATCTCCGACGAATTGCTGGCCGAAGGCCTCGATATCCTTCGCGACGCAGTGGCCGCAGTCCGATGAGCGTCGCAGTGCGCAGCTTGATCGGCGGAGCTTGGGTCACGGGATGCGAAGGCACACTGACAGATACCAACCCGGCGCGTCCCGACGAAGTTGTCGCCACCGGAGGCCGCGCCGGTGCCTCCGAAATGGCGACCGGCGTTCGCGTCGCCCGAATTGCCGCAAACGACTGGGCGCGCCTGCCGATGTCCGTGCGCGGCGCATACCTCACTCGCGCAGCAGAAATCATCGAATCCAACGCCGAGGCCTGGGGTGAAGAACTCACCCGTGAAGAAGGGAAAACACTGGCCGAGGGTATCGGAGAAGTACGCCGGGCGGCGCAGATTCTGCGTTACTACGGCAACGCCGCCGACCGCGAGTCCGGAACGGTGTATTCCTCCCCTCGCAGCGGCGAGCAGATTCTCGTCACTCGCAAGCCTCTCGGAGTGGTAGGCGTCGTCACGCCCTTCAACTTCCCGATCGCGATCCCGGCATGGAAGATTGCGCCCGCCCTGGTATACGGAAACACCGTCGTCTGGAAACCGGCTGCCGCGGTGCCTCTTCTGGCTTTCCGTCTCGCACAGGCATTGACCGAAGCAGGCCTACCCGACGGTGTCCTGAACATGATCCTCGCCGACAGCGCGGCCGGTGAAGCGCTGGTCGATCATCCGGACCTCGACGCCGTAACCTTCACCGGTTCCACCGGCGTCGGCCGAAAGATCGCGGGAGCTGCTGCGGCGCGCGGAGTTCCGGTCCAGGCGGAGATGGGTGGAAAGAACGCAGCCATCGTGCTTGCCGACGCAGATCTCGAGCTTGCAGTCGAGCAGGTCATGCTCGGCGCATTCCGATCAACCGGCCAGAAATGCACGGCCACTTCACGTCTGGTGCTCCACGAATCCATCGCCGAGGAGTTCCTGGCGAGGCTGACAGTCGAGGTCAAGGAACTGAGAGTCGGAGATCCACTCGATCCCGACGTCACTACAGGTCCCGTGGTCAGCGCATCCGCACAGAAGTCGATTATCAACGGGATCGATCGAGCCGTCGGCGGCGGCGCCAGAGTTGTGGCCACCGCCGAAGCGCCGGAGACAGGCCACTACGTCCAGCCGACGGTGCTGGAACTACCGGCGAGCACCGAACTGTGGTTCGAGGAGCTTTTCGGCCCGGTACTGGCGGTGCAGCGGGCAGCAACAACTGCAGACGCATTCCGCTTGGCAAACGAGGGCGAATTCGGTTTGTCCGCAGCGTTGTTCACCCAGGATCTGGCCAACGCCCTTGCCGGTATCGACGACCTGGACGTGGGGATCCTGCACGTCAATTCGGAATCGGCGGGCGCTGATCCTCACGTACCTTTCGGCGGCGTGAAAAAGAGTGGATACGGGCCCAAGGAACAAGGCGACGCGGCGCGAGAGTTCTTCACTCACACCACCACCGTCTATCTCAGGGGCGGCCGAGCGTGATCTGAATTCGATTCCGCCTGCAGCAGTTCACGAGCTTTGAGCGCGACCCACAGCTCGGACCGAGTGTGGGCGGAATCGAGATCTCGGCCGATCAACTCGGCAGCCTTGTCCATGCGGTTGCGCAGCGTGTGCCGGTGAACACCCAACTGCGCTGCAGCGGACTCCCATTGACCATTGTGGTGCAGGAACGCTTCGATCGAGTCCACCAGACGAGAACCGTTCTCGGCGTCGTAGTCTTCCAGCACACCGAGACAGCCGTCAGCGATCGACTGCAGAACATCGTTCGACTGCACGCTCAACAGGATACTGAAAGTCCCGAGTTCCGAGAACGAAACGAGCGTGTGACCGTCGACCTGCCCCACTTTGGCAGCAGAGACGGCCTCGCGCAGACTGGCTGCTACACCGCTCATCGGCCGGACGCTTCCGATTCCGCCGTTGATGCTCCGGCGTGAATTCTCCCGCACTCTCGCATAGGCACTGCGCGTGACCTTCTCCGCAACTTCACTTTTCACGACGAACCACACGCCGGTACCGTCATTCAGCGGAGCCAAGAGGTACGGCACCGCCTCTTCTTCGAGGGCCGCTGAAGTGATGTCGGTTGCCGCCAGCAATGGTCCGACATCGGTCAAGGCAGTTGCAACCACCGGCGATTCGGATTCGAATCCGAAGTACCGCAACAGACTTTCGTCGACGTCGCCGCCGGCCTGGCGCACCATCGTCGCGACCGCCAACCTCAGCCGCTGTTCGGCATTGACAACCCGTGACGGCTTGGCAAGCTCGATGGTCAACAGCGATACCGTGTGCCCGACCAACAGTCGTTCGGACTGATCCAAGGCGGCGTCGGACGCCACGGCGAGCGTGCCGCTCACGGCAAGCCGGTGAATAGCCAGGTGGCCGTCGTCGTCCACCACGACCCGGCTGCGCTCCTTGCCTGATCGCTCCCTGATGCGTTCGGGCAGAGACGAACTCGCACCTTCCGTCAGAGCCAGCACCGCTCCGTCCCGATCGAGAACACACACTGCTGCATGAACGGCTCGACCCAGGGCAGTGATCAGGGCCGGCACCCCGTCGAGCAGGGAACGCGCCAATTTCTCCTGCGCGTCGACCACCGCCTGCACCGTTCGTATCTGGTCGGCGGTCAGTTCGTCGATCACGGCCCGCGAGATGGCGATGAACGGCGTCTCCTTGGCGACGGAAAGCACGGCGAAACCCAGTTCGTCGCCGGCCCTGATGATCGCGTCCGGAACCTTCGCGTGCACGGTGCCGGTGTCGAATGCCAGTGCCACTGCACCGGTCTGCGCAATGCGCTCGACGTACTCGTATTGCTTTGTCGCCGAACGCGAAAGGTGCAGTCCCGTCGTCATGACAAGTTCTCCACCGGCGAGCCACCGACTCGGATCCTGCAATTCGATTGCGTGCGCCCAGCTGATCGGCAGATCCACGTCGCCGTGACCTGCAACGATCGTCAGGCCGAGCGAGGTGGTGGCCGCCAGCCGCCGAACAGTCATCGGCATTGCCGGAACCTCCGAAGGCAGTGGACAGAACTGACAGTTTCCAGTTGAGTTTTGTACATCAGGTCCATGTTCTGGATCACACGATGAGTTTAGCGTCTCTCCGAAAGAACTGATCGCGTCATGTAATAGGAGCTGAGCCCAGATGCCCGACAGCAGCACCGAAACAGCCGAAGCCGCCAGTGTTCATTCGACGCTCAAGACAGGCCTGAAGAAGCGCCACCTGACCATGCTTTCCATGGGCGGTGTCATCGGAGCCGGTTTCTTCGTCGGGCTGAGCGGAATCATCAACCAGGCCGGGCCCGGCGCCGTCATCACGTGCGCGATCTGCGGCATCATCGTGTTCCTGGTGATGCGCATGCTCGGTGAAATGGCGGTGGCCAAACCGTGCACGGGATCGTTCACCGAGTACGCGCGAATGGCGTTGGGCGACTGGGCGGGCTTCACCACTGGCTGGCTGTACTGGTACTTCTGGGTGATCGTCGTCGGCATCGAATCCGTCGTCGGAGCTACTCTGCTCTCTCGGTGGATCCATGGCGTCCCACTCTGGCTCATGTCAGCGGTACTCCTGTTGGTGATGACCGGAGTCAACCTTCTCTCCGTCAGCAACTTCGGCGAGGCCGAATACTGGTTTGCGGGTATCAAGGTCGCCGTCATCATCGGCTTCATCGTGCTCGGCAGTCTGTTCGTCTTCGGCATCTGGCCCGGCAGTGAAGTCGATTTCAGCAACCTGACCGGCCACGGAGGATTTTTGCCGAACGGCTTCACTCCCGTACTGGTGGGCGTCGTCGCCGTGATCTTCTCCATGACCGGAGCCGAGCTCGTCACGATCGCCGCAGCGGAATCCGCCGAACCGGCCGGAGCGATCAGACGAGCCACGAACACCGTCGTCTTCCGTATTCTCGCCTTCTTCGTTGTCGCCACCTTCCTCCTCGTGACGATGCTGCCGTGGGATTCGTTTGTCGTCGGCGATTCTCCGTTCATCTCCGCACTCGACCTGCTTGGAATTCCTGCCGCCGCCGACATTCTGAACCTCGTGGTTCTGGTCGCGGTGCTGTCCTGCCTCAACTCCGGCCTGTACACGGCGTCGCGGATGCTCTTCGCGCTCTCGGTCTATAACGACGCGCCGGCCTGGATGACGCGGACCAACAGCCGCGGGGTGCCGGTGAAGGGCGTACTCGCCTGCACCGTGGCCGGCTACTTCTGTATCGCGGCCGGGTACATCTGGCCGGATACGATCTTCTTGTTCCTCGTGAATTCTTCCGGCGCAATCTGTTTGTTCGTCTACATCCTGATCTGTGTATCCGAACTACGCCTCCGTCGCCGATGGGAACGTGAAAGCCCCGAGATTCTGAAATTCCGTGTCTGGCTGTATCCCGGCCTACCGATAGTGGTCACCGGCCTGATTCTGGTGATCCTTGTGGGAATGGGTCTCAACGAACCCACGCGCGCGGAATTCGTCCAAAGCCTGGTCGCGCTGAGCATCATTCTCATCGCGTACGGTGTGAAAAAGTCTCGTACGCGAAAAGTCGGATCGTTCGTGACTGTCTCGGACAACGTGCACAGCAGTTCGGACAACGCTTGAAACAGGCATCGATCGAGCAGAAATTTCTCTTTATCCGGATTCAGGGCAAGATAGACAGCACGCCGATCACTGCCATCGCCTCCGAAGGGCACAGTTCTCGGCGAACGCTCCAGGAATGGTTCAACGAACCACACGACAACGAGTGGACAAAGCACCAGAAATCCGGCCGAGCGATCATTCCGATTCGAGAGCGCCCGAGATGATTCTTCTTGTCTCGCTTTTACCGTCGTTGATAACACCAAATTCAAGACGGAGAATGATCTTCGCGGTCACGCCGAATCAAAGGCGTGGAGCGGCGGCGCTTCCGCAATCCTGGCCGCGACGAATGTCGCGGATTCGATGATGTACCAAGAAGAAGCGGCAGGCGGCAATACCATCCGCTCGGCTCAGATCTGATTCACAGCCACGTCAACGGGTGAACGCTCCGACCGGATTCGGTGTCGGTTGCCGCCAGATACGCATCGACGCGCTCAGCCGTCAGAGCCTTGCTGATGTGATAGCCCTGGACCAGGTCGCAGCCGACCCACTGAACTCGGCGGAACTGCTCGATGGTCTCTACTCCCTCGGCCAACGACTTCATGCCAAGCGCTGCAGCCAACTCGACGATGGATTTCACCACGGACATCTTCGGATCGTCCGAGTCGGTGACAAGCATGCGATCGATCTTGAGAACGTCGATCGGCAGTCTCTGGAGCGTGGCGAAAGACGAATAGCCGGTGCCGAAATCGTCGAGTGCGACGGTGACACCGAGTTCACGCAGCTTGTAGAGATCCCGGATTGCCCGATCGTCCACAACACCTGTCTCGGTGATTTCGAGTTGGAGCAGATGCGGAGGCAAACCCGAATCCGTCAGGGCCTTCTTCACCATCGCGCCGAACTCTCGCGACACCAACTGCACTGGTGAAACATTGACCGAGACGCCTATTCCGCTCGGCCACCCCGCAGCAGCCGCGGTCGCCATCGCCATTGCCTGCGCGCCGAGGGGGATGATCATTCCGGTTTCCTCTGCCACCGAGATGAACTGACTGGGCCCGATGAGGCCGCGACTGGGATGGTTCCACCGGAGAAGAGCCTCGAAGCCCACCACTTCGCCGGTCTGAGTGTCGACCTGGGGTTGGTAGTGGAGATCGAACTGCCCTTCCTCGATCCCTCTGTCCAGCTCGTGCAGCGCTGTTGCCCGCGCCGATGCCCGCGCTCGCAGTAACGGCGAGAACTTGCCTACTCGATTCCGTCCCGTCGACTTTGCTTCGTACAGAGCCAGATCCGCCAGCATCACCAGTCCGTCTGCGTCGATGGAATCCTCGGGTGCGCTTGAGTAACCGATCGTGGCCCGCACCTCGATTCGACTGCCTTCGACGAAGAAAGGCTCATGGAGCGCTGCCAGATAGCGATCGAAAATGACACTGGGATCATCGCCGGCCGAGGTACAGACGATGAGTCCGAATTCGTCGCCGCCCATCCGCGAGCACATGTCCGAACCGATGACGTCGCGCAGGCGTTTCGTGACTTCGAGAAGTAAGTGGTCCCCGATCGGATGGCCGAGGGTGTCGTTCACCGACTTGAAGTTGTCGAGGTCGAGAATCCCGACGAGAACCTGCTTCTCCGGCACACGAGATTTGATGGCCTCCTCGAGCGCCACACCAAAGGCGCGACGGTTCGGCAACCCGGTCAGCGAGTCGGTGGCAGCAAGTCGAAGGATCTCCTGCTCGTGGACATACCTCTCCGTGATGTCCGATCCGACACCGCGCCAACCCAGAATCACCCCGGATTCGAGAACGCGAGGATTACCGGAGAGTGACCACCAGCGTCGCTTACCGTCGACATGCACTGGAACGACGGCGTCCCGGAAGGGAGCACTCGATTCGAGTTTGTCGATCAGCTGGGCTGCGGCCGCACGCCCCTCCGGACTCGACGCGATCTGGAGTCTGGTGAGGAGTTCTCCGAAGGCGAGTTGCTGCAACTCGTCCACCGTCATACCTGCAACCTCGGCGAGACGTGCCGAGGTGTGGGAGAACCGGCCGTTGGTGTCGCACTCCCACAGCCAGTCTCGGGAACCGCCCTCGAAACCGTCGAGCAACAGTGCCACAGTCTGACGCTCGGATTCCGCCTGAAACTCTGCGAGACAACGTCGCTGGAACGAGGCCGACAGATAGACCGCCCCCACAGTGAGCGCAAACATGTAGATGCACAACTGAATCGCAAGTACGCGAAAGTGGGATTCGGTGTGGACGACGAGAACAGTGAATACGCCGAGGCCGTGAATGTAGATCCAGGTCAGGCTCACCGATCTCAGACTGGAGAACGTCACGGTCCCGGCGCCCATGATTCCTGCCATCGTCGCGATCAGAACCAAGTCGCGGAAGACGTCCATGTCGTGGAAAAGCAGGGCAAAAAGTGTGACGTCGAGGCCCGCGACCACGATCACCTCGAGGAGTAGACCCGCGTAGTCGTAGCGCGGTGTGTGTTTCGACGGTCGCCAGCGAAGGGGAATCCAAACTCGAATCGAGTTTGCGAGGACAAGAAGGACGAGCGCGCCACCCAGCCACCTGAGCGTCTGACGTCCGGGCGGAACGGTATACGCCAGAATCACCACCAAACTCGCCATGTACGCAAGATTGGCGAACGGTGCGACGGCCGCGGCTTCGTCGATCTGACGGCGAAACAGGCTGTTACAGTCGGCTTCCGAAGCAGGATCTTGCCTAGCTGATCGGCTCAGACGGTTCATCAGCGAGGCATCCTGACATCTACGCAGGCGCCATCAGCGGGCGTCAAAACCGCTCGCCTGCCCATCCGAACCTCCCCTGGCTCCCCACCGAACCCTTATCCGGTGAAACGTCAGTGTTTCAGACTCGCTGCTTGTTTCCTTCACAACGGTAGCCATCTGACGAAACGATTGGGCGCAGATCACTATATCCAGAGTTCGATCGACCGATATTCCAGCATGACAAACAATTGCTGAATATTAGCTTGATGCACGCTTGTCGCCGACCGCGACGCGGGGGATACGAGAGGTGGGGAACAACGCAGCGATCGCGAGCAGCGCTGCCACGGCAAAGGCGACACGCAACGCGTCCAACCTGGCATCTTCGTTCACATTCACGATCGCGTCCGCCGTGGATTCGGCGACACCGGCATCACTGAGAGCTGATCGAAGTTGCGTCGTCGACAAGAAGGGCACGCCCGAGTCCAGGTCGGTGCTCGCTTGCTGCTGCACCGAGGTCGGAACTGCCGGGTTGTCTTCGATCCCGGCAATCGCTGATGTCGTGAGAGTTGCAATGAGAACTGATCCGATCAGCGCGGTCCCCAATGATGCGCCCAGGTTCGTGGCAGTGTTCTGCAGCCCGCCGACCTCGGTACTGCGATCGTCCGGGACCGCCGACACGGTGACCGCTCCGAGCTGCGAAGACAGGCAGCCCAAGCCGAAACCCATGAACAGCATGGGGATCATCACGACCGCCGCGTTGGCTCCGGGGTCCATGCCCGCCACGAGCATCAAGATGCCGAAGATCATGACCAACAATCCGACCCGGACCACGCGCCGCGGATTCGCGGTAGGCCGCAGCTTCGGAATACCGATCGCAGCCAACACGAGCGCCGCCGACAACGGCAGGATGCGAACTCCCGTCTCGAGGGCGCTGAGTTCCAGAACTACGGACAAGAACAACGGGACCGCAAAGAACACGCCCGCCTGGACCAGAAACTGCGCGAAGAACATGGAAAGCCCGCCACTGAGCTCGCGGTTTCGCAGCATCGCCGGATCAAGCAACGGTTCTTTCCCCATAGCGGCCAAGCGCCCCTCCCAGCGCAGGAATCCGTATACGACAAGAAGCCCGGCGATCAGCAGCCACACCACCGGTGAAAGCCCCACCAGCTGTGGCCCGTCGGGTTTCGCCTGAACCCAACCCCACTCGCTCGAACGCAGAACAGCGAAGACGATCATGCCCAGGCCCACCACAGACAGGACCGACCCGAAGTAGTCGAGGCGCGACTTCGACGGTGGGACGTCGACCACCTTGCTGAGCACCAGCAAGATCAGGACAACGATCACGACTTCGCCGACGAACACGTAACGCCACGACGCAAATGTCGTCGCCGCGCCGCCGATCAGCGGCCCCACTGCCACGGCTATCGCGCCGGCTGCAGCGACGAGGCCGTAGGCCGCCGGACGCTTCTCCGCAGTGAAGTTGGTGGCGACCAGCGCGACGATCGCGGGCATGATGAGCGCCGCACCGACGCCTTCGAGGAACGACCATCCAATCAGCAGGACCGCGAGATTCGGAGCGAGCGCAGTCGTCAGAGAACCAGCGCCGTAGATGACCAAGCCGAGTGCGAAGGCTCTACGACGGCCCATCATCGACCCCACCTTGCTGCCCGTGATCATCAGAGTCGCCATGACCAGGGTGTACAGCGTGATCGCGGTTTGAATGCCGGTAATGCTCGTGCCGACGTCCTCGGCGACGGTTGCCATCGAAACGTTCATGACCGAGCTGTCCAGGGTCATCAGGAACTGGCTGCTCGCCAACACCGTGAGAACCAGTCCCGAACCCGCCTGCATCGTCGAACCAGCAACCTGTCCCTCACCCATCGTGCGGGTATACCCGGTGTTCAGGTCCTCGAAGCAGACCGGTCAGTGCTGTTCGAGAGTCAGCTGATCCGCCCAGGCCGATACGTCCCCGCGTTCCAGAGCCACCGCCAGCAGTTCCGGAAACTTGTCCGGCGTGCACGCAAACGCGGGAATGCCGAGGGCACTGAGCGCCGCCGCATTGTCGTGATCGAACGACGGTGCCCCGTCGTCCGAAAGCGCCAGTAGAACCACGACCTGAACGCCGGAGGTCTTCATGGCCGCCATGCGGCGCAACATCTCGTTGCGGATACCGCCCTCGTAAAGGTCGGAGATGAGGACGAACATCGACTCGGCGGGACGCGAAATCAAGGACTGGCTGTACGCGATCGCGCGGTTGATATCTGTGCCGCCACCGAGTTGAGCCCCGAACAGGACGTCAACGGGATCGGACAGTTTGTCTGTCAAGTCAACGACGGCGGTGTCGAAAACGACGAGCGAAGTCTTCAGCGCCTGCATCGATGCCAACACCGCGCCGAACACCGATGCGTAGACGACGCTGGACGCCATCGAACCCGATTGGTCGATCGCGAGGACCACGTCGCGCTGCACGGATTTCGACTTTCGGCCATACCCGACGAGCCGCTCCGGGACGACGGTTCGATACTCCGGAAGGTAGTGCGACAGATTTGCTCGGATGGTTCGGTTCCAGTCGATGTCGCGCAGCTTCGGATTCGACGTTCTGGCCGTCCGATTGAGTGCGCCGGTAACTGCAGCCTTCGTTTTCTGTGCGATTCGCTCCTCGACTTCGCGAACCACCTTGCCGACGACCATCCGAGCAGTTGCCTTGCTGGCCTCCGGCATGACCTGATTGAGGCTCAGGAGGGTCCCGACCAGGTGCACATCGGGTTCGACCGCGTCGAGCAGTTCCGGTTCAAGCAGCAACTGCGCCAAACCCAGTCGGTCGATCGCGTCCTTCTGCATCACCTGCACCACCGTGCTGGGAAAGTACGTCCGGATATCGCCGAGCCATCTGGCGACGGACGGCGCCGACGCCCCCAATCCGGCTGAGCGGCGTCGCCCCTTGGTCGGGCCGGACGAATCGTAGAGTGCGGCAAGAGCTGCATCCATTCGACTGTCGCCCGGTTGGCCCAGCCCACCCGTCGATTCTTCGGCGGATTCCCCGAGCATCAATCTCCAGCGTCGAAGGCGCTGATCGTCGTCGCTCATGCGCCCACCCCCAAGATGTCCGCAACGACCGCCATTGCCGCTCTGCCGCGTCGAGCATCGGTCTCCACTGTCGTTTCGACGCGTCGTCCGCCTCTGACCGCCTGACCGATCGCCCGACGTTCCCCTGCTTCGAAGGCTCCGAACGTGCGTCGAAGCAACGGAAGCGTGTCGATGAAATCCTGCTCACGAAGTTGGCGAACCCACGTGTCGATCAGAGTGAGCAGCGCTCGATCGTGAACGAGCACAAGCCCTCCTCCGCCGAGAAACCCGTCGACCCACCCAGCCTTGGCGGTTGGTGCGCTTCCCACCGAAAGGGCCCGAGACAAACGCTGAGCCGCAGCGGTTTCCGTAATGGAACCGCTGTCGCGCAGTAGCCGCACCATCCGGCCGACGAGAAGCCCGTTGACATCGTCACGGTCGATCACCCCGGCCATCGCCTGCAACCACCGTGCGCTCGCATCACTGTCGTCACGGACCATGACTGCCGAGTGCACCTTGTCGAGGTGATCGCGAAACTCCTCGGCGCTGGGATCGTCCAACCCGGTGACGGCGACTGCGAGGCCGGTGCAAATTCGGATCAGCAAGCTGTCGGCGACGTCGATCAACGCCGACACGTCGGTTCCGCGCACGTCGCCGTATCGCAGTGTTCGGGTCAGCGTGGGCAGCGCGGCCATCAGATGTGACACGTCATGATCCAGCGCTGCAACCGTTTTCACGCTTTCCAACACGGCGGACAGCGCGGCGGGAAGGTTTGCCAGCAGCGAGTCCTCCAGCAGTTCGATGAGTGAAGCAAGAGTGATTTCCGGTTCGTGAATCTTCGAGACGACCCGCGACGCTGCCGCTTCGGCCACCGTCGTACCCCACAGCGACGCCTCGATCACCGACACCGAGAATTCGGGTTTCCATTGCAGTGCCCAGGTTTCTCGGAAGGTTCCGGTGGAACGGACCTCACTGTCGGCCGGAGTCCCCCAATCGATCTCGAGAATTCCCAGACGGTGCAGGAACTGGGAACGCTCGACGTCGATGTCGCGTCGCAGGTCCAGATCGAGATCCTTTGCCCCTGCTTGTTGTTTGAGCCGCAAAGTCTTCGAACGTGCGCGCAGGTCTGCTTCGAGTGGGACTGTCGGCGTCTCCTCGGGCACGGCGCCCAGTGCTTCGCCCACAACGAGCCTCCGCGTGATCAGATCCAGGAGAACATCGTTGCCGTCGCACATCACCGACCTCGTGGCCTCGGTAACTTCCGACAATCCCGCTAAGGGGCGAGAACGCAGTGCTGCCAACGTGTCTGCCAACCGGACAGCCTCGATGACGTGGGCACTCGAGATCGGAAGGTCCTCGTCTCTGAGCACCCGGGCAACTTTGGTGAGCCACCGGGTGATCGCCTTGTCGTTCGCGGTGAACAGATGGTGATACCAACCCGGCGACGTGATTCCGGCGCCGTAACCCGATGCCGACGCAAGGCGTGAATGTGTCCAGGGAACCCACGTCAGCGACGTCTTGACCTTGGACATTCCTTTGAGAATGCGGGCATCGGGGGCTGCAGGACCCAAGGCACCGACCAACGCCGGCGCGTGCCACGCACCGCAGACGACGGCGACCCTCTCAGCGCCTTCTTTCAACGTCTTCCGCAGCACTTGGCGCATGTACGCTTCGCGATGCGCTGTCTCCTCGTCGATCGGTACGGTTTCACGCAGCGCCTCCATCGCCTCGGTGATCGCATCGAAAGAGTCTGCGCCCGAGCTCGATTCGATCACCGAATCCCACCAGCGTTCGGTATCGTCGAAACCCGCGGCCGACGCCAGTTCAGCCAGAGGATCACCCTCGCGTGTAGTACGAATCCCCTGATCCGCCAACACGTTGAACGCGGGCAGGTCGCAGAACCGTGCCTGCACACCGTTGTTCGCAGCCCACTGCAGCGCTTGCCACTCGGGTGAAAACACCGCAAATGGCCAGAAAGCCGCCTTCGACGGTTCACCAGTGGCGTACGCAAGCAACGCAATCGGCGGTTCCATCGACTCGGATGCCGCCAGCATCACCAACGGGTCTGCATCCGAAGGCCCTTCGATCAGGACGACGTCGGGCGAAAACTCTTCCAGACCTTGCCGAACCGAACGGGCAGATCCCGGGCCGTGGTGACGGATACCGAAGACCCTGACACGCAGGTCCGGAATGGCGATGGTCACCCGGTGACCTCGCGGCATGCCCGGTAGAAGTCGGACCACTCTCCGCGCTCACGCACTACAGCCTCGAGGTACTCGTTCCACACGACCTTGTCTGCGACCGGATCCTTGATCACCGAACCCAGGATTCCGGCAGCGACGTCGGACGCCCGCAATACACCGTCCCCGAAATGCGCGGACAGCGCCAGACCATTGGTGACCACCGAGATAGCCTCCGCCGTCGAGAGGGTTCCCGAGGGGGACTTCAGTTTGGTGCGGCCGTCGGTGGTAGTTCCCGATCGTAGTTCCCGGAACACTGTGACGACCCGGCGAATTTCCTCGGCTGCTGCGGGGGTCGTCGGCAATTCCAGTGCTGCGCCCAGCTGTTCGACTCGGCGCGCCACGATAGCCACCTCGTCCTCCTCACTGGCCGGCAACGGCAGGACAACGGTATTGAACCGTCGACGCAATGCCGACGACAGATCGTTGACACCGCGATCACGATCGTTGGCGGTTGCGATCAGATTGAAGCCCTTGGCTGCCTGCACCTCGATGCCCAGTTCCGGTACCGGCAACGTCTTCTCGGAGAGAATGGTGATGAGCGCGTCCTGCACATCGGCGGGAATACGCGTCAACTCTTCGACACGAGCGATCTTCCCGGTTTCCATCGCGGTCATCACTGGAGAATGCACCAACGCACCTGCCGTCGGTCCTTCCGCAAGTAGGCGGGCGTAATTCCAGCCGTAGCGGATAGCTTCCTCGGGAGTACCGGACGTACCTTGAACCAGGAGCGTCGACGCGCCCGAGATTGCCGCCGAAAGATGCTCGGAGACCCAGGTCTTGGCTGTTCCGGGCACCCCCAACAACAAAAGCGCCCGATCGGTGGCAAGAGTTGCGACAGCCACTTCCATCAACCGCCGCGGACCGACGTACTTCGGCGAAATGACTGTTCCGTCATCGAGAGTGCCACCCAACAGATACGTCACCACAGCCCACGGCGACAAGTTCCACGACGGTGGGCGCGGGCGGGTGTCCTGCGCGGCAAGCGCCGCGAGTTCGAGCGCGTACTCCTGCTCTGCGTGGGGCCGCATCAGCTTTGCCGGTTCCGCGAGCTTTGCCGGTTCCCCGGCGGGCACGGTTACGCTGTCAGTCACTTGAGCTCCTCGAGCAGAGTCTTGCGGTGGGTGATGGCACTGGCCGTTCTGGCGAAGGTTTGTCGCCAGTCCGGGTCACGAGCACGCTCCGCCGCCCGGTCCAGCAAAGTTACTGCGCTGTAGGGAAATCGAGTCTCGGCGAGGCGCAGCGAGGCCACGTACTTGTAACGTGAGAATTCGCCGGCCTTGGCGCCCCCATCGGCCCGTCTGGCCGCAACTCGTTCCCACTGAGCCACGACTGCCCGGGTGATGTCCTCGGGCCATGGACCTCGCAGAGCGTCGTAGATCGCTGCCCGGCCCGGGTGCAGAACATTGGCATCCCCGTTTCCGGACCTCAACAGATCCGCCAGCGCCTTGACGGGCACCAATGGGAGAAGTCGACGATCGGTGGCCACGCCTCGCATGCGAAAGAGTTCCAGAGCCCATTCCGCATTGTTCTGCGCCACTGCAGCGTTGGACCAAGCGTCATGAAGGATCGGCTCCCAACCTTCGTCGACGCTCATCCCCAAAACCTTGTCGGGTCCACCGATCATGTTGTTCCACAGGGACAAAGGTGCAGAACTGATCGCTTGACGGACGTACTCGGCGCGATAGTCGGTGTGTGGATTCGGCCGGTCTTCGATGCCGTCTCGTCTCGCCGCTGCATCGACTTCCGCAGGCGGCACGATGACAAGCGTGGACCGAAGGAGTTTCCGTTCCACCCGCACCCATTTCTGAACCCGAGCAGCCATTCTCTCCCCGAACTCCGATTCGGGGAGTCGTCCAAGTACCTCCACCGCTGAGCGTCGCACGTCCTTGCGACGGTCGTCGAGTGCTTCCTCCAACAATGGTTGATCATCCGCGCTCAGTCCGTTTGCCAGCGCCACGACGAACGCAGCCTTCTGTTCGCCACGCTCGGTCGCCCACGACTTTCGGAGTTCGGCCAGCGCCAGCGCGGGGTCAGTTCGACGAGTGTCTATCAGCCACTGCGTGCGCTGGGACGAACTTCCGTGGCGCCACACATCTGGGTTTGCATCCCTGGTTCGGACGAGCTTGCTCCACACGGGGTTTTGCGTGGCAAGCCAACGACCCCGCTCGCCGACCAGCTGCAGAATACTCTCACGGTGAGTCTCGCTCGCCCGAGCAAAGGAAAGCAGTTCGGCAACAAGATGATCAGGCGCACGGTAGTTGTGCGCCAACGCGACGATGAACCATTCGTCGAGCAAGGTCGCCTTGGCAGCGAGCATCGACAGCAGATGTGCGGATGACGATTCCGGCAGCGTGAATCGCGCATCGTCTGGAGCAGGCGTCGGCACCGTCGCCGTGGTGGAACCCGCACCGCCACGGCGGTACGCCCGCTCCAGCGCGACTGCTGCGAGAAGCAACTCGGCAGGATCTCCGTATAGTTCGCACGCGTAGGCGCGCACGTCGGCCGGAAGGTCCTCGAATGTTGTTGCTGTTCTGGCCGTCCCGAGAAGCGCAGCCGAAATCAATGTGCTCACAGGACGATCACCTGTCCTCCCGTGAAAACAGAGATCGGGGTAAGAGCCTGCGCATTCCACGTTCCACAGACCGTGACCGGGTAGCCACCGGAAATGCCCAGCAATTTCCACAGTAGGTCCGAATCGCCCTCTGCCCGAATCGCTGTGCCCGATTCGTCGACGAGAAACCAGGCGCCGTCGACGAACGAGGGGACCACCGAACTGATCACTGCCGGCCACGACCGCAGCCATGGATCTGCCGCGAGCGCATCGGTAAACTGCTGCAACGCAGCGTCGATGCTTCCGGACGGCATGGTCGCGAAGGGCTCCGGTTCGCCATGCGTTGCTCCCAACCGGGCGCGCAAAGCCGACGCACCGGGATAGAAATGAACATCGGCGTCGACCAGATACCCGACTAGCGGCGTTTCGGTGGAAAAGTTGGGTGACCCATGTGAGAAGTCGAGCAGCGTGGCCCAACGTCTCGAATTCCTGCCGAGCATCCACACAGTTCGGGTGAACAGGCGCTTCTCCTCGGTGATCCCGAAACCGAGAACCATCCAGTTCTCGCGCACCGGAGTCGATTCCATCACGCTGTCGGCGGAGACGGGATAGCCGACGTGCGCTTTCACTGAATGGGCAAGATCTTCCGGCAGCCCGGGCAGCTTCTGATGCGCAGCGACCAGCAGGCGCAACCGAGCCAACTCGTCGAGGACTTTCTCGGGCCAGTTTTCGTTAGATTCCGCGGTTCCCGCCAATGCTCGAAGCGTGCCTGCAATACCGGGCGCCTGAGCATCCACCATTCGAGCGGCGACTGCGTCGAGGCCCGCCCAGGACGTGTCCATCGCCGCCAGACCACTCCGGATCTGATCGGTGATCCACAGGTCCAATTCGACGAGACCACTCGCAACGCGGTCGGCGCGCTTCTGCGCTGTTGCCGGGTCGCGAGTCTTCTTGGGTGCCTCGTCGCCGGCGGTCTCGGCGCTGGTATCGGCCTTTTCCTCACGGCGCAACAACCACTCGGCAGCGAAGTCGGCCGGCTCGTCCGCCGAAGGCACTCGCCCTTCCGACCATTCCACCAGCAGCCCCAGGGCATGTTTGCACGGAAACTTCCGACTGGGGCACGAGCACTTGTATGCAGGGCCGCGCAGGTCAACCACAGCTTGATACGGCTTCGAGCCGCTTCCCTGGCACAGCCCCCAGAGCGCGAGGCCCTTGTTACCGGCGTGGCTCCACGATCCAACCAACTTGCGCGCAGCCGCCAGCGATGCGGCGTCGGGAGCTACCGATGCCACCTGCCCAGCTGTCCACGGCGAAGTCACTCGACCACAGTATGACAACCCGCTGACATCGCAGAGTCAGGCCGATCCCATGCACAACACGGCTCACTTACATCAACCTCTTGGCCCCGATGTGCTCTCGCTTGCCAAGCATGGCAATCCGCCGCAGTTGGCTGGAACGGAAAGAATATGCCAGTCGCACAACACATCAAATAGGCAGTCCCTCTGCAATTCTCGGAATGCGACCCGAGAAACACTCCTAGAAAGTTGAGCTTCAACAGGCTCTTGACTCGAACGCATGTTCGAGTATTGTTGGGGGTGGGGATCGGGGGATTCAATGAGCATCGACACATCATCGGACGTGGTGTCTGGTTCTGCGGTGGGGTTGCGCGGACGTCTGTGGCAGTTGACTGCCGCCGAGCTACGTGAGGCTGCTATCGAGGTAAGTGCGGAGATTCTGCGCCTGGAAGCCGTTCGGGTGGCGGTGGTGGACGAACTCTCGATGCGCCCGGATGATCAGGTGATTGCCAGCCGCGGAGTGGGTTGCTGGTTGACGGCGAACACGATGCTGCAGGTTCGAGACGGGAAGAAGATCGCCGCCCTCGGTGCGGCGCTGCGCGCGTTCCCGGCCGTAGCGGCAGGCTTCGATGACGGGGATTGCTCCTTCGAGCACGCCGCGCTGATCGTCTCGTTCTGTGAATCCCCACCTAAAGGCATGCCTGACGAAGCGCTACCGAAGTGCATCGACCTGCTGCTCGCGGCTGCGTCGGGTGTGGAAGCGACGACGACGAAGGTGCGGCACGTCATCGCAACCTTGGAGCGGTTGTTCGAATCGGATGAGATTCCGCCCGCCGAAGATGTCGATCGCAACGAGCTCCGGATCGCCTCGACATTGAACGGTCGGGTGGTGGTCCGCGGAGATTTCGACGCCCTCACCGGCGAAATGCTGCTCTCCGCCCTGTCGAATCTGACGATGCCCACCCCAGCACCGGACGGAACCCCCGACGCCCGGTCCGCGGCGAAGCGAACCTCGGACGGGTTCACCGAACTGATCCGCCGCTACCTCGACTGCGCCAAAACCGGTACCGACGGAGGCCAACGCCCACACGTGAACGTGCACATCAACGCCCGCGACCTCGCCGAGCACCGCGACTGCGCCGCAACACCCTCCGATGATGGTGGAGAGTCTCAGTCGGATCTCGATGTGGGGCACATGCCCTGGCTCGGGCCACTGTCCGTCTCGCAGACCAGGCTCCTCGGGTGCGACTGCTTCCTGTCGACCGTCCTACTCGACGATCACGGCGCACCGCTCGATGCGAAACCCGGAAAACGGTTGGTCACCGCCGAACAACGAGTCGCGTTGATTGCCCGCGACAAGGGCTGTGCGTTCCCGGGGTGTTCATGTGTTCCGGCGTGGACTGATGCGCACCATATCCGGCACTGGGCTAACGGTGGCCCTACGGTGATGAACAACCTTGTCCTGCTGTGCCGCTCGCACCACCGGCTGATGCACCGCAAGACCGGGTTCGTCGGAAAATGGGAAATCCGAATCGGAGCCGACAACAAACCCTGGTTCATCCCACCACCCTCGATCGACCCCGGGCAGCACCCACGGCCGGCGAACACCACCTTCAAAACCTGAGAACAGCTTCTCGGGGACAACAGAACAGGGCCAGGCTCCGCATCGGACATCAAAACCCGATACGGAGCCCACAGGCCATGCCGCATCCAATACTCACAATGTTCGAGCGGGACGCAAGACCGATCTACCCAACAACTCACAAACCTGCAGCGCCAGAGCGAGATCCAACTTGTCTCGACCCGCAGCAACAGGATCGCCGAGCGCCTTGTTGATACGATATTTCACCGTATTGCGGTGCAAGTTCATGTAATTGGCCGTGTGCAGATGACTTTCCCCGTGGGCGAAATACACGCTCAGCGTCGTCCGTAAGGATGCGGCAGAAGGTGTATCGTCCGCCAACGGACCAAGTACCTCCCAGACCCATGACTTCGTAGCATCGATGTTTTCCGAGAGGAGTGATACCACGGCTATGCCTCGGTCCCCGAAACTCACCACGGGACGCTGCGGCGTATCCGGCACGGCAGCAACGGAATAGGCTGCAGTAGCCTGTTCGTGGGACCGCTTGAATCCTTCGACCCCTGAACCTGGCAGTCCGATTGCCACCCGCGCTCCGCCGTCCAACGGCACTGCCGCCGCGAGAACTTCCGGATCCGCCGCAGGCACCCGTCGACCGAAGGGCAACCACGCCCACACGGTGCGTCGATCGATGGCGGTGATGATCGGCGGCTTGTCTGCTCCCGCCGCCGCGCCGAGATCGCGTACGAGTCGGTCCAGGGTGTTGATGCCCATGACGTCTGCATCCCACGTCGACCAGACCACCAGGGCGACGTGGTTCTGACCAAGGCGGTATCCGGTCTCCGCTTCGAAAGCAGCGGTATCTGCGTTGGTGCCGGACAGGAGGGCGTGGATCGCGGCCGAATGGAGATTTCCCTGCGCTGCCATCCATCGACTGCGTTCCCGCTCGTATGCGTCGAAAACGTAGAGCGTGATCCAGTCGATGTAGCTGTAGACCACATCCGAAGTGTGTTTCAGGACAGCCAAAGTGAGTCGTGCCGGAATATCCAGTGTGCTGATCTCGTCGTGACAGATTCGCATCAGATCGCCTTGGCCCATATGGTAGGCGCGAACGAGAGAGTTGGACGGAACGTCGCGTTGCGCCAACCGCAGAGCGTATTCCACTGCGGCAGTAGTCGGTTGGAGATGATCGATCGGAATGTCGTTGGCCAATACGTGGATGATCGTCGTGATGTTTCCCTGCACGCTGGCCTCGAGCATTTCGAGCAGATTGGCATCTGCGTCCAACTGGTCGATTTCGTGCGCCATCATGAAAGCCATCTCACGCGCGATATCGGCACTGCGCGCGTCGAGTCGCCGCGCCAATTCGGCAACTACGGCAAGCACTTCCGGCTCCGCGGCTGCAGGCACCCGGGCGAGGCGCCGCATTGCACCGGCGCCTCGCTCCTTGTGCGATGGGCTACTCACAGAACCTCTGCACCCTTCCGCCGCAGGTACTTCAGTGCCGACTCTGCCGCGTTGTACCCGCACATTCCATGCGCTCCGGCACCCGGCGGGGTCGAGGCCGAGCACAGGTAGGTGCCCTCGATCCCAGTGCTGTACGGATCGACTGCAATACGCGGACGCAGGACAACCTGCAGCTCGGTGTTGGCACCTCCGATGATGTCGCCGCCTACCTGATTCGGATTGTCCTGTGCCAGGTCAGAGGTGCTACGACTCGACGTCGCGACGATCTGTTCCCGGAACCCTGGTGCAAACCTCTCGATCTGACGAGTTATCGCCTCCGTAGCATCGCCGGCGTAGCCGTGAGGCACATGGGCATAGGCGTACAACGGATGAATGTTCCCGGCAGAGCGGGTGGGATCAGCCAGGTATTGCTGACCGAGAAGCACAAACGGTCGGTCCGGCATACGGCCTGAATTCGTGTCACGCTCAGCTGCCACGATCTCCTCGAAACTACCTGCCAGGTGGACTGTTCCGGCCCGAGCGCAATCCGGATTGGTCCACGGCACATGGCCTTCGATGACGAAATCAACCTTGAAGGCCCCGGGAGCCTGCTTGAACTTTCGATAGGCCTTCGCCACTCGGCCGGGGAGACGATCACCCAGGATTTCGAGCGCACCACCCGGATTGACATCCAGCAGAACAACATCGGCGTCAGGAATCTCGGAGGCAGTGCGTATCCGAACGCCGGTGTCGACCTTGCCACCGTGATCGAGAAGCATCGCCGCCATGGCGTCGGTGATCGAACGCGAACCTCCCTCGGCTACCGGCCACCCGTAGCGGTGACCGGCCGCCGTGATCATCAACCCCACCGCCGATGTGGCCGGACGGTTGAGCGGATAGAACGCGTGCGCGGCGACCCCGCCGAACAGCGCTCTGCCCTTCTCCGTCTTCCACAGTTTCGCGGTCACGGTTGCCGGAAGCAGTGCTCGCGGGCCGAAAGCCGCAAGCCGCAACGGATGGCGCGGAACGTTGACGATCGGGCGCATCAGGTCGGACGCCAGAGCGTCGAATCCCGTCGACAAGTCACCGAACATCCGTTGCCATCGCTGCCCGTCCGCGCCCAACCCCGCCGCGGTCTGCTCCAGCGAGCGGTACAGAACGCCCGCGTCGCCGTCGTCGAGCGGATGCGCACAGTCCACCTCTGCCCATCGCCAGATCAGCCCATATCGCTCGAGGTCGAGTTTTGACAGGTACGGCGAGCCGATGCCCATCGGGTGAAACGCCGAGCAGTGGTCGTGGATCAATCCGGGTACGTCGATCGGACCGGAGCGGGTGCCTCCGCCGATCTGGTCGGCGGCCTCGAGCACTTGCACGTCCACACCGCTACGTGCGAGGTGTACCGCGGCAGCGAGCCCATTGGGCCCGCTGCCGACGACTACGGCCTTTGTCACTTACTCACCTCTTGCTCGCTACCGCTGACCCTCGTACGCATCTTCGGTTCGGAGACGACCTGCGGATCTGTCGCCGCGCGGTCGGCCCGTACGTCCAGTGTCCACTGAACGTCGAACGGAATGGGTCCGTTCGGCAACCACGGCTGTTCGGCGACTGCGTCGGCGACCTTGAAAGTACCCCGTTCGATGACACCGAGAGCCGCATCGATCACCTGGTACTCCTGTGTTCCCTTGTGGATGGGCTGCGATTCGATCCAGGTCACCAGGAACTCACCAGGTGCGAAATTGCAGCGACGCTGAATAGCGGCGATCAGTTTCGCGTCGTGCAAGTGGCCGTCACCGAAGTTGAAGGCGACGATGGAGTTGCACATGAACTCGGCTTCGCGCAGCGAGTACGTGTTGATGTCGTCACCGAGGTGCCGGATCATCAGAGAGAACAACGCACGCCCCTGGCTGTGCATGGAACGCCAGCCCAACAACTGATGCAGAACGACGTCGGACACGTCCTCGGGGTACATCGTCATCAACTGATTGCGCGTGTCCGGCGACGGACGCTTGATGCACTGGTCGATCTTGGCTTCGGCGCCCGGCGCGAAAGCCCACGTCGCCGATGCCCAGTTGCCGGCGTACTGACGCATCGACGGCAGGAACGACACCAGATCGGGTCGAAGGTTTCCGAGAATCGGGAAGAAGGCAAGGGCTGCAACGATTCCCGCAGTAATCCACGGTGAGGACATGGCGCCGAGTCCGTAGCCGTCCCACGCCGGGAATCCCAGGAACAGGAAGACCGAGGCGTAAGCGAACAGAAGATTCCATTCGAGCGGAACTGCCAGCGGGAAAGTCGACGCGATGAACAGGTGGAATCCGACCATGAGGATCACGGCAAGGACCGTGAGGGTCTTGTTCGTCGAGAACAGCAGTATCAACGGGGTGACGATTTCGACCATCGTTCCGGCCACGTGAGCGACGCCGCCGCCCAGGTGCGAAGGCCGCAGATCCTCCGGGAAGTTCCGGTAGTGCGCACGCTTGATCTTCTTCGACGGGATCCACGGCGTGTTGCTGAGCATCGGGGGGACCACCAGCGAGAAGTGGCGACCGAACTTCGAGACACCGGCACCGATCCACACCATGACGATCAGCAGTTTGAGCGCCAGGATCATGTCGACAAAAGGCAGGAACGTGAAGAAGAAGATCGCGGGCAGGTACTGCTCGCTACGTGCAGCGATGAAGGGCACCTTGTCACGCAACCCGAGAATCACCATGAGCACCAGGAAGGAGTACAAGACCGTCGGGCGTACCAGTCCGGCATTGTCGGCGATTGCCGAATCGAGTCCGGTGGTGTGAACTCCCGGAAGAACCGCTGCAACAAGTAGATTGGCGACTGCGGCGACATAGATGAAAACGTCGAACACCGAGCGGGAGTCGCCCGAGGTGAGCGGCACTTTGCCCGGCCACGGTGGCAGGCGAATCGTGCCGGGGCGAATCCAGTAGAGAACGCCACCGGTCATCGGCTTGAAGTGGCCGGCGAGCGGTCCCCAGGATCCTGCCAAGCCCAGCATCTCGAGCATCATCGTCCAGATGATGAGTTTCTGGTAGACGATCGGCTGGTTCCACCACGAATCGACGTCGAACCACGAGAGGCCGGAAGTCAGAGTGGCAACGGCTGTTCCAGCTGCCAGGTAGAGGAACAACAATTTCATGATGTAGACGGTGTGGACCATTTTCGGCGTACCGAAGCCGTAATCCACCCAGTGCGTGGACATGTCACGCAGACGCTCGAGAAACGGCTTGTCCATGAACGTTGCCGGATCGACGGGAGGGAAGTTTCCTTCTTTGAATCCCATGATGTGCTCCTGAAATACGGAATGTGGGCATGACGGATCGACTCGACGGACGTCGTCGAGTTGTGCTGGTATTACGGGGAAGTGACTAGTGAGCGGGAGTTGCGCTCAAAGCTCGTCTCATTCCAGGTTTGTCGATCTTGCCCACCGGGTTTCGGGGAAGCGCATCGACGACGTAGATCGCCACTGGCACCTTTACTCGGGTGAGCAAGGCCGTGACATGTTCGAGCAGTTCGTCTTCGGTGACGGGTGCATCGGGGTAGGCAACGACATAGGCAACTGGCACCTCTCCGTAGACCTGGTGCGGAGCGCCGATGACGGCGGCCTCGAGCACGGAAGGATGTGTGGCGAGAGAGTTTTCGATCTCCTTGGGGTAGATGTTCTCTCCCCCACGGATGATCATGTCCTTGATGCGGTCGACGAGGGTCAGGTAGCCGTCCTCGTCCAGGACTCCGACGTCACCGGTGTACAACCAACCGTCCCTGACTGTCTTCGCGGTCTCCTCCGGCTTGCCGTGGTAGCCACGCATCACGTTGTCGCCCTTGATGACCACCTCTCCGGCAGTGCCGACAGGAGCAAAGGTTCCGTCCTCGGCAAGAATGGCAATCTGCTGGCCGGGCAACGCCGGTCCGACCGTACCGAGTTTGCGCATGCCGTCCACAGGATTGCAGGCCGACGCGCAGGTCCCCTCGGTAAGTCCGTAACCCTCCACGATCACGAACCCGAAGCGCTGCTCCGCGCGGTCGAGGAGTTCCTTGCTGATCGGCGCCGCACCGCACACGGCAAACCTCAAGGATGACGTGTCGATGGAGGAGTCTTCCGGCTGTGAGGTCAGCATCGCGTAGATTGCCGGCACTGCCGAGAAATACGTGGGGCGAAGCCGCGCAACGTCGTCGAAGAATCTCGAAACCGAGAACTTCCCGGTGACACTCACCTGTCCGCCGACGAGCAAGGGCGTCAAGACGCTGACGCAGATCGCGTTGACGTGGAACAGCGGCAGAATCAGCAGGCAGTGATCTGCGCCGGTGACACCGATGTTCTTGCCCATCGACAAAGCCATGAATTGCAGGTTGGCATGCGAGAGCATCACTCCCTTGGGGCGTCCGGTGGAACCGCTGGTGTAGATGAGTAGAGCCAGATCGTCTGCTACAACATCGATTCCGGGCCGAGGGTCCGTCGGTGGCGCTGTCGCAAGATCATCGACGACCAACACCGCACGGCCACCCGAGGGCGCGTCGGCAGTGGCGGTGATGACCAACTCGGCCCCGGAGTCCGCGATCTGGTAATCCGCTTCGTTCGCGGTGAACATCGGATTGATGGGGGTAGCGGCAGCACCGATGCGCCAGGCCGCCATGGTCGCGATCAGCAACTCGACGCGATTGGGCAGCATGACCGCCACCACGTCACCGAGTCCGATCCCGAGTCCGGCCAATTGCGCGGCAACAGCTTCCGTGCGATCTGCGAACTCCTCATATGTGAGTTCGACGTGGTCGTCCCGCAGGCACGGCTTCTTTCCGTACTTTTCTGCAAGATCCCAAGCCAGATATCCGATGTCCGCCACGAGAGTCAGCACCTTTCATTCGTGTGTGACTCAAAACACTATCGGCGTCCCGTGGTCGAAGAAACGGTCCCAGGAGATCAACTTATCCAGGTTCTTTGTTCCCGGAGCACAACGCCGCATGTGCTGCGCACGTCAGATCAAAGGCTGATGCAACACCTCGTCAGCCCGCTGCGTCACCACTTCGGAGATCCGACGCAAGACTGGCGACGACAGTTTCCACTGCTGCCAATACAGCGGAACGTCGTCCACGAAGTCCGGGTCGAATTCGATCAGCGCCCCGGAATGCTCGTCGTCGCCACGCTGCAGGTCCGGTATCAGCCCCCAGCCGTATCCCCGCCGAACCGCGTCCGCAAAATCTGCCGACGAAGGAACAAGATGGCGGGGCGGATCGACGGGATGGCCGACTTTTTGATCGAGATACCGATCCTGCAAGAGATCCTTCCGATTGAACACCACTAACGGCGCGTCCGAAAGAGACTCGGCCGTAACACCATCCGCAAACCAACGACGACAGAACTCCGCGCTCGCCATCGGTCGATACCGCATTATGCCGAGCCGACTGGAAGAACAACCTTGAATCGGCGACGCGACCGACGTGACAGCTGCCATAACCGAACCGTCGCGCAACAGCTCAGTGGTGTGGTCTTGGTCGTCGAGATGGAAGTCGAAACTGACCTCGTGCGTGAACTCCGCGAGAGCACCCAGAACCCAGGTGGACAGCGAATCTGCGTTGACCGCGATCGAGACTCGGGCGAATGTTCCCGAACCGTTTTCAAGGCCGAGTTCTCGCACGGTATCGCGCGAAAGGGCATCTATCTGACGGGCAAGACGCAGGACTTCCCGTCCTGAATCGGTAACCCTGATGGGTTTGGTGCGCTGCACCAGGATCCGGCCTACCGCGGTCTCGAGAGCTTTGATCCGTTGGCTGACCGCCGACGGCGTGATGTGCAACTTCCGCGCCGCCGCGTCGAAGGTTCCCTCGTCGACCGCAGCGTGCAATGCCCTCAGTTGCTCGAAGTCCAACATAATCTGAAGCTACTCTGATGCATCCTAAGAATCATTAGCTGGACTGATTAACATCTGCGGGGCAGGCTCGACAACATGCTCAGCACCACCGACCCTGCGTCGGCCCTCGTCGGTTTCGGAGTCGGACTCTCTCTGATCGTCGCAATCGGCGCACAGAATGCATTCGTCCTTCGCCAAGGCCTGACGCGCTCGCACGTACTCCCGATCGTCGCAGTCTGCACCGTCTCAGACGCAGTTCTGATCCTTGCAGGCATCAGCGGAATCGGGGCCCTCCTCGAACACGCACCGTCTCTGATCACTGCCGTTCGCATCGCCGGTGCCCTTTTCCTACTCAGCTATGCACTCTTCGCTGCCAAACGAGCACTTCGACCGCAGACGTTGGCACCGGATCAGCATGGCAACGGGTCGAGGCTTACCGCCGTCACGATGGCATTGGCACTCACCTGGCTGAATCCACACGTCTATCTCGACACCGTTGTCCTGATGGGTTCAATTGCCAACGGTCGCGGCGAGATCGGACGGTGGTGGTTTGCGGCTGGCGCCATCACCGCAAGTGCAGTCTGGTTCAGCGCCCTCGGTTACGGCGCACGTCTGCTGACACCGCTTTTTGCAAAACCCAGTGCCTGGCGGGTTCTCGACGCTCTGATCGCCGTGATGATGACAGTTCTCGGAATCAGTCTGCTCACCGAATTGTGACCCGTCGATACAAACACTTTCCGGTGTCGGGATGGGTTACCGTCCAAGGTGAGGAAGGCTCAATTCACCTGCCGAGAGTTGTGACCATCAGGTAGGGCTGATCACGATGACCGAGGACGATGTCGACTCCGAACCGCGTGCCTCCAACCGCGGACTGGGCTTGCTGTGTCTACTTGCTGCAGTCGCCGGCGTCGTTGTCGGATTTGTCGGCGGCGCGTTCCGATGGTGCCTGATCCGGGCCGACGAACTTCGTCAGACGATCGTGAACTGGGCGCATCACGTTCCGTATGTCGGGTGGCTCGTGCCGGTTGTCCTGGTGGCCTTGTGCACCGTACTTGCCGTTCTGATCGTCAGACGAGTACCCCTCGCACAGGGAAGCGGGATCCAGCACGTAGAGGCAGTGTCCCGCGGTGAGGCTAGACCGCCGGGAATCAATCTCGTGCCTGCCAGATTCATCGGCGGGCTCTTGGCGATCGGCTCCGGTCTGGTTCTCGGCCGTGAAGGCCCCACCGTACATATGGGTGCGGCGATCGGGGCAGAAGCGGGACGGCGGGCCCGCCTTGCCGAACCGGACGTCGCTATGCTGCAAACATCCACGGCCGGAGCAGGACTCGCCGTCGCGTTCAACGCGCCGATCGCCGGCGCACTGTTCGTCTGCGAGGAGGTGACGCACTCGTTCCGGCTGCGCACCGTTCTGCCAACGCTTTTCGGCGTTTCGGTCGCGGTCGGCTCTGCGCGACTTGTCATCGGCGATCAACCAGATTTCGAGGTCGGCACCGTGCCGACACCTCAACTCGCACTCTTGCCGCTGTTTGTCGTCTTCGGAATTCTCACCGGGCTACTGGGTATCGCGTACAACCGCTTGATTCTAGGAATACTCGATATCGTTGCACGACTCGACAGGATCCCACCGACCGTCATCGGCGCAATGATCGGCGCCGTCATAGGCCTGACGCTGTTCCTCGACCCACTGGCCGGTGGGGGTGGTGACGTCCTTGCACAGATGATCGTCGGTGGCAGGACCTTCGTTCTGCCGATTCTGCTGCTGTACTTGGTGGTTCGGTTCTTCACGGGCCCACTGTCGTACGCCGCTGGAACTCCCGGCGGACTTTTCGCTCCCCTACTCGCACTCGGCGCACTCTGGGGGTCGATCTTCACCGGACTGTCGAGCTTCGTGCCCGGAGTCGGCGCCGGACTCACGATCACCATGGCCACCGTAGGCATGGCCGCGTTCTTCGGTGCCGTAGTACGCGCACCATTCACCGGCATCGTGATCGTGATCGAGATGACAGCGGTGACGTCGACGCTGGTCCCGATGCTCGCGGCCACGGCCGCAGCGGTATTCGTCGCTACCTTGGCAGGGTCGGCCCCCATCTACGACAGTCTCCGAGAACGGATGTTGGAAGCGCGGCGCCCGCCTCTGGGATGATCATGATCAACATCGGGCCCGCCATAATGTGTACGTTGAGGAGCATCCATGACCCCACGAACCGACGTCGGGGAAGTCCTCGCCCTGGAGCGGGAATTGCAAACTGTCGAATGCAGGCGCAACAGCGCACGTGTGCTCGCGTTGCTTGCGGAAGACTTCATCGAGATTGGCGCGTCGGGTAGCGTCTGGGACCTCCCGTCGACAGTTGAATCGCTGCGGAAAGAACCCATCGACGGCGACGCCATCGAAGTCCACAATATGACCGGTCGAATCATCGACGACGGATACGTCCTCACGCAGTGGGATTCGGTTCGCGGGATGCGTCGCGCGCGGCGCACATCCCTGTGGCGACGCGCCCCGGTCGGATGGCAACTGGTACACCATCAAGGCACGCCGCTCCACTGATTACGCGCCGCAAATCTGCGAATACTCTCTAGATCAAGGGCGTTCCGACATAGTTCTCGGCAATCAAGGTTCGTCCGGCCACCGAACGCGTGACCATGTCCAGTTCGGCCAACTGACGACGATGGCCGAAACCGCTGTCGTCTGGCAAGCGATGGAGCATCGACGACATCCACCACGAAAAGTGCTGCGTCCGCCACACTCGCGGCAGCACCGTTTCGGTGTACCCGTCCAGCATCTTTCGGTCGGACGAGGTGAAGAAAATGTCCATTGCCTTTGCCAGAGCGTAAACGTCGGCAATCGCGAGATTCATTCCCTTCGCGCCGGTCGGCGGCACGGTGTGCGCCGCATCCCCTGCAAGAAACAGGTTGCCGTGCTGCATCGGCTCACAGACGAAACTGCGGAACTGAAGGACCGACTTCTGAAAGATCTTGCCGTCCTTGATCTCTGCGCCCTCACCGTCGACTCGCATGTGCAGCTCGTCCCAGATTCGATCGTCGGACCAGTTGTCCACGGAGTCGTCCGGATCGACCTGAAGATAATGACGCTGCACCTCGGGCGTCCGTGTGCTGATCAGCGCAAACCCACGCTCGTGGTTGGCGTAGATCAATTCTTCCGATGACGGCGGCGCCTCGGCCAGGATGCCGAACCATGCGAAGGGATACTGCCGAAAATGATCCGTGCGGATCGCCGGTTCGGGAATCAGCTTTCGCGTTTCGGTTCGTGACCCGTCGCAACCGGCCACCAGGAAGCACTCGAGCTTCTGGTCGCTTCCGTCCGAGTCGACGAAAGTAATACTCGGGCGACCTGATTCGTGATCGTGTACTCGCGCGTCGGTCACTCCGAATCGAATGTCCCCGCCATCAGCGAGGCGTCGCGCAATCAGGTCCTTGAGCACCTCGTGCTGCGGGTACACCGTGACTGCGCGCCCGCCGGTCAGTTCGTCGAATGCGATGCGGTGCCCTCGCCCACCGAATCGCAACTCGATTCCGTGATGTTCGAGACCTTCTCGCTTCAGTCGGTCACCGAGTCCGGTCTCAACCATGAGATCAACGGTGTTCTGTTCGAGCACACCCGCACGAATGGTGCCTTCCACCTCTTCACGGGTGCGGCATTCAAGGACGATCGAATCGATTCCTCTCAGATACAAGAGATGCGAGAGCATCAACCCGGCGGGACCACCACCGACGATTCCGACCTGGGTGCGCAACGAAGACATACAGAGAACTCCTGAGGTGAGTGGCGATTGAGACCACCCTCAACCACGGCCGCTCCCCGGAACAGCTGCAATTTCACTCAGTGAAAGACCGAAAATGAGCTATCGAAACCCGCCGCCACCAAGCCCGCGTGATATTCCGCGAGCAGCCGCGGCCAAGGCCGGCAGTAAAGGAGCCGGATCCTGCTCCACCGGAACAACTGTCGACACCGCTGCGACGACATTGCCGCCGGCTTCGCGGACCGGAGCGGCGACGGCAAGAGTTCCAACGTTCAGATACTCACGACACACCACGAATCCGGTGCGTCTGATCTCGTCGAGAGTTGCTCTCAAGATGCGCTCGGACGTAATGGTTTTGGGTGTGAACGCCTCGAGGCCGGCTCGGAGGACGTCGTCGAGAAGCTCGGTTCCGCCGTGCGCCAGGAGAATCAATCCACCGCTGGACGCGTGCAACGGCAACCTACCGCCGGCGCGGCCGACCACGGTGACGGCGCCACGCGAGGACAAGCGCTCGAGGTACAGAGCCTCGGTGCCCTCACGGACAACCAACTGCACGTTCTCCCGGGTGACCTCGTAAAGGTCCTCGAGGAACGGCAACGCCACCTGTCTCAGACCGTGCGCCCCGGGAGCGAGAGCGCCGATCTCCCACAACCGGACCCCGACCTGGTATTTGCCGTCGCTCCGACGCTCGAGGGCGCCGGCAGCGACCAATTGCCCACACAGTCGATGGACGGTGGGCAGAGGCAGATCGGTGCGGCGACTGATCTCCGATTGAGTCAACCGAGGAGACGTCGCATCGAAGGCACCGAGCACGATAAATGCCCGGCCGATCAACGAACGGTCGCCTGATGCCATTCACACAGTGTGACTCACTAAGCCGTGTGACTGGCATCAGGCGAAACGTGTTCAGACGGTGCAGAGCTACGCGGAGTGCGCCAATTCCGGTTCGCGTTCGGTCACCGGCGGCGCGGCCTCGATCTTCATCGGCTCCTGCGCGTAATGGAAGTGCGGACGACGGTGGCCGATGAACGAACCGAACCACGACATCACAGCGACGTACCGATTGCGGAAGCCCACCAGGTACATCACGTGCACGGCCAGCCACATGAACCAGGCGATCGTGCCCTTGAACTCGACCTTGCGGACGCGACACACAGCGCTGAATCGGCTGATGATCGACATGCTGCCCTTGTCGAAGTATTTGAAAGGCGTTCCGGCCTTGACCTTTCCGTTCACAGTCTTCGCGGCGTGACGGCCACCCTGCATTGCAACGGGCGACTGACCCGGCAGACCGTTCAGCGAAGTCATGTCGCCGATGGCAAAGACGTTGGCAAACCCGCCGACGGTCAAGTCCGGATTGATGAGCAGACGACCTGCGCGGTCACTCTCACAACCGGTTGCCTCTCCGAGCACTGCAGCGAAGTCGTTCGCGCGTACACCGGCCGACCAGATGACGGTCTCGGCGTCGATGCGCTTCTCTTCCTTGGTCTTTGCCGAAGAGACGGTGACACCGTGCTCGTCGATGGCGGTGACCATGGTGTTGAGGACCACCTCGACACCCGACTTCTCGAGCGAGGCCTGCGTGTACTCACTGAGCTTGCCGCCGAAGGCCGGAAGCGCTACACCGGCGCCTTCGACCATGGTGACGGTGACCTCGTCGGCACTGATGTTGTTGATGGCCTTCGCAAAGTAGCGACGCGCCAGTTCCTTGATCTGTCCGGCGAGCTCGACGCCGGTCGCGCCTGCACCCACGACAACAAAGCTGAGCAGGTTGCGGCGAACCAGCGCGTCGTTGGTGGTGTGGGCTTCTTCGAAGCAGCGCAGGATCTGCTTGCGCAGCACCTCGGCATCCTCGACGGTCTTGAGCTTGTAGGTGACCTTCTCGAACTCGTCATGACCGAAGTACGCCTGCGTGGCACCGGTGGCTGCGATGAGCGAGCGGTACCCGAGCGTATGGCGGGTACCCGAGGCTTCGTAGACGACGGTGTTCTCTTCTGCGTTGACCTCGACGACGCGGCCGAGGCGCACGTCGGCGTTGGGGTACTTCTGCAGGATCGTGCGGATGGGCGGAGCAACCTCACCCGCCGACAGAACACCCGTCGCCACCTGGTAGAGCAGCGGCTGGAAGAGGTGCTCGGTGGTGGCGGAGATGAGGACGAACGGCGTCTTGGACTTCGCGAGGGTCTTGGCCGCGGCGAGGGCTCCGAATCCCGAACCGACGATCACTACCTGAGTCTGCTCGTGTCCAGTCGCGTCGATGTCTGCGCGACCCGCAGCTGTTCTATCCACAACAAATCTCCTCAACCAAATTGAAAGTATGACTATTACGGTATGGACTGATCATGGGTCCGGTCCAGCTAGCTGGAGTATTCGCAAGACTGTTATCTCGATCGCTCATAAGTAAGCTGTCCTCATGGACTTCCGCCAACTCAAGTACTTCCTCGTCGTGAGCGAGGAACTGAGCTTCAGTCGAGCTGCGGAGCGCTGCTTCATCTCGCAGTCGGCGATCAGCCACCAGGTCGCGCGACTGGAGAAGGAACTGGGCGCGACGCTCTTCGAACGCTCGACCCGAGCTGTTCGGCTGGCCCCGGCAGGATCGCGACTGGTGCCCATCGCGCAGCAAGTCCTCAGCCTCGAGACGATGGCGTACTCAGTCGCGCGCGACCCGAGAGCCCGGATCCGGATCACCGGAAACATGAGCTTTGCCGCTCAGACGCTGGACGCCATCGCACACGTACGCGAACTTCACCCCGACCTGGACGTCGAGTTCGTCATCAAGAGTTTTGCCCACCGCATGGACGCCGTGGCCTCCGGCGATGCGGACATCGCACTGATTCGCGGCGGCGTCGACCGCCCCGGGCTCGAGCCCCTGGACCTCGGCGTCGAGGACCTCTTGGTCGTCATGTCGAGCCGGCACCCCCTGGCCGGCCAGCAAAGCGTCGATCTCAACGATCTGGCCGCATATCCCCTGCTCTTGCCGCCACGCCAAAGCCAGGTGCTCATCCACAAGGTGGTCGAGGACGCGTTTCGCGAAATAGATCGACGCGTACAACTGGGCCCCGCAATTCCGAGCGACCACACCGCCACGCTGGACGTGATCACCAACCCTCGAGCCTGGACCCTGCTGTATTCGATCACCGCCGGCGAATCTCCACGTGCTGGAATCAGCTTCATGCGAGAATCGCATGGCCGCTTGCGAATTCCGGTGTCCGGGGTGACCCGCAGCGGCATCACCTACTCCACCGAGTTCGCCGATCTGATCCAAGCACTCAAGGACGCAATGAACCCGTCTTTCACTGAATGAAAGTGCGATGGCGATCGACCTCCTCGCAGAGCAACGTAGTGGGCAACCATGTGATGCGGCGCGCAGTCGCATCCCTTTCTCGAGGAGCGGCCATGTCGAGTTTGTTGAGTGAACCTGTGTGGGAATCGAAGATCTTCGACGGTGAATGGATCCGCGGTAACGCCGAAGATCGGATTGTCGTCGAACCGGCCACGGGCAAGCAGTTGACGACGGTGGGCATGGCAACACCAGACGACGTGGCAGCCGCTGCGACAAAAGCTACTGCAGCTCAGAAGGATTGGGCAGCACGACCCTACACCGAACGCGCCGCCGTTCTGCGCCGCGCCGGTCAATTGTTCGAGCAGTACGCCGACGAAATCGGGGAATGGGTGATCCGGGAAGCCGGCAGCATCCCGGCCAAGGCCGGACTGGAAACCCATACCGCTGCCGAGGAGTGCTACAACGCCGCAGCCCTGGCCGCACACCCCGTGGGTGAAGTACTGCGCTCGGAGCAACCTCGACTGAGCTTCTCTCGTCGCGTACCCGTCGGAACCGTCGGCGTCATCGCACCTTTCAACTTTCCGATCATCCTGTCGATTCGTGCAGTCGCTCCCGCACTGGCACTGGGTAATTCGGTGATCCTCAAGCCTGACCCGCGCACGGCGATCTGTGGCGGTGTGGTTCTCGCTCGCATCTTCGAAGAGGCCGGCTTGCCTGCCGGCGTGTTCAGCATGCTGCCGGGCGGCGCTGACGCCGGTGAGGCAATCGTGGTTCATCCGAGCGTTCGCGTCATCGCATTCACCGGGTCGACCCGGGCGGGACGGGCTGTCGGCGAACTGGCGGGCCGCCACCTCAAACGAGCGCATCTCGAACTCGGCGGCAACAACGCGCTGATCGTCATGGACGACGTCGACCTCGAAAAAGCCGCATCTGTCGGCGCTTTCGGCTCATTCATGCACCAGGGGCAGATCTGCATGACCACCGGCCGTCAACTGGTCCACGAAAGTATCGCTGCCGACTACACCGCACTCCTTGCCGAACGCGCCGACAAGCTTCCGGTAGGCGACCCGTTCACCGGTCAGGTCGCACTCGGTCCCATCATCGACGCCAAACAACGCGACCACATCCACTCCCTGGTCACCGGAAGCATCGCGGCCGGAGCAAAACTGGCTGCCGGTGGCACCTACGAGGATCTCTTCTACCGGCCCACCGTGCTGGCTGACACCCCACTGACCGCCCCGGCCTTCGCCGACGAGGTCTTCGGGCCGGTCGCACCGGTGACCTCCTTTGCCACCGTCGAACAAGCCGTCGCCATCGCCAACGATTCCGAATACGGATTGTCGCTGGGCATTCTGACCTCCGACGCCATGCGCGGACTCGAACTCGCCCAACAGATCCCCACCGGCCTCGTACACATCAACGATCAGACGGTCGGCGACGAAGCCGTCATCCCGTTCGGCGGCATGGCATCTTCGGGTAACGGTGGTCGCGTCGGCGGTATCGGCGCAAACCTCGACGCCTTCACCGAAACGCAGTGGGTGACGGCCCAGAGCACACTCCCGATCTACCCCTTCTAGTCCGTCAAACACCGAGCTAGACCGATAAATACCAGGCGCGACCCAGGGACTCACTGACCAGCATTGACGGGATCGATCTCGCGGACTTACGATCCAGAGAAAATTACTTCGCCACATTAAGCATTTTCTCTTGTAATTCCCGAGAAGGACCCACTTGACGAATTCAGTGACCACCGACAGTGCTGCGCAGCCAACGGTTTGCGACACCCCGGATGTATCCGTCGTAACATCACCGCGCCGCGAGGCCGTCATCATCGGGGCCCTCAGCCTGGCCGCGATGATCGTCTCCATGATGCAGACGCTGCCCGTTCCGATCTTGGGACGCATTCAGTCCGATCTGGGCGCATCCGCGGCTGGAATCAGCTGGGTGACGACGGCGACGTTGCTCTCGGCCGCCGTCTTCACTCCCCTGTTGGGCCGCTACGGCGATCAGCACGGCAAGAAGCGCACGCTGGTCGGCGTTCTGATCGTGATGGTCATCGGTTCGATCGTCGCCGCGTTGGCACACAATCTGCCACTTCTCATTCTCGGACGCGTCCTCCAGGGAACTGCCACCGCCATCTTCCCGCTGGCTCTGTCGGTCCTGCGCGAAGAGGTTCGCCCACACAAGCTTCCCGGCGCGATGGCATTGGTCAGCGGAACTCTCGCATTCGGCAGCGGACTCGCCCTCGTAGCCACCGGACTTCTCACATCGGCGCCGGATGCCGACTACCGCAACGCCTTCTGGATGGCCACCGGGTTCGCGTTGCTTGCCCTCGTCGCCGTCATCACGCTGGTGCCGGCAACTAAACACAAGAGCGGTGGACGCGTCGACGTCATCGGTGCGCTGAGCCTGGGCGCTGCACTCCTTCTGCTCCTGTTGTCGATTTCGCAAGGCCACCAATGGGGTTGGTTCTCGCCCTTGACCATCGGTGTTTTCCTGGGGTCGATCGTGATGTTCGCAGTCTGGGTCTGGATCGAGAAGATCGTAGACGAACCACTGGTCGACATGCGGATGTTCGTCCACCGGCCCGTGATGATGGCGAACCTGGCGGGGGTCATGCTGGGCTTCGGAATGTTCGCCAACTTCCTGGGCATCTCCTATCTCGTCCAACTTCCCCACGCCCTCACGGGGTACGGATTCGACGCCAGCATTCTGCGTGCGTCGGTAGAATTCCTACTGCCGGGAGCGATTGCCTCGCTGATCGCAGCGCCGATCGGCGGGCGCCTCATCAGAGTGCGCGGGCCACGCTTCGTCCTGGGACTCACCGCGATCTGTGGTGCGGTGCCGTTCGCCTGGCTCGCATACGACCACACGCACACCGCATCGGTCATCGGGGCCGGCATCGTGATCGGCACCGCCGTCAGCCTGGGTTACGCGGCCATGCCCGCGATCATCATGTCGAGCGTTCCGCATCGCCAGAGTGGAATAGCCAACGGCATCAACTCGATCTCGCGTTCCACCGGCAGCGCCATGGGCAGTGCAGTGGTAACCACGATTCTCGCCTCGATGACCATCGCGAATCTGCCCGAGGGCGTCGCCGCTCTGCCCAGCGAATCCGCCTTCACCGTCACGTTCGTCACCGCCGCTGTGGCCTTCGCCCTCGTCGGTTTGGTCGGATGGCTGGGTCTGCGCCCGGCACGTTCCCCAGCCCCCTCGGAACAACCTCCCGCTGCGTGAGATCGGAAGTACCGCAGGGGGTTAAGCGCACCGTAGCCTGCGCAGATGCCAGGTGAGACGCTCTACGTGATCGACCGGATAGTCACGAATCCCGGATGCGGGCAGAAGTTTGTCGACGAATTTCGCGCCGGCTACCTGCCGAATGCCAGTCGCCGCAACCTGACTCTCGACAATATTCTTGTCAGTCCGCCGCTGTGGGCCGAGGACGAGTCCAGCATCGTCACGATCACGTGGACCGTCGAAGGGACCGCCGGTTGGTGGGCGATGACTCGTTCGAGCCGCGGTGACGGCACTCTGAGGCAATGGTGGGACGCAATGGCTCCACTCATTGCGGAACGAAGCCGCACCATGGCTGCCACCGCCGATGACGTCGAGGGACTGGCCGATGTATAACGTCACGAGGGTGGTGTTTGCAGCCGACAGCACGGACTCGGCCAACTGGGTCGATGCGATGAACACCATTGCAGCAGTGGCCGAATCGTCGGGATCAGTTCGCCATCTCGTCACCGCCACACTGCCCGGCGTCATCAACGGCGGAGATCTGATCATGCATCTCCAGTTCGAGGACGAAGCGGCGTGGCAGGCCGCTCGCGGTGCCGTTGACGCCGGACTTCACCACGGCGCCATCGAGCACTTTCACGGCGCCGAGTACGTTTCGGGCACCGAGGGCCGCTCGGGCGCCACCGGCAAGAACGGGGTGTACCGAGCGCTGCTGATTCGCGTTGCACCCCATACCTCCGAGGACGCAATCGAACGCTTCGAAAGTGACTTGCTGAAGATGCCAGGGCATATCTCCTCGATCGCTGCCTGGCGGCTCAGTCGAGTGAGTGCGGCGACCTGCGCGACATCTGCATGTGACGAAGCACCGTGGACCCATGTGTGGGAGCAGGAGTTCACCGATCTCGTGTCACTGCAGACCCAATACCTCGACCATCCGATCCATTGGGGCGTCGTTGATCGATGGTTCGACCCCGAATGCACCGAAGTCATTGTGCGGGACAGAATCTGTCATACCTTCGGCGAATTGAGCGAAGAGCTCCTATCGAGTGACGGCTGACGCCTCGCGGATCATCGCCCAAACTTTCTGTCGTGCCGGTTCCGTGAGCGACAACGACGGAATAGTGAGGAACCCGTGAAATAACCCGTCGAAGCGATGATGCTGCACGGGGACGCCGGCGGTGGCAAGCAGTTTCGCGTATTCGTCGCCGGACGAGCACGGCGGATCCAGCTCGGCTGTCACGATGACGGCCGCTGGAAGATCGGTGAACGATTCTGCCCGAGTAGGTATCACCCGCACGTCATCTCGGCACTCGGGTGCATATTGGTCCCAGTACCACTTCATGGCCGTGGTCGTGTTGTAGTGGTCGGTGCCGTAGAGACGGTAGGACTCGGTGTCGAAATCGTCGTCGATCACGGGATAGATGAGAACTTGCGCCGCAACCTCCGGACCTCCACGATCGCGGGCGGCGATAGCAACTGTCGCAGCAAGATTGCCACCCGCGCTGTCGCCGGCAAGCACGATCCTGCTCGGGTCTGCGCCGTACTCTGCCGCGTGCTTCGCTGCCCACTCTACTGCGGCATAGACGTCGTCATGTGCTGCCGGGGCGGGATGTTCAGGGGCCAGACGATAATCGACGGAGACCACAACGGCGCCGACACCTTCCGCCATGGACCGGCAGAATTCGTCATGGCTGTCCAGGTCGCAGAACACGAAGCCTCCGCCGTGAGCGAAGACGACCAGCGGAATGGCGTCGGAGGAAGTGTGCGGGCGGTAGACGCGGATCGACAGATCTCCCCCGGGACCGTCGATTGCGAGATCTTCGACCGCACGCATATCGGGAAGCCGCTCCAGCGGGGCTCGTCGATTCCGAAGCAGAGCACGTAACTCCGACGGGTCGAAGCTGGTGACGTCCGGGAATGCTGCGTTGAGCGTGGCCAGCATTGTGACGACTTCCGCGTGAATTGTCATGGGCACTCCTGATCTCGGACGTCGGGCATTCGCCAAGGTAGATCGCCCACGGCCGAGTGAGAACACACCTTCCCGATCAGTGGTCTGTTTTGTAGCGAGAGTCGTGAGCAACGAGAAGGGAGACCACACCTCGTTGTGTGGTCTCCCTTTTCGATTCGGTTCAGCCGATCAGGTGTCAGCTCCTACTGCGAGCATCCACCTTGTCATCGTCATCACGATCGCCGGTCGCGAGCTCGATGCCCGAAGCCTCTATCTCGGCTTCACTGCCTGCTTTCTCGAGCTCGACCGGAGTGTCACCGGGCGCAACCTCCTCGGCGTCAGGCGCTTCCGGTAGCGGTTTCTTGAGGCTCAGGATGATCGAGCCTGCCAACACCACGATGATCACCGCGAGGCTGACCAGTGAGGGAATCTCGGGGATCGACGTGCTGATCACCTTGTGGCTGGCCTGCATGATCAGCTTCACGCCGATGAAGGCGAGGATGATCGACAGACCCTTGGACAGGTAGTGGAACTTCTCGAGCAGACCCGAGAGCAGGAAGTACAGGGCACGCAGTCCCAAGATCGCAAACGCGTTGCTGGAGTACACGATGAACGGATCGTCACTCACTGCCAGCACTGCCGGGACGCTGTCGACTGCGAACACGAGGTCGGCGGCTTCGATGGCGACGACAACGGCGAACAGCGGTGTTGCGACGCGCTTTCCGGCTTCCTTGACGAAGAACTTGGTTCCGGCATATTCCTCACGGACCGGCATGATCTTGCGCAGCAGGCGAACTGCCAGCGAGGTTCCCGGATCGAAGCTCTCGTCGTCATCCTTGAGCAGCTTGTACGCGCTGTAGAGCAGGATGGCGGCGAAGACGAACAGCACGGCCGTGAACTTGCTGACCACGGCAACGCCGGCGGCGAGGAAAATTCCGCGGAAGATCAGGGCGCCGATGACACCGAAGAACAACACGCGGTGCTGATACTCACGGGGCACCTTGAAGTAACCGAAGATCAGGGCGAACACGAAGAGGTTGTCGACGGAGAGGCTCTTCTCCAACAGCCAGGCCGTGGTGAATTCGACGCCCGAGTTCACCCCCAAGGTCAGGGTGACAACCACCGCGAACACGAGAGACAAACCGACCCAGAGTGCACTCCACCAGGCCGCTTCCTTGAAGCCGATGACGTGCGCGCCGCGGTGGGCGAGCAGGTCGATGAGCAACATGACGACGATGACTGCGGCGAACGCGGCCCACGCCCACATGGGAACGTTCATCGCTGACCACCTACCCGAATGGCACTGATGACTGCGGTCACGGGGAGCTCCTTCACTGAGTTCGGACGGCCGTCTCGCCGTCTCCTCCAGTGTTCCTTGCCGACTTCTATCCATCCCTGTCGAAATATCGACGACTTTTACACTTGAAGTTGCCGAGACCATGCAACTTGAGGGTGTTGCGTCCGAAACCGCTGTTGGAAGGCATCTTGTTCTAGCCTGGCAGGCATGAGCACCTCGTTGTACTACTCCGCCGTCCGCACCACACCGCTGACCGATGACGAGAAGGCCGAAGTCGACCGACTCATCGCCGTCCACAACGACGAATTTCCGTTCGACTACGAGGTCCTGGACCTCTACCCGTCGGATATTCCCAACACCTTGCTCAACGGTTCCACCAAGATCTCGAGCGATCCGACCGAGGTAATCCCTTCGCTCGTCTACTGGTTCAGCGCTCTGACCGAGCTGCGCAGAGCAGTGCCGGACGCCGACTGGGACGTTTCACTCGACGACACCCCTGCCGATTGGGATGACAACTCCGGCTACTCGCTCCCCGGTCTCGACGACCTGCAGTAGCGAATCACTCGGCCGGCAAGATGCTGACCCCGTAGCTCTCCAGAGCGATGAGAGCCAACTCCGTCGGCAGGCGTCGATCGTCGACGCTGCGACCTAGTAGCGTTTCGGCCTGATCGAGTCGGTACCGCACAGTGTTCTTGTGCAGGCCGAGCGCCGCGGCCGTAGCGGCCGCGGTGCAATTGTTCTCGTAGTAGACCCGGACGGTGTCACGAAGACGCGTCGTGACACCGTCCGCGCCGGCCAGGCCCTTCAGTTCCCGAGCCACCAACGCACGCAGTTCCCCCAGATCTTCGGTAAGCAGACAGGGAACCTGAACGTCCTCGTAGACGGTGACGGGCGAAGAACCCGTCGACCGGACTGCGACGCGCTGCGCGGCGAGCGCCTCGCGATGACTGCGAGCGAATCCCTCCATTCCGTAACCGCTGGCCCCCACTGCGACACGAAGATCCGCATTCCGAGCATGATCGAGCGACGCCCACTCCAGGTGGTCGAAATGCGCGACCCACGACCACACCTCGCGCGCACCCGAAGGTAGCGTCAGCACACGCTCGCCGTTCGACTCGTCCACCAAGGAACGCGCATACGAGTCCAATCGGGCCAATACGTCTGCAGCCGGGTCGGTGTCATCCGTCCAGAGAACAAACGCAGTGTGATGGCGCCGCATCGGGTAGTCGAGAATCTGCGAAACCTCTTCGGAGTGAAGAGCTTCGCCGGCCACAAGCGCGTGCACCGTCTCGGAGCGACGCGCAAAAGCGCCGCGCGCCAAATTCTCCCGCTCCTTCGCGTAAGTGGCCACCAACAATTCGGTGGTCACCTCCAGCCATCGCATCGCCGAACCCCACACCCGAACGAGAAGTGCGCGTTTGAGTTCCGGACCGATCGGCAGTGCCTCGATCGACTCGTCGACGAAGCCCAGCATCGCGAGGCGTCCGGCGCCGTAGATCTTGAGCAGGACTCGAAGATCCATTCCGCGCCTGGCAACGGTGAGCGCAAGCGCAACCGACTCCGCCGGCGGCGTGACCTCCTGGGAACCGCCCGCGATCGCGGCCACGATGACGCGGAGCTGCGCCGCGGTGCTTGCATCCACATCGCGTCGCAGCTCCCTGTCCGCTGCGACTTCCGGATTGGCCAGGGCAATGGCGTCGTCGATGCGTTGGACAAAACCGTCGATCACCTCCGGCTGGAGATAGATGGGTGCGAGATTTGCAATCCAGCCGTCCAACTCCGATGTGTCCATATCCGCCTCCCCGATTCGTGGCCCTAATTGTGACTTTGTCACAAACCTGGCGTTTGGGTTCGGCCACCAAGGCCTAGTAACCCGGTTTCGGCTGGTCCACAATCACATCTCACTGCAGATTCATCTCACTGCAACCCCATCCCCTATCTTTGGAGACGCTGGAGCAAATGAACAAGCCTTTCGACGGTCAGGTAGTGGTCATCACCGGCGGCGCCCGAGGCATCGGATACGCCACCGCGAAGCGGCTCATCAGCCTCGGTGCGACGGTCGCGATCGGCGACATCGACGAAGACACTTTGATGCAGGCGGCGCAGGATCTGGGCATCCGCACGTTCAGCCGCCTCGACGTCACCGATCCCGCATCGTTCTTCGACTTCCTCGACACCGTCGAAGGTGAACTCGGCCCGATCGACGTACTGGTCAACAATGCGGGCATCATGCCGGTCGGCCGGATCGTCGACGAGGACGACACCGTGACCAGGCGCATCATCGAGATCGACGTCCTCGGCGTGATTACGGGAACCAAGCTCGCATTGCGGCGGATGCTGCCGCGGGGGCGCGGACACGTCATCAATATCGCTTCGCTTGCCGGCGAACTCCCCTGCCCTGGTTTGTCGACCTACTGCGGCGCCAAGCATGCAGTCTTGGGATTCACCGATTCGGTCCGCAAGGAAGTTCGTGGCACCGGAGTGCACGTCTCGTCCGTATTGCCGACGCTCACCAACACCCAACTCACCTCAGGCACTTCGGGAATGAAGGGATTCCGCGAGGTTCAGCCGGAAGAGATCGCCGAAGCCATCGTCGGATTGATCACCAAACCTCGACCACGCGTGCGCATTACGCGAGCGTCCGGACTACTCGTCCAGGCACAAGGGTTCTTCCCCCGTCGACCGTACGAGGCATTGAGCCGCCTGTTCGGCGTCGAAACGCAGTTTCTCGGCGACGTCGACATCGCAGCGCGCGCTTCCTACGAGGAGCGTGCCCGCGCAAGCTGATCAGGTCAGCTCGGAAGCAGGCCAATCGAGCAGCTTCGCGCCCAGTACAGCGGCGTGCAGCGCGAAGCTGTCGTTGGGGTCGTTGACGTTCTGGCCGGTGAGTTCACGGATACGGTCCAACCGGTACGTCACCGCGCGGACAGACAGATGTAGGTCTCGGGCGGTCTTCGCCGTGTTGCCGCCGGCGGAGAAGTACGCAAGCAGTGTGTCGATCATCGGCCCAGCGCCGCCGCGCGCCTCGAGCAGCGGTGTGAGAAGCGTCTGGATCAGGTCGGTGACCGCTGGTCTGTCGTTGACCAGGACTCGGTAGACCAGCAGATCGCGAGCGTCGATGATCGGCGCGTTCAACGACAGTCGCTGCGCCAGGTCGAGTGCGTCGAGTGCCTCCCGGTACGACGCCACCACACCCGAAGCGGTGGCGCGCGGGCGCCCGACCGCGATCTGCCAAGTGCCGTCCAATACGCGTCGCTGCAACTGCACTCGCCCGTCGTTATCGGTTACGGGGCCTGGTCCTGGTCCGAGAGCCGACCGAATGCCGGCCAGCACGTGGTCGACGGCATCGCGGTCCGGCGCCGCGAAAACGACGACCAGTTTGCCGCTCTTGCTGGCAACCAACGCGTCGGCGTCACCCTTGCTGCCCAGAACGGCACGTTCGACAGCCCGCACCAAAGGGTTGTCGTCGGTGAACTCGCGGGCAGCGTTCACTACCGCCACGGCATGCGGACCACTGAGGTGGAGACCGAATCCTGAAGCACGACCCAATAATCCGACGACGTCAGCGCCGCCGGTCAACAAGTCGTCGACGAACTCGCGGCGTGCCGATACCTGCGAACGAACCAGCGATCGCCTCGCCAACTGAAATCCTTCGGCCAATTCGGCCACGGCATCGTCGACGGCGCGCAGCATGACTTCACCGGCGGCGACTACGGCAGTCGGATCCGATTGTGCCGCAACAACAGCGGGAAGCTCACGCCACAGGCGCCAAGCCGAGGAGAGATACAGATCGAGCAGGGCTCGCAGGGCCACACCCTGCTGCGCCGCTTCTTCACCGCGGGCGCGGAAACGGTGCAGCTGACGTCGCTGCAGCGGTTTCCCCTCGCATACGGCGACACTGAGCACTTCCAGGAAATCACCCAGCAGTTCGACGGGTAGGCCACCAGCGTCGTCCGCCCCCGCCGCGGCGACACGGCGTATGGCGTCGTCAGTTACCCCGGTTCGGCTCACCCTCGCATTCTCTCACTGTCAGCGGAATTGCCCGGCGTCAGGAAAGGCGCATCGAACCCGTGTCGATGTACCGCTGATGGAACGAGAATGCCTCGCCCAGGATGTGCGGCGTCTGCCCCGCGCCCGGCTGAGCGTCGGCGCGAGCGATGTAATCGCGGAGCAGTGGCCGGAACTCCGGGTGAGCACAGTTGTCGACGATCAGGCGCGCGCGTCGCCGCGGAGACAGACCGCGCAGATCGGCCAACCCCTGCTCGGTGACCAACACCTGAGTGTCGTGCTCGGTGTGGTCGACGTGCGGAACCATCGGAACGATCGCCGAGATCTCACCCCCGCAGGCCGTCGACGGGCTCAGGAACATGGACACGTAGCCGTTACGAGCGAAGTCTCCCGAGCCGCCGATTCCGTTCATGATCTTCGTCCCCATGACGTGCGTCGAGTTCACGTTGCCGTAGATGTCGGCCTCGAGCATGCCGTTCATGGCGATGATTCCGAGTCTGCGCACCACCTCTGGGTGGTTGCTGATTTCCTGCGGACGGAGCGTGATGTGGTTGCGGTAGAAGTCGATGTTCGCGGTCAGTTCTTCGATGCCCTCGTCGGTGAGCGCCAAAGCCGTCGACGACGCATGCGCGACGGTTCCGTCCTTGATCAGCTTGAGCATCCCGTCCTGGATGACCTCGGAGTAGCAGGTCAGGCCGCGGTACGGCCCCCGATCGAGACCGCCGAGCACCGCGTTGGCAACATTGCCGATGCCTGCCTGCAGCGGAAGCAAGGTATCCGCCGGCATCCGTCCGGCGCGCACCTCGAAGTCGAAGAATTCCAGGACGTGGCCGGCGATCGCCTCACTGACGGCGTCGGGTGCAGTGAGAGGGCTCGCGCTGTCTCGGCAGTCGGTCTCGACAACGGCCACAACCTTCGCGGGATCCACTCGGAATCTCGTCTGGCCGATCCGGTCTTCGACGCGGGTGATCTCGAGAGGCTTGCGATGCGGCGGCAACGCGGTGCCGTAGTAGACGTCGTGGATGCCTTCCATCGCCTCGGGCACCCAGGAGTTGACTTCGAGAATGACCTTGTCTGCGACGTCGAGCCACGTCTTGTTGTTGCCGATCGACGCGGAGGGAATCAGTTCACCTGATTCGGTGATACCGGCGACTTCGACGACCGCGACGTCGACGTTGCCGTAGTAGCCCTCCCACACCTGCTGAGCAACGTGGGAGAGATGGATGTCGACGTAGTCCATGCGACCGTCGTTGATGCGGCGACGCGCGGTGGCCTCGGACTGATACGGCATACGCAGCGCGATTCCGTCGACCTCGGCGAGCAGCCTTTCGGTCTCGGTGGACACCGAAGCACCGGTCAGGAGATTGATCGTGAAGTTCGATCCGTTGCCGCGGGTGTGGTGAATGCGCTCGGCCAGTGCCGGAATGATCACCTTGGGAGTACCGGCGCTTGCGAAACCGCTGATCGCGACCGTGTCGCCGGGGTGAATGAACTTCACAGCGTCGGACGCGGCCACCACCTTCGACGCAAAGGCTGTGGCGCGGATGCGGCTGGAGGTGGCTTTGTGTCCGGTCTCACCGAAAGATGAACTCACGCCACCAGGATAAACAGGGCACATCGGAGCGATTTACGGGGATAACCCAGACAGAATCGCTCCGACGTGCTACGCGCTCGGGTCAGCTGACGACGCCGTAGGCGCCCTCGCCGACCAGGCTTGCAATTCGATATTTCTGAATCTTGCCCGAGCCGGTCAGAGGAAATGCTTCTGCACTGAGCCACTCCTTGGGTGCTTTGTGGCGTGCCAGTCGCTCGGTGCAGAACTCGACCAGTTCGGCTGCGGTCGGCTGGTCGGACTCGTCTTTCCACCTGATGACGGCAACCACCCGCTCGCCCCATACCTCGTCAGGCACACCCACGACCGCCACATCGAGGATCTTCGGATGTGTGAAGATCACGGACTCGACCTCTCGCGGATAGATGTTCTCCCCGCCGCGGATGATCATGTCCTTGAGCCGGCCGGTCACCCGGACGTATCCACGCTGATCCATCGTCCCCAAGTCGCCGGTATGTAACCAACCGTCCTTGTCCACGGTGGCGGCCGAAGCCTCCGGGTTGCGGAAGTATTCGGTCATGACGAGGTACCCGCGCGCGCAGATCTCACCTTGTTCGCCGAGTGGCACGCTGTCCCCGGTCACCACGTCGGAAATCTTCACCTCGACCTGCGGCAACGCGAGACCGACCGTCTCCGATTTGTCTTCGGGGGTGTCGGCGGGGCTGGTCTGCGTGATCACGGGGCTCGCCTCGGTTTGTCCGTAGACGATGCTGAACCCAGCACCGAAGGCCGACTCCACCGTGCTCACGAGTTCGGGCGGGACCGACGACCCACCCGACACGACCACCGAACAGGTCGAGAAATCGCGGCTCGCGAAGCTGGCGTCGTTGATCATCGCGATCAGCATCGTCGGAACTCCACTGACCACATCCGCGCGAAAGCGTTCCGCCGCTTCGAGAACCGCAGTCGGGTCGAAATACTGGATCAGACCGATGGACATTCTTCGCTGTGCGGCGCCGAGGACCAGGATGCCGCACCCAGCGGTGTGGAAGAGCGGCATCGCCGACACCACCGACCCCCTTTCGGGGAATTGACCTCTCCGACTGACGAAATCGGCATTGTTGACCAGTCCTCGGTGATGCAGCAGCGCACCTTTGGGAACTCCGGTGGTTCCCGACGTGTACTGGATCTGCGCATTGTCGTCAGGAGAGACTTCGGGCAGTGCGCCCCGTTCGCCCGCCCAACCTCGAACCTGACGATCCCAATCCTCGAAGTTCACTGCCAGAACTTCTGCTCCCGCAATCGAAATCGCCTCGGATGCCACCGCCGCCATGTCACCGCCGCGAAACTTTCCGGTGTGGAACAACCCGCGGGACTGGGACTGCGACAAGACGTACGCCAACTCCTCGGCGCCCAACGCCGGATTGGCAGTCACCAGAACCATTCCGGCGAGCGCGGCGCCGTACTGCAGAATCATCCACTCCGGAATGTTCGGAGCCCAGACCGTTATCCGGTCGCCGCGGTCGAACTGCGACAAGAGGTAGTGCGCGCACCCCTCCGCTTCACCCAGGAGTTCCGCAAAGGTCCAGGTGCGATCCGTCTCGGAGGCACCGGACAACGAATGCGATTGCGTCGGAACCACTTCTCGGATTGCAATCAGGTTCGGCGAGTCCGCGGCGCACTCTCGGAGCAGCCCGCCGACCGTTTGTTCCACTATCGGGTCCGACTCGTCGGCGGGGAAGTACGACGTTTCGAGAACACTGCTCATCTCACATCCACTTTCTATCGAGGAGGGGTGTCGGATTCGGGGAGCGGCCCGCCTCCGTCTGGAATCTTGCGGCCGGAATCGCGGTACTGCACCGCGGCATGGAAGCCGTCGCGTTCGGCAAAATCCTTGAACCAGCGCCCTTCCGGAGAGTGACGCGTAATTCCGTCGAACAGGGTTGCCAGCACCTGGGTGCCCTGCAACCCCATGTTGTCGTACGCCTGATTGATCATCATCTTTTGCATTGCCAATTGATTGAGCGGGACACCGGCGATGCGATCCGCCAAGGCCTCCACCGCAGCGTCCAGTTCGTCGGCGGGCACCGATTCGAGTGCCAATCCCCAATCGGCGGCGGTGACACCGTCAATAGTGTCTCCCGTCAACAACATTCGCTTGGCACGTTGGGCCCCGAGGCGGTACACCCACATAGCGGTGGTCGGGCAACCCCAGACGCGAGCAGGCGGGTATCCGATGCGGGCGTCGTCAGCCATGATCAGCATGTCGCAGGACAGTGCAATGTCGCTTCCACCTGCGACCGCATGACCCTGAACTTTGCAGATGGTCGGCTTGAGCGATCGCCAGAGGGTGAAGAAGTCGTCGGTGTTCTGCTTCATACCCCGAAAGTCCTTGATGGGGTCCCACACCGGGCCTTGATTCCACTTTCCGTCGAGATCTCCTTCGGCGAACTTCTTGAGGTCGTACCCGGCGCAAAACGCCCTGCCTGCGCCTTGCAAGATGATCACGCGAACGTCGTCGTCGTCGTTGGCCGCCGCAACTGCATTTCGGATGTCCGACGGCATCCGATCATCGATTGCGTTGAGCCGATCGGGGCGGTTGAGGGTGATGTACGCCTTACCACCAGAGGTCTCGTATTTCAGGGTCGCAAAATCTGTCATCATCGGTCCTGTCGATCGAGCACACCTCGAACGAAACGAGTTGCGCTAGTTCTGAGTGAGCAGCAGGCGAACGACGCCCGCCCATTGACTGATCGAACGACGCGCGGAGGCATCGCTCTTGTGCACAGCCCGGGACAACGCCAAACCACGGAGCATCAGCACGGTTAAATCTGCAATTTGCGAATAGTTCTCGGAAGCAACAATTTCAGGCCCGAATGCGTCGTGGACAACTCGCTGCAAATCCCGCCCAGCGATGCGCTCCGACTCGCGGAGAACGCCCGCCAAAACCGGATCCGTCCGAGCCGCCGACCACAGTTCGAGTTCCGCTTGGAACGGCGGCTGAGTCAACGCCGAATACAGAGCGGAGATCGAGTTCTCGATCGTATCCACCGACGGGTCCTGTCGAGACATCGCCGACCTCACCGCCGCCTCGTTCCGCACGACGATGTTCGATACCAACGCCGCAGTGAGTTCCTGCATATTCGGAAAGTGGTGCAGGAGAGCGCCACGACTGACTCCGGCAGCCGTTTGAACCGACTGCGTCGTCAACGACGAATACCCGTCCGCTATCAGTAAATCCGTTGCCGCATCGAGAATCCGGTGGCGCGTCGCTTCGCGCTGCGCGTCACGCAGAGTCACGGTCACACCTCCAGCTTTTCAAGTGGCATGGCTCACAGTTTCACAGTCCATTTAGACTGTCAATAGGTCTCGGCTCCGCGCGTACGCTCGGGGAACCCGACCCGCATACAGGATGGAGCTTCGCGTGGAGACCACTCCGCCGACCGTCGCACTGACGCTCGATCAACTTGCCTCACGCGCTGATTCCCTGATCACTGACAACCGCCGGCACATCCTCGGCATCACGGGGGCGCCGGGAGCCGGAAAATCGACGGCATCACAGGCTATTGCCCGGAAACTGGGTTCTCGTTGCGCCATCGTCGAGATGGACGGTTTTCATCTGGCCAATCGGGAACTCGACAAGCTGGGCAGGCGTGATCGCAAAGGCGCTCCGGACACGTTCGACGCCGGCGGATACGCGGCTCTACTACGCCGACTCCAAGTCTCGGAATCCACCGTTTACACACCCGTCTTCGATCGCGAGATCGACCAATCAATCGGCAGCGCAACCGCCGTCGAACCACATACACCGTTAATCGTCACCGAAGGGAACTACCTCCTTCTACCGACCGGTGAGTGGCCTGAAGTGCGTTCGGCACTCGACGAGGTCTGGTATCTCGACGTTCCGGAGGCAACACGCACGGAACGATTGGTGAAACGCCACAGCCGCTTCGGAAAGAGTCCCGAAGCGGCTGCCGAGTGGGTGAAACAGGTCGATCAACCGAACGCCGACATGATCGCGGCCGGAAGATCACGTGCCGATTTGATCGTGGAGATCCTCGGCTGACTGCCGAAATTCGGCAGCTTCCCGCCATCCAACTGAACTCCGAAGACTCGGTAGTTTGGTTTCAAAAACCCTGGTCAAGTCGACTCTGCATCTTCATGCATACGTACGTATTGATATTTCTCTCTGCCATCACCTGCGGGGCAAGAAACTCTACCGCTGATCGCGCCGTCAGTTGGTCTCCGCAGTGAAGCTCGACAGTTGCACAGCAAACAGATTCAGTACGTTGCGGTTACTCGTTCAGTGAAAACATCGATGCGCGCAACGACGATCGCTTACCTCGCGTGGTGCCACACCCCCGGCGTGTTGCCCCGAGCCACCGACGACCTGGCGTCGTTCGAGGGCGTCAATTCCGGCCGCTGCACGAGCGGCGCTCGATCTCGGTCTGTCAATTCCCGGAAGCATCTTGGTCGCCCAGGACAGTGACGAGCCCGCTCTACTGATCTCCGATCCCCCGATCACCGCCGTCAACTTTTTCCGGAAGAACAGGCAGCGTCGGCGGTGGGTGCACTCGGCACCGATAGACTGATTTCCTGACAATCGTCCGTCGCAGACCGAGAGGAATCAAGCCATCGCGCACCGCTCCCGCGACCGCTTGGCCAGGTACCTCGCCGTAGCGCTCGTCTGCATCTTCACGCTCGTGATCTCGGTCGCCAGCGCCTCCGGTCTCGACCGCGATGTCCCTCCGGTACGCATCGCTTACGCCGCTGCCGCAGATACTTTCGGCGATCTGTATCTTCCGGCCGGATCGGACGGCGACCTGCCTGTCGTCGTATTGATCCACGGCGGCGGCTGGGCGCAGAAGAGCAATCTCGAGTACGCGGGTGCGTGGGCAAAAACGCTGACCCCCTACGGAATTGCGGTCTGGAACATCGAATACAGACGCATAGGCGGGCAGGGTGGTTGGCCTACGACACTCTCCGATACCGTTGCGGCGACCAATGCGCTTGCCGGCATCGTTCAGGAAAAGGCCTCCGGGCGACTGGATTTGAGCCGCGTGCACATCGCCGGATACTCCGCGGGCGGACAACTGGCGGCGTGGGTCGCGTCGCGACCACAACAGGACACAGATGCTCCCGCGCCTGAACTCACCGTGCCGATTCGTTCGGCGACGATCATGGCCGGCGTCTTCGACATGACACTCGCCGCAACCGTGGGCAAAGATCGATTTGTTCGAAATCTTCTGGGCGGCATGCCCGTCGATCACCCTGACCGTTACCGCATCGCATCACCGATCGACCACCTCCCCATCCGCCTTCCCGTCACGGCGATCCACGGACTCGGCGACAAGGTCGTGTCGATCGAACAAAGCCGGCGCTATGCCCGTGCCGCACGAGCAGCAGGCGACGTGGCCGATCTGATCGAACTGTCCGGCGTCGGCCACGGCGACTTCGGAAACCCGACGAGCACCGCCTGGGCTACCACCAAGCAAGCAATAATCGATCACGTAAACACTTCTTGAGCAGGTAAAACCGCCTACTGTGAGCACGATCGCCTGCAAAAGGATTAGCTGAAACCGACTCCATGACGTACGGTGGGGTTATCAAAGGGCAGCCGTCAGTCAGGCAGCCGGTCGCTTCGCCCGGAACGACAGTTCCAATATTCGTTCCAGGGGCAGACTTCCAGTTCGGTGCAAATCCGCGCCTTTGATCACTACGCACTTTCATCAGTCCCGCAGATTGTTGACCAGGCCGAAGGCTCCGACGGAGTCCGCCGCCAATCGCGTACCGACTGCACCAGTATCAACATGCGCTACACACCGCTCAGGTCCAAAACCTGCGTGGTTCAAAGGAATACCTTGATCAACACCATGATTCACCCCGACAACACGACAAACGGTCTACGGATCCCGACAACTTCGGGCCGGACCCGCCAGCGTGCACTCGAAATCGTCTGCACCCTCTACCGTTGCAGCACCGACGAAGCTGCCGACCTGCTGGTCCGACATTCTCAGACCAACAACCTCAAGGTCACCAGCCTGATCAAGGCGCTTGTCGCCCTGATCGACGAAGACACGTCCGGCACCGGCTACGGAAGCAATAACGCACTGGCGTCTCACTTCTGGCTGCGTGAAATCAGAAATCTCAGCCAGGCACACCGACGCAGCGATCACTTTCATCGCCATCTCGTCAGCGCGTAACCGGCACTGAGCGCCAACTGACCTGAAACGACAGCTGGGGCAGTACACGGAAATCGTGTACTGCCCCAGCTTCGTGTTTTCAGTTGTCAGGCGGAAGCCGATTCTCGGTAGTCAGGCGGAGCCGATTCTCGGTAGTCAGGCGGAAGCCGACTCTCGGTAGTCAGGCGGAAGCCGATTCCTTGTTGAGGTCTTTCCGGACGTCGTCGATATCGGTCGCCTCATCCACATGCTGTGGAGCGAAGAGCAGGCAGACGATGCTCAAGATGCACATGCCGATCAGCAGGGCGATGACCGGCCAGATGCTGCCGGTTGCCTTGTACATCAGCGTCGACACCAGCGGTGACAAGCCGCCGAAGATAGCGCCTGCACCCTGGTACGCCAACGAGATGCTCGTGTAGCGTGCCTGCGGCTTGAACATTTGCGACAGAACAGCGGCAATCGGGCCGTACGTGGCAGCCAGCACCAGTCGCATGACAGCGAAGGTCAGGAAGATCAGGAACACCGACCCGGACTTCAGCACCAGGAACTGCGGCGCTGCGAGTATTGCGACCGCGGCAAGACCCCAGATGACTACGCGAACGCGTCCCACCTTGTCACCGAGCCACGCCACTCCGAGAGTCGCGATCAACTCGACCACTGCCGCGACGCTGAGCGCGTTGAGAATCAACGTCTCGGACAAACCTACATCGGGGTCGGTTGCATATGCGGTGATGAAGGTCGTCACGAGGTAGTAGCCGCCGACTGCGACGGGCAGAATGCCGATGCCAAGGATGATCGGGCGCCAGTTGGTCACCAGCGCGTACTTGAGCGGCAGCATTTCCGGTACGTCCGCGGACTTCACCTCGGACTCGAAAACCGGGGACTCTTCGACCTTCAGACGAACGACCAAGCCGACGAGAATCAACAGCGCCGAGCAGAGGAACGGCAGACGCCACGCCCACTCCCGCAGAGCGTCGTCGCCGAAGGTGGAGAGAATGCTGAAGAAACCGGTAGCCAGAAGCGCGCCGGCAGGGTTGCCCAGCTGGGCAAATCCACCGTAGAAGGTCTTCTTGTCCTCGGGTGCATGCTCGACTGCCATTAGGACCGCGCCGCCCCATTCGCCGCCGACGGCAAAGCCCTGGACGAAGCGGAGCAGTACCAGCAGCAACGGCGCCCAGAACCCGATCGACGCGTAAGTGGGCAACATGCCGATGAGGAACGTGCCTGCACCCATCAGCGTCAAAGTCACGACAAGTGCGGTGCGCCTGCCCATCTTGTCACCGACATGGCCGAACACGATTCCGCCGAGCGGACGAGCGAAGAAACCGACGGCGTACGTCGCGAACGCCGCCGCAACGCCGGTCAGGCGGTCGGTTCCGGGTGGGAAGAAGATGTCACCGAACACCAGGGCGGCTGCCGTGGCATACACGTAGAAGTCGTACCACTCGATAGTTGTACCGACGAAGGCTGCAAATCCCGCCTTGCGGGCCTTCACGATCTGTTGCTCTCGGTTCATTACTTTTCCTCGGTGGTCGAAGTGCTCGACAATAGGTGGTTATGACCTGAATGTGCGAGTTCGCCGTCGATCCAGGTCTCCCGGACATCGATCTGCGCAATCGCGTCGGCCGGAACCTCGAGGGGATCCGCGCCCAGAATCACGAAGTCGGCCCGCTTGCCGACCGAGATGCTGCCAAGTTCCGCTTCTCGGCCCAGCGCACGCGCACCGTTGAGCGTGTGAGCCTGCAGTGCCTGGTCGGCGGTGATGCGGAGTGCATCGGAGCCGAGCTGATGGCCCTGACGCGTCACACGGGTGACAGCAGCCTGAATCGCTTCGAGCGGCTTGGGCTCGGCCACCGGGGCGTCGGAGCTGATGGTCACGGGAACCTCGGCAGCGATGAACTCGCCGAGCGGGTTGAACCGCTCACCCGGAGTCCCGATCGCAGCGGTGACGCCCTCGCCCCAGTTGTAGTAGTGCTGTGGCTGGTTCACCGGGTAGACACCGGCCAGGTTCATCCTTGCGATCTGCTCGGCCGTCGGGAGTCCGCAATGCTCGATGCGGTGACGAGCGTCCGCGTCGGGGTGAGCTTTCTGCGCAGATTCGATGGCGTCGAGCACCATGTCGATGGCGGTCGGTGACTGAGCGTGCGTGGCGGTCTGCAGACCCACCGAGTGTGCCTTGGCAATCAGCTCCGAGTAGTCCGCCGGCTCGTGGTAGAGCTGCCCGGTACGGCACGGGTCGCCCACGTAACCGTCGGGGAAGTACGCGGTCCAGCCACCGAGAGTGCCGTCGGCGTAGAACTTGATGCCGCCGAATGCGAGACGCGAATTGCCGAAGGCGCCATGCATTCCCGTGTCGATGACGTGATCGAGGAGGTGGCTGAGCATGTACATGCTGACGCGGGTCTTGAGCTGATCCTGTTCGGCCAGACGCAGGTACATGTCGAATTCACGCCGAGTCACCTGGCAGTCACCGATGGTGGTGACGCCACCGGCCAGGAACTTGTCCTGAGCGACCGACAGCTGACGAAGGTGCTCTTCGGGCTCGTCCTCGAGATGGAAGTTGGGTCCGTGATGACCGACCTTCACCCCGTTGACGCCGGTGAGGATGTTGCACGCGGCGTCGGACAGCTCGCCCGTCAGCTCGCCGTCTTCATCTCGGAAGAACTCTCCACCGGCCGGGTTCTCGGTGCTCGCATCGATGCCGTGTTTGTCGAAAGTGAAGGAGTTGACGACGCCGCCGTGCCCGCTCGCGTTCATGAGGTAGACCTCGCGATCGGTGGCCACCTGATCGAGCTCTTCCTTGAGCGGATGACGCCCTTCGATCAGGTTGCGGTGCTCGTAGCCGTATCCGCGAATCGGGACACCCGCAGGCGCTGTGAGTGCCGCTTCCTGAAGCAGCGCAATGATTCCGGGGATCGAGTGAGCCTTCTCCGGACCGCAGTCCACCCAGCTGAGCATCTGCCCGTACATCAGCGGGTGTGCGTGCGGATCGACGAATCCGGGGACGACGGTGGCACCCTCGAGTTCGACCACCGCGATCGTGCGAGTGCTCAGGCGACGCGCCTCGGTGCGGCATTCCTCGAGTGTTCCCACCGCTGCAAAGCGGTTTCCGTACACCAGGAATGCTTCGGCTCCCGCCGTGTTGTCGTCAACGGTGTGAATCTTGGCGCCGGTGAAGATCGTGGCGGTGGCGTCGAGCGGCGAGGCTTCGTGCGTGTGCAACTTGCGCATGGTGGTCCTTAGTCGAGATGGTGGTGCAGGTCACTGCGTGTTGAGCGAAAACTACGCCCTGACCTGGAGCTATGCAATGCATCAAAGTTTCAGACCAGGCGGTATACAACTTTTTTGTATGAGCTTTCGAGCATTTCTGCACTTATCCGCATCATTCATGGCCACATGCGACTGTTCTAATAGGAAGCGAGTACAGAAAAATCTCTGGAAAAGTTGGGACATCCATGACCGTCGACCTCGATTCCAAGCTCATTGCCGCACTTCAGCGCAATGGGCGAGCGACGTACCGCGAACTGTCCGCGGCGGTCGACGCACCACGAGCGGCGGTGTCCACCAGAGTCCAGGCACTGCTCGACTCCGGAACGGTGTCCGTGGTTGCCGTCGCACACCCCGAACTTCTCGGACTGAAGGCGCTCGCACACGTCTCGATCGCCGTGTCCGGACCGATGGCACCGGTGCTGGACGCGTTGATCGAATCCGAGGCCGCCGTCTACATCTCGGCAGTCAGCGGGCAGTACAACGTGATTGCGGAACTTCGGGTGCCCAGTCACGACGATCTGTACCGCGCCATCGCCGAACTCCGCTCACAACGTGGCGTTCGATCCGTGAGCACGCTGGTCTACGTCGACGTCATCAAGGGAATCTTCATGCCCGAGACCGCTTTACAAGCCGACATCCGACTCGATTCGACGGACGTTGCCTTGATCGAACTACTCGAGCGCAACGGGCGCATGCCATTTCTCGAGCTGGCCGAACACACCGGTCTGTCGCCGAGCGCCGTACGCAACCGCGTCAATCACCTGATCGCGAGCACGGCACTTCGCGTCGGAGCCGTCGTCAAGCGGCGAGGCGGTGGCCGGACATTGGCGATGGGCATCGGCGTCAACCTGGGCTCACGGGACGACAACGCGGTATCGGAGATCGAGTCGCTGCCCGGAATCGAATTCCTCGCCCGAACCCTGGGACGATACGACGTGATCGCGACGGTTGCCGCCAACTCCTCGAGCGACCTGCATGCGCTGTCCGAACGAATCCGCGGGATCGACGGTGTCAGCGGCTTGGAATCCTGGGCACACCTCGAGGTTTTCAAGGAGCACTACGCCCGCAGCCTGGACGTACGGGGATAATTCGCAAGTCATTGACCCACTTATGGGGGCACGCTAATCTCGGACAAGTCATTGACTCACTTACCCGAGGTTGCATATATGTCCGACTCCGGACGCAAGGTCGACACCGTCGCCGCGACGATCGAGGAGGCCATCGCGTCCGGACGATGGACCGTCGGGTCAAAACTCCCGCCGGAAACCGCACTGGTCGAGGAATTGGGAGTCGCCCGAAACACCATGCGCGAAGCGGTACGGGCGCTTGCACATGCCGGAGTTCTGTCCGTTCGCCACGGCGGCGGCGTGTACGTCACGGCGGCGTCGCCGGTCGAAGGGCTACTCGGGCGTCGACTCGCCAAAGGTGACGTTCTCGACGTGCTGAGCTTGCGACGCGGACTCGAGGTCGAAGCCGCACGACTTACAGCGCAGCGCCGCACCCCCGAAGACCTCGCACGGATCCACGCAGCCTGGAACGCCCACCCCGATCACGCCGGCGGCTTCGGCACTACCGAAGCCGGCATGGCCCTGCACCTTTCGATCGTCGAGGCGTCACACAATTCCGCGCTGATCGACGTCTATCGGGGAGTCCTTGCCGCCGTGGCGGATTCACTGTCCGCGGTGTGCGTCGGTCCAGGATTCCACGTCGACGAGCATCAAGCCTTGATCGCAGCCATCGAAGAACGCAACCCCGACGAAGCAGCACGCGCGGCAGGCGCAGCACTCGATACGGTCATCGACGCAATCGAGAGGAGCTTGTCATGAATCGGAGAAACTGGAACAGCGCAACGTATTCGACTCTTGCCGAACACCTCTCACCGGCGTCGATGGAGGCACTACGCTCGATCGGACACGTCAGCACGGTGTACGACGTCTGCACCGGAACCGGGAACTTCGCCCTCCCGGCGGCCCAGTGCGGCATGGCGGTCCACGCACTCGACCTCTCCGGCAGCCAGCTCGAGGCCGCGCGCGAACGCTGGATTCCCCGCCCCGGCATCGCTGAACCCACCTTCACGATCGGCGATGCACAGTCCTTGCCGTGGCCGGATTCGAGCGCCGACGCCTGCGTCAGCATCTTCGGGATCATCTTCTGTCCCGACCCAGCGATCGCTCTCGCAGAGATGATGCGGGTGACCCGGCCAGGCGGAAAGATCTGCGTCGCAACGTGGTCGGAGAACGGGTGGGCAGCAGCACTCCGCAGAGAGGCAGCCTCAGCATGGAAAGGCATCACACCGCTACCGACGACGTGGGCGAGCTCCAGCGAATTCGAGAAGGCAGGAGCGGGATTGGAATCGGTGAGCTCGTCCTCTCATGTGCTCGAGTGGCACCTACCAGCCGGGTCGGATCCCGTCGAGGAACTGTGCGACCAGGCACCGGCGTTGAAGAACTTTCGCGAGGCAGTCAGAGAAACCGAAAGCTGGGCTTCGATGTCCTCTCACCTGCGCTCGACGCTTGCTCCCTTTCTCAGGTCGAGCGCAACCGGACCCGTCGCTACCAGTGAATACATCCTGCACGTCGGGACTGTCCCGAGCCCTAGGACCGCACCCCTTCGAACGCGCGGGTAACCCGTGGGGCCGGATACGGTCTCTTCATTCACCGTCCACCGACCCGAAGAGGCCCGCTCGATGTCTGAATCGAACTCCCTGACTGAAACGAAGCAAGCGTCGAAACACACCTTGTCCATGACCGTCCTCATGACGCCGGACATGTCCAACTTCTCGGGCAACGTGCACGGCGGAACGATTTTGAAGTTCCTCGACCAGGTTGCCTACGCGTGCGCGAGCCGATACGCCCAGACCTACGTCGTGACCTTGTCGGTGGATCGTGTGGTGTTCCGCGAACCGGTGCATGTCGGAGAACTCGTCACGTTCAGCGCTTCCGTCAATTACACCGGGCGCACCTCGATGGAAATCGGGATACGTGTCGAAACCGAAGACATTCTTCTCGGCAAATCTCGACACACAAACAGTTGTTACTTCACGATGGTAGCAATGGGCAGCGACGGAAAACCCGCTGAGGTACCCCAACTCCGACCGACCGGAACAGTCGCGAGGCAGCGGTTCGAAGCCGGGCGTCGGCGTCGTGAACTGCGCAGAGAGAACGAGCTTCGTGAACACTCCATCCGGGCCGCAGTTCGCGACTTAACGCCCGAACACGATGACTAAATCCAGTCTGCTCCCCAACGACGGCGGAATCAGCGTGCTGGTCATCCTCCCTGCCCTCGACAAGCTCGGATCGTTCGCTGACCACCTGTCTACCCCTTTCCTCGAGTACACCAACGCATTACCCGGCGTTCCGCCGATTCGTCGTGGGCACCTCGTGGGGAAGATCGTTGGTACCAAACACTTCTCCACAACCCTCACCGAACCGGTAGGTAACGGGTTCGCACTCATCGGCGACGCCGCGGCGACCAACGACCCGTTGGGGGCATCGGATGCTCGTGGGCACTCGAGACCGCTCAGATGCTTGTCGACGCCACCGCGCTCATGCTGGTGGAGATGACGGCACACACACTCGATTCACATCGCAACGTGAACGCCGCATTGACCGAATACCGCAGTGCTAGAGCGAGTATGACGAGTCACATCGACTACATGAGTGGTTACGCCGGTGGGCGAAAGTTCACCGTATTCGAACGTCTGCTGATCTCCGGGACCACCCATGACAAAGACGAATCTCGAAGGTTCTACTTGTTCGTCTCCCGGTTGATACCTGCCGAGCAGTATCTCTCGGCTCGCTCGGTCGCTCGGGCAGCACAAAAACATCTCAGGCACCGTCTGCGTCGTAGATCTGTGGCCTGGACGTAATCTGCCAAGCGTTTTTTCGGCGCCCGCAATGGGGAACCCTCCGATCGCAACCGAGCCGGAGGAGCGACCATGCGTGCACACATCGCCATTCCGAGTGAATCGACATGTCACAGGTACGTAGTCGCTGTCGCCAGCTCCACCTTCGCCGAGTCGGTGATCTGGTGCGACGGTCCCGCGTTCGACGCAGTACTCGTTCTGGGTAGCGAAATTCCGCAGCACAGCGGCCACCGAGCGGTACTCGCCTGGAATCACTACTTCGGGTGGGCTCTTGGTGTGGAAACCACACCGGATGCATCGTTCGCCGTTGTCGAATGCCTCGGCATCGGGAGAATGCCGGATCCGGAACTGTGCGCCGACCGCGCTGTCGAGTTGATTGCCCAGGCGGGTAGTTAAGGAACTCGTCGCGCGGCGCGCAATCCGCCGGGCATAGGATCGAGCGCGAGTTTCGCACGCCCGACGAAAGAGAGCCCGACATGGACCCGCTGAACAGGCCTGCCGGTCAGCTGGCTCTCGAGAACGAACCGGACGGCAGGGCGACTTTGCGCGCGCGTCAGACGCCCCGCAGTGAGCGTCGCAAGATCGGGAAAGGCCTGCGCAAGCGAGTAGCACGATCGTCGCTCGGTGACTGGACGCCCCCGCCCAACCGACGCGATCCGGTCGATCAGGTCAACACGGCACACGAGGGAAGACTCGACTGGTTGGTTCCGATCCGTGTGGGACGCATGGTCGCTTCACCGTACGGATTCCTGCGCGGTACCGCCGGCTTGATGGCCGAGGACATGGCGCAGCTCCCGTCAACCGGCATCACTCCCGTCATCTGCGGGGATGCGCACGTCGGAAACTTCGGGTTCTACGGGTCCCCGGAACGCGAACTTGTCATAGACCTCAACGATTTCGACGAAGCACATCCGGGCCCCTGGGAATGGGACCTGAGAAGGTTGGCTGCGAGCATCTGGGTGGCCGGGCGGCAGAACGGTCTCACCGAAGCTCAATGCGAAACAGCAACAACCTCGTGTGTGTCCGCATATCGCCTCCACTTGGCAAAGCTGTCCGAGCGTCCTCTGTTCGATCGCTCCTTCGACCGGGTCGATCTCGACGGACTCACCGACCACGTCACTGATCCCGGGTTGCTGGCCGAGATCCGACGCGCCGCGGAGCGCGCACGACGGCGTACGAGCGATCACGCGGTGCCCCGGTTCACCGTCGAGGATCACGGACGGCGCCAGTTGGTCGAGAACCCGCCGCTCACAACACGACTCACGCCGCAGGACACCGACTTCCTCCTGGAGGGTCTGGACGAGTATCTCGAAACCCTTGCACCACACTGGCGCCGAGTCGTCTCGGGATACAACGTCATCGACGTTGCGCACCGGGTTGTCGGAGTCGGAAGCGTCGCTCTGCGTGCGTATGTCGCCCTGTGCGAAGGGAGCATCCCGGACGACGTCATCTTCTTGCAGCTCAAGCAGGCTCGCCGATCCGTCGTTGCACCCTTCGTGCACGGTGACTCGGCCTGGCACGACCATCAAGGACGACGCGTCGCGGAATACCAGCAGGCTCTCCAGACAGTCAGCGATCCACTGCTCGGGTGGTGCACCGTGGACGACCGCCAGTACTACGTCCGTCAGTTCCGGAACATGAAAGGTTCTGTGGACCTGAACAATATCGATGCAGCAGCCTTGACCGATTATGTCGCGATCTGCGGTCGCCTACTGGCCAAGGGACATGCACGAACCAGTGGCGCGTCACTGATTTCCGGTTACCTGGGAGCCTCGGACACGGTCGACACCGCCCTCACCCGGTTTGCTCGGCTCTACGCCGATCAAACCGAACGTGACCACGACGCTCTGTGCCGGGCGGTATCGGCCGGTACGATCGCCGCGGAGCCGGGAATCTGATCCCTCACGCCGCGACGATCCTGCCCTGCTCGAACTTCACTCCACCCCAGATTCCGGTCTGACCAGTGGCAGAAGCGAATTCGCGACACGATTCCGCAATCGGGCACCTGTTGCACACGTCGGTCGCGTAGTCGTATCCCTCGGACGGAAAGGGAAACCAGCGGTCCGGCTCGGGGTCTCCTCGACATTCCGCCTGCCACCAGGTTCGGTCGTCCGAGATCGGCAGAAGCTCAGCCAGATTCGAGATTTCGTCAGCGCACATCACTTACTCCTTTCGACCGTCACGTCCGACTCAATTCACGCCAGATCTTCTGCTGCACCTTCTCGATGCGGCGAGGTGCCTTCGGTTCCCACAGCAGCCGCATGCCGGCCTCAGCCGGTGTGCGATCCGCTTTGCGCTGATTGCAGGAACTGCAGCACGCCACCAGATTCCCCCACGTATTGGGCCCGTTGCGGCTTCGCGGCTGGACGTGGTCGATGGTCGTTGCTCTGGCGGCGCAGTACACACATTGACGACCGTCCCGGTCGAAGATGCCGGCGAAGGTCGCTCGGCTGGAATCGGTGACCGTAACCCGGTGGGCGACATACACGTACTCGGCAAGCAGGATCGTCCGAGGCAATGGGATCTCGACGTGCTTGGAGCGCACCGGAAATATCGGGATCACGTCTTCGGTGGACTGCGCGGAACCGGTGGCGATCAGGACGACCGCACGATCGGCGCTCACTTCACCGAGGTACTCGTACGTTGCGTTGAGTACCCGGACGGACCGGTTCATCCAACTGTGAGAAGCGGCGGTAGATGCGCGGTTCGGGTTCCGCATGAGACGTCTCAGTTCATGTCGAGGAGTGGAACTCCTGGACGTGAAGACGGGTCAGGAGCAAATACAAGAAACGGGGAACGGCATATATTCAGCGCCAATCTGTTCCCCGAATGCGGGATGGGAAATGCCGCGGGGTGAGTGCCCGCGCAGGTGCAACGCTTGCTTCGAGTCGCGCATGCCTGTCCCTTCCACTTCTTGTTCTCTTCACCGGCGATTGCCGGCGCCCATCATCACACGGAAGGCATCCTCAGCGATATTGATTTATCAGGCCGGAAGAGCCGTCCTGGAAATACCGCGGTTTGACGCCGGAACACGCGGCTTGATCGAATGAGCCATGACTTCGTCGTACATCGACTTACGCTCGGACACCGTCACCAAGCCTGACGCGGAGATGCGCAAGGCGATGGCTGACGCCGAGGTCGGTGACGACGTCCTCGATCACGACCCGACCATGGCGGCGCTCGAGGAAGAAGTGGCGCACACTCTGGGGTTCACGGCCGCACTGTGGGTGCCGAGCGGATCGATGGGCAACCTGATTGCGCTGATGCTCCACCTTCGCCGCGGCGATCAGTTCCTCGCACCGGAGCACTCTCACGTCCTGGGGTCCGAATTGGGCACCGCCGCCTGGCTCGCCCAGGGAATGCCGATGGCATTGCCGCATGACGGCGGACCCGGGCGTCCCAGCCCCGAGACCGTCGTGAAGGCGGCGGGCTCCCCCGGCCCGTACTTCACGTTGAACACCACGCTGCTCTGTCTCGAGAACACCCACAATTTCGCCGGCGGCGCCGTCATGAATCCGACGGAGTGGACGAAACTGGTCGCCGCGGCGCGATCACGCGACTTGAAGGTTCACCTCGATGGCGCCCGCCTCTGGAATGCCGCTGCTGCACTCGATGTTTCGCCCACCGAATTGACTTCCGGCGCCGATACCGTCCAGGTGTGCCTGAGCAAGGGACTCGGTGCGCCGGTCGGCTCGATTCTGGCCGCATCACCTGAATTGATCACCGAAGCCCGAAGGATCCGCAAGATGCTCGGCGGCGGCGTTCGTCAGGGCGGGGTGCTTGCCGCAGCCGGCATCGTCGCGCTTCGCTCACAAGCTCGCCTGTCCGACGATCACGACAATGCGCAACGCCTGGCGTCGGGCCTTCGTGAGCGCGGTTGGGCTGTCGACGAACCCGCAACCAACATCGTTCTCGCTGCCACAACCGATCCGTCGGCTACCGTCGCTCAGCTGGCCGCTGTCGACGTCGGTGCTGTCACCGTCGCCGGGAAGGTTCGGTTCGTGACACATCGAGACGTGAGCACTGCCGACATCGACACCGTTCTGTCCCGAGTAGCCTCCTGAACTACAGAACCAGCGGTTGAACCTACTGCGCGACAAGGCGAATGAACTCTCGGACGTCCGGCTCGTCAACGGTCGGTTGGAGTACCACGGTGGTCGCACCTGCGTCAGTCCATCGTTGCGCTGCTACCGCAACTTCGGCCGCGGTGCCCGCGGCAATCGCTTCCTCCGGCGACTCGCTACCGGACGCTGAGGCTTCGGCAAGGGCGCGCTCAAGACCGCCTGAACCAAACGCGCAGATGACGTAAACGACCACCTCGTGATCCTGTGCTCCGATGTGAGCGATCGCTCGACGCACGCCGTCCGGGGTCGTCCCTCCCGAGAGCACGGTGCCCTGAGCCAACTCGCCACTGAGCGCCAAAGTCTTCGGCCCCGTGGCACCGACGAGCAACTGCGGCACCTTTTCCGGGGGCCACGCCAGCTCGACATCCGTGAGATTCACGTATCGACCGGAAACCGTCACCGACTCACCGCGCAGTAGCCGCTCGACTGCTCCGAACTGCTCCCGGAGGAGGGTCAACGGCGAATCGGCCTTGGCGCCGATCTGCCGCATCCAACTCTGAACGCCGTGACCGAAGCCGACCCGCAGTCGATCCGGATGAACTCTGGCCAGCGCCGAAACCTCCATCGCCGTGATCGCAGTGTTGCGCATCGGGGTCGGCAGCACACCGATCGCTACTCCCAGACGCTCGGTTGCAGCCAATACAGCTGCAGCAGTGGCAATTCCTCCGCCGAAGAAGCAGTCCTCCCACAGCCAAACCTCCTCGATACCCGCTTCGTCGGCATACCTCGCATGCCGAACCAGATCCTCCGGGGACTGCTCCGGGCGCACGACGACGGCGATCCGTGCGGCGCTCATGCCGTCACCAGAAACGCGGCGATCTCGTCGGCTGTTCGACGGCCCTGTTCGCGGCCGAGTTCAGCTGCCGGACGTCTGGTTGTCGGCGAGAGGGAGTTGGTTCCGATCGCTTCGACGACGGCGTCGTCGGCGAAGATCGGCAGTACGCGCTTGGGCGCCATCACATCGATTTCCTCTCGTAGACTGCCGCCCAGAAGATTCGGGGCGGGGTCGGCCGCAGGTGAAAGAACCACGACCACATCGCAGTCGGCAGCCAAATGAACATTCGAGCCACTTGCCATTCCGCCGTCCATGTACCGCTCGCCGTCGATCGTAACTACCGGCCACACCCCGGGGACAGCGCAACTCGCTCCGACTGCGTCGATCAGGTCGACGCCGGAGGCATTGCCGAACACCCTCAACTCACTGGTCTCCGCGTTGATCGCCGGGATGCGCAACTCCCGGTCGGGCCACAACCGATTGGGCAGCCGCGCCTCGATGACCGCACGACGCACGACGGGTTCGACGGTATCGGCTCTCATCGCTGCCTCGCCGAGCAAACGGAGCTGCTCGGCCCGGTCCTGCGACCCTGCGATCGCGTCGACGAACATCTGACCGAGTACCTCGACATCGACCTTCGGATCGATCTCGCCGGTCGCCTCCGCTGTTTGTGCGTCGAAAAGTTCTTGCAGTGGTGCCCCGCCCGCAATCTGAGCGCTCACCGTGGAACCTGCAGAGGTGCCGATCAGCACGTCCGCCGTCAGCAGCGATGCAGCAGTGTCAGGTGATTTGTCCTGAACGCCCAACAGGAAACCTGTTTCCCAGGCGATTCCCGCAACGCCGCCACCGGCAAGTACCAACCCCAATTTCACGCCGTCCACCTCTCGTCGATCGTGATCCGTGCCCGAAGTCGACGTTAGACCTACTCTGAAATGATGTTCATGCGCAGCGCAAAGACATTTGTTCCCGACGCACTCCGCGGGTTGATCGCATCCACCGACGACATCGCCTGGAATCCCGACCCTGGATACCTCACACGCGCGAGGCCACTTCCCCGCGGACGGGTCGCGCTCGTCTCCGGCGGCGGCTCCGGTCACGAACCCATGCACGCCGGATTCATCGGCGAAGGAATGCTCACGGCCGTCTGCCCCGGGTTGGTCTTCAGCTCACCCAACGCACTTCAGATCCACAAGGGATCCAAGGCTGCCGCTGCAGGAGGTGGCGTCCTGCACATCGTGAAGAACTACACCGGCGACGTGATGAACTTCGGTATCGCGCGAGAATTGCTACGCGAGGACAAGATCGATACCGACGTCGTACTGGTGGACGACGACGTCGCGACCGAACGCGCAGACGGAAGCGGCCCGGGGCGGCGCGGTACTGCGGCGACCATCGTGGTGGAGAAGGTGTGCGGTGCATCCGCCGCCCGCGGTGACGACCTGGCCGAGGTGACCCGGATCGGACAACACGTCGCACACTCCGCACGAAGCATGGCCGTCGCTCTGCGCCCTTGTACCTTGCCGGGGGCTGACGAGCCGTCCTTCGACCTACCGGACGGCCAGATGGAACTCGGTATCGGAATCCACGGCGAACGCGGCACAGAACGCGTGGACGCCCTGCCCGCACCGGAATTGGTGAAGCGGCTGACGGACCCGATCATCAAGTCCCTGAGTCTCGCCGAAGGTGATCGCGTCATCGCCGTCGTCAACGGTCTCGGTGCAACCCACCCACTGGAGTTGCAAATACTGTTCGCCGAACTCGGAGAATATCTGGACGAACGGGGAATTCACATCGAGCGGACATTGATCGGAACATTCGTCACTGCATTGAACATGGCCGGGGCATCCATCACCCTTGTTCGCACAGACAAAGAAATCCTCGAATTATGGGACGCACCAACAAAAGCGCCCGCCTGGCCGAATGCTATGGGGCGTGAGTACACCGGTGTCGGCAAGCGCGAATCATTCGGTCCCACATTCACACCCGACACCTCACGCACGGCCGAAAGCAGCTTCGTCGGCAGCTGGATTGCGGACTGGGCCGAAAAGGTACTGGAGCAGGAACCGGCACTGACCGATCTCGACCGACGAGCGGGCGACGGCGATTTCGGAACCAACATGGTGGCCGCACTGGATCAGCTCGACATCTCGGCAATCCGTGACACATATTCCACCGCAACGATATTCGATGCAGTCTCACAGGCGTACCTCGGCCATGCCGGTGGTACGTCCGGCGCGTTGTTCGGCATCTGGTTCCGGCATTTCTTCCGCGTCGCCGCAGACTCGGCGGACTCCGAACTCGACCTCGGCGCGATCGCGGCTGCAGCGCGAGCGGGGCTCGACAACATCACTTCGCTCGGCGGCGCACGCGTCGGCGACAAGACGATGGTCGACGCGATAGTTCCGGCGGTCGAGTCGTTGGAGCAATCCGTGAGCTCGGAAGCCGATCGAGATGCTGCGCTGGCGAGCGCAGCGGAAGCCGCAGCGGCCGGGGCGGAGTCGACCGAAACCATGCTCGCAAACCGCGGACGTGCAAGTTATGTGGGCGAAGCCGCTCGCGGAGTGGTCGATCCGGGAGCGCTACTCATAGCGTGGTTCTTCGCCAGTGCAGTGGGTCACTAGCGAGCACTTCGGAGCTGTGACTAATCTGGCAGCCACAGCACATCGTTTGTGACGACCCGTGGGCAAAAGCACCGGTCTCACACACCACACAGGAGCAGCCCATGCTGAGCACCATGCAAGACGCCCCCCTCTCTATTGCTCAACTTCTCCGCCACGGTGCCTCCGTTCACGGCGCCTCCGAAGTTGTCACGTGGACCGAGTCCGGCCCGCGCCGTGTGTCCTACGCTGACGTCGGCAAGCGCTGCGCACAGCTCGCGCACGCCCTGCGCGGGCTCGGCGTCGAGGGCGACGAGAGAGTCGCCACGTTCATGTGGAACAACTCCGAGCACCTCGAGGCGTACCTGGCGATCCCCTCGATGGGCGCTGTGCTCCACACCCTGAACATTCGTCTGTTCCCCGAGCAGTTGATCCATGTCGCCAATCACGCCGAGGACCGCGTGATCATCGTCGACCCGTCCCTGATTCCGCTTCTCTCTCCGCAGCTTCCGTCGCTGACCACCGTCAAGCACATCGTCGTCACCGGCTCCTCCACTGCAGGACTCGAAGCTCCCGAGGGAGTACAGGTTCACACCTACGAGGGCTTGATCGCCGATCAGCCCACCGAGTTCGACTGGCCCGAGGTCGACGAACTCAGCGCTGCCGCAATGTGTTACACGTCCGGCACTACGGGTGACCCCAAAGGCGTCGTCTACTCCCACCGTTCGATCTACCTGCACTCCATGCAGGTCTGCATGAGCGACGGCCCCAACCTCGCGCAGGGCGATCGTGCACTCGCCGTGGTGCCTCAGTTCCACGCCATGTCGTGGGGACTTCCCTACGCCGCATTCATGATCGGTGCTTCGCTGATCATGCCCGACCGCTTCCTCCAGCCTGCCCCGTTGGCTGCGATCATCGCCAGCGAGAAGCCGACGTTCGCCGCAGCCGTACCCACCATCTGGCAGGGCCTGCACCTCTACCTCGAGCAGAACCCGCAGGACATCTCCTCGATGCGCGAGGTTCTTATCGGCGGGTCCGCGGTACCGCCGGCCCTCATGCACGCATTCGAAGCCGATCACAACGTCTCTGTCCTGCATGCCTGGGGCATGACCGAAACCTCCCCGCTCGGATCCGTTGCCCGCCCGCCGGCCGGCGTCACCGGCGACGCAATGTGGAAGTACCGCTACTCCCAGGGGCGATTCCCGGCATCCGTCGAGGCACGTCTCATCGACGACGACGGCAAAGTTGTTGCACACGACGGAGTTTCCGTGGGCGAGCTCGAAGTACGCGGCCCCTGGATCACCGGGTCGTACTACGGCGTCGACGCGGAAGACAAGTTCAACGACGGCTGGCTCAAGACCGGCGACGTCGGATCCATCACGGCCGACGGCTTCCTGAGCCTGTCCGACCGCTCCAAGGACATCATCAAGTCCGGCGGCGAATGGATCTCATCGGTCGACCTCGAGAATGCCGTCATGGGTCACCCCGATGTCACCGAAGCAGCAGTCATCGGCGTGCCGGACGAGAAGTGGGACGAGCGCCCGTTGGTCGCGGTTGTTCTTCGCGCCGGTTCCGAGACCACGATGTCCGAACTCCAGCAATATCTTTCGGACAAGGTCGCCAAGTGGCAGCTCCCCGAGAACTGGGCTGTGGTTCAGGAAGTCCCGAAGACGAGCGTCGGCAAGTTCGACAAGAAGCGCCTGAGGGCCGACTATCACGAGGGCGGACTCGAAGTAACGCGACTCTGACACGGAGTGAATTCTGAAGTACGAATACTGAAGGTGGGCAACAGGTTTTCGACCTGTTGCCCACCTTCGTTCAGACCGAGACACTGTTACGGACGATGCCCGACCGTATGAAATGCGATGTCGACGTACTTCTGCGCCAATTGCGACGGTGACATCGGGCCACCGGTCTGAAACCAACGCGGTAGTGACTGCGCCATACCGAGTATGGCCCGGACGGTCTCTTCGGTGTCGGCGACCGAGAAATCTCCAGACGCCACACCGTCGTCGACGATCCTGCGCATGAGCAACTCGAGCCGCTTACGACTGGCGGCGTATCGGCTGCGGCTTTCCGGTGAGACATGCCGGATCTCGGTGTCCAACGCAGCATGCCGCGACCGGTGGGTCATGTAGAGCACAATCGCCTCCACCACCAACGCGAAGCGTCGTACCGGGTTTTCGCCGGCTTCCGCCTCTGCCGCTTCGGTTCTGGTATTCAGCTCACTCATCGAGATCTCGAACAGAGCGACGAGGACTGCCTCTTTGTTCGCGTGGTGATAGTAGAGCGCGGGAACGGTTACCCCGACACGATTGGCGATCTGCCGCACAGTCGTGCCGTGGTAACCGTTCTCGTCGAACAACTCGAGCGAGGCCGTCAGGATGTCGGTCATCACCAGCGGCGGGAAGGACCTCCAGTCCGCTGCCACCGAATTCACCGACCTCACCTCGCCAGTCATGTATTGGCCGAAATTACCGCGGTGCCATACGGATTGCACCGTCGAGGCGGATCGTCTCACCGTTGAGCATCGGATTGGAGACGATGTGCGCAGCAAGCGCGCCGTACTCGCTGGGATCACCCAGGCGTGAGGGGTGGGGCACCTGCTGACCCAACGATGCCTGGGCAGCTTCAGGCAGTCCTGCCAGCAACGGGGTCTTGAACAGGCCGGGTGCGATGGTGTTGACGCGGATCAGCAGCGACGCGAGGTCACGGGCGATGGGAAGCGTCATACCGACGACGCCGCCCTTCGACGCGGAGTACGCAGCCTGCCCGATCTGACCGTCGTACGCTGCGACCGAGGCGGTGTTGATGATGACGCCGCGTTCGCCGTCGATGGGTTCGGTCTTCGAAATACGTTCCGCAGCAAGACGAAGGACGTTGAAGGTGCCGATCAGGTTGACGTCGATGACCTTCTTGAACGCGTCGAGCGGGAAGGCGCCCTTCTTGCTGACCGTCTTCACTGCGTTGCCGATTCCGGCGCAGTTGACTGCCACGCGCAGGGGTCCGAGAGACTCGGCCACGTCGAGTGCAGCGGTGACCGCAGCCTCGTCGGTGACATCTGCCGCCGCGAAGCGGACCCGGTCGCCGAGTTCCTTGGCGATGGCTTCACCGTTCGACGACGGAAGGTCGATGATGACGACGCTGGCGCCGTCGGCAAGAAGGGCTTTGGTGGTGGCCAAGCCGAGGCCGGATGCTCCACCGGTGACGACGGCGACGCTGTCGTTGACGATCATGGGAGTTCCTTTCGAAAGGTTATGTTTTTCAGATACGTTCGATGATGGTGGCGTTGGCCATGCCGGCGCCCTCGCACATGGTCTGCAGACCGTAACGTCCGCCGGTGGCCTCGAGGTGGTTGACCATCGTGGTCAGCAGACGAGTACCCGAGGACCCAAGGGCATGGCCGAGAGCAATGGCGCCGCCCCACGGGTTGAGCTTTGCCGGGTCGGCGCCGAACTCGTGAGCCCAGGCGAGTGGCACGGGAGCAAATGCCTCGTTGACCTCGTACGTGTCGATTTCGTCGATACTCAGACCGGCGCGAGCGAGCACCTTGTGTGTGGCCGGGATGGGCGCGGTGAGCATGAAGATCGGGTCATCGCCCGCGACGGAGAAGGAATGGAAGCGTGCTCGCGGCGTCAACCCCAGCTTCGACGCCATTTCTTCGCTCATGATCAGTGCCGCGGACGCGCCGTCGGTGAGCGGCGACGAGTTACCGGGAGTGATCGACCACTGCGCCTCGGGGAAACGCTGCGCGTACTTCTCCGAGTAGAACGACGGCTTCAAGCCGACGAGGCCCTCTGCGGTAGTGGACGCACGAACCGTCTCGTCGACGGTGTGCGAGAAAGTCTCACCGGCAGCATCGGTCACCGAGATCGGCAGGATTTCCTTGTCGAAGAGCCCCTTCGCCGCTGCCTCCGCTGCACGCTGGTGGGACTGCGCAGCGAATGCGTCGAGAGCCTCGCGGTCGAACTTCCACTTCGCAGCGATCAACTCCGCGGAGATGCCCTGATTGACCAGTCCTTCGGGGTAGCGAGCCGCGATACCCGGACCGGAAGCGTCCTTCCCCATCGTCGTAGTGCCCATCGGGACACGACTCATCGATTCGACGCCCGCCGCGATCACGATGTCGTATGCACCGGCGATCACACCCTGCGCCGCAAAGTGCGCAGCTTGCTGACTTGATCCGCACTGGCGATCGATCGTGGTGGCGGGTACCGACTCGGGGAATCCTGCCGAGAGGACCGCGCTGCGGGTTATGTTGAGAGCCTGCTCACCGGCCTGCCCGACACAACCGCCGATTACGTCGTCCACCAGGGCGGGGTCGAGGCCGTTTCGCGAGGTGATGGAACGCAGAACGTGGGCCATCAGTTCGACGGGGTGCGTCCCGGACAGTGCTCCGCCCGGCTTCCCCTTACCGGACGCGATCCGGACTACATCGACGATCACTGCCTTGGTCATCTTCGTTCCCTTCGAGGACGTGCATTGCTGGGGCGGTCCGGCACCCGAGTTTCGTGGCGCCGGGCACCGGACCGAAATCGAGGGCGTACCTGACTTAGCGCTCGCTAAAGAACTACCACCGACGTGACCCGCGCGTCAAGAGGAACCGTCAGGCTTCGAAGCAAGTGCTGACCAACGATGGTTCGCGCGATCAGCAACCTCGCCAGGCCCCAAGCCATCCGTTAGTACTTTCGAATGATAGGTTTTCAATCTTCGCCCGAAATGTCCGGAATCGGATAACCTTCCGCCACAAGCAATCCAAGCCACATGGGGATTCGGGACGTGGCACCAATCGATGACAAACCGCAGGGGGACTGACCGGGAGGTTGAGCGTGGACCTGCGATACGTTGCCTTCACACGTGCCGACTCGCATTTCTACGACCGAATCAGAACTGCCACTCGACCTGAAACACCGACTGATCAGCACTTTGTCCCTGCAAAGTCTGTGGAGTGGTCACTCTGGCGGCGAGGTCCCCAAAGCGGGCCGTGGAACTACTTCCAACCGCCCGACGGTCTGCTGCCAGAACAAGGATGGAAGATTCACTGCTCCGCTACCCAAGCCAATGCACAGGAACTGCTCGATACTGTTTCCGCGTATTGCGGCCACAATCTGGTGCCGTTCAAATTTCTTCGGACGGCGACAGACCTCATGTTGTCCAACAGCAAGCAGGCCAATCGAACTTCCAGCGGAAAATTCATCACGATCTATCCGCCGGATGGTGTTGCCACACAACGTGTCATCACCGAACTGGACAGGCTTGTCGCGGGTGCCGACGGGCCCTACATCCTCAGCGATGTGCGCTGGAACCGTGGACCGCTCTACCTTCGATACGGCGCGTACCTGCCCATGCAGACCTACGATTCGTTCGGCGATCGTGTCCCGGCAATCCGGCGTCCTGACGGATCGCTCGAGCCAGATCTGCGCGGCACTTCCTTCAGAACTCCCGACTGGGTACAAATCCCGGACTTTGTTCGTGCGCAACAAGACAAACTCAAATCACCAGGTGAGTTCCCCTTCTCGATTCGAGAAGCCCTGCACTTCAGCAATAGTGGAGGAATCTACTCTGCGTTCGACAGCAGCGGCGTCAATCTGGTCATCAAAGAAGGCAGACCCTTCACCGCCCCGGACGCCAACGGCCGGTACGCAATCGACCGCATCCGCAACGAGTACGACAAGTTGACACACCTCGCCGACAACCCGTACTCACCTTCTGCCATCAGCTTGTTCGAGCGCGAGGGACACCACTTCCTTGTCACCTCGCGCGCTCCCGGCACTCCCCTGAATCAGGAAATTGCGCTCCGCTACCCACTGATACGTGCGGACCAGACACTCGGTTCCCGAACGGATTACAGAACCTGGGCGCTCGATATTGCACAACAGCTGACCACCGCGGTCGAGAGCTTCCACAACGCCGGAATCGTTCATGCCGATCTTCACCCTGGCAACGTCATGTGCTCACCGTCTGGTATTCGGATCATCGACTTCGAGATGGCCCATAACATCGACGCGCATCCGCCCCGGTCCACCGGAGCCCCCGGATACACCGCGCCGCAACAGTTGACAGGAATCGAGGCGGATCGATACTCCTTGGGATGCATCGAGCTGGGACTCTTTGTCCCACTTACTACATTGTTCCCTCTCGATTGCAACAAGATTCCCGAACTCATCGCCTATGCGGTGTCTCGATTCGATCTTCCTCATGCCTTCCGTGCCTCGCTCTACTCGATGCTCGACGTACAGCCGCCGGAACCGGAGGAACGCCCACATCGTTGGGACACGTCGTCGAGGGAATCTTTGCAACGTACGACCGCTCTACTGCGCTGCGGCATCCTCGCCTCGCTTGATCTCTCCCGCTCTGATCGACTCTTTCCCGGCGACATCGCCCAGTTCGAACTGAACGGCTACGGCATTGCTCACGGCTCTTGCGGAAACCTGCTCGCCGATGATCTTCCCACCGACACCTTGGAGTCAGTTCTGGAATGGACTGAACACCAGGTTGATTCGGATGCGCCACCACAGTTCGGCTTCTTCGACGGGCTCGCGGGTGCGGTGCACACCTTTCGGCAACTCGGACGACACTCGACTGCCGACAGATGGGTCGAGACTTTATGCAGAGCCCCACTCGACGAGCTCGACTCCAGCCTCTTCAGCGGCCTTTCCGGAATCGGTTGCCTTCTGCTCGAGGAATCGGCTTCACGACCGACGGTGTCACCTGCTCTCGCTGTCGTGGCCGAGACTCTGCGCGAACGAATTTCAGCTGCTTGCTTGCATGTCCGCGACACCGACGGAACACCTTGGGCAGTGGCCGGCCGAGGTGGGCTGATGCGGGGACCGAGCGGACAAGCGCTGTTCTGGACTCGCCACTACGAACTGAGCGGTGACCCTCGATCGCTGGAACATGCACGCCAGCTCGTCGACATCGATCTGTCTGTGATGCAGATCTGCCCTGACGGGTCGATGCAGCTGAGAGAGGAGCGCCGGACGATGCCGTATCTCGGATCGGGATCCGTCGGTGTGGGCCTAGTGCTTCTACAGCTTCTGCGCCATGTCGACGAACCGCGCTACGCGGCTGCGGTGCGTGCGATATCCCGCTCCACCACAGTCGAATTCACCGCTCAAGCTGGGCTGCTCAACGGTCGAGCTGGATTGATTCTCTTTCTGGTCCAGCTCTCCACGACCCCCTATGCCGACGCCGATTGCGGAAGCACATTGGCCCAACAGTTACAGCTTCTGGGTTTGCACTCCGTCAATCATCAAGGAAGCCTGCACTTTCCAGGTGAGCAGAACTTGAGACTCTCGACAGATTGGGCAACCGGATCTGCAGGAATACTGGCATTGCTCCGACATACCGGCTCGGCAACTGCCCGACAGCCGTTTCCACTGATGTGTGCGTCGAACTGCCACATCTCCTAATTGTTCGGAAGTTATCACCACCGGGAGATTGGAGCACAGAAGTATCAGGCCAAGAACCTGAAATTAGATCAGTACCGCAAGAAAATTCGATCGATCAAATCCATCGGTAAGAACCGATCAACAAAGGAAATAACAATGGACGCTATTCTCTCCCTTCAAGATCTGTCAGTCGCCGCCGGCAACGTCGGAGATGCCGGCCAACTTGATCAGAACGCGGCAATCAGTTCGCTCAGCTTCTTCTGCTGAGCTCGGGCCGATACCTCGGATCAAATCCGGGGTATCGGCTTTCGAAATCCGTGCATATCACCAAACGAACAGTATTGTCTGATCATGAGACGCATCAACACATCACCGAGTCGCGTACGCCGATGATCTACGCGACCTGGCGACAATGCCGAGGGCAGATCGTATGGTCATTGGCGGTGATATTCCTCCTGATCCTGACCGCCGCAATTTCAGGATGGTTCGTTCAGCGTTCAGGCAAGAGTTGGGTTTTCGGAGATATCTGCTCACGCTGGTACGACGGAGGTGGCGGTTGCCGCGCCGACACCGCTCTCACCTTGACGACGCTTCTCGTACTTCTACTACCGTTCGTCTCAGGAATGCTGGTCGGCGTCACTACATTCTCGAGAGATTTCGAGCAGGGGCCCGAGAATCTCGATCTTCGGGAATCCACCAGCCTTGTTCGGTGGTATTTCTTGCGGATCCTGGTGGTCTTCGTGCCGGTCACGCTTGCGATGACACTCCTGGGTTTGGTGCTCGGCTGGACCCATTCGCTGGGTCGGGGAGCAACCGCAACAGATGAAATGACCTCGTTCTCCTTGATGGAGTTCCCCAATTTTCACACGACGGGAATCGTCCTCGGCGCCTACACCTTTGTCGCCATGGTCACCGGCAGCGCGGCCGCATTGCTCGTACGCAACACCGTCGTCGCAATGGTCACGACTCTTCTCGTGTTCTTCATCCTGCCCGTCGCACTGAGCGCGATGGTCCGCGAGCATTACACGGCTCCCGACATCGACGTCCAACCCATCGACGGACTGGCCCGTGCAGCGGAATACGCACCGTCGCCGTATCAAAATCTCGACTCGAGATGGGTCATCGGTGCCGGCTTCGCCGATACGGACGGCAACATCATCGACGCCGACTACTCAATGTGCTGGGGCTCAGACAATTCCGATCGCCAGCAGCAAGACCTCGAAATCGACAACTGCCTTCGAGAACAGGGAATCGATCACCATGCCGTGGTCTATCACCCGCAGAGCCGGTACTGGCATTTTCAGTTCATCGAGACTGCCGTGATGCTGTTGTGCTCCGGGTTGATGATGGCGCTCGCACTCGTCGGCGCACATGGACTGCGTCGGCAACCCGCCGAGAACCGAATGTCCGAAATGCCGAAATCGGTTTAACAGCAGCAATTTTTGATCAATTTGTTCTTGCGTTCGAATCTGTGTTCGAATATGATTGCCGCATGGACAGCCGGGATGCATGGCAGCTGGATGGTGAGGACCTCAAGAGCGAGGTTCTGGATCTGGTGCGTGTCCGGCACGAGTTGCAGTCGCGGATGGTGCTGCTGATCGTGGAGATGTTTTCCCGGGAGACTTTGGTCGGGAAGGGTTTTCGGGTGATCGCGCAGTGGTTGCATGGTTCGACGAATTTGGAGATCGGTGAGTGCAGCCTGTTGGTCGGGTTGGCACGGTTGTTGATGCTCGAACCTGTTGTCGGGGATGCATTTCACCGCGGGGATGTGGATGCGTTGAAGGCTCGTCAGGTGGCGTCGTTTTGTCAGCACCCGCCGAAGAACATGACGCCGGCGGATGTGGACAAGGCCCGCGGGATCTTGCTTGATCTGGCATCGAAGAACATTGCGGATTGTGATGCGGTGCGGGCGGCGATCCGGAGGATCGAGAAGCAGTACGGCAACCGTGCGGACGGCGTTCCGGTGGGTGAGGATTCGGAGCGCAACGAGTTCTATGCCTCGAAAGGCTTGTACGGGCGCGTGTCGGTGAAGGGTGATCTGGACGCGGTGAACGGGGCGCGTCTGATCACGTTGTTGTCGAGTCTGTCGGCTCCGACACCGGAGAAGGACGGCGTCAAAGACACCCGCACGCCGGCATTGCGGCGGGCCGACGGGTTTTGTGAACTACTGCGGCGGTACGAGCGGGCAGGGTTGGGTCCGATCGAGGGTGGGGTGAAACCGCACATCACTGTCACAGCCAGCGCCAAAGACATGACCGATATGCAGGCTTTGAAGGACTTGCTGCCGTCGACCGAGGAGTTGGGGTTCGCGTGGACGGATTGGGTGGGCCCGATCAGCATCGACACCGCCCGGATGCTGGCGTGCGACTGCACGGTCACCCGGATCCTGTTGGATGAGAATGGTGTTCCGCTCGACTGCGGCAAGGAAGCGAGAACGGCGACGGTTCCGCAAAGGCGAGCGTTGGCGGTGCGTGATGGTGGGTGTGCGTTCCCGGGGTGCGGGACTCCGTCGGGGTGGTGCGATGCTCACCATATCGTTCACTGGAGTGACGGTGGCCCAACGGATCTCGACAACCTGATCTTGTTGTGTGGTCATCATCATCGGACACTGCACCACACCGAATGGCGGGTCGAGATCGGCCCCGATCGAAAGACGGTGTTCTACCCGCCGATGTCCGTTGACCCGAATCAGCACCCGATCGGCGGGAACAGCCCACCCACAGCAGCCTGAACCGCGACAACTGAATACATGAGCACCGGGGACGAACCATGCCCCGGCGCTGACGCGCGTTTTTGGTCAAATCCCAGCCCCTCAGATCCCGGCCCTTCGCACGAGAGCGTCGGTGGCAGAAGGGGAAACAACGTCGATTGCCCGGAGAAGTCCCGCGTACCGCGGATATATCTCGGCGGGGCGAGTGTTGATCGCCCGCAAGATCCACGACGCAGCTTGATCGGCTGTCAGCGCCGGCTGGCTCACGTAGTCAGCCGTCGGCGCGATCATCGGTGTTCGTATGAGCGGGAATTGCACTGTCGTGACATCGACACCGGTGCCGTGACACTCCGCTCCGAGGCTTCGACCGAAGGCACTGAGAGCAGACTTCGACGCGTGATAGGCGCTGAACCTGGGCATCACCCCGGCAGTAACTCCCCAGGTTCCGACGTTGATGATGTGTCCGGACTTCGCCTCGAGCATTGCGGGCAGCAGACGCAACGTCAGTCGTGTAGGTCCGAAGTAGTTCAGTGCCATGGTGCGCTCGTAGTCGTGGAATCGGTCCACCGAATCCAACGCACTACGCCGGATCGAGCGACCCGCATTGTTGACGAGGATGTCGATCGACCCGAATCGATCCGCAATCGTCTCCGCGAGTTCGTCGACGGCTTCCCCGCGGGAGAGGTCCGCAGGCACGATGTGCGCCCATCCGCCCCTGCGGTGGATCTCGTCGCGTACGTGTTCGAGGTTTTCCTCACCGCGCGCAACCAGGATCATCTCGGCCCCTCGGCGGGCCAAGAGATGAGCAGTCGCCTCACCGATCCCCGAGGAAGCTCCTGTCAGAACGATCGTCTTGTCGGAGAGCGTGACGCCACGCGACGGAACAAGTGAGCGCAGACGCGTCGGCGGACTCAATGCAAGATTGCTGAGAATCGATCTGATCACGTCGGCCTCGGTTCGATCTTCGCGTGCGATTCGGTGCGAACCCGTCCCTGAACAGCCCACTTCGGACGCACCCGCGGAAATTACTCAAAAGTAAGTTATGGCGCCGTTTCGGCCGTGTCAAGAATTCGTCGAGATTCAGGAGTATCTGCCACTAGCTTTTCCTGATACCTCGGGTTACATTAAACCCAGACCGAGTGCCAGCGATCACACAACCGGCCCTCGATTCCACCGAATACCGCGAGAAACACCAGCGGTGACCGAAACGAAGAGGAGACGCCATGACGCTCACATCGCCGCTCGACAAGCGCGCAGAAGCATCCGACGACTCGTACAACGAGACGCTTCGACTCCTGTCCGAGGGCTCGGTGCACAAGCACTTCGACCCGTACCTCGACATCGACTGGGATTCCCCCGAGTTCGCCGTCGTCCCCAACGATCGCCGCTGGATCCTGCCGGCCGAGACAGACCCGCTGGGTGCACACCCCTGGTACCAGGCGCAGTCCGAGGCCAAGCAGATCGAAATCGGTATGTGGCGCCAGGCCAACGTCGCGAAGGTCGGTCTCCAGTTCGAGAACATCCTGATCCGCGGCATGATGCAGTACGTCTTCACGCTGCCCAACGATTCGGCCGAGGCGCGCTACTGCACGCACGAGTCCGTCGAAGAGTGCAACCACACGATGATGTTCCAGGAGATGGTCAACCGCATCGGTGCCGACGCTCCCGGCATGAGCCGTCCGATGAAGATGCTTGCACCCTTCATCCCCCTTGCTGCGGGTCCGTTCCCCGAACTGTTCTTCGTCGGTGTCCTCGCCGGTGAAGAGCCGATCGACCACATTCAGAAGAGCATCCTGCGCGCCGGCGGCCAGATCCACCCGATCATGCAGTCGGTCATGGCTATCCACGTAGCCGAGGAAGCACGTCACATCTCGTTCGCGCACAAGCTTCTGAGTCGTCGCATCCCGCTGATGTCACGCCCGAACCGGTTTGTCCTCTCGCTGCTGTTCCCGATCGTCATGCGCATTCTCTGCGACGCCATCGTCATCCCGCCGAAGTCCTTCTGGAAGCAGTTCGACATCCCGAAGTCCGTGAAGAAGGACCTGTTCTGGGATCTGCCCGAATCGCGTCAGACCCTGCGCAACTACTTCGGCGACGTCCGCATGCTGGCCACCGACACCGGCCTGATGAACCGTGCCTCGCGCTTGGTGTGGAAGGCCTGCAAGATGGACGGCCGCGCATCACGCTTCCGTAGCGAACCCCACCGCAGCTCGCACAACGCCGCCGCGTAGCTCCCGGACAGTCGAGATCGGACTCATAGCGCCATGCCACACGTAGTCACGCAGTCCTGTTGCAGCGACGCCTCGTGCGTCTACGCCTGCCCGGTCAACTGCATCCATCCGACGCCGGACGAGCCGGACTTCCTCACCGCCGAGATGCTGCACATCGATCCGCAGGCCTGCGTCGACTGCGGGGCATGTGTCTCGGCCTGCCCGGTCGACGCCATCGTCCCCGAATCGAAGCTGACCGACCCGCAGCGAGTCTTCCTGTCCATCAACGCGGATTTCTACAAGGAAGAGCGGCCCCGGCCGCTTCTCGCCAAGGTCATCCCGGCAGCTCACGTCGACAAGGGCCGACCGCCGTTGCGCGTAGCGATCGTCGGTTCCGGCCCGTCCGCAATGTATGCAGCGGACGAGTTGCTGACGCAGCCCGACGTGCAGGTCAACGTCTTCGATCGCCTTCCTGTGCCTTACGGCTTGGTTCGCGCCGGCGTTGCTCCGGACCATCAGAAGACCAAGCAGGTCACCCGCTTGTTCGACAAGATCGCCGCGCAAAAGGGTTTCGAGTTCTATCTCAACGTCGAGATCGGCAAGCACATCTCGCACAGCGAACTGCTCGAAAATCACCATGCGGTGCTCTACGCAGTCGGCGCTTCGTCCGACCGTGGTCTCGGCATTCCCGGTGCTGATCTGCCCGGCACGGCCTCGGCCACCGACTTCGTGGCCTGGTACAACGGCCACCCCGATCACGCCGACGACGTCTTCGACCTCTCGCATCGCCGCGCGGTCATCATCGGAAACGGAAACGTCGCCCTCGACGTCGCTCGTATCCTGACGGCCGATCCCGAGAAGTTGGCGGGTACCGACATCTCCGCTCACGCACTCGCCGCTCTGCGGAAGAGTCGCGTCGAAGAAGTTGTCATCGTGGGTCGACGCGGAATCGCGCAGTCCGCGTTCACAGTCCCCGAGTTCACCGGCCTGATGGCACTGCCGGACATCGAACTGTCCGTCGGACCCGACGACATGGTTCTCGACTCGGCCACCGAAGAACTGGCAAAACGCGGCGAGCTTCCGCATGCCGTCGAGCAGAAATTGCGTCTCCTCGAAGCCCTGAAGAACCGCGATCACGTCGACGTCGGCAACAAGCGCATCACGTTGCGCTACCTGCTCACGCCGACGTCGATCACCGGCGACGATCATGTCAGTGGAATCGAGTTCGCTCGCAACGCCCTTGTCGACGCCAACGGAACCGTGCAGATCGAGGCGACCGGCGATACCGAGACCATCGATGCCGGTTTGGTCCTCACCTCGATCGGCTACCGCGGAGTGCCCATCACCGGCGTCCCGTTCGACGAGCGTGGTTCGGTCATTCCGAACGAGCACGGCCGCGTCCTCGAGGCTCCGAACGGTGATCCCGCCACCGGCGTCTACGCGACCGGTTGGATCAAGCGCGGACCGAGTGGGTTCATCGGCACCAACAAGTCCTGCGCGCAGGAAACGATCAGGATGCTCGTCGACGACTTCAACGACGGACGCCTGACCAATCCGGTCGCCGACGACTCCGCAGTCGATCGTCTGGTCCGGGCGCGACAGTCCGACGTAGTCGACCGCGAGGGCTGGCACGCCATCGACAAGGCGGAACTGGAACGCGGCGCTGCGCACGACCGTGTCCGCGAAAAGGTTCTGGACCAGGTCGAAATCACCTCCATTCTCGACGCTGCGGCCCGGGTGAAACCGACGCGTCGATTCGGTCGACCCGTTCGCGCTCGCTGATCCGCTACCGGTAAACAGCTGCTTTCACGCACACGGCCCCGCCTGCAGACTCGTCTGCCCGGCGGGGCTGTCTGCGTTCCGGCAGCGTCCCACTCAGCGAAAATATATGCCCGTCAGCGGCCAAAATCGTGTAATACTGCAACCTGTTCCAGTAAGCGGCACAGCGAGCTCACGATCCCCCCGGATCAGGCTCGCCAACCAGATGAGGATTGCATGAGCGAGACTGCAACGCCGGCGCCGAACGGGAGTGTGACACCTGCAGTAGAGGGTTGGTTCACCACCGGCGACGAACCTGCTCTGATCGGCACGAAGTGCCAATCCTGCGGCACCATTTCCTTCCCTCGTGAGGCGACGTTCTGCAAGAACCCGAGCTGCTTCAGCGAGGAGTTCGACGACGTGGAACTCTCCCGCCGCGGCACTGTCTGGTCGTACACCGACGCGCAGTACCAGCCCCCGCCGCCGTACATCCCGCGCTCGGATCCGTACGAGCCTTTTGCTCTCGCCGCAGTCGAACTGCCCGAGGGCATCGTCATCCTCGGGCAGGTGGCCGACGGATTCGGCGTCGACGATCTCAAGGTCGGCAATACCGTCGAATTGGTTGTCGAGCCGCTGTACACGGACGAAACCGGAGTACGTACGACGTGGCGCTGGAAGCCTGTCGCCGCCGATCAGGAGTCGCAGTCATGAGCAAAGACGTCGCAGTACTCGGTGTGGGCATGCATCCGTGGGGCAAGTGGGGACAGTCGTTCGTGAAGTACGGCGTTGCCGCCGCTCGCGCCGCGCTCGCCGATTCGGGCGTTGACTGGCAGGACGTCGACTTCATCGTCGGTGGTGAGACCGTCCGCAATGGTTACGGCGGATACGTCGCCGGAGCCACCTTCGCGCAGGCACTCGGCTGGAACGGCGCTCGCGTCGCCACGTCGTACGCCGCGTGTGCGACTGGAGCCCAGGCACTCGATACCGCACGCGCCCGAATCCTGGCCGGTCTCAGTGAGGTTGCGCTGGTTGTCGGTGCCGACACCACGCCCAAGGGCTTCCTCGCTCCCGTTGCCGGTGAGCGTTGGGACGACCCGGACTGGCTGCGCTTCCGCCTCATGGGTATGACCAACCCAGCCTACTTCGCGCTCAACGCGCGTCGTCGCATCGACCTCTACGGCGCCACCGCGGAGGACTTCGCCAACGTGAAGGTCAAGAACGCCAAGCACGGGCTCAATAATCCGAATGCGCGCTACCGCAAGGAAGTCACCGTCGAGAACGTGTTGGCCTCCCCCGTGGTGTCCAATCCTTTGCATTTGCTCGACATCTGCGCGACGTCCGACGGCGGCGCCGCAATCTTGCTGACGTCGATGGAATACGCCCGCAAGATGGGCATCGCGGAACCTGTTCGCATCAAGGCTATTTCGACGGTCACGCCGACGTTCCCGCAGACGATCATGGATATGCCGAACTTCTCCACCGATTCCAGCTCCGCCGTCCCGGCTCCGGAGCGCACGTTCAAGGAATCCATCGGCTACGCCGCGTACGAGGAAGCCGGGATCTCTCCCGAGGACGTCGACGTCGCCGAAGTCTACGACCTCGCTACCTCCGTGGAACTGGACTGGATCGAAGACCTCGCGCTGTGCAAGCGCGGCGAGGCCGAGCACCTTCTACGTGCGGGTGACACCAGCATCGGTGGCCGCATCCCGGTCAATCCGTCCGGCGGACTCGCGTGCTTCGGCGAAGCCGTTCCCGCACAGGCACTTGCGCAGGTCTGCGAGCTCACCTGGCAGCTTCGTGGACAGGCCGAAGGCCGCCAGGTCGAAGGTGCTCGCATCGGAATCACCGCCAACCAGGGCCTGTTCGGCCACGGCTCCTCGGTGATCGTTTCCGCCTGACCCTGTTCTTCTCTCGTGGCGGTCGCTCACTCAACCGTGAGCGGCCGCCACGATCACGTCTGCCACTGCCCCTGGCTGTGAAACCAGCGATGCATGTGACGTCGGTAGTTCGCTCGTGTTCGCTCCCATCCGGTTTGCCATGAACCGCTGCGCCGTCGCGGGGATCACTCGGTCCTCACCGGCGACCAGATACCAGCTCGGTGTGTTCGCCCACGACGGAGGCCCGCCGAGCTCGAGGTTCGCCCACAAAGCCGCAGACTTCTGATGCGCCAACATCGTTGCCGCTGTCTCGTCGGAAACGTCCGGAGCGAAGACGGAATGGAAATACTCGTCCGTGACATCGCCGTCGACATTCTTACCGCCGATCGCGTGAGGATCGTCCACGATCTTCAATCCCAGAGCCGGCGGCAGCAATTGGCTGCCCGGGAATCGGATCGGATCGATCGTGATCTGTACCGGTTCTCCCTGAACCGGAGCAACCGCCGCGATGTACGAGTGGCCTACGAGCACGACGGGTCCGTCGATGTCCGCAACCGTCTTCTCGATCACGGACGCATCGTAAGCCGGCCCACGCAGAGGATTGTCCGGCACCACGACTCGATAGCCGCGCGAGCGTAAGTCGGCGGCGACGCCGTCCCAACTGGTCGCGTCGGCAAAGGCGCCGTGAACCAGAACGACAGTTGGCTTGCCACCGCGGCGCCAGAGCCGAAGATCAGTCCGGCCGCGACTGTCACGAGCATTGCCAGAACTGCTGTGAATACACGTGAGATCTTCATGCGTTTCCTTCGCTCTCGTCGAAAAGCGAGAAACTGCGGTAAGCCTGGACATGCCCGTTTCGATCCTGGAAACACCGGGTGCGACGGACATGAGTGTCCGCCACTTCAGCCGACGCTTTCGGCAGGCCTACGGAGTCAGCCCGACTCGTTGGCGTCAGCTCCGCGATTGAAGCAGCGCCACAACGTCTGCCTGACCACGACTTTCGGCATTGTCCAACGCGGTCTTTCCCGACGCATCCCGGATCGAGGGATCTGCCCCAGCGTCGAGGAGCTGGGTGATCACATCGACATAGCGCGCGGATCCGTCACCGTACACAACAGCTTCGAGTAGGGCAGTCCACCCTGGATCATTGACGTGATTGACCGGGACCCCGGCAGCGATCAGCATCCGGACCGTCTCGACATGCGCGTGTTCACTCGCGGGAATCAGAGCCGTACCGCCGTAACGGTTCACGCTGTCGACGTCCGCGCCGTGGGTGAGCGTGAGCGCCAGAACCTCGTTCAATCCCTCAGCTCCGGAATACAGGAAGGCCGAATCCTGCATGGAGTCCTTCGCATTCACGTCTGCCCCGGCAAGAATCAACGTCGACGCCGCGGCGACGGCGTTGTTCTTGGTGGCCTCGACGAGCGGAGTGCGTTCGCCTCCGCCGCGAGCTTCGATGTTCGCGCCGGCATCCAGGGCAGCGGTGATCGCTGCCGGGTCATTGCGGTCTACAGCGTCGAAGAGGGCGCGTTCTGATTCCGGCGTCGATGGTGACAAGGCACTCGTAGGCGGTGCGGCTGCCGTGGTAGTCACAGACGACGCGGTAGTCGGTGCCACCGAGGTGTCGGACGAACTGCAACCCGCCAACGCTCCGGTCACTGATACCGCGAAGATTGCGCAGGCGAGGACAGACCTACGCGGCCGCGCCGTCACAGCGGATCACTTTCTTGGACAAGAGTTTCAAGCGTCATCCTGACGGCGTCCAGATGTTCGGCCATCGCCCTGGAGGCGTGGTCGTAACTCCCGGATGCGATTCCTTCGACTATTCGTTCGTGTTCCTTGTTCGACTTTTCCTGGCGACCGGCAACAAGATTGAGTGTCTCGGATTGCCTTGTCAACGCTTCACGGATATCGACGATTACCGACTCGAAGACCCGATTTCTACTGGCTTTTGCAATCAGTCCGTGAAATTGCGCATCGAGTGCAACCCATACGAGCGGGTCATCTTCCTCACGCATCTGTTGAACCAGTCCGCGGAGGGCCGCCAGTTCCTCCACTGTGTGTCGTTGGGCAGCCCATCCTGCGGCCGGAATTTCGACATGAGGCCGCGCTTCGACCAATTCGTTGGCCGCATAACTGCCGAAGTCGAGGTCTCGCGCTATCGAGTCGCTGACGACGAAGGTGCCGAGCCCGGATTTTGTCTCAGTGAGCCCGAGAGCATGGCACGAGCGCAGGGCTTCACGGATGACCGATCGACTGACCCCGTGTCTTTCGGCCAGGGACGCCTCGGACGGGAGCCGCTCTCCGACTGCCAGTTCTCCGGAGGTTATTGCGGCACGGAGGTCTGCGAGAACTGCCTCGGCAGCACTCACCCGCGCGGCGACGGGTCGCCTGGTGGCCCAGCTGTCTGACAGGTTCATGCCGTCATTGTCGCGACTGCCGAAGTCCCGCGTCAAACATCGCACCTGGTGAAGGGTTGACGTGCCTGAGTGAGCGAGGTAACAATGACACCTGTCAGACAGCCTGATAGCCCGATAGCTGGGCGGGTCTACTACATGTCCGTCAGCGCTGCGATCCCGAAATACACCCACCGCGCAGAGTGATGCTTGCGCGAAGAGACACGAGGAATTGATCAAGTGCTCGAAACGCGAACAGAACACGATCTACTCGGCGATCGCGAAGTTCCAGCCGATTCGTACTGGGGTATCCACACCTTGCGCGCAATGGAGAACTTCCCGATCACTGGTCGAACAATCGCCACGAACCCGCATCTGATCCGCGGCATCGCTTACGTCAAGTGGGCCGCAGCCAGCGCAAACGAGAAGCTGGGCATCCTCGACCGCCCGCGCGCCGAGGCCATCTCACAGGCATGCAAGGAAATCGTGGACGGTCGGTGGCACGAACAGTTCGTGGTGGACGTCATCCAAGGTGGCGCCGGAACGTCGACGAACATGAATGCCAACGAGGTCATCGCCAATCGCGCGTTGGAAATCCTCGGCCACCAGCGCGGCGACTACGAACGACTTCACCCCAATGAGCACGTGAACCTGAGCCAATCGACCAACGACGTCTACCCCACGGCCGTAAATATCTCCACGATCTTCGCGATCGAGGACCTGCTGGATGCACTTCATGTACTTCAGAATGCGTTCACGACCAAATCTCTCCAGTTCGCCGACACAGTGAAGATGGGACGCACCCAACTGCAGGACGCCGTGCCGATGACTCTGGGTCAGGAGTTCGGCACCTACGCGGTCATGATTGAGGAGGACCGGGCGCGTCTGGCTGAGGCCGCTCTACTCGTTCACGAGATCAACCTCGGCGCCACTGCTATCGGCACTGGCCTCAACGCACCTGCCGGCTACGCCGAGGTGGCCTGTTCCGACCTGGGCGCGTTGACCGGACTGCCGCTGGTGTTGGCAACTGATCTGGTCGAAGCGACCCAAGACGTGGGCCAGTTCGTCCACCTCTCCGGCGTACTCAAGCGGGTCGCTGTGAAGTTGTCCAAGGTGTGCAACGATCTTCGGCTCCTCTCCTCTGGTCCTCGAGCAGGATTGAACGAGATCAATCTTCCACCGGTGCAGGCAGGTTCGTCGATCATGCCGGGCAAGGTCAATCCGGTCATTCCCGAAGTCCTCAATCAGGTCGCGTACGAAGTCATCGGCAACGACGTGACGATCACGATGGCTGCGGAATCCGGGCAGCTCCAACTCAACGCCTTCGAGCCGATCATCGTGCACTCACTGTCCGAAGGAATGCGACACCTCGGCGCGGCTTGCCGCATTCTGGCGGACCGGTGCGTACTCGGCATCACGGCCAACACCGAACTGCTGCGCGCGCGAGTCGAAGACTCCATCGGCCTCGTCACCGCGCTCAACCCCTACATCGGATATACCGCGTCCACTCGGATCGCCCAGGAGGCGTTGATTTCCGGGCGCCGCGTCGCCGATCTCGTAATCGAAGCCGGCCTGCTCGACCGCGAGGAACTCGATCGGTTGCTCAGCCCCGAACATCTCGCCAACCTCCGCGTTTCGGGCGAGAAGTCTCATGCTACCGCCGTTGCGGAGGAGGTTTGATGACCGTCGAACGAGAAGAGGCACCTCACGCCGTAGTTGCCACTGAAGAGGATCTCGGATATCAGAAGGCGCTCGGCCCCAGACAGATTCAGATGATAGCGATCGGTGGTGCGATCGGAACCGGCCTTTTCATGGGTGCAGGAGGGCGACTACAACAGGCGGGCCCGGCCTTGGTTCTCGTGTACGCGCTGTGCGGGTTCTTCGCGTTCCTGATCCTGAGGGCACTCGGCGAACTGGTGATGCACCGACCGACTTCCGGATCCTTCGTTTCCTACGCACGTGAATTCTTCGGCGAAAAGATGGCTTTCGCTGCGGGTTGGCTGTACTGGATGAACTGGGCAATGACTGCCGTGGTCGATGTCACGGCTGTGGCGTTGTACATGAACTTCTTCAAAAAGTACTGGGCGCCACTGGGGCACATCGATCAGTGGATGTTCGCTCTGATCGCGGTGGTACTGGTTCTCGGACTGAATCTGGTGTCCGTGAAAGTCTTCGGCGAGCTGGAGTTCTGGTTCGCGTTGATCAAGGTCGTGGCGTTGACCGCGTTCCTCGGGTTCGGTGTCTATTTCGTACTCTTCGGCACGCCCATCGAAGGGCATTCCTCCGGATTCAGCCTGATCGCCGACAACGGTGGGCTGTTCCCCAACGGAATACTGCCGGCAGTCGTCGTGATTCAGGGCGTCGTGTTCGCTTACGCTTCAATTGAACTCGTGGGAACCACGGCAGGAGAGACCGAAAATCCCCGGAAGGTGATACCCAAGGCGATCAACACAGTGATCATTCGGATCCTCGTCTTCTACGTGGGATCGGTTCTACTGCTCTCGCTGTTGCTCCCGTACACGGAGTACCACGCCGGTGAAAGTCCATTCGTCACATTCTTCGGTTCGATCAACATCCAAGGCGCGGATGCGATCATGAATCTGGTCGTTCTCACGGCAGCCTTGTCTTCCCTCAACGCCGGATTGTATTCGACCGGACGAATACTCCATTCGATGGCGATGGCAGGCTCGGCGCCTGCCTTCGCTGCCAAAATGAACAAAGCTGGAGTGCCGTACGGGGGAATCGCACTCACCGGTGTAGTCATCCTGTTCGGCGTCGGGCTCAATGCTGTTGTCCCAGCGCAAGCCTTCGAAATAGTCCTCAATCTTGCGGCCCTCGGCATCATCAGTGCGTGGGCGGTAATAGTGTTGTGCCAGTTGAAGCTCTGGCAACTTGCGAAACAAGGCAAAGTCACTCGCCCTCCATTCCGCATATTCGGCGCACCGTACACAGGGATCGCGACACTGATCTTTCTTGCGGTCGTTATCGTGTTGATGGCATTCGACAACCCTGTTGGAACGTGGACCGTCGGATCCATCGCGATCATCGCACCGCTGTTGATGATTGGTTGGTACGGCGCCAGGAATCGTGTAAGCGCGTTGGCCATCTATCCCCCGCAGCATGACGTGAAAGGACCACAGTGTCGAAAGTCGCAGTTGTGACTACCGGAGGCACCATCGCCAGCACCCGGGATGCGCAGGGAATCAGCCGGCCCGCAATCACCGGTGCAGATCTGCTCGGCAATGAGCAGACCGACATCGAGCTTCGGGTCGTGGACGTGATGTCGAAGGACAGTTCCAGCATGACCTTCGCGGATATGGATCGTGTTCGCGATGCCGTAGCCGATGAATTGAAGGATCCCGGACTCGACTCGGTGGTCGTGCTTCACGGCACCGACACGATGGAGGAAACTGCGTTCTTGTTGGACCTGCACCACGACGATCAACGCCCGGTGGTCTTCACCGGGGCGCAGCGCACGTTCGACCATCCCGAATCCGACGCTCGTTCGAATCTCGCCGCGGCGATCTCAGCCGGGCTGGACATCTCGTCACACGGGCGTGGTGTCCTCATCGCATTCGGCGGTTCGGTCCATCCGGCCGCAGGTACAAGAAAGGCCGATACGACGGCACTCGATGCCTTCCGCTCCGTGCACGACCCGGCCCTGCTGCGCACTCCCGAACCATTGCCGTGGCATCCGATTTCTGACACCCGCGTCGACATCATCGCCGTGTATCCCGGGGCAGATCGCGTTCAGATCGACGCTTGCGTGCACGCCGGGGCGCTGGGACTTGTTCTCGACGGACTCGGTTCGGGAAATGCCAATCCGACGATCGTCGAGGCCGTCCGAGACTGCGTAGACGCTCACATTCCGGTAGCCGTGACAACTCGGGTGCCCTCGGGGCCAATCTCCCCGGTTTACGGCGGCGGCGGTGGCGGCCACGACTTGATCGCCGCAGGCGCTGTATTTTCCACCGATCTTCGGGCCGGGCAGGCACGTGTACTTCTGGCAGCCTTGTTGTCAGATCCGGATCTCGTGGGCCTGGAAAAGGTATTCGACCGATATTCGAGGTTTGCTCGCACCCCGCCGTCCGGGCGGTAGAACTGGCAACGCCGTTCGTAGTTCGAAACTCACTCCACTAAATCAGGGACTTTGGTCCGAATTTCTTACTTGGGCGCTTATTAGGTGTCCGAATTGGGTAGTTCTGCATCATCTAACTCGTTCAAAATTTCGATCCAGCGGTCGCGTCCAGTGGAGCCAGTCGAACAGGAGTCGGATGAGCAGCCCATTTCGTGATGCCGCTGCAGTGACACTCGACGCGTCGCAGCGCGGTGAGCGTGCGCGCGTGCCCGGCGCTCCGATCAACGGTCGCTTTCACCCGCCGTCGGCCGTCAAAGGACTGGTCCCGCGTCCGCGCCTGCACCGCAAACTCACCGCGTCCACCGCTGCCGATGGCGTCGGCCCTGGACCCGTGGGATTGCTGTCCGCCCCTGCCGGTGCCGGGAAGACCTTGCTGCTGGCCGATTGGGCGCGCGAGTATTCTCGAGCTTCCCCCGATGCGGACCTGGCGTGGTTGACTCTCGCCGAGCGCGACAACAACGTGTCGGTGCTGTGTGAATCCCTGGCCGAAGCAATCGCCACGCCTATCGATCCGACCGTCCGGGGGCTTCCCGCGCAAACGGGATCCAGGCGACCGGTGGAGCAATGGCTCGCGCACTTCGCCGAAACTCTCGAAACGCACGGTCGTCGAACGACGCTGATCCTCGACGACGTTCACACACTTCACGATCCGCTGTCGATCAGTCTTCTCGATCGGATACTCACACACACCCCAGGCAATCTGTCGATCATCGTCGCCGCACGATACGAACCACCCCTCACGTGGCATCGTTTGGCTCTGGACGGTCGACTCACTCGCTTCGCATCCACCGATCTCGCGTTCGACCGCTCCGAGATCACTACGATGTTCAGTGAATACGACATCATGTTGGGCGAAGACGAGTTGGCAATCGTCGAAGACTTCACCAAGGGGTGGGGCGCTGTTGTTCGCCTCACCGCAGCGTTTCTGGCTGGCCGCAGTGACATCGCCGACGCGCTGGACGAATTCACGCACACACCACGGCCGATCGCCGATTTCCTGGTCGACGAGGTGCTGACGTCCTTACCCGAACCCATCACCTCGTTCATGCTGCGGACATCGATAGTCGATTCGTTCTCCGCCCAACTGGCGGAAACTCTGACCGACTCGAACGCACGATCCGAGATCGACTCTCTGATTCAGTTCAACTTCCCGGTGACCCGTACCGATTCGGCCGACCACACAACGTGGTTCAGCTATCACCCGATGTTGCGTGAACATCTTCGGGCAGAGTTCCGTCGCGTCGATCACGACGAGAGGAATCGCGCACACGTGCGCGCAGCAACCTGGTACGAAAGCCATCATCTCGAACTCGAGGCGCTCGAACTCGAGGTATCGATCGGCGACCCGTGCCGTATTCTCGCGTTTCTCGAACGCTGCGGGCTGGGACTCGTACTCGACGGTCACAGCGGTGACGTCGTGCGAGTCCTCGAATCCGCGCCGACGCAGGTCTCGGAATCCCCGATCACCCGACTGATTCTGGCAGCGGCCGCCCTCCATTCCGGTGACGTGACCTCCGCGATGACATGTCTCGACCTTCTCGAGGCAACTCATCCCCCCATTGCAGACGATCCGTTGTTCCTGGCGATGAGCCTGGAAATCTCCTGCGTTTCGGCAACTTCCGATAACCAACCATTGGTGTCACGCCTGCAGCGACGCCCGAACAGCACCCACTCCGACGTCGAGGCCTATGTGCACCTCGAATTGGCGACGGCGCACTTGCTCCGGCGCGAGTTCGAAAGGGCGACTGTCGAGTACACCCAGGCCGCCGCCCTCGGGGCACTACGGGTCCGGTCGCGATTCGTCCTGAAGTCACTGACCGGATTGGGGTATGTCGCTTCCCTCAGCGGCGACATCGTGGCGATGAGGGCGCATTCCACCTACGCTCTCGACTACGCGATCGAACACCGAATCACGACGACAGCGGAGTACGAGTTGTCAGCGTCGGTGGTCGCCTTCGCGGCGTACCTGTGCGCCACGGGTGATCTTCCGTACCGCATCCCCACCATCGGAAACTATCGGAGCACAGACGTTCTCGGCGCCAGCGCGCCAGTGTTCGGCTGGCATACCGTCGTGACCTTCGGGCTTCACAGCCTCGACGACGCGGCCGACCGACGGTCGACTGCCGCCGACATTCGCGACGCCATGCTCAGTGCGATCGGACTACGCACCTTCGCGTTGGCGACCCTCGCTCTCCTACCGCCCGTCGTCAACGCTTGTTTGTCGGTCGGCGAAGTGGAATGGGCCGGCCGACTCGTACGCGATGCGGCCGATCGGTTCGGCGAGACCTCCGAGATACACCTCGCACGAGGTGCCGTCGCGTTCTCTGCCAACAAGTTCGCAGAAGCCCTCGCCGAAGTCTCCGAAGCTCTCGCATCCTCCGCAGAGCCGCTGCTTGCGCATCACATCTACGCATGGACGCTCGAGGCCGGGATCCACGCCGCAACAGGTCACGAACGCAAGTCTTTTCGCTCTCTTCACAAAGCTCTCCACGCCGCAGAAACCGGTGGCCTCCTGCGCCCCTTCCTCGACCACGGCACAGCCCTGCGGCCGGTATTCGACGATTTCAGTGGACATTTCGGAGATCAGGAAGTTTTTGCCGAACAGGTACGCAATCGAATACGCCCACAAGAGCTGGTGAGTGCGCCGATCCTCACCCCGGGCGAGCACACCGTGCTACGCGAACTGGCTTCGGGAGACACCACGGAGTCCATCGCCGACACGCTGTTCCTCTCCGTCAACACGATCAAGACGCACCTTCGCGGGATCTATCGCAAGTTGGAGGTGAGCAACCGACGCGACGCGCTCAAGGCTGCGCGACGCGGCGGCCTCATCTGAGCAAGACTGCTTCCATGCTCCCGAAGCTGCACTCCGATTCGCGCGATCGCTTGATGGTGTGGGCCAGACGCACACCGAGCAGGCGCCTGGCGACCGATGCAACCGTCGACGTTTTCGAAGTCGGCCTCGTCGACAGCGCCATGACTCTGGCAGCCCAAGCCTTCACGTCCTTGCTCCCGGTCATGATCGCGGCGTCCACCCTGGAGAAACTGAAGCCATTGGCCGCCGCCGCCAAGGACGACCTAGGAGTCCAACTACCCGACGCCCAAATCACCAACACCTCCACTGCGGCCGCGTTCGGAATCGTCGGTTTGCTCATGCTGCTGATCAGTTGGGACTGTTTCTTAATCGGTGTTTCGGCCCCAGACGCTGAGTGAATGCTCAGCGAGGGAGGTGCCGTGATGACGACA